>NZ_CP082966.1:1165000-1785000 GCF_019968605.1 Polaribacter litorisediminis
TGATGCTGCAGCATCTTTAGTAGCTGATCCAGAAACTGGTGGATCAAGAGGAACTGTTGCAATGTTATCTTCAAATCCAAATGGTACAGTTTGGCAAGGTATCAACATTTCTTTAACAAAAAATGTTGATTTAACAAGCGAATTAACAATGACTATGGATGTTTACTCAACTGTTGCCATCACAATTGCACCAAAAGTAGTAAATGGTAGTGGAGCTCCAGATTCTACTACATCAGTTTCTCACACAGGTTCTGGTTGGGAGACTTTAACGATGACTTTTGATCAAGGTTTAGACGCAACTGGTCCTGCAAATGGAAAGTATTCAGGTTTTGTAATTTATTACAACTGGAATTCGGGTACTAACGGTTTTGGAGCGCAAGATAGTAGAGTTTTTTATGTTGATAATATTTCCGGTATTGGAGCCGATCCTGTGGTTTCGGCAGCTCCTACGGATGCACCACCAACTCCACCAAGTTATGACGCAGAAAATGTGATTTCTTTATTTAGTGATGCTTATGCAGATGTGAGTAATATTACTTGGGGAACTTCTTGGGATACAGCAGATATTGATGATGAAGTAGCCGCTGGCAATAATGTGAAAAAAGTTAATATTAGTGGTTTTTTAGGTGTTGATTTTAGCTCAACTCCATTAAATTTAAATGATTTCACGCATTTTCACATAGATGTTTGGACTGAGGCTGAAACATTAGATAAAAGTCTTAATCATAAATTATCTAACCACGCTGCAGGTGCAGGGGAAACTAGTGCTATAGAGTTTACAACAACAAATGTAAGTACCCCAGCTTTGCCAGATCCTAATCCTGGTACTTGGATCTCTTATGATATTCCTTTAGCAAGTTTTACTATTGCTGGTGCTAGCTTGGATAGAGAGGCAATTGCACAATACCTTTTAACTTCTAATTTAGGTATAGTTTACATAGATAATGTATATTTTTATAAAGAAGGTACTGCAAGTGTAGCAAACAATGAATTATTAGGGTTCTCTATGTATCCAAACCCAACAAAAAATTTATTAAATATTTCTGCTAAGGAAACTATTCAAAAAGCAGATATCTTTAACGTATTGGGTAAAAAAGTAATGAGTGTTAATGTAAATGATACTCAAGCTTCTGTAGACGTTTCTAATTTATCATCTGGTATTTACTTAATTAAATACAACGTAAATGATGCAGTAGGTACTGCAAAATTTGTAAAAGAATAAGTTTAAAAATAGTTTAAACGAATTCCATAATATAAAGAACCGAACAGCAATGTTCGGTTCTTTTTTGTGGTTATAATTCCTGTAATTCTTTAGTGTAGGATGAACTATGAATTATCTTTATAGAGGTCAGTAGATAAACACTTATAAATTTAATTTTTAGGTAATTTTAAGTCAGTTGTTAATAAAGTGTTGGTTGTCAGTTCGAGACCCAAGAAAAAAATTTTTACAAGCGTAGAAGATGACGTAAATTTGTTTTAAATATACTGAATTGCAAAATAATTGTAAAAATACAAGTAACTTTAATCGATCTTTAAATCACTGAAAAACAATTATTTAATAAAGACGTCAATGATAATCCAGGTGTCAGTTCGAGTGATTTCAATTTTTCATTGAAATTGTATCGAGAACTCATTGAAATTGTATCGAGAACTCATTGAAATTGTATCGAGAACCTATATACCAAAAAACAATCTTTTGATTTAGCATATCCAAAAAAGAGATAGCTTCGTTATTAGCAATGACGGTTCTAGGGACAGCACGTCATTGCGAAAGATGCACGATTGAAGCAATCTTTTAGTTTAAAAAACCCTAATAATGTTTTTACATAAACTAGTTAAAAGTATATTTTTCTTTTATTCTTCTTTTCTTTTCCATTGATGAATACTGAATCCAGTTCAGCACAGGCTTCACCAAAAATCTAGACTTACTTTTTCGCTATGCGAGTTACCTACAACCAAAATATATTTTGGTTTTGGTAGTCTTGAATTCTACAAGCGATTTCACTTTCGTGTCCAGACTCATTATTGAGTTCCCCAATCAAGTTGAGGACAAGCTTTGGACACTTAGCCGTTGCATCCCTTTTCAATTCCTACGAAAAATAAAATAGGTCGAGTTTAGATTTCGATTTTTAAAGTAAATCCAGGTGTCAGTTCGAGTGATTTCAATTTTTCATTGAAATTGTATCGAGAACTCATTCAAATTGTATCGAGAACATTTTAGAAGTAAAGAAGTAAATAGAAATTAAAAGCTTCTCGATACAAAATTTCTGAAAAATAAATTTCACTCGAAGTGACAATCGGTTTATTAAGAATGATCATATTCTTTGTCAGTTCGAGACCCAAGAAAAAAATTTTTACAAGCGTAGAAGATGACGTAAATTGGTTTTAAATATACTGAATTGCAAAATAATCGTAAAAATACAAGTAACTTTAACCCACCTTTAAATCACTGAAAAACAATTATTTAATAAAAATGTCAATGGTAGCGCAGTCGAGAACCATTTGAGCACTTTCAATAGGTTCCGATTATGCTCAAGTTGACATTTTTTAAACGAGTATGTTTAGTTCTTATGAACTAACTACTGGCTACTTATAATATTTATTTGACAAGTCATTGAATCGCTTAAAACATTTGGTTATGTCAGTGTGTGTCTATATTAATCTTCTGTAAAACATTTTCCACAAGTCAAGGTTGACATATTAATTTTTTTAATTTGGGAATATTATCGATTACCTTAATAAAATATAAAATTCCTAAACATCGACTAGGTTACTATCCGCTAAAGCTAATACCAAATTATTCTTGGGAATTAAAAAAAAATAGATAAACCTTCGTTACTGTCATTCCCGTGAAAATGGGAATCTAAATAATAGAATTTTGGTTTTTGACCTTTTTAGTTCAAAGCTTGTGCTCAACTTGATTGGTTATGAAACGATTGAAACCTGCCTGGCGGTAGGCAGATACCTCTATGGCTCTGCCGCGAGGATAGTTCGTTTCAAGAAATTCTTTAATTAAAAGTAAGTAAGCCTAAAAGAAACGATTTATTCCGGTATTTTAGTTCTAAAATGGTCATAGAAAAAAAGGACCTAATTAAAATTAAGTCCTTTATTCGTATTATGGTAATCTTTTAGAATCTTTATTCTTTTACTTCAGCTTCAGCTTTCTTAATATTATCTAGATACTCTTGAAAGCGTTTTCCGTAAAAAGAATTTTTAGCTCTTGGAGACAAAGAGTTGTTTACAGTATCTAACATTTTTAAACTTGCATCGTACATTTCTGTTAAAGCAATGTAAGGAGCCACTTCTAAATCTGCATTTGTAATGGCAAAATTTGTTGTAAATAAAACTCTTCTTCTAACCATTTTTTTATAATCGTTCTCTAGTTGTTGCACCAAATCGTCATCTTTTGCTCTTTTCGCATCAAAGTCTTTTTTAATAAAATCTAAACGGTCATTCTGAAATCTTCTACCAATAACATTGTATTTATCTAAAACCTCTTGATTTTTAGAACCGGTAATTATAGGTTGGTTTCCAAATTTATCAACATGATCGTTGATGGTAATAATTCCTTCTTCACCAAAAAATAAAATTCTTTTATCCGTTGTATTTCCATCAAAAGTTAAATAATAAAGAACAGGCGAATCTACATTATCCGTTAAAGTAAAAGTATCATTTCCTAATAGCGCAATAGAATCTACTGAAACTAGAACAGTATCTACCATTTTTTGAAGATATAATTTTCCTTTTTTCAAGCCTTTAATTTGTCCTTGAACAATCATATTGCCTTCTTTTTTAGAGGAACAAGAATGTAGAACTACGGCGAGTAGGAGTATTGAAAGAATTTTTTTCATTTTGACTAAAATTTAAGTGTGCAAATATGCATTTTTATTAAGATAAAGGCTACAAAAAGTTTTAAAATTAACTGACCCATTTCATCATTAAAGCGCAAAAGAATGCGCCATAAGTTCCTACGGCATAACCTAAAACTGCCAATAAAACACCCACCGGAGCTAAAGAAGGATGAAAGGCACCAGCAACCACAGGAGCAGAGGCAGCACCTCCAATATTTGCCTTAGAACCAACGGCTAAAAAGAAATAGGGAGCTTTTATAATTTTGGCAACTAAAAATAATAAACCGACATGAATAATCATCCAAACAAAACCGATAGCAAATAAACTGATGTTTTCTACGATAGCATTTAAATTCATTTTCATTCCAATAGAGGCTACTAGAATATAAATAAAAACAGTTCCTATTTTACTAGCGCCAGCCCCTTCATAACTTTTAATTTTTGTAAATGATAAAAAGATACCCACGGTTGTAGTGGTAATAATCAACCAAAAGAAAGAGCTTCCTAAACCAAAATCAACTAAAAAAGGAACATTATGGGTAATATAACTTCCAAGATAATCGCCTATAATATGCCCTACGGAAGTAACGCCAAAACCAATTCCTAATAGCATAATTAAATCATTAAAAGATGGAATTCTTGCCGTTTCTAATGTAAACTTTTCCATCTTGTTTTTAAGTTCTGTGATCGATGAATTATCAGCTTTAAACCATTTATCTATGGCATCAGATTTTGCTACACCAATTAGTAAAAATGCCATCCAAACTTCGGCAACTAAAACATCAACTACCGCCATAATACTAAATAAACTATCGGAAACTTCCCATTGTTCTTTCATCGCTAATTGATTGGCTCCGCCGCCAATCCAACTTCCCGCAACGGTAGAGAGTCCTTTCCAAAGTTCGGTTCCTTCTACTTGCGTTAAAATATCTGGAGCCACATATTTAAAGAAAATAATAGCTAACGGTCCTCCGATCATAACGCCAATAGTCGCGGTAAAAAACATAATTAATGCTTTGGGACCTAGTTTAAAAACACCTTTTAGATCGATGCTTAAGGTTAATAGAACCAATGAAGCTGGAAGTAAAAAACGAGACGAAATATAATATAATTTACTGCCTCCGGTAAATTGAGCATAGATAGTACTGTCAATATTATTCGTGGAAATATAGGCTTTTAAAGAAGCTAAATTTGTGACATTTTCTAAATTTCCATAAAGTGATTGCAAATGTGTTATGGTTGCGTTTACATCAATCCATTTATCAGCAATAATTCCCAAGGAACTAAAAATAGAAGGGATAAAATAGCAGAGTAGAAGTGCAGGGACAATTTTATAAAATTTAGAGAAAGCTTCTTTTTTTGAAGTGTAAAAAATTCCTGCAAGAATTACACATAAGATTCCGAATATTACGGTATCATTTGGAAATAAAGGAATGTCATTGTTAATTTCTGAAATACTCATAAGTATTTAATATTTTATTTTATGAATGATTTGTGTTGATTATGATTCCTAATTGAATTCTATGAAGCTCCAAATTCGTAAATTGGTTGTAAAAGTAGCCTAAACGAAGTTTTAAAGTCCTATCGATTTTTTTCAGAATGCCTGTGCCTATTCTATTTTGTTCAAAAACTTGCGATTTAAATCGTAAAAACACTTCGTTGAAAGCATAAAGTTCCAAGTTTTTTTTTAGAGGATATTTTAGAAACAAACCATATCTAATTCTATGTTGAATTTCATTAGTAAAGTTTGGTCTTTTAAATCTTTGTGCCAAACGTATTCGATGTTTAAACCTAATTTTATTCCAATATTTTTCTAAATGTAAATCCTGATAAAATCGATATTCATATAAATTGGGGACCACTTTTTTGTAGGATGTGTCTGTAATTGAATAAACAAAACCTGTTGTAAAATTTATATTTTTAGTAAAAGCATAGTTGAAACCCAATCTATATATTTCTTGCTGATATTCCGAAGCTAATTCAAAATACCTAACATGCGCACTCGTCATTATTTTAATTTTTTCTGATAATCGATGCGTACCGTTATACATATACCAGGCTCCAACTTGGTTTTCAGCCAATTCTTGTCCTTGAGTTTTTAAAAAGATAAAGCTCAAGCATAAAAAGAAAATTTTTTTCTTCATTTAATTTTTACTCCACAGCATATATTTTAGTTTGCTTAAAAGGAGAAATTTGAATGTTTTCCACCAACTTTTTATAAGCAAGCCAATCGTTATTAAAGAAGGTATTCGTTTCAGCAACCACTTTTTTGAATTCTTCTTTAAATTGATTCATTAATGTTTTTTCTGTATCAGTTTGTTTTCCGAATCGTGATCGAATATAACGACTCGCTAAACCAAAACGTTGATTTACCGTAATTTCTGGATTTCTTGTAATTCCTTGTCTTTTATCGATTGAACCTAAGTACTTGGCAATTAAACTATCAATTTTTTTGTTAGTTTCCGTAGATGCTTTTATTTCGGTTTTATATTTTTCTTTATCTTCTTTAGATAAATTTTCTTTAATTTTAGTTACTGCATTTTTACTTTCAACCAATTGTTTTACAATGTTTGCAATTTTCTCTTGATAGGTTTCAAGCACTTTACTTGCCTTGTATTTCTGATTGATGGCATCCTCTGAAATTTGTAATCTTGGGTCGAACTCCACTTTTATAGTTTGTTCAGAAACGGCATCTCCAAAAGTCATTTTTAATTGATAAATTCCTGGTTTAACAGTAACACCAGAGGGTTCTCTTGACGATTTTCTAATGCTTCTAGAGGCTCTGTCTACACCTTTTTCTCTTAAATACCAAGTAGTTTTGTGCACGCCATTTTCTTTTGGGGTTTTAAACTTTAAAGTTCTTATGTGTCTTTCTCCATCAAAAATTTCTAGTTTTATAGAATCATATTGAACCATATTTTTCTTTTGATCCTTAACTTTTTCGGAAGTCTTGCTTTCTTCTTTCTTTTTTTCTTCTGGTTTGTTGATGTAGTAAGAAATTAAAGCGCCGCTTCTTCTGTTTTCTCCTTGGTATAAAGCATCAGCACCAAATCGACTTCCTGTAGGTTGTTGGGTAGCTGTTTGATAGGCAGTTGGTGGTGCAAATAATACTAGTTTTTCTTCAACTACATTTTTGGCAGCCATGGTTCTTAGCGGACGAATATCATCTAAAACCCAAGCAGCACGACCAAAAGTTCCAATAATTAAATCATGTTCTCTTGGGTGAATCACCAAATCCTTTACCGGAACTGTTGGGAAACCTTCGGTCCATTTGGTCCATTTTCCTCCAGCATCGATCGAAATGTAGAGACCATCATCGGTTCCTAAAAATAATAGATTCGCATTTTCAGGATCTTCTATAATACACAACGTATAACTTTGCACATCATTTTCATCAACAATACGTTCCCAAGATTTTCCGTAATTTTTGGTTCTATAGGCATATGGAGTGTAGTTGAAACGTCTATAATCATTGGCAATTAATAAAGCTTCTCCTTTATTTTTATTGGATGCTTTAATTTGTGTAATCCAACTATTTTCTGGTAAACCTTTTATGTTTTTCGCAACATTAGTCCAAGTTTCGCCACCATTTTTGGTGATATGAACTTGGCCATCATCTGTAGCAGCCCATAAAACATCTTTTTCTAAAGAAGTTGGTTCTACGACCAAAACTGTACAATGATTTTCTGCACCCGTTGCATCCATGGTTAAACCACCACTTTCAGATTGTTTCAATTTTTCAGGATTATTGGTTGATAAATCGGGTGAAATAACTTCCCATGTTAATCCTTTATCGGTTGATTTATGAACAAACTGACTTCCGAAATACAAGGTATTTGTATCAAAAGGATCTATATTAATTGCCGCATTCCAATTAAAACGTAATTTTACATTCGGGTCTTTATGCGTTGGTTTTACAGAATAATTATTCCCAGTAATATAATCATATCTTAACACAGAACCTTGCTGACTCATAGACCATCCATAGCGAGAATCTTCTTTATCTGGCACCACATCAAAACCATCGCCAAAACTAATTTCTTGCCAATAAGAGTTTCTGATTCCTTGTGCTTTCCATACATAAGCAGGTCCTCTCCACGAACCATTGTCTTGCATTCCGCCATAAACATTATACGGGAATTCGTTATCAACATTAATATGATAAAATTGTGCAACAGGAATGTTGCCTATAAATCGCCATGATTTTCCGCCGTCTCTTGTGATATTTAAACCACCATCATTTCCATCAATCATAAATTTTCCATTGGTTGGATGAATCCACCAAGCATGATGATCTGGATGCACTCCATTATCAACACCATAAGCTGGCATTAATTCCGTAAAGTTTTTTCCACCATCTTGAGAAACATTGATATAGGTAAAAACGGTATACAGTCTGTTTTCATTCTGTGGATCTACATAAATTTCTGAATAATAGAAAGGACGATTTCCAATACCTGGTTTGTCATTTACTTTTTTCCATTTAAAACCACCATCTTCACTTTTGTATAAAGCGTTCTTTTTTGCTTCAACTAACGCATAAATAACATTCGGTTCACTTGGTGCAATTGCAACACCAATTCTACCTAATTCTCCTTTTGGGAAACCTTCTTTTTCTGTGATTTCTTTCCAATTTTCTCCTCCATCATGGGTAATGTATAAACCACTTCCTTCTCCACCAGATTTAAAAAACCAAGGATCACGTTTGTGTTCCCACATTGCCGCAATAATTTTATTAGGATTTGTAGGATCCATAATTAAATCGGCAGCGCCTGTTTTGTTATTATTATATAAAATTTGTTTCCAAGTTTTACCGCCATCAATAGTTTTATAAACACCGCGTTCTTTGTGTTCTCCCCAAGGCGAACCAATGGCACCAACATAAACGATATCAGGATTTGTAGGATGAACAAGTATTCTATGAATATGTCTTGTTTTTTCTAAACCCATCGCTTTCCAAGTTTTTCCAGCATCTAAAGATTTGTAAATTCCGAAGCCACCATTTAAACTATTTCTTGGATTTCCTTCTCCGGTGCCTGCCCAAATTACACTTGGATTCGATTGTTGAATGGCAACTGCACCAATAGAAGCAGTCAATTCTTTTTCGAAAATTGGTTCCCATTTAACACCTCCAGAAGTAGATTTCCAAATTCCACCAGAAGCAGTACCTACATACATTATTTCTGGGTTGCTTTCTACAACATCAATGGACGTTACACGTCCAGACATGCCTCCAGGACCAATATTTCGTGGTTTCATGTTTTTTACCAAATCCATAGAAAATTCCTGTGAAAAGACTAGGGTAGAAGTACATAAAAAAAGTAAGGTGAGTAATTTTTTCATTTTATGTGTTTTGAATATTTGAATTTACAGCCACCAATATACAAAATAGAAAACGCTCAATAAAAATTGAGCGTTTTTTTAACAATATTATTTTTGTTTTATAGTAAGGGAGCATGCTCCCTTGCAAAAAAATTATTCTTCTTTCTTTTTAGGTTCGCGTTTAGCATCTTTTAAAGCCTGCATGAGCATCCATTCTATTTGCCCGTTTGTAGAGCGAAATTCATCAGCAGCCCATTTTTCAATAGCTTTGATCATATCTTCATTAACTCGCAACGCGAAAGCTTTTTTCTTCGCCATTTCTTCTACTTTTTTACAAATGAAACAATAGTTTCTGTAAGTTTTGTGGATAAAGGATATTCTGCAGAGAAGTATGATTTTAAATTGTCTTCCTCTTTTTGAATATCTTTTAATACATGATTCATATTTTCTATAATTACCAATTCTGATGTTGGTTTTGCTGCATGCAAGGCTTTAGCATCATCAACTTTTACTTGCATGTCTTTCGTTCCGTTAATAATCAAAATAGGAATATTTATTTTTTTTATTTCTTCTAGCGGGTTTAGCGCCATCCACGAAGCAAAAAAAGGTTGATTTGGTTTTGATAGAAGAGCTAATAAATTTGGATTTACTTCTTTAATATCTCCTGTTTCTTTTAGTTCTTTAAATTGCTCTTCAGCAATTTTACCAATCTCAATACTTTGTTTGTTTATTTGTTTTACTAAGGTTTTATTTACACTTTCTCCTGCACCAGCAATAGAAATGTATTTGTCTACATTTTCTATAGCCAACATTGCAATTAAAGAACCTTGACTGTGACCGACTAAAATAATTTCAGAAAAGCGCTCATCATTTTTAAAATAATTGACCACTTCTTTGGCATCTAGAATGAAATCTGTAATTAAAATACCATCGCTTAAAAAAGGAGTATTTTTTGAATTTGCAGTTCTCTTATCATAACTAAAAAAAGCAATTCCTTCATTATTTACAGCATCTCTAAATTGCTTAATATAATTGGCTTTTACATTTTGTGCAGGTTGATTTCCATTTCTATCAACAGGACCAGAGCCATGTACCCAAATTATTAAAGGTTGATTTTCTGATGAATAGGTTAAAGTTCCTGGCAACTGAATTGCCATATTATTGATATTGATTTCTTCGGATTTTACTTGTGCAAAAGTAATTGCAATGCTAAAAATTGATAAACATAAAGAAGTTAAAATACGTATCATTTTAGTTAATTTTTGATTTATAGGTTTCTAAAACACTTTTTGCTTCATTTTCTTTTTGAGTACCAATTAATAATTTCTTTCCACTTTTAAGAATTAATTGAATACCAATATTTCCAGAAATATTTACCGCTTCTTCTTTGCCTTTATTAAAAAAAAAGCCACCTCTTAATCCCCAGCCACCAAATTCACTAATAGGTAAATAAGTTCTAACACCTACTTTTTCAATTTTATCCCAAGAGATTTTTTTCATAGAAAAATGAAACGGATAAAATTGATATTGAATACCTTCTTGATCAATTCTGGTGGAAAGTTTCATAAAGAAAATAAGAAGTGTTAACAAGAACATACTGACTGTAAAAATTATCAATCCTACATCTGACATTGGTTTCTGTCCTAAAGGTATTTTATAAATGACCTGTTGAATAATTCCATAAACACCAAACAAGAACGGAACACCAATGGCAACTATTAGAATAATAATTAGCCAAGATTGTGTAAAACGTTGTTCTTCTTTAAAAACTTTCATAATTATCGGTTTTTATCTTTTTCTAAAAGAGCGTAAACACCACCATTCGTATTACAGTATACATTTATGACACGCCAACCTTGTTTTGCATGGGAATTGATTTCATCTTCAAAATTATTTTGACTATTGGACCAGCTCATTTTTTGTTTCAAAAATTTATATTCTTTCATTCTTATCGGTTTTTCTCTCTTTCTAAAATCATACTATTCCAACCATGAGGAATTTCTTTAAAAATCCAACCTTCTCTGGCATGCAGATTTAGTAAGTCTTCAAAATTTTGTGATCTATTTCTAAACCCTAGTTTTAATTCAACTATTTTATATTCTTTCATATGAATTGATATGCTTAATTTTTATTCTTGAATTTCTTTTTTTTAGATTCTCCAAAACTCCGTTTTCCAATTGATATTTTTTAAGAGTATTCAACTTGATATTTTATTTTATGAACCTTGAGTTTCTTCCCTTAGGCAAGATTAAGATGGGTTAATTAATGACTTAATGTACCGGCATTTACCACAGGACTCGCTTCTTTATCACCACATAAAATAACCAATAAGTTGCTAACCATTGCTGCTTTTCGCTCATCATCTAACTCAACAATTTGTTTTCTATTTAGTTCATTCAAAGCCATTTCTACCATTTCAACTGCACCTTGTACAATTTTATGTCTTGCTGCTACAATAGCTGTAGCTTGCTGTCTTTTTAACATTGCAGAAGCAATTTCTTGTGCATAAGCTAAATATCCAATTCTAGCTTCTAAAACCTCTATACCCGCAATGGATAAACGTTCTTCTATTTCTTTTTCTAAAGCTTCAGAAACTTCATTAACACTAGAACGTAATGTAATATCTTCATCATGGCCTTCATCCGCAAAATTGTCATAAGGATACATACTTGCTAACTTTCTAACCGCTGCATCCGTTTGTACACGGACAAAATTTTCATAATTATCAACATCAAAAGCAGCTTTGTAGGTATTGGTTACTCGCCAAACCAAAATGGTCGAAATCATAATTGGGTTTCCTAGTTTGTCATTTACCTTTAAACGCTCACTGTCAAAGTTACTAGCTCTTAAAGAAATTTTCTTTTTCGTAAAAAATGGATTTGCCCAATACAAACCGTTTTCTTTGATAGTACCTACATACTTACCAAAAAGTAGAATAACTTTAGAAGTATTGGGGTTCACTAAAATAAAACCAAAAAATCCGATAAAACCAAGCAATATTGCTGGTATATACATAGGAGTTTGTTGTATAAAGGACATGGCTATGCCTCCAAAAAATAATACTAAAACAACTACTAACATTAGGTAACCATTTGCTAGCTTAATAATTTTTTCTGCTTTCATTTTTATTTGTTTTTATTATGATATTAAATTGATATCACAAATATATCAAATTATTTTCTTGTTTTCCAAATTTCTTGGTAAATATTTTCTTAAATTTGCCCGAACCTAAATTTATAAGCTACACATGAAAATTAAATTATTGTTATTAATTCCTTTCTTTTTCTTTGCAAAATCTTCTGAAGAGGATGCTATTTTTTGGGGACAGAATGGACATAGAGTTACTGGAAAAATTGCAGAGAAACATTTAACAAAAAAAGCTAAAAGAAATATTGATAAAATTTTAAAAGGTGAAAGTTTGGCTTTTGTGTCTACGTTTGCTGATGAAATAAAGTCGGAGAGAAAGTATAGAGAATTTTCTCCTTGGCATTATGTAAACATGAAATTAGATCAAACCTATGCAGAGGCAGAAAAAAATCCAAAAGGAGATTTAGTTACCGCAATTGATAAATGCATCACCGTATTAAAAGACGAGAATAGTAGTGAAGAAGACCGTGTTTTTTATCTAAAATTATTGATTCATTTTGTGGGTGATTTGCATCAACCTATGCATATCGGACAAAAAGAAGACAAAGGAGGAAATGATTTTCAGGTGCAATGGTTTGGAGAAGGAACAAATATGCATTCAGTTTGGGACACCAAAATGATTGAAGCATGGAATATGAGTTATATAGAACTAGCGGATAATGCCAAATACTTATCAAAAAAACAGATAGAAAGTATTGAAAAAGGTTCTGTTTTAGATTGGGTTGAAGAAATACATCAGATCACAAAAAAAGTATATGCATCTGCAAAAAGTGGCGAAAATTTGAGATATAGATATTCTTATGATCACTTTGCTATTGTAAGATCGCAGTTGCAAAAAGGAGGAATTCGTTTGGCTAAAATTCTAAATGATATTTACGGATAATTAGTTCAATCTTTTCATAGCATAAAGCTCCACAAGTATTTACTTTTGGAGCTTTTTTGTTAATAATGAGTTAATTATTTTATCGCATCTTTTTATTGATGTAATTTTATAACTTATGAAAACTCAATATTATTTTATTTTACTTGCTTGTTTTTTACTTGCCTGTAATAAGCAAACAAAGAATACTAATTCAACAGGTAAAAAAGTAGAAACTTCCCTGAATATTACTACTGTAAAATCTTACAATTACAATCAGTTAAAACCTTTATTAGAAAAAGAAGATGATCAAATTTATGTTGTTAATTTTTGGGCAACTTGGTGTGCACCTTGCGTTAAAGAATTACCTTATTTTGAAAGAATTAAAAAAGAGTATGCTTCTAAAAATGTAAATGTGTTATTAGTAAGTTTAGATTTTCCGAAACAAGTAGAAAAAAAATTGATTCCTTTTATAAATAAGAAAAACATACAATCTGAAGTAGTCTTGTTAGATGATATAAACGAAGATTTTTGGATAAAAGCGATCGATAAAGAGTGGAGTGGAGCCTTGCCTGCAACCTTAATTTACAACAAGAATAAAAGAAAATTTTACGAAAAATCCTTTGATTTTGAAACTTTAGAAAATGAATTAAAAACCTTTTTAAATCCATAAATTATGAAAACAATCAAACGAATTTTATTAATGGCAGTTGTTTTAATAGCTACAGCAGCCTTTACAACCAAATCAGAGAATGGTTATGCTGTTGGAGATACAGTAGAAGATTTTAGTTTAAAAAACATAGATGACCGTATGGTATCTTTATCAGATTACAAAGATGCCAAAGGTTTTATCGTGGTGTTTACGTGTAATATGTGTCCGTATTCAGTTGCGAATGAAGATAGAATCATCGCTTTAGACAATAAATACAAGGCAAAAGGATACCCTGTGATTGCTATCAACCCAAATGACCCAGCGGCATCAAAAGGAGATGGTTTTGAAGACATGAAAGTAAGAGCTACTGAAAAAGGTTTTACTTTTCCTTATTTGTTTGATGAAGGGCAAAATGTGTATCCAAAATTCGGAGCATCAAAAACGCCTCATGTCTATATCATTACAAAAAATGACATGAAAGTGCAATATATAGGGGCTATTGATAATAGTTCTAGAAACCCGGATGCCGTTACAGAAAAATATGTTGAAAATGCAGTGGATGCTTTGTTATCCGGAAAAAAGATACAGAAAACCGAAACTAGAGCAATAGGCTGTTCTATTAAAGTGATCTAATGGTATGCTATTTATTTCAATTTTTTTGCAAATATAAAACCCCAATTTTTTAATTTGGGGTTTTATATTTTATTACGTTTAATTTAAAAATTTAACCATATATTTTGGTATACAAATCTTGGTATATCTTCTTAATAACTGCTCGTTTCATTTTCATGGTTGGGGTTAAATGTCCGCCATCTATAGACCATTCATCTGGAGTTAATTCAAAACGTTTAATTTGTTCCCATTTTCCAAATTGAAGATTACAATCGTTTATTGCTTCTTGAATTTTTGCAATTACTTTTTCGTTAGTTGTTAAATCTTTATTTGAACTAAAAGCAATGTCATGATCTTTTGCCCAATCTCTTAAATATTCAAAATTTGGCTGAATAATAGCTGCAGGCATTTTTTCATTCTCACCAACGACCATTACTTGTTCTATAAATAAAGATTGTTTTAGTTCTCCTTCTAGTAAAGGTGGAATTACATATTTACCTCCAGAAGTTTTAAACATTTCTTTGGTTCTACCCGTAATTTTTAGGAAGCCATCTTTATCCAATTCCCCTTTATCTCCGGTATGAAAATAACCATCTTTGATAACTTCGGCTGTTTTTTTAGCATCTTTATAGTAACCTTGCATTACATTAGGTCCTTTTACTAAAATCTCTCCATTATCTGCAATTTTCACTTCAACATTACTAATAACTCGACCAACAGTTCCCACTCTAAATCCTCTTTTACCATTTTGTTCAACAAAATTTACAGAAGTTACTGGCGATGTTTCCGTTAAACCATAACCTTCCATAATGGGCATTCCTGCTGCTGCAAAAATTCGTGTTAACCTTTGCTGTAAAGCAGAAGCTCCAGAAACCATCAGTTTAAGTTCTCCTCCTAGAGCAGCTTGCCATTTAGAAAAAATAAGCTTCCGTGCTACACCTAGTTGCTTTTCATACCACCAACCATTTGCACCATAAGGTTCATATCGTAACCCCAAGTTTACAGCCCAGAAAAATAATTTCTTTTTTATTCCTGTTAGATCTTCTCCTTTTAAAATAATTTTGTCATAAATTTTTTCATACAAACGCGGAACAGCCGTCATCACATTTGGTTTAATGTCCTGAGCATTTTCGGTTAATTTATCAAGACCTTCAGCAAAGTAAATTTCTGTTCCACAATATTGATACAAATACAAAATCATACGTTCAAAAACATGACAAACAGGTAAGAAGCTTAACGCTTTATCTTTTCCTTTCTCTAAAGGAACACTTTCTTCACTTGTAATAACATTAGAAACAATGTTTCCATGAGATAACATTACTCCTTTTGGTTTTCCAGTAGTTCCGGAAGTATAAATTAAAGTAGCTAAATCTCCTGATTTTACAGCTTTTTTTCTAATTTCTACTTCCTTTTGATTCTGAGTATCTTTTCCTAATTCTAGAATTTCTTTCCAACTTTTTTCTCCAGCAATATCATCAAAAGTATAAATTCCTTTAAGTTTTGTGTTTCCTTTAATCTGGTTTAACTTTTCTATGATGGTAATGTCCGATACAAAACAATAAATAGCTTCAGAATGATTCAATACATATTCATAATCTTCTTTAGAAATTGTTGGGTAAATGGGCACTGTTTGTGCACCTGTTTGCAGCGCACCAATATCACAAATATTCCATTCTGTTCTATTGGTAGTAGAAATTATTGCAATTTTATCATTGGGTTGAATACCAAGTTTTAGCAAACCTCTACTTAATTGATTGGACTTATCTACATATTCTTGAGAAGAAATAGATTCCCATGTACCATTATATTTGGTTGTAAAAGCTTTTTTAAGGTTATACTTTTCTAATTGATAATATGGAAAGTCAAATAACCTCGTAATTTCTGTTGGCATATTGTCTGTTTTTGTGTTTGCAAAATAGTGAAATTACTTTAATTTCACAAATACTTATGAATAGACTTTATATTTTATGAATTAGATATTTATTGGTCTTATTTTTTGTGTTTTTCTTTAGATGGCTGTCTTTTTAATTTAATAACCACAACTGATTTTAAGCTTTCCTAGATCCTTATTAAAGTTTGATTTTCAATTGTTTTTTTAGGGATTTTTATAAATATTGTGGTGTAAGAATTTAGTAAAAAGATTTAGCTTAATTGACTGTTTTTTAAAAATAACATACTTTTTTGAACAAAAAAAAGGTTGATATAAAATCAACCTTGATGAAACCATGTGTAATTCCTTTTAGTCGAAATCTTTTAACAAATATTTATTAAAACTTCTACCATTTATTTTGGTGTATTTTGAATCGATGTCAAACCCGACTTTCATACCAGTGATATTAAAATTTCCAGAAACCTCCATGTACTTAATATTTAAATCTTCTTTAAAATTGGTATTTTCAAAAGAAACACCATCATTAAATTTGGTGTATTTAAATACAGCTGAATCTTCAAAAACGGCATCAGCAAAACTTACATATTTTTTAAAAGTAGCGTATTTAAAAGTGGAAATTTCAGTAAAACGAGTATTAGAAAACCCAATTTCTTTATCAAACTTGGCATATTTAAAGGTACTGTCATCCTCAAAATTAGTGCCAGTGAAGTCTGTATTTCTCTCAAAACGAGAGTACTTAAACATCGCTTTTCCCTCAAAATTACAGTTCTTAAAAATCACTTCATCTTTAAAACTAGCGGTAAAAGTATAACCAGAATCTTCATCCGGAATATATGCTAAAACATCATCTTTAAATGTGCAGTTTACAAAAGAAATTTTTTCTTCGATTAATTTTTTTATGGTATTACCGGAGTCTCCCATATTCCACCAGCTATTTTTTTTCTTTCTTGGTAATTTCTCTAAAGCCTCCTCCATAAACGTAAAATCGAGAATTCCAACAATTGTTGCATTCTTATAAGATACGGTTTTGCCTGCTTTTAGATCTTTCATGATATTGGAAGCTTCAATATTTTTTTGTGAATAAGATAGTGTTGAAGCAAAAATAAAAAAGAGTAGTGAAGTAATTTTAAGTTTCATTTTAGTAAGAGTTTATATGTTTTTATTTAAAGACAAAAGGAAAGTTAAAATGTGACAGTTAGAAACAGAAAAAGGCCAATTTAAAAAAATTAGCCTTTTGTATATTAATTATTAGTTTCCCCCAAAACCATGAATATAATTAACTGCGCAAATATACAAAATTTAATTAAAATTTAATTAAAACTTACTATGTTTTTAATTCGTTTAACATATAAATGACAACGCTATTTAAACTTCCTAGTAATTTTGTTACTAATTTTCTTAAGTCGCTTTGTTAAAAATTCCTTTTAATTTTAATTCCATTTCTAAAAAGGTTAAATACTTTAAAGAAGAGTGTCATCTTTCAGTATTATACCAATCAATATGGTCTTCAATCGGTTTATATAATTGAGTGTAAGAAATAAATTCTCCATAATTTAATCGAAAAGAATTCCTCGATGGGCTGCGTAGGGTTTCCGTTGAAATTGTCATTCCCGTGAAAACAGAAATCTAAATAATAGAATTTTGGTTTTTGACCTTTCTAGGTCAAAGCTTGTACTCAACTTGATTGAGTATGAAACGAGCGAAACATGCCTACCGTTAGAGTACCTTTATGGGGCTGCCTCGAGGATAGTTGGTTTCAAGAAATTCTTTATTTTGATGAAAAAAACCAGAAGTGTAATGATTTTGGATTTTATTTTTTACAAGAAAGCTTTTTAAACAATAACCATTAATTTCTTTAATGATGTAAAAATAAAAAGATCAAATAATTAAATTTGATCTTTTTAAACTTCATAGCAAATAATATAATTATTATTAATAACAATATCAAGCCCCCCAACTCAATGCAATTATATCTTAATTATAATACTGCAAATGTAATTGTGCTACAAATAAAAATGTTGTAAAAAAACGTAAAAATTTACTTTTTTAAGTATTTCTTTATTAACGGGTAATCCTGTTTAAAAAATGATTTGAAATCTTGATTCATAAACAATCTAAAATCTTTATAAAAATGAGAAGAATCATAATAGTTGTAATTATAGATTAAATCAGATAGTTCAATCTCATTAAAAAAGTATTTTCTCATTAAATTAAGAAAACGAAATTGTCTAATATACCTTCCTGGGGTTAAACCTACTATTTTTTTAAAATGTATTTCTAATGATTTTTGTGAAATCGATATTTCATTTACGATGTCTAATACAGTCAATAATCCATCTTTTTCTCTAATTAAGGAAATAGCGTGGTCAATTTGTTTCGTGTTTTTATCAATATGTAGCGGTATGTTAAAAAAAAACGAATTTAAATTAAGAATCAATTCATTAAAATCTTTAGATTCTTCGAAAATTGGTAAAAGTTTATGATGAAAAGTATTATTAATTTGTGCTAAAGGGGTGTGTATATTTTCTAATTCTGAAACATCAATATTTAATAATTTATGAAGCGCTGTTGGATGTAAATTAGCACCTATTGAAGTTGTAATAGAATTGGTTGTAAACTTAAATGACCTAAAGTATTGACCAGAAACCATTAGACCTTTTAACAATGTTTCATCACCATTAACAAAAACTTTTTGTGTGCCAGTTCCGATATAAAATATATGTGCTAATCCAATAGGTAAAATGGCGGATTTAAATGGGATATCTTCTTCATCAAAAGAAAGGTAAAAATATCCTTCAATTAAATGAGGTACTTCAGTGCCGGAAAAATATGTGTAATGCATAGCGAGCCAAATATAGCGCTGATATCATCTAATTAATTGTAAAAAATCGTAAATGATTCGTTTTCACCCTTTATTATTAAGAACTTTAGATCATAAACATTTTGTGATTTACTCGCTAAAATTGCTCTTTAAATTTTTATTAGGTAAATAATTACATGTGGAGTTTAATAACTCAGAAACACAAATATTTTGTTGAAATCGCTATTTGCTGCTCCGAAAAACATTTTTATTAGAAAACTGTAACAAACAGAAAACCTGCTTGTCTTTATAACAGTTCTCAATATCTTTGAAACAAGATGCTATGCATACACACTAACTTAAAACAACATTATTATGAAATTTAAAAGTATTATTTTCTTGATGTCTTTACTCTTTTTAAATAGTAACCTAAATGCACAAAAAACAATAAAGTTAGAGGCAGACTTTGATAAAATCATTGTAAGTCCGCACATAGAGGTGATTTTTAAGAAAGGAGACAAACCAGCTATTGAAATTATGGATATAAATATACCCATTGAAAAGTTTCATTATGAATTAAACAAAGGTACATTACAAGTATATTTGGAAGGTGCCAAAACCTACACTAAAAACAAAAAAATAGTCCTTAGAGAAACTGAAAGAAAGGTGCCTTTATATAAGGGTACGGTGGCTAAGATAATTATGACGTATACAGATGTAAAAATATTTTCTTTAAGAGGTGAAGAAAAAATTATGTTTCAAACGCCTTTAATTCATAGAGAATGTGTTCTACGTATTTACGGAAAATCTGAAGTTACCATGAATACTATTAAGTTGGATGGATTAGATGTTTCAATTTATGGTGATAGTTTTTTAAATTTAGAAAAAGGTAGTATAAAAAAGCTAAAAGTAACCGCCTATGGAGCAAGTAAAGTAATGGCTTCGGATGTTATTACAGAAGAAATAAAATTAACAGCTTATGGAGATGGAATCTTTAAATTTAATGTGTCTGACAGAATTAAAGTAAGCTCTTATGGTGAAGCCACAGTTTTATATAAAGGTGATGCTACATTAAAAAAAGGAATTGTGATAGGAGAATCGACCATAAAAAAGATGATGTAGATTCTAAAAGATTGCTGGTCAAAGCAGCATTTTTTGGAGAGATTTCGCCATAGTATATCTTTTTGTATAAAAATCAAAAAGAATAAACATTTGATTTTTTGACCATAATTTAAACTAAAAATAAACCTCACAGATTTTGAAATTTGTGAGGTTTTTTAGAGGAATAATGTTACTCTTTTTTGTCTATCCAATTTTTTGCATTTACAAAAGCTTCTAACCATGGAGAAACTTCGTCTTTTCGTCCTGCAGGATAATTTGCCCAATTCCATTGAAAAGTAGAACGTTCTATATGGGGCATGGTTACTAAATGTCGACCAGTGGCATCACATAGCATTGCTGTATTAAAGTCGGAACCGTTAGGGTTGTTAGGATAGCCTTCAAAACCGTATTTTGCAACAATATGATAGTTTTCCTCGGTTTCTGGTAAATTAAACTTTCCTTCTCCGTGAGAAATCCAAACCCCCAATTCTGTTCCTGCTAAAGAAGAAAGCATTACGGAATTATTTTCTTGAATTTTTACCGAGGTAAATGAACTTTCATGCTTTTTAGAATCATTATGAATCAATTTACCATGCACTTTATGTTTTGGGTTGATTAAATCTAATTCCATCCACAATTGTGCACCATTACAAATACCAACAGATAAAGTATCTTCTCTTTTAAAGAAGTTTTTTAGTGCTTTTTTTGCTTTTGCATTGTATAAAAATGCACCTGCCCAGCCTTTTGCAGAGCCTAATACATCAGAATTAGAAAAACCACCAACAGCACCAATAAACTGAATATCTTCAAGTGTTTCACGTCCAGAAATTAAATCGGTCATGTGCACATCTTTCACGTCAAAACCAGCTAAATACATGGCATTTGCCATTTCACGTTCAGAATTTGAACCTTTTTCGCGGATAATAGCTGCTTTAGGACGAGGTTGTTTCTTATCATTGGTAATCACAGGAAGTTTACCTGTAAAATTTTCTGGAAATTTATAAGTTAAAGGTTGCTTTTTATAATTATCAAATCGGTCTTGTGCCAAACCATTTGCAGTTTGTTTTTGATCTAATAAAAAAGAAGTTTTATACCAAACATCTCTCATTTCAGCAACATTAAAAGAGAAGTTATCTTCATTATTTTTAATGTTTACCGTTCCTGAATTGTTGGCAGTACCAATAGTAAAAAACTCAATATTATTTTCTGATAAAATAGTTTCTACAGCAGCATCTGCTTGAAAAACAATTCCTGAATTTTCAGCAAACAACACTTTTATAGTATCTTCCTCGTTTAGAGAGGTGATGTTAAAATCTGCACCTAAACCTACATCTGCAAAACACATTTCTAACAAAGTAGTAATCAAACCCCCAGAAGCAACATCATGTCCTGCAGTAATTTTATCAGCTTTAATTAATTCCTGAATGGTATTAAAAGTATTCTTTACAAAGTCACTATTTTTTACATCGGGCGCTTCATTTCCAATGGCATTTAAAACTTGATTGAAAGAGCTTCCTCCTAATTTAAAATTGTCTTGAGAAATGTTAATATAATAGATGTTTCCGCAATCAATTTGTAAAAGAGGTTCTACAACTTTAGAAATTGCATTGCAATTTCCGGCTGCAGAAATAATGACCGTTCCAGGAGCTATTACTTCATCATCTTTGTATTTCTGTTTCATGGATAAAGAATCTTTTCCTGTCGGAACATTGATTCCTAAACGCATCGAAAACTCTGAAACTGCTTTTACAGCGTTATATAAACGAGCATCTTCACCTTCATTTTTACAAGGCCACATCCAATTTGCAGACAAAGAAACACTCTTTAAATTGTCCTTTAAAGGTGCCCAAATTAAGTTTGTCAAAGATTCTGTAATCGCATTTCTACTTCCTGCTGCTGAATTAATTAAACCAGCAATAGGAGCGTGGCCAATAGAAGTTGCAACGCCTTCTTTGCCATGATAATCTAGCGCCATGACGCCAACATTGTTCAACGGAATTTGTAAAGGTCCAACACATTGTTGTTTGGCAACTTTTCCGCCAACACATCGATCTACTTTATTTGTTAACCAATCTTTACACGCCACAGCTTCTAACTGTAAAACTTGTTCTAAATAGATTTTTAAATTTTTGGTTTTATACCGTGGGTTTTTATAATTTCTTACCACCGTTTTGTCGGTCATTACCGTTTTTGGGGAGGAACCAAACATGTCTTCTAGCGCTAAATCCATTGGTTTTTTGCCTGAAGATTTAGATTCAAAAGTAAAACGGTTATCTCCTGTAACTTCACCCACATCATAAATAGGAGAACGTTCTCTATCAGCAATTTTATGCAAAGTTTCTAAATGCTTTTCAGCAATGACTAAGCCCATTCTTTCTTGAGATTCGTTCCCAATAATTTCTTTTGCTGATAAGGTTGGGTCTCCGACAGGTAATTTATCCAAATCAATTTTTCCTCCTGTATCTTCTACTAATTCAGATAAACAATTTAAATGACCACCAGCACCATGATCGTGAATAGAGACAATAAAGTTTTCGTCACTTTCTACCATGCCACGCACTGCATTTGCGGCACGTTTTTGCATTTCTGGATTAGAACGTTGTACTGCGTTTAATTCGATTCCAGAAGCAAATTCACCCGTATCTGAGGATGAAACTGCTGCGCCACCCATTCC
Source organism: Polaribacter litorisediminis (assembly GCF_019968605.1). Classification (NCBI taxonomy): domain Bacteria; kingdom Pseudomonadati; phylum Bacteroidota; class Flavobacteriia; order Flavobacteriales; family Flavobacteriaceae; genus Polaribacter; species Polaribacter litorisediminis. The sequence continues at coordinate 1,187,910 of NZ_CP082966.1, forward strand.
GATTCTATAATTTTCTCCACCTAGAATCACAATTTTATCGCCTTCTTTCGGAGTATCTTTTAATGCTTGTGAGGCTTTTCCATAGCCAATTCCGCCAGCTTGCATAATCACCTTATCATATCCTAATTTTCTAGGTTTTGAAGCACTGGAAGCAGCGTTTTCTTCATGCTCAAAGGTAAGTACAGAACCTGCAATTAAGGGTTGACCAAATTTGTTTCCAAAATCAGAAGCTCCGTTGGATGCTTTTATTAAAATATCCATTGGTGTTTGATACAGCCAATCTCTAGCTTCAAATTTATTTTCCCAATATCTTGTGTTTTTAACAGCATCGATAGCAGCTTCTAAACGAGAGTAAGAAGTCATATAAACCGCTGTTCCGGCCAAAGGCAAAGAACCTTTTCCGCCTGCTAATCGGTCTCTAATTTCTCCTCCAGAACCTGTTGCAGCGCCATTAAAAGGTTCTACAGTGGTTGGAAAATTGTGTGTTTCTGCTTTTAAAGAAATGACAGATTCAAATTCTTTTGTTTCGTAAAAGTCGGGTTTGTCTGCTGTTTTAGGAGCAAACTGTACTACGTTAGGTCCTTTAATGAAGGCAACATTATCTTTATATGCTGATACAATATCGTTTGGAAATTGTTTTGAAGTTTCTTTGATCATTTTAAATAGGGAAGTAGGTTGCTCTTCGCCATCAATCACAAAAGTTCCGTTAAAGATTTTATGTCTACAGTGTTCTGAATTTACTTGACTGAATCCAAATACTTCAGAATCTGTTAATTTTCTTCCTATTTTAGTTGCTACGCTTTCTAGGTATTGCACTTCTTCATCACTCAAAGACAAACCTTCTTGTTGGTTGTAAGCAGCAATGTCATCAATATTTAAAATAGCTTCTGGCTGCATATTGATTGTAAATGATTCTTGATGTAAACCCTTAAATTTCTCGGAAATCATAGGATCAAAATCTGTAAAATCTTCAGAAACAGCTTTAAATTCCTCAATTCTGATGATGTCTTTAATCCCCATATTCTGAGTAATTTCAACAGCATTTGTGCTCCAAGGAGTAATCATTGCGGCTCTTGGTCCGACAAAATTGGCTTTAATAGATACATCTTCTATTTTTGGTTGATTCCCAAATAACCAAGTCAATTTATCAGTCGTAGTTTTTGTTAATTTCTTAGTTGTTTGAACAGCAAATATTTTACTTTTTATATCTCCGAAAAAATGAATCATTATCGTGTTTTTGGTATGTTGTTGTAAAATGCAAATTTACTTTTTTTCAATTGAATACGAATAATTAATTTAGGTGAAGTTAAGGAGTTATTCACTTGTTTATGAACCCCAAAAAAAAGACTACCTCATAAAGGCAGTCTTTTTTAATATATTATTTAAAAAAATCTATTAATTTTTAATCAATTTTTGAGTTATTGATTTTTGATCAATTTTTAACTTTACAAAATACACACCTTTTGATAAATTAGAGATGTCAATACTATTTTTATTGGCAGTTACAAGAGTAGTTTTTACGACTTTTCCTAAAGTATTGTAGATTGTAACATTGGTATTTGATGTTGTTTTGATCGTTATAAAATTTCCATTTGTTGGGTTTGGATACATTTTAAAAGTGTCTAAAAGATTATTTTCTGTACTTAAACTACTCGTAAAAAAACCAATTCCGTCAAATTTATCAGCATCAAAGAATGTCCATTCTGCTTGTTCATTATAAGTTGTACTTGGTCCAGTTACATTGGCATTTCTTCTTAGGGTAATATTTTGTATAAAGTTATATGAACTTCCTTGATTCACTTCACCAACCACATCAATTAAAACATCATTTTTAAACAAACCAATTGGGTCATTTCCATTAAAGTTTAAAGGAGAACCAAATCGATTAGGGTTGGTATCAATATTTGGTGGTCCTACTAAATCAGATTCAGCAACTAGAATAGGGTCTGCAGCATCAATATGTGTAATTACAAATACATCACCTGGAATAATAGTATTAACGGATCCGTTTGAGATATCAAAAACATCTACCCAAGGGCCACTACCATCAGATTGTTTTTTAATAGAATAGCCAGCTAAACTAACTGTACTTCCTGTTAGATTTACAATTTCTAAGGCTTTATTATTACCTGTTGCAGGTTCTACATATTCAGAGAAAAATAATTCTGATGCAACACCTGAACTAGCCACTGTAGTTGCATTCACTGTTGCTGATTGCGCTGATGAATTACCAGCCGCATCTTTAGCAATTACGTATGCACTATAACTTGTACCAACTACTAAGCCTGTAAAAGTATGTGTTAAATTAATCGTGTTTGTATTTAAACTTCCATCTAAATATACATCATATGAAGCTACTTCTGAATTATCTGTTGCAGCTGACCAACTAATAGTAAAAGCGGTATCAGAAATATTATTAACGACTATTTCTGCAGGTGTAGTAGGTGCTTCTGTATCTTCTAATGTAGTAACTTCTAGCGGAGTACTTAAAGCAGATTGGTTATTTGCAATATCTTTTGCTAAAACTGTAATGGTGTATGTTGTATTAGAAGATAAACCACTTATGGTTACAGTGGTATTCGAAGTTTGTTCTGTTAAAACTCCATCAACATAAACATTGTATCCTGTAACAGCTTCATTATCATCAGAGGCAGTCCAAGAAACTGTAAAATTGGTTATATTGACACTACTTGCAACTAAATTAGTTGGTGCTGTTGGTGCTTCCGTATCGCTACTTGTATAAATTCCCCAAAGATCTTGGGCAGAATCTCCACCCCAAATTCTTGTTGCTAAATAAGGGTTGTCTATAAACGGATTTCTATTTCCTTGAGCGTACGTATTGTTTGTATTTTCATGAAAAGGGTTTCTTTGTTTTTCAAAGTCAGATACTGGGTCTTCTATATTCCAAACTAGAAATAAATCAATCATTTCATCTGGAGTAAATTGAGTGCTACCAACCCCAACGGCAGTAGGCAAACAAACGGATCCGTAGCGAACATACATATACATCATCATTCTTGCAACATCACCTTTCCATTCATCACCAGGATACCAAGCAGCAGTATTTGGTCCATCTAAACCATCATGAAAATCGACTGTTGAAAAACCAGAGTTTCCAGTGCCTCTACCAAATTTTCTATTATTTCTTGAAGAATTTCTACCTGGGTCAGAAGGTCTTAAATGATGCGCATCTGCACCAGGACCCGTAGTTCCCAGATTCGGATTTCCTAAAGATCTCGCAAAAACATGTTCTCTATTCCAATCGCTATTTCCACCACCATTATTATTAATACCTCTTTCTCTATCATTGTCTATACTGCCATCAGAGCCATTTTCATAGCCGTAGATTAATAGTATTTCAGAAGAATTTGTTGGGTTAACATCGGTAACTTTAGATGCCTCCCAAACTCCTGGAGTATATACTAAAAAATTAGTGTGTGTTGCAGTAATTTTAGTTGCTAAGGCGTCTTTTAAAGCAATTCCGGTTAGCGTTAAGTCTACATCATTATAATACGTTTCTTGTGAAAAAGTAACGGTAAATGAAAGTAAAGTAATTGTAAGTGTAAGTAATTTTTTAATCATAATATTATTGTTTTTTTTCTAAAAGAGCCATATAAAATCCGTCGAAACCAGAAATATGAGCAAATACTTTTTTATCAGAAACAAAAGTAAAATCTTTTCCGGATTCTGATGTTAAGAAAGTGTGAACTTGCTCTTGATTTTCTGAAGGTAAAATAGAGCAGGTTGCATACACCATTTTTCCACCAGGTTTTACGATTTTAGCATAGCTTTGTAAAATTTCTTGTTGTACTTTTTTGATATTCTCAATAAATTCGGGTTGCAGCTTCCATTTAGAATCCGGGTTTCTTCGGATAACACCCAAGCCAGAACAAGGAGCATCAATTAAAACTCTATCTGCTTTGCCATATAGCTTTTTAATCGGTTTTGTAGAATCGATCACACGCATGTCTATATTATGTGCTTTATTTCTTTTAGCCCTTACTTTTAATTTTCGGAGTTTACTTTCGTAAATATCCATGGCAATAATTTGACCTTTATTTTCCATTAAAGATGCTAAATGCAGCGTTTTTCCGCCCGCACCAGCACAGGTATCTACCACTTTCATTCCTGGTTTTACATCTAAATAGGCTGCCACCAATTGAGAAGAAGCATCTTGTACTTCAAAAAAACCGTTATGAAAAGCTTCTGTTTTAAAAACATTCGCTCTTTCTGGCAATACTAAAGCATCTGGGTGATGCGGCACAAATTCGGTTGCTACGCCTTCTGCTTTTAATTTTTTTTGGAGTATCTCTTTAGAAATATTTAATGTATTTGTTCTTAAAATTACACTCGCTTGTTCGTTTAAAGCGGCTATTTCTTTGGTCCATAGTGCTTCACCTAATTCAGAAAGGCACATTTCATCCATCCAATCAGGAATGGATTCTCGGTATTTTCTGGTTTTAGAAAGTTCGGCAAAACGACCTTTAATTCTTCGTTCAGGAACGTCTCCAATCTGATTCCAATCTGGTAATGCAATTCCACGTAAAATACACCAAACAGAGAACAATCTCCAAATATTATCTCGGTCATAAGGTGCTTTTACTTCTGCAATTTCTGCATATAAACGATTCCAACGAACAATATCATAAATGGTTTCTGCCACAAATTTTCGATCTCTTGCTCCCCAACGTTTATCCCTTTTAAGCGCTTTTTCTACTGCTTTGTCTGCGTAAACGCCCTCGTTAAATATATCTCTAATGCTGTCTATGACAGCAAAGGTTAAATTTCTATGTAATCTCATTTTTTTGTTTGATAATAATTTGCAAATGTACGAGAAATAAAAGAAGATTTACGTTAAATATATAGCACAAAAAAAGTCCTACCTAAGCAGGACTAAAGATTTTGGAGTGTCTACCTTTGATGTGACTATTTTTTAGAGTCCCTAAATATTTATACATTAGATTATGGCAAAAAAACGTGATAACGAGTTTAAGGTTATGCTAGTAGAACTATTAAAATCTGGAAGTAAACCAAAGGAACTAGGAGAGGAATATGGTTTAAACCCAGGTATGATTAGTCGCTGGAAACGAGAGTTTGCAGCAAGGTCTGGTGATTTTTCTAAAAAGAAAGTACTATCTGCAGAAGCGCAAGAATTAAAAGCCTTAAAAAAGGAATTTAGGGTATTGAACCCCTTTAGAAATGGAATTAAAATTAAAAGGAATTTTTAACAAAGCGGCCTAAGAAAATTAGTCACAAAATTACTAGGAAGTCCACCTGTTATTATTCAGTGAAACAGATACAGAAGCTACGGTAACCTTATCAGACATTACAGGAAAGGTAATTTATAGAGGCAAAGCACAATTAACAGCGGGTAAAAACGAATTAGAGTTTGACTTTAAAGTGAAAACAGGTGTCATAGTATTACAAGTAAACAGTGCTGAAGTAAATTACGGAACTTCTAAAGTTGTTTTTAGATAGTAGAATTCATAAAGAAGGAATAGAATTTATATCAATTAGAATTTATTAATGATATTTAAAGTCTCTTATAATCAATGATTATAAGGGACTTTTTTAATTTATTTAATACCAGTTCTGTTTTCAAATTACTGAAAAATAAAATGATGATTTTTTTCTTTCAAATAGCGACTACTACGACAAAAAATTTACTCCGAATTTAGTATTTTCGTTCTTTATATTCATAGCAAATTGATTTTAAACAAACCCATTACATATATTCCTGGCATTAGTGGGCAAAGAGCGGGTCTTATATATTCTGAATTAGGTATAAAAACATGCAACGATTTACTCAATTTTTTTCCGTTTCGGTATATCGATAAAACACAATTTTATCAAATTAAAGATTTACAACCCAGTGCTTCCGAAGTTCAGATTGTTGGAAAAATAACACGAGTAAATGAGATCGCACAAAAAAGAGGAAGTAGGTTAGTAGCTACTTTTCAAGATGCTACCGGAACGATGGAGTTGGTTTGGTTTCGGGGTCAAAAATGGATTAAAGATTCCTTAAAAGTAAATGAACCTTATGTGGTGTATGGAAAATTAAATCATTACAACGGTAGTTTTAGCATTCCACACCCAGAAATGGAGTTGGTGAAGGAATATAAAAAAAAGTTGCAGTCTAAAATGCAACCGGTTTATCCATCCACAGAAAAATTAACAAACTCTGGTGTCTCCAATAAATTGATGCAGGGCTATGTTCTAAAGTTACTGCAAATCGTTTATGATACCATTCAAGAAAGTCTATCCCCAGAAATTATAGGCGATTTTAGTTTGATGCCTAAAAAAGAAGCTTTATTAAATGTTCATTTTCCGAAAAGTCAAGAGAATTTGGCGAAAGCTCAATACCGTTTAAAATTTGAAGAATTATTCTTTATTCAATTGCAGTTGGTAAGAAAAAAGCTCATCAACAAAACAAAAATAAAAGGGTTTATCTTTGAAAATGTAGGTGCTATTTTTAATGAATTTTATGCGGATAAATTACCTTTTAATTTAACGAATGCTCAAAAAAGAGTGTTAAAAGAAATCAGAAAAGACGTGGCATCGGGAGCGCATATGAATCGTCTTTTGCAGGGCGATGTGGGTTCTGGAAAAACAATCGTTGCTCTATTATCGATGCTCTTAGCTATTGATAATGGTTTTCAAGCTACAATCATGGCACCCACAGAAATTTTAGCAAATCAACATTATATCGCCGTTTCAGAACTTTTACAAGGCATGAATATTAAGGTTGATATTTTAACGGGGTCAGTAAGAGCAAAGAAAAGAAGAGAAATTCATGCTCATTTAGAAGACGGAACTTTACATATTTTAATTGGCACACATGCTTTATTAGAAGATAAAGTACAATTTAATAATTTAGGAATTGCAATTATTGATGAACAACACAGATTTGGAGTAGCGCAACGCTCCAAACTTTGGATGAAAAATAAGATGCCACCACATATTTTGGTCATGACGGCTACACCAATACCAAGAACATTAGCAATGTCCGTCTATGGCGATTTAGATATTTCTGTGATCGATGAATTGCCTCCTGGAAGAAAAGAAGTTAAAACAGTGCATCGCTTTGATAGCAATCGCTTGTCTGTTTTTAAATTTATGAGAGATGAAATCGCTAAAGGCAGACAAATTTATATTGTTTATCCATTAATTCAAGAATCTGAAGCTATGGATTATAAGGATTTAATGGATGGTTATGAAAGTGTTTCTAGAGAGTTTCCAACGCCTAAATATCAAATAAGTATTGTGCACGGGCAGATGAAACCTGCCGATAAAGAGCATGAAATGCAACGTTTTGTAAAGCATGAAACTCAAATTATGGTGGCAACAACTGTTATTGAAGTGGGGGTTAATGTACCTAATGCAAGTGTTATGATTATTGAAAGTTCAGAACGTTTTGGACTTTCTCAATTACATCAATTACGCGGAAGAGTTGGGCGAGGAGCAGACCAAAGTTATTGTATTTTATTATCGAGTTTTAAATTATCCGCAGAAGCAAAAACGCGTTTAAAAACCATGGTAGAAACTACAGACGGATTTAAAATAGCCGAAGTAGATTTAAAACTTCGGGGACCCGGAAATTTAATGGGAACACAACAAAGTGGTGTTTTAAATTTAAAAATTGCCGATGTGGTTAAAGATTCTAAAATTTTAGTTGCTGCCAGAAATACGGCAATCTCAGTTTTACAAGAGGATGCTAATTTATCCAAACCAGAAAATATAAACATTAAAAACACGTTCATCCAAATCTCTAAAAGTTCAAAAATTTGGAGTAATATTAGTTGAAGATTAAGATTTAATAACATGTTTGTGTTCGGTTATTTACCAGGTTAAATACTAAGTTTAACAAATAGAAAATCTGAGGGAATTTTTGAAAGTAAGCTCGAAGCATTGCAATTAATTATACACGTCTTAAGTTATCCTTTCGTTATTTTCTATCTTATAGATATGAGTTTGTCTTTATAATCTTTTTTTTGAGGTCAAATTACATTCCCAATTTTTTTTATTTACCCAGCAAATAGAAATCAATTTTGGTATAATTAAAATATTTATATTATTGGTTAAGTCATACTTGTTGTGTCGTGGATCACTGTAATTTAGGTTTTTAATTTTTTAAATAAAGGTAATAAATTATTTTGCTCCAGTTATGTTGTATCTTGCCCAATCAATCTTTCAACGGATCGTAATATTTCCGTTAACGAATACATTAACAAACCAATCATTAAGATGACTTTTATTAAAAATCGTATTTATTGTAGACTTTTCAATCTAACATTTCTAATTGCTATATTTTTTTCAGTTACATCATGTGAATTAGAAGACTCCAATATCTCATCATCAGACCTAGAAGTTTATGTTTCTGGCACCTTATCTGGAAACCCAAGAAGTGGTCTTAGAGTTACAGTGTTTGGTTCAAGGAGTGATGCAAAGGATGAAGTTAATGCAGTTACTTTAACCCAAATTACTGATAATAATGGATTGGTTTTTTTTAAAAACCTAGATTCTGGATTTAGTTATTGGGTTAGGGTAGATGCAATATTGATACGTAATATTATAAGTACAGATAATCTTGATGAAGGATTTAACGAAATGAGTATTAAAATTCTATAATCCCTCAATTTAATTAAGAGTAAATTTGCTTAGTGAATTAGTGTCTTTTATCAAATTACAAAATAATTTGTCATTATTCTATAGTTGGTGATTACTTATAAAGTATCACTAGAAACTAAAACGCGTTTAAAAACCATGGTAGAAACTACAGACGGATTTAAAATTGCAGAAGTAGATTTAAAATTAAGGGGACCTGGCAATTTAATGGGAACACAACAAAGTGGTGTTTTAAATTTAAAAATTGCCGATGTGGTTAAAGATTCTAAAATTTTAGTTGCTGCCAGAAATACGGCAATCTCAGTTTTACAAGAGGATGCTAATTTATCCAAACCAGAAAATATAAACATTAAAAACACGTTCATCCAAATCTCCAAAAGTTCAAAAATTTGGAGTACTATTAGTTGATCGCAATTTTATAAACTCAATTTATTCTAATTTTCATGATACTCTTAAGGCATCGCCAATTAAAAGATACTTTTAAAATACAAGCGTTCGTCTTATGACATATTTAGTGGACTCTTGTCTGCTATTAAAAGCTATTAATAGGTAAACAATATTGCGCCAATAGAGAAACCAGCAGAAGTTCCGATCAAAAAGCAAGTTTGACCTCTTTTTAGTTTTTTTTGTTGAATCGCATCATGAAGCGCCATCGGAATGGAAGCAGCAATACAATTGCCATTTTTATAAAGATTGTCTATAATTTGTGCTTTAGGAAATAACTTTGCTCTTTTCATCATTGCTAAACCCGCTCGAGAAGCTTGATGCGGAATGACTAGATCTATATCTTCCATGGAGCTGTCTATATCGCTAAAAAAAGTGTTTACAAATGGTGAAATTTTATATTTGGCAAGCTTTAGCAGTTTTTTACCATCCATTTTAAAAGAATATAAGGCTTTGTCATGTGGTAAATCTTCATAAAAATGAACACTGCCACCACCTCTAATAATCGAATAATAAGCACCTTCCGAGAATGTTTTTTGCTGGCTTTTCAACACAGTAGAGTTGCCTGTTGGATCGTATGCTAGAACAGCGGCAGCAGCGCCATCACCAAATAAGGTAACCGTTTCCCAGTTTGTCGGGTCTAAGCCTTTTGAAGCAATCTCTGAAGAAACAATTAGGATTCGTTTATAAATTTTCCCGTCTAAAATTCTAGAGGCAATCTCCATCGCGGTTACAAAACTTAAACAAGTGCTATCAATGTCTATGGCAGGGAAATCAAAATCATCACCACGTGTTAGCGCATGTTTTATGATACTGGCTTGGTTGGGCAAAGGATAGTCATAAGTGCCTCCTGCAGAAATTAGCATGTCAATATTTTCTAAGGAAATACCTGCCGCTTTCATGGCATCTTCCGCTGCCCGAGCGCCCATATATCCGTTGGTTTCATCGGTTACATGATGCCGATTCTGTACCCCAGAATATTTTAGACTCCAGCCTAGCGGGATGCCGTTTTTAGTTTCTATTTCTCCTGAAGAGACTACTTTTGGCAGATAAACACCGGTTCCTTCAATTTTAACTTTTAGTCCACTCATTTTGTATTCTTCTAAATTTATTGCCTTGTGAATAATTTTTTTTGAAAGCACGCTGAATTTCAACCTCATAAATTCCTTGTGCTTTTAAAAACATTTGCAGTTTATTTTTTGCCAATTCGTAGTAGGCACTTTCTCCTATAAACAGTTCTAGTAAGGACTCGTTTTTTTGCACAACCGTGTAATTTGTAATAAGCGCATGAGCGCCAATTATTTCTCGTCTTATGAAATCTGGATATACTTTTATTTGTTTATTTTGGTAGGATGTAAAAGAGAGAACATCATCAGATCTGCCTTCAATTTTATGTATTACTTGAAATTTACTTCCACAAGCGCAAGCAGATTTTTCATGTAAAATATCATTGAGTTCATAGCGAATGATGGGTTGCGTGGTTCGGAACAGATCTGTAATAATGGGATGAAAACGTTTTTTTTCTGCATCAATATATTTTTTTTCAATGATAAGAAAGTCTTCATTAAAGTGCAGATGGCCATATTGGCAGGTGGTAGCAAGCATCCCCTCGGTGCATTGATACACCTGATGTATTTTTTGACGAAAAACACTTTGTAGGTATTCAGCATCTTCAGGTTCTAATACTTCGGCTACAGAAATAACTTTTAGGGGTGTAATCGATAAGCTACCGTTTTCTATAAAAGAAGCAAGTTCCATGAGCACACTAGGTTGTGCAACCAAAATGGTAGGCTGCAAATTATGTAACTGAGGTATGTAAAGCTGTAATTGTTTTAAAATGTCAAAAAACTCAAAATGTATTCGTTTTGATTTTACGGAGCTGTATAAATTACTATTTGCTCTTAGAAAGAAAGCGATGTTCGTTTTTTTTGTTGAGATTCCAATGACCCGATCAAGAACACAAGCTACCCAATAGGCACGCTCTTTCTGACTGGCCATAAATATACTTCTATTACCGCTGGTGCCCGATGATAAACCCACTGTAATACCCTTTATGGTAGGTGAAAAATTACGTAAATGTTCTGCTTTAGAGGCTACATCCATGGCTTCTTTTAAAGAGATGCCTTGGGTGTTTATCTCATTAAAATTTGCCATAAATTTTGCTTTATTCATGATGGGGTAGTTTTCCAAAGGGATTTTTTTGAGAACTTTTTCTTTATAAAAAGGAGATTTTAATAGATTTTGTTGCATTTTTTTCCACCGTTTTTGTTGCAATTTATGCGGCTTATTTGCAAACAACCATTTGCTTATTCTTATCCGAATTAGTGCAAATAAAATTTGAGTTTTAAAGGTCATTCATGTTGATTTTTGATTGCACCAATGGGTTTGTAGTTTTCTCACAATGGGTGGGAACAATAATGGTTTCTGGGTGGTTAAGATGATAATCTGTAATCTTTTTTAAGCTTGATTTAAATTGCTTCCATGAATAAAAGAATAGCCGAACCATGGATGAGGGAAGTACCCCTTTTTTATAAGATTCTTGCAACCAACAACTATCCGCAATTAAAAAATAAGAGCGTTTAGCGGTAGCTACTAACAACCCAATTTGCCCAGCAGCATGACCGGTTAAAGGAACTGTTATAAGATGTCCATCTCCAAATACATCGAAGCATTCTCCTAAGATTGGCAATTTAACCTTAGTCTTGTCATTAACCAATGAAATCCTTTCCATAAAATTATCTGGGACTAATTCCTTAAGAATTCCTTTCGTAAAGCCAAGAATTTTAGGAATTTTATTGAATTGCTCTACTGCTTCTTGGGAGGCATGAAAGGTGGCATTCGGAAAATCTTTAAGACCTCCGATATGATCGGCATGAAAATGACTTATCACAATATGTTTGATACTTTCTGAAGCAATTCCAGCCGCTTTCAATTGCGCTTGTACTTCTTCATTCGCTGTAATGAAAACTTTTGTTATTTGTGCATAAATTTTATCAGGATAGTGTTTTGTTGCTTTGTAAAACCGCTTAGAATATCCGGTGTCATACAAAATATAGCCTTCATTTGGGTGTTCAATCAAGCCCCACAATGCATTAAAAACAATGTCTTTTTTGCGCCCTCCAGAAATGGCATGATGCTCTTTAGACAAACAATATCCTGCGTAACCTAAATACATTTTACTATTGTTCATCTTGCTGGGTCCATTTTACGAATTCATGAATGGCTTCTTTGGTTGTTACTTTTGGTTCATACCCCAATAAGTTTTTTGCTTTTGAAATATCTAAGGTCATAGAGATAGCTAAAGTTCCTACGCCATATTGTGTTAATGTGGGCTCGGAACTGTTTGTTATCCTTGATTTTAATTCTAGCAGTTTAGCAAGTGTTTTTACGATTTTAAAAGGTACTTTTTTAACGGGTGGCTTTTTGCCTAATTGTTGCAGTACATCACGGATGACTTTCCATAGCATTATTGGTTTTCCGTTTGTGATATGATAGATTTCATTCACAGCAGCACCTTTAGCTTTAACGGCTAATACAATTGCATTTGCGGCATTCTCTACTGAAGTAAGGTCTGCCATGTTCTTACCATTTCCAATGATTTTTAACTTTCCTTCGGTATTCGCTTTTATCAGCCTTGGCATGATTACCGTATCGCCTCGGCCAATAAGTGCTCGAGGTCTTAAAATTATAAAAGGTATACCAGAATCGATTAAAAGTAATTCGGCTTTTCGCTTGGTTTTTGCATATTCATTGACAAATTTTTTAGGCAGTGGATCTTCTTCTTTTACATTAAAAGCATCTTTATATTCGAAATACAGACTCGGTGTTGAAATAAAAATAAAGCGCTTAACTCCATGTTTTTTTGCATTTTCAATCAAATTTATTTGTGTCTTTACATTGGCACTTTCAAATTGCTTTTTATCACCCCATGGTGATGATAGTGCAGCAGCATGAATAACGCAATCAATTTTCTCAAAGAGTTCATCAACGAAAGATTTGTTTTCTAAATCACCCAAAACATACGTTACTTTTTCATGCCGAATAGTATGGGTTGGTTTTAAAGTTCTGCCCGATGCAGTGATGTGTTTTATGGTCGGATCTTGAACCAAAACCTCTAAGGTTCGCCAACCTAAAAAACCAGTGGCTCCTGTGAGTAATATATGCATAGTTTTAGATATAAAGTTCTAAATCTTTTTCGATTACACTCCATGCTTCTCCGGCGAGCATTCTGTCTATGTATGGTCTCATAAGATCTAAATAGGTGTTTTTAATTTTGGGAGATTGAAAAAGAAGGTTATTGTTAAATTGATGTTTGATTGCTTTTTTATCTTGACGAAGCGCCAACAGAAATAAAGGACTTACTATCCAAACTTTAAGCCATGGCGGAACCCATCTTTTGCTTGCAGTAATTTGAGAAAAGAAATAGTTTTCGTTGCCTTTTCCAGGCACAATGATAAAACGATTGGTCATTTCTAAACCTTTCTTTGAATAGAATTCAAGATCAATGATATTGCCATCAGACAGTCTGCCATAACTATGGGTAATAAATCGGCCAAACATAGTTCCTATAATACCTGATTGGTGCGATTCTTCGGTATATTTTATTTCTACCCCGTGAGGTATAGCCCGCACTTCCGCAGTTGTTTTATGGGGTTTAGCAGCACTTCTTATAAGTCCGTTGTGCAGAAATGAAGTGTGCATAGGATCTAAAAAATTTTCTAAAATATCGGCAGTTTTACCAATAATGATGGTCTGGTAAGAAAATATTTTTCTATCGGGTAATGGCTTAGATTTCAAATAAAAAGGGCTGTTATGAGCCAAACAAACCCAAAGTAATCCATTGTGCTCATGAGTACTATAGGTTGTAAGAATGCAGGTTTTTTCTTTGTATTGTTTTTTTAGTCCTGGTATGTTTGTAACGTTCCCCGTGTAATCAAACTGCCAACCATGATAACCACACTGCAATTTTCCTCGAACGATTTTGCCTTTCGATAAAGGGTAATTTCTATGCGGACAGCAGTCTTTCTGTGCAATCCATCCTTGTTCTCCTTTATACACAACAATAGGTTGCTCAAAGAACATAAAACACTTAGGTTTTGCACTCAATTTTTTTAGAATTGCAATCGGGTACCATTGGGGTTGTGTATTCATAGAACTCTTTTGTATCCTTATAATTTATACTTTTTAATGAGGGGAACGCCAATTTTATTAGAAATAAATTGTAAAACTTTCCAAGGTAAACGTCTTTTTAAAGGTAAGTGCTTTAGATAAATAGCTGAATATTCGATCGAAGCTTGCCCACCTCTCATTCTTTTAAAACTGGGAGCACCCGAACTTAAATTCAGTAAAAGTCCTTGATCGAACTTATTCAAAAGAGCCAACTGTGCTGCATGAATATATAAACCCTCTTTTTGGGGAGCACTAACATCATACCCAACAATGGGAGAGGTGATGGTTTTATCAAGTGTAAATTGCCCTGAAAATGCTTTCAATATTTTGTTTTTGTCGATGTAGCCATGAAAATTAATAATTCCTGTTTGATGAACTTCTTTAAAATATTTTAATGTGAGTTGCGGATTTAATACAGAATATTTTTTTAAGTACAAGTCGCGATAGAGTTCAAGTGCTTGGGGAAGGTAAGCTTTCATTTCTTGATGATTGATAAAATGCAGCCCTTTTTTCTCAATTAGCTTGTTATCATGTTTATTATTGCGATGCTTAAGCCAAGCTTTTTTGGTAAGATCGAAAATATACACTTGTCTGCTACCCACGTTTTCATACTTATTTTTTTGAAATAATTGTAATAAGTGTCTGTGCTGATAGTCATTTAAGGATCTAAAAATAATAGCGTGTTGAGGGTATTGGGTTTTTATAAAAGATGTGATTTCGGCAATTTCTTTCCCGTTCCATTCTGGATATGGGTTGGTAGTCATGAGAAAATTATTCACATGCACATTTTTGTTGAGCATGCCTCTTTTTAACCAACCTGAGATTGCATTGACAAGAAGAATTAAAATAGCACGTACTGTTTTATGATTGATGTTCCATTTAATTTCTTCTTTGGCATAGGCTGTATAAGCGGCGTAAGGTGCACAAACAAAAGAGTTCTCCCATTCTGTATGGTTTATGGTAACAGGGAAAAACACTTCTTTACCCACGCGAAGTACTCTATATTCTGTGCGTACGTTTTCAATGAGCAATTGCGAATTGTGTGCAATCATTTTACTGAAATCACGTACTATGCCCGTTAATTCTTCTTGTTTAGCCCATCTAATCTTCATGCCCGTTCCATTCAATATCATAAGTAGTTGCTTGTGTTAAACTAATACCTTTTGATAATTTAATATAGATTAATTCTAGCACACTAATAAGTTGTAAAAAAGAAGGTACAGGGTCTTGCCAACTAAAAATAACTCCTTTGGCACTTTGAACTTTTTTGGAAAGAAATACGAATGGTTTTGTAAACAAAAGAACACTTGTTAACATGTAATCATTTTTGTCTGTGATTGTGTTTACAACATCATTATAAAAGGAACCAGCTAAACTGTGACGCAATAAATGAGCTCCACTAGTACCTCTGGGGTTGCACTCTAGAAACCAAAAGGTGTTATCAGAAATAATGACATCAAAACTTAGTTGACCGCTGTATAGGTAATACTCGCCAAATTTCTTAATTTTTTCTTTTAGTTGGCTGTTTTCAAAATGTTCAAAGTAAATAGCCGCTCCTTTTTTTACTCGGTATAAAGGTACATAGCAAGAATAGCCTTTTAATTTTCCAGAATCCCAAATAGTGTAAACGCAGACCTCTATTCCGGTTACTTTTTTTTGAGCAATCCAATTTTCAGGATCATTTATGGTATTAGAATGTATCAAAGTGTTTAAAATTGTACTACTTGCAAAACGCGAATATTTGGGTTTAAAAACATAGGTATCACTTTGCGACCAATTTGAAAATTTCTCTAAGGAAATGGTTTCTGGTATGGTTAAAAAGTCTTTGAATTCTCTTGCAAAAGTTTCCTTATTATGCAATAAATTCATAAGTTTTATATCAGATGTCCACACTTTACAATTCCAATTATTCTTATGTTTGGCAATGTAAAATACTTCTTCACAGCAAGGTATTATATCCGTAATTGAGTATTTTATGATTAGTTTTGAAATGGTTTCCACAAATTCCATTGTGTTTTGTCTCGCCTTTGGGAGTCGCTCAAAGTGTGCAATACTATTTGACCAACGACCAATTGGAAATCTTAGAGAATCTGCAAGGATTACTTTTAAACCTTGCGCATGAAAGCTGCGAGACAGTTCTAAAGCGATGGGAGCTCTAGCGCCTAAAATCAGAAAAATAGGTGCTTTCAAATTGAATGTTTTTTGTTGAAAAAACTATTTAGTTGTTTTTAGCTATGTGGGCTTCAAAGTAGTAAAATGATTTTTTTATTTGATGGAAAGATACTGAATTATTCCTAGTAAAAATGAAATCAATTATGAATGAATATATCTCATGTTAAGGTTTAAAACAGGTCGAAGGCAAAATTGAATCTTTTTGTATTACTTTTGTGAAACTTCTGGAATGATTTCTTTCCTACGCTAAATTTCTCTTTTTATAGAAGTATACAGGGATAGGAATGGTTATTGTATAAAATTCAAAATTTAAAAAATGACTTTTTTAGACAAACAAAATTTGTAAAAACTTTTAGCTAATGTAGTTATAAGGAAACTGCATTCGCAAGTAACTTGTTTTCTAAAACTAAGTTTGGTTTACAAAAAGCCTTTTTTCATATGTTTTGAAATGTCAACAACCACAAAAAGTTTATCAGCTAATTACATGGGAGCTCGCTTTGGAATTTGTTTTGTTTTAATTTCTAACAAAAACCATGCAATGCTGAATCGGTAAATTATCAATGTTTTTGTCGAGTTTAAAACCAGCAGCCTTCATTTCTTTTATGGCTTGTTTTTCAGACATTTTATGAATTTCTTTAATAGGAATTAAAGGGTCTTCACTTCTATATTCAATTAAATATATTTTTCCTGTTTTCTTTAGAGATTTTTTTATCGATAAAACCATTTCTTTCGGAAAATTAAATTCGTGATACACGTCAACCATTAAAACTTTATCAAATTTATTTTCAGGAAGATTTACGCTTTTTTCATCACCCAAAACAAGTTCGATGTTTTTGTTCGTTTCATATTTTTTATTGATTAGCATTGCTTGTAACATTTCTGGTTGAATGTCTACCGCATAAATGGTTCCTTTGTTAGCAATAGGAGCCATCTTAAAAGTATGATACCCAGAACCTGCACCAATATCAGCAATGACATCTGTTGGTTTGATCTCCATATTTTTAATAAGTTTCGAGGTGTTTTCTTCTTTTTCTCTATTAGATCGCTCTAACCAATTGATTCCTTGATACCCCATTACATAGGCAATTTCTCGTCCTAAATACCATTTGCCAATACCGTTTTGATCTCCTTTTTTAAACGTATATGTTTTTTGATTAAGGGCAGTGCTATTTTGAGATTTACAAGAAGTAGTCGTAAAAATTAAAAGTAGAACGATTTTAAAAATATAGGATTTTATCATACCGATAAAAGTAGCAATAGTTTTCTGATTTATAAAATTCTATAGTTCGTTAAAATTTAAATTCTAAATGGTTTAATCGAAAAGAATTCCTCGATGCTCTGCTTCGGGGTTTCCGTTGAAATTGTCATTCCCGTGAAAACGGGAATCTAAATAATAGAATTTTTTTTTTGACCTTTTTAGGTCAAAGCTTGTGCTCAACTTGATTGCGTATAAAACGAACGAAACCTACCTCTATGGCTCTGCTTCGAGTATAGTTCGTTTCAAGAAATTATTTATTTCAACAACCAAGGAATTTACTCGTTTTTTTATAAATTAAGACAGCTGAATTTAGTTTACAAAATGTGTATTGTATTTAAACAATTACTATAGCTAGTCATGACGAAGCCTTTTTTGAGAATATTTTATATTGCGAAATTTCATTTTTAAGAATACGTTTTTAGAAAAATGTATTTTTAAATATCTTAAAATCAATACCTTGCTTTTCTATTTTTATTTATTCTAAATAAGTTTTGTTAAAATTACTTTTGTGTTCTATCTTTGTGGCGAAATACGAACATTATTTATAATTAATCTTAATAAAAATGAAAAAAGTAATTTTAGCCTTTGCAATTGTAGCTTCATTAATGTCTTGCAGTTCTTCAGATAATCCTTTAATTGTGGAAGTTCCAAATACCTACTCCTTTTCAAGAAACGGAAGCTCTACCATAGCGTTTCCTGATCAAACTACAGAAATACAGATGGGAGATGAACTAGCAGCAGCTTTATTAAATCCATTAACAACAGTGTCAGATTTAGATGGAATGTTTACAAACTCAGGTAACAAATTTTCTGATGCCACATTAAATGCATCTTCTAAGAGCATAAGAAGTAAAACAGCCGCATCAAAAGATTTTTTTGAAATGAATTCTTCGGATGCAATTCAAATTAAAGCCGATTTTGATACATGGATTACTGCTCAAGCAGAAGAAGTTTTTCCGAATTGGAATAACAACGCTGCACAAGGAGTCGCAGGACAACTTCAAGAAGCTGGTGGTGGTCCGATAAGATGGGTGAATGCAAAAGGCTTAGAATATGATCAAGCAATAGTTAAAGGACTAATTGGCGCTTTAATGGTTGATCAGATTCTAAATAATTACTTAAGCACTAGTGTTTTAGATGCCGGTAATAATATAAACGATAATACTAATGATGTTTTAGTTCCTGGTGAAAATTATACCAATATGGAGCATGCGTGGGATAGCGCTTTTGGTTATGTATATGGTAATGAGCAAGATATTACAGCGCCAGTTTTAAATGTAGATCAATATTTAAATAAATATGTAAACAGATTAAAAGGAGACCCTGATTTCGCAATGATACCAGACGAAATTTATGAGGCTTTTAAGTTGGGTAGGGCTGCAATTGTAAACAAAGATTACATGGCTAGAGATGCACAAATACAAATTTTAAGAGAAAAAATATCTGAAATTATAGGGATAAGAGCTGTCTATTATTTACAAGTTGCCAAGGCTACTTTAGCGAATGATAAAGGATCTGCTTTTCATGATTTAGCCGAAGGTTTTGGTTTTATTTATAGTTTACAGTTTACAAGAAAACCTAATTCTACGGAACCATACTTCACAAAATCAGAAGTAGACGGTTTTATAAATACCTTAATGCAAGGCGACGGTTTTTGGGATATCACCACAACAACTTTAGATGAAATGTCAGAGACAATTGCTGCTAAATTCAATTTTACAGTAGCACAAGCTGGTAGCTAATTTTAACAATTATTGTGGCAAAAAGGATTTTTAATTGATCGCTTTTTGTTACTTTTGTATCTTTATTTAGAATAAATAAAAACTATAAAATGAAAAGATTTCTATTATTTTTTTTAACAATATGCCTGATATATGCGTGTACTTCATCAGGAGAAGAAGACCCACTAACTGCAGATAATTTCGATAGAAAAGTAATGTTAACCCATATTGCAGACAATATTATTGTTCCTTCTTATGAGGATTTTGCTAGCAAAATGGAGTCATTAAATTCAGTTGGAACAGCATTTTCTAACAATCCGACACAGACCACTTTAGAAGATTTAAGAGGTTCTTGGTTAGAAGCTTACAAATCATGGCAACATATAGAAATGTTCAATATTGGTAGCGCAGAAGAATTAGGTTTTAATTTCTTTATGAATATTTATCCGCTTACGGTTTCAGATGTTGAACAAAATATTACGAATGGAACTTATGATTTAAATAGTCCAAACAATCATGATGCACAAGGTTTTCCTGCTTTAGATTATTTGTTATTTGGTTTAGGAACTGGAGATGAAGAAATTTTATCAAAATATACAACAGCTACAAATAGCAACAATTACAAAAATTATTTGACTGATGTTTTACAACAAATGAATACACTTACTAAAGAGGTTGTTGCGCAGTTTAAAGCTAATAGAGATACTTTTGTAAACAGTACAGAAAATACTGCTACCAGTTCAGTAAATAAATTGATTAATGACTACATTTTTTATTACGAAAAAGGATTAAGAAGAAATAAAATAGGAATTCCTGCAGGATTCTTTTCTAACACTCCTTTTCCTGATAAAGTAGAAGCGTATTTTAGAAAAGATATTTCCAAAATTTTGGCTTTAGAGGCGCTAACAGCAGTGCAAGATGTATTTGTTGGTTATTATTCAGGAACTGCTAATGCCAATAGAAGTGGTTTTAAAGACTATTTAATTGCACTAAATAGAGAAGATTTGGCAACTGCCATTGAAAACCAATTTGAAGTAGCCAAAACACAAATCAATATTTTAAATGACGATTTTTCAGCTCAAATTATATCAGATAATTCGCAAATGCTGAAAACACGTGATGAATTACAAAAAGCAGTCATTTTATTAAAAGTGGATATGTTACAAGCATTTAATATTAGTGTGGATTATGTTGATGCAGATGGCGATTAAAACAAACATTATTTTATAAAAAAATAAACTTGAACATTTATTGAGCAATTGCTAAAATGTTCAGGTTTTTATTTTAATGATACTACTAAAAAAATATCTAAACCAACAAACAAATGCTGCTCCTTTAGCAGTTTTTCGCATATGTTTTGGTTTGATGATGTTCATGAGTATCATCCGTTTTTGGACAAATGGTTGGATTGAAAAACTATATATTGCGCCAAAATTTCATTTTTCGTATGATGGTTTTGAGTGGGTAAAACCTTTAGGAATTTACACCTATCTATTATTTATAATTTGTGGTTTAGCAGCTTTGTGTATTGCAATCGGGTATAAATACAGAATGGCAATACTCATTTTTTTTCTGTCATTTACCTATATAGAATTGATGGATAAAACCACCTATTTAAACCATTATTATTTTATATCGATTGTAAGTTTTTTATTGATTTTTTTACCCGCAAATAAGTATTTTTCTTTGGATGCTTATCAACAGAAAAAAGAATATTTGAACATTCCAAAATGGACAATAGATAGCATAAAACTCCTTTTAGGAATTGTCTATTTTTATGCGGGTTTGGCAAAACTGAATTCTGATTGGTTGTTGAGAGCTCAACCACTAAAAATTTGGCTGCCATCAAAATATGACATTCCATTTATTGGACAAAACCTAATACAACAAGAATGGTTTCATTTTGCCATGAGTTGGGGTGGAATGTTGTACGATTTAACAATTCCGTTTTTATTACTCTACAAACGAACACGTGTTTTTGCTTTTATTTTAGTGGTGTTTTTCCACGTATTTACGAGAGTTTTATTCCCTATTGGGATGTTTCCTTTTATTATGATTATCGCAACTTTAATCTTTTTTGATGCCAATTTTCATCAGAAAATAATTGATTTTATTAAAAAATATATCCTGAATGTCAGTTCGAGTGATTTAGAGGCACGAAAAGTTGTATCGAGAACTCCTATTGAAGTTAAAAAAAACGACCATTTCATAACAATCAAAAGAAAAATAACACTAGCAATTATTGCTATTTTTTTTACGGTTCAAATCTTAGTACCTTTCAGATATCTACTATATTCAGGCGAATTATTTTGGACAGAAGAAGGGTATCGTTTTTCTTGGCGTGTAATGTTAATGGAAAAAGCAGGTAGTACCAACTTTAAAATCGTTGATAAAAAAACAGGAAGTTTTTTTATGGTCGATAATACTGATTTTTTAACCTCATTTCAAGAAAAACAAATGAGTTTTCAACCTGATTTTATTTTAGAATATGCCCATTATTTAGGCGATCATTTTAAAAGTCAAGGGCATCAAAATATTGGAGTGTTTGCAGAAAGTTATGTGGCTTTAAATGGGCGATTAAGTACAAAGTTTATAGACTCAACTATTGATTTATATCAGGAAAAAGAATCATATCAGCATAAAGAATGGATCATTCCGTTTTCATCAACAATAAAAATTAAAGGAATTTAGAAGCATGAAATTTAGGATATTCGTTGTTATTTTTAGTCTGTTTCAAACTGTAATTTACAGCCAGTATCAAGTATCTGGAAAGGTGGTTTCTGAGAAAAATACAGGAATTGATAAGGTAGAAATTTATAATGAATCTGGTGGTTTGTTGGCAAAGACAAATGTGTCTGGAGAATTTCAATTCAATACTAATTTAGAAACATTACTCTTAGTTGTTTATACTGAAAATTATAAGGTTAAAAACGTTGTGTTATCCTCAGAAAATTATCAAAATACAACCATTGTTTTAAACTCTTTTACAGAAGAATTATCAGAAATACAAATAAGATCCAGAAAAGAAAAAGTCTTCGAATTAAAACGCTTAAAAGATGTTGAAGGTACTGCAATTTATGCAGGAAAAAAGACAGAAGTAGTTTTGGTAAATCAATCAGCAGCAGCGTTATCTACCAATAATGCACGTCAAATTTTTAATCAAGTGGCTGGTTTAAACATTTATCAAAATGATGATGCAGGTTTGCAGTTAAATATTGGGGGTAGAGGCTTAGATCCTAACAGAACTGCCAATTTTAATACGCGTCAAAATGGCTACGACATTAGCGCAGATGTTTTGGGGTATCCAGAAAGTTATTATACTCCAGCATCAGAAGGTTTAGACGAAATTCAAGTAATTCGTGGTGCAGCATCCTTGCAATACGGAACGCAGTTTGGTGGTTTAGTAAATTTTATCACTAAAAAGCCGACCGAAGATTTCAAGATTACGTTTAGAAATACGGCGGGTAATTTTGGTTTATTTACCAACTTTACAAGTATCAGTGATACAGAGGGTAAGTTTAGCTATTATGCCTATATCAATTATAAAAAAGGAGACGGTTTTAGACCGAATTCTGAATTTGAATCCAAAAATGCTTTTGCATATTTAGGATATCAAATGAATGATAAAAGCAAATTATCTGCAGAATTTACAGGTTTAAAATATTTGGCGCAACAAGCAGGAGGTTTAACCGATCAAATGTTTGCAGAAAACCCGTATCAAAGTAATAGGGCAAGAAACTGGTTTCAAGTAAACTGGTTTTTGTACAATATAAAATGGGAACATCAATTTTCTGAGGATACCAATTTTTCGTTTAATTTCTTTGGATTAGATGCCTCAAGAGATGCTTTAGGTTTTAGAACCAATAGAGTAAATCAGGTAGATGCAAATAGCGAAAGAGATTTAATTAAAGGTACCTTTAAAAATTACGGTTTTGAATCTCGATTGGTAAGCAAGTATACTTTTTTTGATATAAAATCAACGTTTTTAATCGGTTCTAAATTCTACAAAGCCAATAACACTAATATGCAAGGCCCAGGTTCTGATGGTTTTGATGCTGATTTTGAATTAAGAATAAACGAATTTCCCAATTATTCAAGACAATCAGATAGTAGATTCCCAAATTTAAATGCAGCACTTTTTGGAGAGAATATTTTTTACATCAATGATAAAATTTCTATAACACCCGGTTTTAGATTGGAATATATCAACACAAAAAGAGATGAAATTATCAAAGACATTATTACGGATGCAGCAGGCAATGTCATTAATGAAAATAGGAGGGATGAGCAAGATACCAATGAGCGAACCTTTGTTTTATTAGGATTAGGAAGTAGTTACAAACTAAGTAAATCAACAGAGTTTTATGGAAATATTTCTCAAAATTATCGTTCCGTAACTTTTTCAGATATTAGCACCGCAAACCCTGCTTTTGAAATTTCTGAAGATATTACCGATGAAAAAGGATTTACAATAGATGCAGGAATACGAGGGAATTACAATAATTTTTTCTCCTATGATGCCAATGTTTTTGGGTTGTTTTATAACGATAGAATTAATATTTATACCCGATCAGATGGCAAAGCAGAAAGAGACAATATTGGAGATGCACGAATTTTAGGAATTGAGAGCTTAATCGATTTTAATATCAAAAAATTATTTACAAATAGCTCAGAATATGTTTTAAATTATTTTATCAATTCTTCTTTTATCACATCCGAGTATACAAAATCAGACATTAATGGGGTGGTTGGGAATGAAGTAGAGTTTATTCCGAATATCAACATTAAAACAGGAGCAAGATTTGGCTATAAAAACTTTTTAGCAAGTATTCAATATACCTATTTATCGCGTCAGTTTTCTGATGCAACAAATGCAGTTGGAGGAAGCATCAGTGGTGTTACAGGAGAAATACCAGCCTACGATATTTTAGATTTTTCTGCATCTTATAAATACAAATTTTTAAAATTAGAGGCGGGTGTCAATAATATTTTAGATACTAGTTATTTTACGAGAAGAGCAACGGGGTATCCAGGTCCAGGAATTATACCTTCTGCTCCTAGAAATTTTTATAGTACACTTCAAATCAGTATTTAAAACAATTTTAAATAGTTAAAATTTAAAAAATTACTTTTAGAAAACCAAGTTAATGTCTAACTTTACGTCATAAACTGTAAACAATGCTAAGCAAAATAGATATTCAAAATAAATTAGAACGTCAAAGAGAAAAAACTTTTAGTGCTGAGGTATTATTAGCATCATTTAAAAAAATATTAGAAAATGATGAAGTTCAAAGGGCAGAAACGCTAACAAAGTTGAATGCCTCAAGCAATGAAGTTGTAAATAATTTTAATATTGATAAAATAGATAGTAGCGCTATTTTTCATATTTCTCAGATCAAAAGTATTTGTGCAAACTACAGGTTACGTTTTTTAAGTTCAAAACATTTTAAAGAGCAATATCCTGCAGAGGCCATTAGCAAGATTCACGAGGTTGAAAAAATACACGATACTACCTTAGGTGGCTTTAAAATTATTGCACCTTTAGAAGCGTTTAAGTTAAAAAAAGCAGATGATCCTTTATTATTTGCTCCTATGGGAAATGGCTACTATTATTTGATACACAAATGGGGTACAGACTTGCATCCGCTTAGAAAATTAAAATATTGGTCTTTTAAAAATGTCGAAAATTTATTAGTAGTACTTACAATTATGAGTATTGTTTTTACTGCTTTAACACATCCTTTTTTCCTACCAAAAGAACCTTCATTTGGTTATTTATTAATGTTGTTTATGTTTTATTTTAAAGGAGTAGTGGCTATGTTTTTTATGTTTTTTGGAGGTTCAGGTAAAAATTTTAGCGAATATTCTTGGCAAAGTCAATATGATAAAATTAGCTAAGTTTTAAAAGTGATATTCCCTAGACTCGCAAATGCTTTAAATTCTTCATGATATTTAAAGCATTTGTTCGTTATATTTTATAATGTATTCTAAACGTTATTTTATTTAAAATTACGATAATAAGTGTAATGGATTCCTAGATTGAATTATATTTTTCATCAATTAAATGAGTAATATTCCCAAAAATCAATTATTAGTCTTAAATTTGTTCGCAATTATATCTTAATTGCACCATGATAGCACACAATCAAAAAATTATAGGAGAAGGTTTAACGTATGATGACGTTCTTTTAGTCCCAGCCTTTTCTCAAGTACTACCTAGAGAAGTAAGTATTCAAACAAAATTTACAAGAAATATCACTATCAACGTGCCAATAGCCTCTGCAGCTATGGATACAGTTACAGAAGCTGCATTGGCAATCGCTATGGCGAGAGAAGGTGGTATTGGTGTTTTGCACAAAAATATGTCGATTGAGCAACAAGCGCAAGAAGTAAGAAAAGTAAAGCGTGCAGAAAGCGGGATGATTATAGACCCTGTTACACTGCCTTTAACAGCGGTTGTTTTAGATGCGAAAAGAAACATGAAAGAGCATAGTATTGGTGGTATTCCTATTGTTGATGATCAAGGAATTCTTAAAGGAATTGTAACCAATAGAGATTTGCGTTTTGAGCATGACAATAGCAGACCGATTACAGAGGTTATGACGCATAAAAATTTAATTACAGCTGCGGTAGGTACTTCATTAAAAGGAGCAGAAGCAATTCTTCAAAAAAATAAAATAGAAAAATTATTAATTGTTGATGATGCCTATAAGTTAAAGGGATTAATCACTTTTAGAGATATTACAAAGGTTACTCAAAAACCAATTGCCAATAAAGATACTTTTGGTAGATTAAGAGTTGCTGCAGCTTTAGGAGTTACAAATGATGCTGTTGAAAGAGCAGAAGCATTGGTAAACGCAGGGGTAGATGCTGTGATTATAGACACTGCTCATGGGCACACCGAAGGCGTTGTAAAGGTTTTAAAAGCTGTAAAAGCAAAATTCCCAGATTTAGATGTAGTGGTTGGTAATATTGCCACACCAGAAGCGGCAAGATTTTTAGTGGATGCGGGTGCTGATGCCGTTAAAGTAGGAATTGGTCCAGGTTCTATTTGTACCACCAGAGTGGTAGCAGGAGTCGGTTTTCCACAATTTTCTGCGGTTTTAGAAGTAGCACATGCTATTAAAGGTAGTGGAGTTCCTGTAATTGCAGATGGTGGAATTCGGTATACAGGCGATATTCCGAAAGCCATTGCAGCGGGTGCAGATTGTGTAATGCTCGGATCATTATTAGCAGGTACAAAAGAATCTCCAGGCGAAACTATTATTTACGAAGGAAGAAAATTCAAATCATACCGAGGTATGGGGTCTGTAGAAGCGATGAAAAAAGGCTCTAAAGACCGTTATTTTCAGGATGTTGAAGATGATATTAAAAAGCTAGTTCCAGAAGGAATTGTAGGACGCGTGCCTTATAAAGGAGATTTAGATGAAAGTATTCACCAGTTTATTGGAGGATTGCGAGCGGGAATGGGCTATTGCGGTGCAAAAGATATTGAGACTTTAAAGGAAACAGGTAAATTTGTAAGAATTACTGCAAGTGGTATTAATGAAAGCCATCCTCATGATGTGGCCATTACAAAAGAATCACCTAATTACAGCAGAAGATAATTTTCTAACACAATTAGCGAAAGCCTAGCGCATACCAAATAGAATGGACGATCAAAATTTTATAAATTTCAAGAAGAAAAGAGATTTAGGCGCGATGCTTTCTGATACTTTTCAGTTTTTAAATACAGAATGGAAACCCTTTTTTGGGGCTATTTTAAAAACAGCAATCATACCTATTTTAATTGCTATTTGCGCGATAATGTATTATATGATTTCTTCAGTATCTTTAATGAGTAGTCTTTCTGAAGATACTAATTACGATGTATTTAATCTTAATTTTTCAGATTTATTAGTGCCTATTTTAGCATTTATATCGTCTTATATTATTGCATATGCCTTAATTACGATTACGGCTCTAGGGTATATAAAATCATACATAGAGCATAAAGGAGATGTAAATTATCAAGAGGTACAAAATGAAATCCAGCAAAAATTTTGGACTTATGCTAGGCTATTTTTTACAGTGGGTGTCATCGTGTTTTTTGGCGCCTTATTTTGTGTTTTACCAGGTATCTATTTAGGAGTTGTTTTATCGGTATCTTTTTGCTTGGTTATTTTTCAGAATAAAGGTGTTTTTGATGCTATCGGTGATTCTTTTAGTTTTATAAAAAACCATTGGTGGGAAACTTTCGGAATTTTAATTGTGGTGCAACTAATTGTTATGGCCGTGGGCGTAGTCGTAGATTTACCAGCTAGTTTATATCAGACAGCAGATTTAGCATCAATTTTTAATGGTGAAGACAATATTGATGTATTAAGTTCATTTTCAGACCCTATATATCTCGGGTTTCTTGCAATTTCTTATTTTGTTAGATTCATTTTATATATTGTATCCATTGTCATTTCTGTTTTTATTTATTTTGATATTAAAGAACAAAAAAATCCGTCAACAGATATTATTGACGAAATTGGCGTGAATTAGAGTGTTTTTTTCTTTTATTTTAATTGGAATCTATAGGAGGTTGCTTTTGTTACTGGTTGTATCAAGGCAAAATTCAGCCACATATTTTAGCACTTATGTTTTTTTCTAGTGCGAAAAACCAACTACAAAAAACCAAAAGTGCTGTTTTTTGCCATCGCTTAGATAATGACTAACTTTGACAAAAAAGAAAAACTATGAGCCTATTTCAAAATTCTGTGTTAAACAAATATTTGAAAGGACTAGCGCCTGAAAAAGTTGAGAAAGCATACCAAACATTTACCAATCATTTTCATAACAAAACCATACAAGAAAACATCCGTAATTCGAAAGAAGAACAATATCAGGGTGAATTTTTAATTGACATTTTTGTAAATGTTTTAGGCTATACCAAAAACCCAACCCCAAACTTTAACCTTACCACCGAATTAAAAAATATAAAAGGCTCTAAAAAAACAGACGGAGCAATCCTTAAAGGCGCAAAAGCCCTAGGGGTTATTGAATTGAAAGGAACCAATACAACCGATTTAAGCAAAGTAGAAACCCAAGCATTTGGATATAAAAACAACCAACCAGGTTGTAATTACGTTATTACTTCCAACTTTGAGAAATTACGTTTTTACATTGACAACGCGGTAGATTTTGAGGAATTCAATCTCTTTCAACTCACAAAAGAACGTTTTAATATACTGTGGCTTTGCCTATCATCAGAATATCTTTTAAAAGACATTCCTAAAAAAATTAAGGATGAGTCGTTAACGCAAGAGGAAAACGTTACTAAAAAATTATACAAAGATTACGCTTCATTCAGAAACGAAATTTTTGATGCAATCCAAAAAGAAAATCCTCAATACGACAAACTAACTTTATTCAAGAAAACACAAAAACTACTTGACCGTTTTCTATTTATCTTTTTTGCAGAAGATAGATTGTTATTACCACCAAACTCAATTCGTTCTATTGTAAATCAATGGACAGATTTACGAGATAAATATGATGAGTATTTCCCATTATACGACCGATTTAAAAAGTACTTCGGCTATATGAATACAGGACACAAAGGGCAACAACACGACATTTTTGCGTACAATGGTGGTTTGTTTGCACCCGATGATATTTTAGACAATATCATTATCAATGACGATTTACTCCACAAACACACCGTTAATTTAAGTAATTACGATTTTGAAAGCGAAGTAAGTGTAAACATTCTCGGTCATATTTTTGAACATTCGTTAAACGATATTGACGAAATTCAAGCAGAAATACAAGGCATTACAACCGACCAAAGCAAAACCAAACGGAAAAAAGATGGCGTTTTTTACACCCCAAAATACATTACCAAATACATTGTAGACAATACCGTAGGCAAGCTCTGTGAAGAAAAGAAAACCGAACTAGACATACAAGAAGCCGAATACGAAAAAGAACGCAAAGGAAGAAAAAAAGCTACGCTAAAAATACTTACTCAAAAATTAGAGAATTACAGAAAATGGTTGCTACAAATTACCATTTGTGATCCTGCCTGTGGCTCAGGTGCATTTTTAATCCAAGCCCTAGATTTTCTTATTAAAGAACATCAATACATTGACGAACTACAAGCCAAACTTTTTGGTGATGCAATGGTATTAAGCGAAGTTGAAAACTCAATTTTAGAACACAATTTATTTGGGGTAGATATTAACGATGAAAGTGTAGAAATTGCCAAACTTTCGCTTTGGTTGCGTACCGCCCAAAAAGGCAGAAAACTAACAGCTTTAAACAATAACATTAAATGTGGCAATAGTTTAATTGACGACCCAACTGTTGCAGGAGACAAAGCCTTTCATTGGCAAAACGAATTTAAAGAAGTATTTGCCAAAGGAGGTTTTGATGTGATTATTGGGAATCCGCCTTATGTAAGGCAAGAACTGTTCAAAGACATAAAACCTTATTTACAAGAAAACTACAAATGTTATAATAGTGTTGCCGATTTATATACTTATTTTATTGAACAAGGAATTAATTTAATGAATAAAAAAGGTTTATTCTCATTTATCCTACCAAATAAATTTTTAAAGGCAACTTATGGTAAAACCGTACGAAAGTTAATTAAAGAACAGTCCAATTTAGAATTATTATTAGATTTTGATGATTACCCAGTTTTTGCTGATGCTACAACTTATCCAATTATCTATGTGCTAAATAAAAAATCAGAATTGAAAGAAGATTCCTTTCTGTATGCTGAAATTAATAAAAGGGATAACACGGTTGACCCAATTAATTTATTAGAATCAAGAAAACACAAAGTACCTTTTGCTTCTTTAACAGAGGATATGTGGAACTTCATTGATGTGAATTCATTTGAAATTTTAAATAAACTAGAAGATAATTCTAAAGAATTAGGAACAGTTGTTAATAAAAAAATATATCGAGGTATAACAACAGGTAGGAATGAAGCATTTGTAATCGATAGTCAAATACGTCAAGAATTGATTTCTAAACACAATAAAAATTCAGAAATAATAAAGGTTTTAGCAACGGGTAAAGAAGTCAAAAGAAATACTTTTGATTTTCAAGATAAATACTTGTTATTTACTGGTTTTGATAATGATATTCCAAATGAATATCCAGATATCCAAAAAGAACTTGATAAATATAAAGAAGCCCTTATTAAAAGATATGACCAAGGAGAAAATTATTGGAACTTAAGAGCTTGTGCATATTATGAAGAAATGCAACAACCAAAAATAATTTACCCAAGAATTAATAATAGAGGTAATTTTTATTTGGATGAAAAAGGGGAGGTGTTTTTATTAGATAATAATTTCTTTATTTCAACGGACTCAAAAGCATTTTTAGCACTTTTGAACTCAAAACTTGTGTATTTCTACCTCAAGAATGTTTGTACAACTCTACAAGGCGGATTTTATGATTTTAGAAGGGATAAAATCAAAACAATCCCTATCAACAACAATTTCGAATTAATAGATAATAAATTATCAGTAGTATCTGATATATTAATTGATTTAACTAGTAAATTTAATAAAACTGAAGCCAATTTTGTTTCATTATTCGAATCAAAATTTAGTATCGCAAAACCCTCAAAAAAACTTCAAAACTGGCACGACTTAGAATTTGGTGATTTTTTAAAAGAATTGAAAAAACAAAAAGTACAATTAAGTTTATCCGAAGAAGCAGAATGGATGCAATATTTTAATGAGCAAAAAGAAAAAGCGCAAACACTAAAAGCTACAATCAATAAAACAGACAATGAAATCGACCAAATGGTGTATCAATTATATGGTTTATCAGAAGAAGAAATAAAAATTGTTGAAGAAGCTACCGCATAAGCCATTTAGTGGTTGCTATTGCCATGGTTTCTCCATATTTTAACATTTACTGACATATCTGCGCATTTTTATCATTTTATTTTTAAATAATTTTTTTTCGTTTACTTTGAGTTATAACAAGGAGTATCGCTTAATTTCTTGTATTTTAAACGGGTGAATTATCAAGTTTACGATAGTTTTTTATTTTTCGGCAGGATTTTCGCTGATATATAGGTTATGTTTAAATTAAAATATGGTCTGGATAAGAATTATGCAAAACATATTTTTAAAAATGAAATAGTATCTTATGAATGTAGTAAAAGAGCACAACACAGTAAAAGTAAATTACACAGGTAAATTAGCTGACGGACAAGTTTTTGACACTTCTGAAGGTAAAGAACCGATTGAGTTCACTTTGGGGCAAGGACAAATTATTCCTGGTTTTGAGAAAGGACTGATTGATATGAAAGTAAAA
The DNA here is from genome assembly GCF_019968605.1 of Polaribacter litorisediminis. Taxonomy (NCBI): domain Bacteria; kingdom Pseudomonadati; phylum Bacteroidota; class Flavobacteriia; order Flavobacteriales; family Flavobacteriaceae; genus Polaribacter; species Polaribacter litorisediminis. The sequence goes on from NZ_CP082966.1 coordinate 1,219,611, forward strand.
GAGAAAAAAACAATTACCATTGCAAAGGAAGAAGCGTATGGAGATATAAATGCTGCTTTAATTCAAGAGGTGGAAAAAACAGCACTTCCGCAAGATATGACTCCAGAAGTTGGTATGGGTTTAGTTTCTAAATCTCCGGATGGTCAAGAAATGAATTTGGTAGTCGTTGAGGTAAAAGATGAAAGTATCGTCATCGATGGCAATCATCCTTTAGCAGGAAAAGACCTAATTTTTGACCTTGAAGTTGTAGAAATTATATAACTACCGAATTAAAAATAATAGTTATTTTTTTAAATTAAAAAGCAACCTTTGTGATTCGTTCATAAAGGTTGCTTTTTTACTTGCATTTAGCAGATTAAGTTTTATCCTAAATGATGTTTCTTATTGCATCAAAATTGTCAACATATCATCAAAAACTTGTTGTTGTATTTCTCTATCTTTTTGAGTAACATTTTCACGCCCTTCTAATCTCGTTACCACGTGAAGTTGTGAGTCTAACATTTCAACATTGATAGGGGTTCCGTCAGAGTTCTTTAATCCTTTATAGATTAAAACAGCACTCACAGCATCCGCAGTATCATCTTTTATAGATTTATAAACCTTCATGTTGGTATTTGTTGGAAGTAGATATCCTTTTTGTAAATCTTTACGAACTTTATCAATTAAATCTAACAATTCGTTTAAGGTTTCTTGGGGTCTAAAACGATAATAATACAAATCTTCTACGGCGGTATTGGTACTTTCAAAATATCCTAACATGGGGCCAACCAAGCCCACAAGCGTAAGAAGTTTATCCGAAGGAATTACGATTGGATCAATTAGAAAGATGTTTTTCATGCCATTTTCGCCGATTTTCCCTTCCTTAATTAAATCTAACACCAAAGGACATGCGGTAGACGAACCAGCAAAGTTAATGTTTGTATATCCTTTACTCCGAAGTGCATTGTATTCTGCCAAAATAGGGTTTTGCCAATCTTTCCAAGTAGATTCTTTGAAGGCTTCGTACGTGCGCCCATGACCACCCAAAAGCACTTGTGAAATTAAAATATTGGCATTGATTGTACTATACTCTCTAAATTCATCCCATTCAAAAGTCGAAGCGGAGTACCCATGAACCGTAATAAGAACTGGGGTGTTTTTTTGAATTTCAGTCGGATTTTCAACGGATAGAGACACCAAGTAATCCTCAGGATTATAGAGCGATGGATCAAAAATTTGATCGCCATCTAGCATTGTTTCATTGTTAATTTCTGGCGCTTCTGAACAGGCAGCAAAGAACAGCACAAAAAGGACTGTAAGTTTGAAATATGATTTTTTGTAATTCATCTTATTTTTATTTAAATAGGGTATAATATAGGCTTAATTGATAAAAAACAGGAAATAAAGTTCCTGGACCGGCAGAGCCAGTTCCTGTGTTTAAATTATAACCAGTGCTTATTTGTAAGGTAATTGGGGCATCAAACTGATACGAAAATCCAGCATCTAAAGAGAGTAGTAATGCTGTGTTTGGTAATACATCAAAAATTTCAGATTCGTAATCGGCATAGAAAAACCCTGTGTTTAATCGGCCGAAAGGCTGTAATTTTTTCTGATGACGAAAAAAATATCCTGCATTGATCAAAAAGTTATCTTGTTTAATGGCGTTACTACCCATAGCGCTTCCAAATCGAGAGGAGACATAACTAAGCCCTAAATGAAGTCTATTTTTTAAGATTTTAGGACTTGTAAAATCTACTGTCAAACCATTTTCCCAATATAATTTTTGAGTTTTTTGAACCCTGACGCCTACTTTAAATTCTCCAAGCCAATCATTTTGTGTTTTTCTGTTTTGGCTTTGAATGCACATAAAAGAGGTGATAAAAAGAAGGAATAAGTAATGTTTTTTTTTCATACTAATAATTTTGTAATTTAAATTAATTGGGTCGTTGGGTTGGGGTAAAAAGTTTTAAATACTCTCTATACCATTGATAAAAAACAAGTGCTGTACCATTTATCATTTTAAATTACTGAAGTAAAATGTACCTTTTCCTTTTCTATTTCAACTAAAAAAAGACAGTACTTAAGTCGATGCTTTAATTTGATATAAAGAAAAAAACCATCATTTTCTTTTAGAAGAATTTTGAAATAACAACGGGAATTACCTTTTTTTTATTTTTAGAAAGATACATCATTTGGTCAATATAGTTTTAACTAAAAGGAAAATTATAGTATATTTTAATCAAGACCATCAATTAAACTATTTCTTCAATAGTTTCTATAATGAGCGCGCAACCATGTACTAATTCTTTATCAGAAATGGTTAGGGGAGGTGTTATGCGCATTGCTTTTCCTTCAAATAATAAAAAGAACAAAATGAGGCCTTTATCAAGGCACTTCAAGATAATTTTGCTAGCTAATTCAGGCGAATCAACAATAGCACTTAACATCAAACCTTTTCCTCTAATTTCCTTAATAACAGGATGTTGTAGATGTTTTCTAATTATTTTTTCTTTTCGTAAACTTTCAGAAAGATAATTTTTATCAAGGATTTCTGTTACAGTTGCGAGTGCAGCAGCAGCAATTACAGGATGGCCTGCAAAGGTAGAAATATGGCCCAATTTCGGATTATTTTGCAACAAACTCATGTGCTTATAAGAAGCAATAAAAGCACCAATTGGCATTCCTCCACCTAAACCTTTGCCTGTGATAATCATATCAGGAACTACATTGTAATTTTCAAATCCCCAGAAAGTTCCTGTTCTGCCAATTCCTGTTTGAATTTCATCCAAAATTAGTAAGGCTCCAACTTCTTCACAGCGTTTTTTTACTTTTGATAAATAATGATCTTGAGGTTGTATAAAACCTGCGCCACCTTGAATGGTTTCTAGAATAACGGCAGCCGTTTTTGTGGTTATCTTTTGAAGACAATACTCACAATTAAAGGCAATAAATTTAATACCAGGAATTAAAGGTCTAAAAGCCGCGTTTTGTCGTTCCACTCCAGAAACACTCATAGCACCTTGAGTATTACCATGATAAGAATTTTTAGCAGCAATAATTTCTGATCTGTTCGTAACTCTTTTCGCTAATTTTAAAGCGCCTTCTGTGGCTTCTGTTCCAGAGTTTGTAATGTAAACAGCTGTTGAATTTCCGGGTAGGGTAGTCGCTAATAATTTGCAAAGTGCTACTTGAGGTTGCTGAATAAACTCGCCATACACCATAACATGAGTATAACTATCAACCTGATTTTTTATAGCTTCAGAAACTTTTGGATGATTATGCCCCAAACTATTTGCGGAAACACCTGCAACAAAATCTAAATATTTTTTGCCTTTTGTGTCATAAATATAACTTCCTTTTGCATGTGAGATTTCTATAGCAAGTGGATGAGGTGAAGTTTGAGCTTGATATGTATAAAAATCTTCTTTCAAGTTATTGCCCTATTTTAGAAACTGAAGATTTATTTTTCTTGTTTTTAATTTTCTTTGGGTCTGAAATTAAAACTGGTTTTTCTAAGGTCTTCTTTTTTGTAGGAAGTTTCTTTTGATTTGTGTCTCTTATAAAAATATCTTCCATTTTTTTAGGTTGCTCATCTTCGCGCCAAATAAAGCCCTTTAATTTTTTGATGTCTTCTGGCAATAAAGAAGGCGGATATGTTTTACCATCCGTAGCTTTTAAATATTTTATGGATGTGATAATACCATTTTCAAAAGTGAATTCGATATCACTAGAAATTTCTTTAGTAATCGTTTCTAAAATCTGTGTTTCTTCATTTCTGTTGAAATAGACCGATTCTGCATTTCCTTTTACCAATAAAGTTTTTAATTTGTTGTTTTCAAATTTACCCAACATATTACGACCTTTAATTTGATTAAAATCGTTTTCTGATAAGGAATCTTTAGAGATAATAAAAGCATTATTAAACACTTTAAGAGAATCTAGTTTTTCAGTTGCTACATTAGATTGTAAGTAAATGCTATCGCCTGTAATCTGATTGCTGTCAGACCAAATTACAGGATCTCTATACATTTTGGTATAACCTGTTGCTTGATTGGTGTGAATAGAATCGCATTTTCCTTGCAAATCTGATTTGAATATTTTTACGTTATGGTAGGTTCTGACGATTCTTTTATTCGGTTTTCCTGTTACTAAAAGCGTATCACCATGAATAAACATAGAGTCCTTTTCGATAATAGAAATGGCAACTGCCTTTTTAATAATGTACAAAGAATCTTTTAATTCGAACAATTCTGCATAATTTCCTTTTGTAATAAAATTCTGAACAGTGTCGATAACCTTAATATTGTTAGTTGCCGAGGCAAAACCAATATTTTTATTGTAATATAAGCTATCACCCTCAATGGTTCTTTCTTTTAAAAAAAGTTTGGCATTTTTGGTAAAATGAGAAATATTTGTTTTTGTATTGTAAAAACCTTTTTCGCAATAAATTTTATTTTCGTTTTCCGTATTTGTAATTGTCGATGGCCCATATAAATAGGTAACACCAGAAGTTGTGTAATAGTCTAAATGGTTAGACGCCAATTTATGTTCAGGGTTTACAACAGTTACTCTTGTAGTGGCTATAAATTTTTTATTTTCTAAGTAGTAGTTTCCATATTTACTTTTTAACGTATTTGTGGTATCTTTTATAGTTGCATAACTTTTATAATATAACTTCTGATTGATTCTGTCAAATTGCAAAGTATCTGTAGTAAGGGTCATGGTTGGGTCTTTTAAAACCACATTACCCCAAGAGAGCGCTTGCTTTGCATTGGCATCATAATCTGCGTAATCACTAGTTTGCGTAATGGTATCTCCTTGTTTTATGAGAACGTTTCCTATAGCTTTAAAAAAATTTTGCTTTTTGTAATAAAGTGCTTGTTGGCAAGTGAGTATAATTCCATCTTGGGTCATTTTTACTTTACCTAAAAGCATTGTAGCTCCGGGGTATTTTTCTTCATCAGTATCTTGCTGTTCAGCATAATATTCTAATTTTTTTTTCTCTTGAGAAAAAGAAATTAGGGACGAAAAAATGATTAACAAAAAAAATATTCTTTTCAAGATGCTTGTTTTGCTACAAAAATAAAGAAAAGAATATTTCAAGTGTCTTAATATTAAGGTAAAACTATCTATTAATAGTTTGTTTTCTATCTGGACCCACAGAAACTATTTTTACAGGCACTCCTGTTTCTTTTTCAATAAAAGTAACATAGTCTAGTAAGTTTTGCGGCAATTGATCTGCAGCAGTCATTTTTGTTAAATCTTCGTTCCAACCTTTAAATTCGGTATAATTTACAGAAACGTTTTCAGGCTCAATATTATAGGGTAAGTGTGTAATTTTTTTTCCTTTATAATTGTAAGAAGTACAAACTTTTAGAGTGTTAAAACCAGAAAGTACATCTCCTTTCATCATCATTAGTTGCGTGACTCCATTTACATCTACAGCATATTTTAGGGCTACTAAATCTAACCATCCACAACGCCTTGGTCTTCCGGTAGTTGCTCCAAATTCGTGACCAACACTCGCCATTGTTTCTCCATCTTTGTCAAACAATTCTGTAGGAAAAGGACCTGAACCCACCCGAGTCGTGTAGGCTTTAAAGATGCCGAAAACATCGCCAATTCTATTTGGTGCAACGCCTAAACCCGTACAGGCACCTGCTGCAGTTGTGTTAGAAGAAGTTACAAAAGGATAGGTTCCGAAATCAATATCTAACAAAGAACCTTGAGCGCCTTCAGCTAAAATTGTTTTTTTATTTTTAATTGCTTGATTTAAAAACTCTTCGCTATCAATAAATTCTAATGTTTTTAATTTCTCAATTCCTTTTCTAAATTCAGCTTCTAATTCAGTTAAATTGTACTCAACCTGAACATCAAAAAACGCTAACATTTTGATATGCTTTTCTGTCAAAGCATCATATTTTTCTTTCCAGTTTTCTAACTCTAAATCTCCAACACGCATTCCGTTTCTACCTGTTTTGTCCATATAAGTTGGACCAATTCCTTTTAATGTAGAACCAATTTTTGCTTTTCCTTTAGAAGTTTCAGAAGCTGCATCTAGCAATCTATGTGTTGGTAAAATTAAATGTGCTTTTCTAGAAATTAATAACCTAGAAGTATAATTAATAGTATGCTTGTCTAAGTTTTCTAGTTCTTTTTTAAAGATTACAGGGTCTATTACAACACCATTTCCAACGACATTTAAAGCTGTTTTATGAAAAATACCTGAAGGAATTGTGTGTAAAACATGTTTAAAACCATCAAAAATTAAGGTATGTCCGGCATTTGGACCTCCTTGAAAACGTGCAATAATATCATAATTCTTGGTTAAAACATCTACAATTTTACCTTTTCCTTCATCTCCCCATTGCAATCCTAGTAATAAATCTACAGCCATCCGTTGTATTAATTTGTTGTTTTTTTGTTTGGTATTTTAGCAAGGTAGTGTGCTTCCTTGTTTATGATTTTTTCTTTGTAGTTCCGTAAAAATAAAGTGAATGACTGTGAATGTCTATATCAAAAATATCTTCTATCGTTTTTTTGATTACCTGAATTCTAGGGTCACAGAATTCTTTTACATCACCTGTATCTGAAAAAATAACATGATCATGATTTTTATCAAAATAACTTTTTTCATAACGCGCCATCGATTGACCATCAAATTGATGTTTTCGAACCAAATTACAGTCAATTAACAAATCTATGGTATTATATAAAGTAGCTCTGCTTACGCGATAATTTTTGTTTTTCATTTTAACATATAAAGATTCTATATCAAAATGTTCTTCAGATTCATAAATTTCTTGAAGTATAGCGTAGCGTTCAGGTGTTTTTCTGTGCTTATTTTCTCGTAAGTAGGCGGTAAAAACTTTTTTAACTACTTCTTGATTTTCAAGAGAATTACTCATGATTTTAAATTTTTACAAAGAGCAAATTTAATGTTATTTCTGAATAAATATGTGTTTTTTACAAAATGATATTTACATTTTGTTAACACGTTCTACCTTTTTTACACCTTCTACTTTTTGAATTCGCTTTATTAACTTATTTAATTGTGTAATATTTTTTACACTTAACGATAATTTACCTTCAAAAACACCTTCATCACCAGAAATATTTATGCTGTGAATAAAGACCCCCACATTACTTGAAATTATACGAGTTACATTATTTACAATGCCACTATTATCTACCCCGCTAATGTACAAAACTATTTTAAAATCTTGCTTTGTAGAATCAATCCATTTAGCAAGCATTACTCGATAAGCATAATTAGATTGCAAGGAAATTGCATTTGGACAATTTCTTTTATGCACTTTAATACCATCATTGATGGTTAAAAAACCAAAAACTTTATCTCCCGGAATCGGATTACAACATTTAGAGAGTTTGTAATCTAATTTTTCTTCTTCTTTACCAAAAACTAAAGCATCGTATTTATTGGTAATTTCTTCAGTATTTTCTGCAGTCTCTTTTTTAGACGGACTTCTTCTTAATTTGGTTTTAAAGAAATTTAAAATAGTACTATTTCGTTGTGATACAAATGCCTTTAATTGCGTGTTGTCTATTGCACCATTGCCAAACCTATAAAACAAATCGAAACTTGTTCTTAATTTAAAATAAACGACTAATTCATTTATTGATTTTTCGTTAAAAGGAATTTTTAAATGACGTAATTTTCTAATCAGAATTCCTTTTCCTTCTTCGGCAATTAGTTTTTCTTCGTCTTTTAAAGCAGCTCTAATTTTGGTTTTTGCCCGAGCTGTAATTACAAAATCTAACCATCTAGAGTTCGGTTTGTTTGTAGAGCTGGTAATTACTTCTATTTGATCTCCACTTTTTAACGTGTAACTTAAAGGAACTAGTTTACCATTTACTTTTGCACCACGACACTTTAAACCCACGTCTGTATGAATTGAAAACGCAAAATCTAATGCAGAAGCATCTTTTGGTAAGGATTTTAATTCACCTTTTGGTGTAAATACATAAATTTCTTTTGCATATAAATTTAGTTTAAAATCTTCCACAAAATCTACAGCATTAATGCTATGATTTTCTAAGGTTTCTTTTAGTTTATTTAACCAACCCTCTAAACCACTTTCGTTTTCATCGCCTTGTTTGTATTTAAAGTGCGCTGCATAGCCTTTCTCTGCAATTTCATTCATGCGTTCTGAACGAATTTGAACCTCTACCCATTGTGCATCTGGACCCACAACGGTAATATGTAAAGCTTCATAACCCGTAGATTTTGGTTGCGAAATCCAATCTCGTAAACGTGCAGGGTTGGGGCGAAAGTTATCAGTTACGATGGAATAAATTTTCCAAGCATCGTGTTTTTCGTCTTCTGAAATAGGTTTGAAAATAATTCGAATTGCATATTTATCAAAGACTTCATCAAACGTTACATTTTGCTTTAACATTTTTCTTTTGATAGAGTAAATGGATTTAAATCTACCTTTTATTTCAAAAGAAAACTTTTCTTTATCTAAGTCACTTTTCAGTGTATTAGTAAAACGTTCTAAGTAATTTTGCTGTTCTTCTTTGCTTGCTTTTAATTTTGCAACAATGCTATTATAAACTTCAGGCTCTGTATATTTTAATCCTAAATCTTCTAATTCCGTTTTAATATTATACAAACCTAATCTATGCGCTAAAGGAGCATAAATATATAAAGTTTCTGAAGCAATTTTTACTTGTTTATGACTAGGCATGGCATCCATAGTTTGCATGTTGTGCAACCTGTCTGCAATCTTTATTAGAATAACTCTTACATCATCATGCAAGGTTAAGAGCATTTTTCTGAAATTTTCTGCTTGTATAGAAGCGTCTTGTTCTTTGTTTAGACGCGATATTTTGGTTAATCCGTTTACAATTCTTGCAATCGTTTCGCCAAATAAATGCTCCATATCGTCAATGGTATAGTCTGTATCTTCTACAACATCATGCAAAAGTGCCGCCGCAATAGAAGTAGCTCCTAAACCAATTTCCATTGCTACAATTTTTGCTACAGCAATAGGGTGATAAATATAAGGTTCTCCCGTTTTTCTGCGCTGATTATAATGGGCATCTACAGCAACTTCAAAAGCCTTTCTAATAAGTTCTTTATCTTCTTTTGATAAAACTTCATAGGTACCTTTTAACAAATCTTTGTAACGATTTGCAATTTCCTTATTTTCCTCTTCTATACTTACGTTGTATGGCATAGTTACAATCTGAAATTTGTTTTAAATGTAAAGTGAATTTATGAATAACTATTTTAATAACCAAGGGTTAAGGATTGTAAATTTGATGTACAATCATTAAAATTATAGAAGTTAAAAATAAATATGTTAAAAAAAGAAGCTATTTACAAAGATTATATTAAAACTTAACTTTTTACAGTAGTGTTTCTTTTGATGAAAATAAATCAATAACCTTCATGGATTTTTAATTTAATCAATTCACAACACTAGTTATCTCTTAAACGATTGGATTACTTGGTTGATTTGGTAAAGTAAAAAACAATATATTTTTTTTATTATTTTTCAAGATTCAACAGTCTCTTTAATAAAGTAGGATGTGAATAATGTACAAAAACATAAGCAGGATGCGGCGTTAAATTACTCAAACTATTTCTTGATAATTTCTTAAGTGAAGTTATTAGTGGTTTGGCAGCATAGGTTTCTTTTGCGAAATTATCTGCTTGATATTCAAACTTACGAGACATGAAATTCATGAATAATCCTGTAATTTCTGAGATTGGCGTGTATAAAATTCCAAATGCAATTAAACCAATATGAAAACTGGGTGTTGTTACTCCTAAAGCTTCTGATAATATTGATGAATTGATAAAAAGGGATAAAAGAAACAAAGTGAAGCCTGTGAGTAGGATAGAGGAAACCAAGTTGAAAATGATGTGTTTTTTCTTGTAGTGCCCAACTTCATGCGCTAAAACAGCTACAATTTCGTCGGTTTCTAAATCATTTATTAAGGTATCAAAAAGTGTAATTCTTTTTTGAGAACCAAAACCAGAAAAATAAGCATTTGCCTTCGTAGAACGTTTTGACCCATCTATGACAAAAATATTATGAACAATAAAACCTACTTTTTTAGCATATTTTTCAATGGCGAATTTAAGCTCACCATCTTCTAAGGGCGTTTGTTTATTAAATAGGGGTACAATTAACTTTGCATAAAACATATTCATAAACAAAGAGAAAACGGCGACAAGAACCCATGCATATATCCAAAAATTTGTACCTGCAAATTGATAAAACCAAATGATGAGTGACAAAATACCTCCTCCTAAAATTATCAACATGAACCAGCCTTTTAGTTTATCTAACCAAAATATTGTTTTGGTAGACTTGTTAAAACCGAATTTCTCTTCAATGACAAAGGTTTTGTAATAAGAGAAAGGTGTTGTTAAAAGATCTGAGCCCAACATGATCATCCCAAAGAAAATTAATGCGATTAAAATGGGATGATCTGTATAACTTCTTGCAAAATCATCTACATGTTTAAAACCATCAGCTAAAAAGAATCCTAAGGTTAAAAGAATTGAAAACGTAGCTGTTAGGTTAGAAAATTTAGCGTTCGTTTTTTTGTATGCTTGAGATTTTTTGTATGCTGCCTCATCATAAACATCTGCTAATTTTTCAGGAATTTTATCGTCGAAATGTTTTGCGTTAAGTGTATCTAAAATTTGATCAATAATAAAATTGATAATAATGATTGCAATTAAGATATAAAATAGCGTATTTGGTTGCATTTATTTTGGATTATATTCATAAAAATCATGACTGGCAACTTGTAAAAATATGGTAAGAGGGTTGAATTTTCTGCGATTTTATAGGGATTTAAAAGAATCAGAATACGTATAAATAGTTCAAAAATAGAAACTACCTTAACTTAAAATATCACTAAAAATTTGTGGTTTATTTTTCATGTTTATTGCTGGCAAACATAGCAGCACCAATAATGCCAGCATTATTTCTAAATTCAGCCACTTTTATTTTTACGTCTGTTTCTAAATATTCTTTGAAACCATCATATCTCTTGCTAATTCCGCCGCCTAATATAATTAAACTTGGTGAGAATACTATTCTCGTATAATTTAATAGTACATCTAATCTTAATGCCCATTCTTTTAGGGTTAAGTTTTCATGCTTTCTAACAGAATCTGCTGTATAAAATTCAATGATTTTACCATCAGAATGTAACATTTTACCCAATTCTAAATTCGGAATTAATTTCCCATTATAAAAAAGTCCAGATCCTATTCCTGTGCCTATTGTAATGACAATCGTAACCCCTTTTTCTTTTTTACCTGCGCCCAAACTTACTTCTGCAACTCCGGCTAAATCAGCATCATTACTGACATAAAAAGGCAATTTACATTTCTTCTTAAATAATTTATCAACTTTTACATTGAGCCACTTTTCACTTAAATTCCCAGAATGTATGCATTTTCCATCAACGATGGTTGTTGGGAAGCTACAACCAACCGCTTTTTTCCATTGAAAATGGTCTATCATTTCTTGTACAATGTTTGCTACAGCTTCTGGAGTTGCAGGTTTTGGAGTGCTAATTCTGTGTCTTTCAGAAATTAATTCACCCGTTTTAGTATCTACAATTGCGGCTTTAATTCCCGACCCGCCAATGTCTATTCCTAGTGCTTTCATGTATTTATATTTTAAATTGTCTTTGTCTTTTTGCTTCAAAAATTACAATGGCAGCGGCAACAGATACGTTCATAGAATCTATTTTTCCTTGCATCGGTATGTTGATGTTTTGTGTTGCTCTTGTTCTCCAAATTTCAGATAAACCAGTAGCTTCAGTTCCTACTACGATCGCCGAAGGTTTTGTATAAATTTCTTTATGATATTCGTTGGAGTTTTGCAAAGTTGTGGCAAAAATATGAATTTTTTCCTTTTCTAAAAAAGCAATAATTTCTTCCGAAGTTCCAACAGCAATTTGATTGGTAAAAACACAACCGACACTAGAGCGTATAATATTGGCATTGTATACATCACTTTTAGGATTCGCAATAAAAACAGCGTCTACATTTGCTGCATCTGCAGTTCTTAACAAAGCGCCAATATTTCCTGGTTTTTCAATGCCTTCTGCTATTAAGATTAATGGATTTTTGTTTTTAAAATAAATGTTTTTTAAAGTAAAATCTTTGGCTTTTACTACCGCAATCATACCTTCTGTAGAATCCCTATAGGCTAACTTTTGATAAACTTCTTTAGAAACAAGGGTTCTGTTGATATTTTTATTGAAGAAGTGTAAAATTTCATTTTCTGAGATTAAATCTGTAAGAAAAAGGATGTTTTCAATTTCATAATTAGCTGCCATCGCTAAAGTGATTTCGCGTTTTCCTTCTATTAAAAATAACCCTTGCTTTTTACGTTCGCGAGATTTTTCTTGCAGCTTTATAAGGTTTTTGATATATGAATTGTGAATACTTGTAATTTCTTTCATTATTACAAATATACCTATTTGTAGGTATTGTAGACACTTCAATTATTTAGAATATTTGTAAAACAATAGAAAGTAAACATTGCTTTCAATTTATTTGGATTTAATTTAGAAGTTAGTCATGTAAAAGGGGAAAATTGTTCGTTTGAAAAAGAAAAATTAGTATAATTGAACATCGCAAGAATGACTGTTTTCAAAAAAAAGGCTCGCAATTGCGAGCCTTTTTTAGGTATTTTTATTTTTAAATAAAAAGCGCAAGAAAGACATTACTTTTTTGTTCCTTACAATTTATACAATTTATCTAGATTTATATTTCTCGGCATACCGTTTCCAAAGAGTTGTTTGGTGCGTTTCTAAACTAATATCTCTACCTTGAATATATGCTTTTGTTAAAATATTACCACGCATTTCTAAAGCATCTCCTTCAGAAATAAATAAAGTAGCATCTTTACCGACTTCTAAAGAGCCCACCATAGCATCAATTCCTAAAATTTTAGCAGTATTTAAAGTAATTAACTGCAAAGCAACTTCTTTATCTAAACCAAAGGCAGCAAAAGTACCTGCATAAAAAGGAAGATTTCTTGTGTTCATACGTTCCATTTGTCCGTCCATTCCTAGACTAACCAGTACACCTTTTTCTGTTAATGTTTTTGCAATAGTGTATGTAGCATCATAGGCATCATCTTCACTGTCTGGATTTCTATGAGGTCTTGGTAAAATTACAGGAATGTTGTGTTTTACCAATAAATCTGTTACTTTATCTGCGCCCTCTGCATCTACAATTACTAAATTATCGATCCCTAAATCTATGGCAATCGTAATAGCATCCGTAATTTCTTTTGGTCCGTCTACATGAATGTACAATTTTTTAGAACCATCAAATAAACCTTTAGTGGCTTCGTAAGGCAAATGTTTCTTTTCTTTCATTCCGGCTAAATAATTTTTAGCATTCAAAAAATAAGATTTTATTCTGTCTATATTCTCTGGATATTTAGTGTCTGTTTTTAACCCAGGATCTTCTCCTAGCCACCATCTTCCTCGTGTAAAACTATTGGGCCAATTCATATGAATACCATCATCTGTTTTCATAGCAGCATCCTCCCAATTCCAAGCATCTAATTGAACAATAGAAGACGTTCCAGAAATGGTACCTCCTTTGGGTCTAATTTGTGCCATTAAAACACCATTTGGTCTCATCGATTCTACAACTTTACTCTCTGCATTGTAAGCGATTAAGCTTCTAATGTGAGGGTTGTTTAGCCCAATTTCTCTTTGGTCATCACTAGCTTTAACGGCATCAATTTCTACTAAGCCTAAAGTAGAGTTGGCTGCAATAAAACCAGGATATACGTGCTTCCCTTTGGCATTAATTACGTTTCCTTGTCTTGCAATTTTAGCCATTGCACTACCAACAAAGGTTATTTTACCCTCATGAAACATAATAAGTGAGTTTTCAATCACTTTTCCATTTCCTAAATGTGCGGTTGCACCTTCAATTGAAACTGCCGTGCGCTGTTTATCAGCCGGAGTTTGTTGTGCGATACTGTTTCCTATACAAAAGAAAAACAGCAAACTATATAGTATATTTTTCATTATTTCTTAGTTTTTAAGTTCTTCTAAAGTATCACATTGAAAGTTTCTATCACCTCTTTTTATAGGCGCTTTGGTTTTACCACCGTTCATTTTTTCTTTCAACATCATGTTAATTAATTTGCTTTTTTCTTCTTTAATCATGGAGCGCTTTTTAGCATCTTCTTTCACATCAAAAAAGACTTTTCCTTCTATAATTGTTTTTTCTACTTTAGCATAAATAGACATCGGGTGATTGCTCCATAAAACAACATCGGCATCTTTACCCACTTTTATACTACCAACTCTATCATCAATATGTAAAAGTTTAGCAGGATTTATGGTAACCGTTTTCCAAGCCTCTAACTCAGACATACCGCCATATTTAATGGTTTTTGCAGCTTCTTGATTTAAACGTCTAGACATTTCTCTATCATCAGAATTAATAGCAACGGTAACGCCAGCATTGTGCATAATTGCTGCGTTAAAAGGAATGGCATCATTTACTTCGTATTTATAAGCCCACCAATCTGAAAAAGTTGAACCACCAACACCATGTGCTGCCATTTTATCAGCTACTTTATATCCTTCTAAAATATGTGTAAACGTATTGATTCTAAAATCGAATTTTTCTGCAACTTTCATTAACATATTAATTTCTGATTGCACATAGGAATGACAAGATATAAAACGTTCTCCATTTAAAATTTCAACCAATGTTTCCATTTCAGCATCTTTTCTATAAGGATTACCGCTTTTCTTTAAAACTTCATATTCTCTAGCTCTTGTAAAATAGTCTGTAAACATTTGTTCAACACCCATTCTTGTTTGAGGAAAACGAGTTCCGTTTGCGCTTCTAGATTGTTTTACATTTTCACCCAAAGCAAATTTTATGAATTTTGGTGAATTACTATAAATCATATTTTCTGCATTTTCTCCCCATTTTAGTTTTAGAATTGCAGAGCGGCCGCCAATAGGATTTGCAGAACCATGTAAAATTTGTGCAGTAGTTGTTCCTCCAGAAATATTTCTATAAATATTAATATCAGTAGGATCTACAACATCTTCAATAGTAACTTCTGCGGATGAATTTTGAGCACCTTCATTAATCGCAGAAGCTGCAATATGCGAGTGCTCATCAATAATACCAGCGGTTAAATGTTTTCCTGTACCATCAATTTCTGTGGCTTTTCGATCTTTTAAATTTTTACCAATTTCTGTTATTTTTCCATCCTTTAATAACACGTCTGTATTTTCTAAAATACCAGCATCTTCACTAGTCCAAACCGTTACATTTTTTATTAAAATGGTCTCTGTTTTTGGTTGTGTGTAATTCCCAAAACCAATATTCGGATAACTTACGGGCAAGACTGTTATTGCGTTCTCTTGCTCTTTTTCCTTTTTCGATTTTTCTTTTGTATCCTTTTTAACTACTTTTTTACTAGCCGACCAAGAAGTTTCATTGGCTTCCGTATCATACGCTGTTCCTTGCATTGCATTGGATGCGTTGATTACTTTACCCATCATTCTGGTATAACCACTTTCTTCATTTAAGGTCATAGAAATCCAATCATCTTTAAAAGAGAAGGATGCTTTTACTTTTTTGTCACCTAACTCAATAGCGCCAGTTTGTTTTGCTCCTTTGCCAGAAATTGTTAACGTGTAATTTTTATTATTAACGTACAGCATGTAAGTGCCTGTAATATCTTTGATATTCATATCATTGATGGTGTTTTTAGCACCTTGCACCCAATTTTCGAATAGGGTAGTTTTAGCATCAAAAATATCACCCGAAGTAATGATAAAGTTTGCATAACTGCCCGTTTTTAAGTTTCCAATGGAATTGTTCCCTATAATTTGAGCAGGAATTGTGGTTAATGCAGCTAATGCTTTTTCTTTATCAAAACCGAACTTAATTGCTTTTTGTAGGTTTTTATGAAAAGATTTTACAGATTTCAATTTGTGAGTGGTCAAAGCAAAATTAACGCCGTTTTCAGAAAGGACGCTTAAATTTGATGGTTCTTGGTTCCACATACGCATATCTCTTAAAGAAATTTTTTGCGCTAAAAGCGGATCAGAAACATCATAGGCATTGCTAAAATTAATCGGAATTATAAAATTAGCATTGGTTGCTTTGATATCGCTTACACGTTCATATTCATCACCGCTACCAACGATGGTATATTGAATTGAAAATTCATCGCCAATTTTATCTGCTCGTAATGCGTCTAAATGATTCCCTGTTTCAAAAATTTGAGTCAAATTTTTATTTCCATTTAAGGCCTCTAAAGCCATATCTTTATTTTTCATGTTGCCTTTTGCATACCAGTCCGCATCATTGTAAACCTGTCGTAACAATGCCATTGCACCCATTCTTGATTGTGGATATGCTTGTCTCGATTGTACGCTTTTACTAAACGATAAATATTGCCCGGATTTTGTGTCTAAAATTCTATATGCATTTGATACATTCGGATTTAAGGCAACTAATAATCCATTACCTCGAATAATTCCGTCTTGTAAATGCGTATTCACTGCACCAAATCCTGCGTCAATGAACTCTTTTGCTTTTTTGTTATCAAAATCAAAAGCATCGATAGGATTTTCATCAGGTCTTATGTGATCATTCCAATAATAACCTTCACGAGAAGCTTCGTACTGTGTTCCTCTTGAATTACTAGAAGCTCTTTTAGGTTTAGCAATACCAAAATCTGTATAAATGTCTATAAATGAAGGATATATTGTTTTGCCTTCTAGATCGGTTGTTTTTGTTCCTTTCGGAATTTTTACTGATTTACCAATACTTACAACTTTACCGTCTTTAATCAGTAACGTTCCTTTTTTAATAATTTCTGTAGGAGTTACATAAATTTTTGCATTTGTAAATGCAAAAGTGGTGCTCTCGGTTGTTTTTACTCCCGAGTCTGTAGGGAAATAATCTTGCGCTTGCACAATGGTGAGCGACAAGAAAAAAAGTAAGAAAAATAGTTTTTTCATGTAGTTAGATTTGTTTAGAATTAATGCTAAATTTATTGATAAGCAGGTTATAAATTGTTAAATGAAACTAATTTAACAAAATTTTAAGAAAATTAAATTTCTTTGGAAGCTTCAAAATAAGAGATCAATAAATCAACTACGTAATCATAAGAGTCAACGCCTTTTGCTTGCTTGTTGGCTTTTAAATAGACATGATACCCTTTTTTAATTAGAGGTTCAAAAGGGTTTTTATACTGTTGCCAAAAATCATAACTTGCATTAAAATCTGCTATAATTCCTTTGTTTAGAGTTTGCCAGAGTTCTTTGGATTTTTCGCTGTCTCGTTTTCTAATTTCCGAAATGCAATACCCAAAAGCCATTCTATAACTTGCATATTTAAAATACAAATCGTCCTTATAATTGGCAGCTAAAAAGCCCACAAAATTTGCTTCGTTTTCGGCAGCATAACCAATTTGATGTGCTATTTCATGACACGTCGTTGTTGGGTAACTCGTTTTCGGAACTCGATCATTTACTTGGGCTTCACCCGTTAACGGATTTAGGTACCCAGATGTACCATTATAGCTCTGCAATAAACTCTGTAAAGAACTTTTTATAGATGGAAATTGATATTTTAATTGAGGAAAATCTTTGGATAAATTTTGATAACCATCAACAGCCATTGTATACATTTCTCTTTGTTGATATGGGTTTTCAACTTTTAAGGTATCGTTTTTTGTGATTTTAAATTGATACTGATTTAGCTGTTCAATAATAAGTTTTGTAGTTGTTGTAAGTTGTTCAGTGGTGTATTTTGATTGAGTATACCCTAAATTTTTACCTAAAGGTTCTCTGTAATAATTGAATCCCCAAAACAAATAAAAGCAAAAATAAATGATTGATAAAATTGCCATAAAATGAATCAATTTAGGCATTAAATTGCTGAATCTCGTTTTTATCAAACGAACTAAAAAACGAATAAAAATAAAAAGCCCAAAAGCTAATAATAGATCTCCAACTGAAAAAGGAATCCAGCCTAATAAAATTCTTAAAAAAGAGGAGATGTATGGGTAAATTCCGTTTGAATAATAATGTTCTATAAATGCAGGATAATTCGCTGCAATTTGGATCAAAAAAATTTGAATCGGCAGAAAAATTGCTAAAAAAATATGTGTTTTATTCCATTTCATTGATGTAAAAATAAGAATTCAAAATAGAAAATGATTGGTTATTAACAAGATAATAACAATTTTGTTTACAATAAATGTTTACAAATTTAAGTTAGTTTTTTAAGAAGAACATCAACCTAAAAAAGTACTTTTGTAGCGATGGAAAAGACAACACCAGTAACCGGAAAAAAGATAGATAAATCAAGAATCATAAGTCTTGAAAAAGGAAAGATTCCCCCGCAGGCAGTGGAGTTAGAAGAAGCTGTTTTAGGAGCAATGATGATTGATAAAAAAGGAATGGATGATGTAATAGACGTCTTAAGTGCAGATGCTTTTTATGATCAGAAACACCAAGAAATTTATGCGGCAATTTATGAATTGTTCCAAAATTCTGAACCTATAGATCTTTTAACAGTCTCTAACTTGTTAAAAAAGAACGGAAAATTAGAATTTGTTGGTGGCGATTTCTTTTTAATTCGTTTAACTCAAAAAGTAGCCTCTTCTGCGCACATTGAATTTCATGCTAGAATCATTTTACAAAAATACATTCAACGTAAATTAATTTCCATTTCATCAGAAATTATAGAAAATGCATATGATGATAGTACAGATGTTTTTGAATTATTAGATGATGCCGAAGCTAAACTTTTTGAAGTTACGCAGGGTAATCTAAAAAAGAGTTCAGAAGATGCAGGTTCTCTTGTAAAGCAAGCTTTAAAAAAGATTCAAGAAATAGGTAATTCTGAAGGAATGTCTGGCTTGGCAACAGGTTTTACCAAATTAGATGCCTTAACTTCGGGTTGGCAACCATCTGATTTAGTTATTATTGCAGCACGTCCTGGTATGGGAAAAACGGCATTTGTAATTTCGATGGCAAAAAATATGGCAATTGATTTTAATCATGGTGTTGCTGTATTCTCACTAGAGATGTCTTCTGTTCAGTTAATTACACGTATGATTTCTTCAGAAACGGGCTTAACATCAGAAAAATTAAGAAAAGGAAATTTAGAGCCTCATGAATGGGAACAATTAAATGTAAAAGTTAAGAAATTATCTGATGCACCTATTTTTATAGATGATACGCCTTCACTTTCGGTTTTCGATTTGCGAGCAAAAGCAAGAAGATTAGTTTCGCAACATGGAGTTAAAATTATTGTAATTGATTATTTACAGTTAATGACCGCCGGTGGAAAATCAGGCGGAAACCGTGAACAAGAAATTTCTATGATTTCTAGAAATTTAAAAGCATTAGCAAAAGAATTAGAGGTGCCTGTAATTGCACTTTCTCAATTATCGCGTGCTGTAGAAACACGTGGAGGAAGCAAAAGACCTTTATTATCTGATTTACGTGAATCTGGAGCCATTGAGCAAGATGCAGATATTGTCTCCTTTATTTTTAGACCAGAATATTACGGAATGACAGAATGGGATGATGATGAACATACACCATGTGAAGGTCAAGGAGAGTTTATTGTGGCAAAACACAGAAATGGTGGTTTGGATAATATTCGTTTAAAATTTACCGGATATTTAGCAAAATTCTCTGATTTAGAAGAAGGTTTTAGTTCTGAATTTCAATCTTCTATGAACAATCCTTTTGATGACGGTACTTCCATAAACCAAAGAATAGAGCCTAAAGATGCTTTTGGTGATGATGATGATGATGATGTTCCTTTTTAAAGTATAACTGAATTTAGGTAGTAAAAAGTTCCATTGTTTTCATAACAGTTACACCATCTTTTATAGTACAAGGATTTTTATCCAAGTCTAAAAAGTAGTGAACTGTTTTTTCAATCATAGGTTGTTGAACGTGTTTTGGGTTTTTAAAATTAAAAATTTCTTCAAGTTCATTTGTTGATACAATTACTTTTTCACCATAAAAAGAAAAAGTAATTGTACCTTTTTTACCGAAGATGATGCATTCATCTTTTACATCTTTATCCGAAGAATTAAAGTTCCAAATTCCTCTAAATTGAATCCCATTTTTAAACTGAATAACGCCATTTACAATGTCGTTAACATTATTATTTGCTGATGCAGTTGCAAACCCTTTTGCTTTTTCAATTTCGCCAAAAAAATAACACATTAAATCTATTTGATGTGGCGCAATATCATAAAAGTATCCACCACCTGAAATTTCAGGATTCAACCTCCAATTTGTTTCAGTTTTAGCAATAATGTTATTGTTTTTAGATTGTAAAATTTGTAAATCTGCGAATAATACTTTGCCAATTACATTTAAATCTATCAATTCTTTTACTTTTTCAAAAGCGGGCAATCCTCTTCTATAATGAGCAATTACTACTTTATCTTTTTTAGAAACAATTTTATCCAATTCTTTTGCTTCTGTATAATTTAATGTCATAGGTTTTTCTAAATACACATACTTTTTAGCAAGCAAACATTTTTTTAGGATTTCTAAATGAGATGATGGGGGAGTGGCAATATATACAGCGTTTATTTTAGGATTTTTTAATAATTCATCTACAGAATCATACCAAAAAGGAACTTGATGTCTTTTAGCAAAATCTTCTGCTTTTGTAGCATTCCTTCTCATTACAGCCATTAGCTTAGAGTTTTTTACTTTTTGAAATGCAGGACCACTTTTTATTTCAGCAACATCACCACAACCAATAATTCCCCAATTAATCTTGTTCATTTTTGTAAATATATTTCTCAAAATCAAAGGTATGAACTTCCTAATATTTAAAATAGATAAAAGATAGTTAAAGAAATTAAAGATGAAAACCTTTTTATTACTTTTGATACATGAAAAAGCTTCTCATACTTTTGCTCATATTTACATCAAACTCAATTTGGGCATCCTTTATCTATGTGCCCATGAGCAGTGATAATCAAAAAAATCATTTAAAAGCATACGGAATTGTTTACTTCGGATTAGAAGCAGGTTTAAAATCAAAATGGTTATTAAATTATGATGGAGGTGCATTTTTGATAGAAAATAATAAAGCTATAGAAAACGAGTGTAAAATTCGAGGAGTTTCTTATCAAATCATTTCTGATGCAAAGGCACAATTAATTTTGCAAGAAATTTCTGCCCCGTCCTCTAATCAGGAAGCTGTAACTTTAGAAAAAGCACCTAAAATTGCCGTGTATTCTCCGAAAGATAAAATGCCTTGGGATGATGCCGTTACCATGGTTTTATCTTATGCAGAAATTCCTTTTGACGTTATTTATGACAAAGATGTGTTGGCAGATAAATTACTAATTTACGAATGGTTGCATTTACATCATGAGGATTTTACTGGGCAATATGGTAAATTTTATGGTTCTTTCAGAACCGCTCCTTGGTATATTCAAGGAAAACAAAATGCTGAAAAATTAGCTAAAGAATTGGGATATGATAAAGTATCCGAAGAAAAATTAGCGGTTGCAAAAAAAATTAGAGATTATGTAATTGGTGGCGGTTTTATGTTTGCCATGTGTTCTGCAACAGATAGTTTTGATATTGCTTTAGCAGCAGAAGGTGTAGATATTGCAGAAGCCATGTTTGACGGAGATGCCACAACTCGTAATTATCAGTCAGAAATAAATTTTAATAAAACCTTTGCGTTTAAAGATTTTGAATTGGTTAAAAATCCGATCACTTATGAGTTTTCTTCTATTGATATGACAAGAAAACGTAGAATTCCGAAAACTTCAGATTATTTTTCTTTGATAGAATTTTCGGCAAAATGGGATCCTGTTCCAACCATGCTAACTCAAAATCATACCACTTTAGTAAAAGGTTTTATGGGGCAAACTACTTCTTTTGACAGAAATACGGTAAAAACAAATGTATTGATTTTAGGGGAAAATAAAACCAACAGAGAAGCTCGTTATATTCATGGTACAAAGGGAAAAGGAATGTTTACTTTTTATGGAGGTCATGATCCTGAAGATTATACGCATAGAGTAGGAGACCCAAAAACCGAATTAGATTTGCATCCAACTTCACCTGGATATCGTTTAATATTGAATAATGTATTGTTTCCTGCAGCAAAGAAAAAGAAGCAGAAAACTTAATTTGATTCCGTTTTAAGAAAGAGCCAAAATTTAACGAGCTTTTACTCAATTAAAGTTGGTCATACAAAGCAGAAAAAGTTTGACTGCCAAAGGCAGATGTATCATTAAATTCACTGTTAATAATTTTCAAATAAATAATTTTTTAAATCATTTCTAATGCAATCACTTTTGTATTTTTGCTTCATAAAATAAAAGCATAAAATGTCAACAACACATAAATTACAGGAGTTTACGCAGCAAGTTCGTAGAGATATTTTAAGAATGGTACACAAAGTAAATTCTGGTCATCCGGGAGGTTCTTTAGGATGTGCAGAATTTATTACTTGTTTGTATCAAGAAGTAATGGAATATTCAACGGATTTTGAAATGGACGGACATCATGAAGATTTATTTTTCCTTTCTAATGGTCATATTTCTCCAGTTTATTACAGTGTTTTGGCTCACAGTGGCTTTTTTCCGGTATCTGAATTATCAACTTTTAGATTGTTAGATTCACGTTTGCAAGGGCATCCTACAACACATGAAGGTTTGCCTGGAGTTAGAATAGCTTCTGGTTCTTTAGGACAAGGAATGTCCGTAGCTTTAGGTGCTGCCCAAGCTAAGAAATTGAATGGTGATGATAAGTTAATTTACTCTTTACATGGTGATGGTGAGTTGCAAGAAGGTCAAAACTGGGAAGCAATTATGTACGCCTCAGGAAAAAAGGTTGATAATATTATTGCAACGATTGATTTAAACGGAAAACAAATTGATGGTGCTACAGACGATGTTTTGCCAATGGGAAGTATCAAAACAAAATTTGAAGCTTTTGGTTGGGATGTTTTAGAAGTAAAAAAAGGAAACGATATTGAAGCAATATTAGCGGGTTTAGCAGCAGCAAAATCATTAACAGGAAAAGGGAAACCCGTTTGTATTTTATTGTACACAGAAATGGGAAATGGAGTTGATTTTATGATGCATACCCACGCTTGGCATGGTAAAGCGCCAAGCGATGAACAATTAGAAAGCGCTTTATTGCAAAACCCTGTAACTTTAGGAGATTACTAGTTAATTATATAAGAATTTAACGATATACTTGTTTTTTGAAGGTAAAGATCTATCATTACTTTAAGATTTTAACATCTTGTATTTTAATTAAATAAAAAAGAATTTTATAATTGTATATTAGCTAAAAATCAAAAACTTTTGAGCATAGAAATAAAATAATTAGGTTTATTTCTGTAAGGCTTTTTAAAAATTATCATATTATTTATTTAATTACAGTGCTTAAAAATGGGTAAAATAATCTCTGTTTGTAACCATAAAGGAGGTGTTGGTAAAACTACCACTTGTGTTAATTTGGCTGCAGGATTAGGTGTTTTAGAGCGTAAAGTATTGGTTATAGACACAGATCCACAATCAAATGCTACGATATCTTTTGGGTTTACGTCTAAAAAATTAAACAATCCTGTTTTAGGTTTTATGAATTTTGTGTCTATTATTAAGAATAATCTTATTCACACGGATTCACCAAATGTAGACTTATTACCCTATTTTGAGGATGTCGACTTTTTTAAGGGAGGTATAGAAAATTCAAGATTTAAAAAGGCATTAGAAGAAATAAGTACTCTTTATGATTTTATTATTATAGATTGTGTGCCTTTTTTTAAAACCAAAAATTTAGAAATACTTGTGAGTTCTCATTCTGTAATTATTCCTGTTCAATGTGATTACTATGCGCTAGAAGGTTTGCATAGCTTTTTAAAAACGGTACGGTATGTGCAACAAAATTTAAATAAAAATTTGTATTTAGAAGGTATTTTATTAACAATGTTTGACAGCCGTCTTAATCTCTCTAAAAAAGTGGTGGCATATATGCAATCTCATTTTAAAGAAATTATTTTTAAAACAATAATTAACCGAAACTCTAAAATTACGCAAGCACCAAGTTTTGGTAAAAGTATTTTTCAATATGAAATTACATCTGTGGGTGCAAATGATTATTTACAATTTGCGAATGAAATTATAAAAAAAAATACCGTTTTAGAAACTTCAAAAGAAATACCAATTATTTTAAAGGAAGAAGAACGTGTTTTTAATAAAAAGATACTTTCTAAATCTATAAAGGCGCAACATAAAATTAAAAAAAATACACCTAAAATCATCAAAAAATTGATAGGTTTTGATAAACAGGAAGAAAATATATTTTTTTCTGATGATTTTAGTCATTTAATTGGATTGAATAAATATCAAGTTAAAAATAAATTGGGTCTTTCTGACAATAAAATTAGCAGCAATATTTGGATGTACACCAAAAAAAATGAAGATAATTTTTTAAAAAAGAAATATTTATACCTTTATTTTAGTGATAATATTTCAACTCATTATAAAATAAAGCGTTTTAAATCTTTTATTTCTTATTTTTAAAGGTCTATAAATTTTTATGTTTTATTTGAACATCAACTTTAAAATTAAAATTACGTTTATAAATAACTAAATACTAAATTATATTAAATGAAAATAGGTATTGTGTGTTATCCAACTTTTGGAGGAAGTGGTGTAATGGCGACAGAGCTAGGAATGGCTTTGGCAGACAAAGGTCATGAAGTGCATTTTATCACTTATAATCAGCCAGTTCGTCTAGATTTTTTATCTCATAAATTGCACTTTCATCAAGTTTTAATAGAAGAATATCCATTATTTCAATATCAACCTTATGAGCTGGCTTTATCTAGTAAAATGGTTTATGTTGTAAAAACATATCAATTAGATGTATTGCATGCACATTATGCAATTCCGCATGCCTATGCCGCGTATATGGCCAAACAAATGTTAAAAGAAAAAGGGATTGATATAAAAGTCGTAACAACTTTGCACGGCACAGATATTACCTTGGTAGGCAGTCATCCTACATATAAAACGGCAGTAGAATTTAGTATAAACAATTCTGATGTAGTAACTGCAGTTTCTAACAGTCTAAAGAAAACTACTAATCAGCTTTTCAATATTCATAAAAATATAGAAGTAGTCTATAATTTTATTGATATTCATAAATACGATAAAGCTGAAAATGAAGAGTGTAAAAGAGAAGCTTTGGCAAAACCAAATGAAAGAATTTTAACACACATTAGTAATTTTAGACCAGTAAAAAGGGTAGAAGATGTTATCAAAGTTTTTTACGAGGTTCAAAAAGAGATTCCTTCTAAGTTATTGATGATCGGAGAAGGTCCTGAAAGAAAAAAAGCTGGACTTTTAGCCAAACAATTAGGGATTAAACATTTAGTATTCTTTCTAGGAAATAGTACAGAAATAGATAAGATTTTATGCTATTCGGATGTGTTTTTATTGCCTTCACAAACAGAAAGTTTTGGTTTGGCAGCATTAGAAGCGATGGCTGCAAAAACAGCAGTAATATCTACAAATACCGGAGGATTACCAGAAGTAAATATTCATGGAAAAACGGGTTATTTAAGTAATTTAGGAGATGTTGAAGACATGGCAAAAAATGCAATTTCTATTTTAAAAGAGGATACCGTTTTAGAAACATTTAAACAAAATGCCAAAGAGCATGCTAAAAAGTTTTCTTTAGATAATATACTACCAGTGTATGAGGATATTTATAAATCTTGTTACCAGAACAAAATTGGTTCTATTTAATTATGTTACCTTTTAATAGTTTACTACATAGTGTCTTTTTTACTTACTTTTTATTTAAGAAAAATACCGTAAAAAAGCTCCTGATTCTTTTTTTTAATTTCTTTGGATCAAAAAATAATTCAATTTATTTATCTGACATTATAAAGTGAAATTTGTATAAACTAAAGAAGTTTATGGGTGTTAAAAATCAGCTATTATATATTAAAAGTCTATCAAATTTTGACAGACTTTTTTACCTTTACAAAAAATTATAAAGTATGATTGACGGCAGAAAAAGAGCAAATATTAAAGTAGGAATCTTTGTGGAAATTGTTCAGAAGCCTCATCAAAGGACAGGAGAATTAACACAAGGAGTTGTATTTAAAATACTCACAAAATCTAGCCATCATCCTCACGGTATTAAGGTTCAGCTAGAATCTGGTTTAGTAGGTAGAGTTAAAAAAATTATTGATTAATATTCTAATTTACGGGTATTTTAATTTCGTACTCTTTTCTGCTTTTATTATTCAATTTATTTTCTCTTAACCAAGGATTATGAATTTTAAATTCTTTGTAAGTTAATCCATATCCTTTTGCAAAAGAAGTAATATTGGTAATAGCAGTATCTACTTTAATCGTTTTTGTTTTTTGTAACGTATATAAATCTTCTTTTTCAAAAACGAAACCATATTTTTTAGGATTATTCATCACTTCTTTTAAAGCCAAAATTCTAAAAACATAACGTTCCGTTTCATTCGGTAATTTTGCATCGTAATAATTTGTAACTTCTTGAGTTTCTAATCTTCGAGAAACACCATAATTACCTGCATTATAAGCTGCCGCAGCTAAAGTCCAAGATCCTAAATTATTTTTAGAATTTTTTAAATATTCAGCAGCCACTTTTGTAGATTTTTCAATATCATATCTTTCATCTACATTGCTATTAATTTCTAAACCATATTCTTTACCAGTTGCTTTCATAAAATGCCACATTCCTGCTGCACCCGCAGAAGAAGTTTCATCTATAAAAGCACTTTCTGCCAACGCTAAAAATTTAAAATCATCTGGGATACCATATTTTTCTAACAAAGGTTCTATAATCGGGAAATATTTATTTGCACGTTTTAATAGCAACAAACCATTAGATTGCCAGTACGTATTAACCAACAGTTCTCTTTCCATCCTTTCTCTAATATCTTGCTTTTCTATAGGCACTCTTTCACCTGCCAAATTCAAATTACTTGGCAGTTTTAGCGCTTTGATTTTATACATTTCATGAGTGCTTGTATTTGGACTAGGCTCTATTTCAGTTTTATTTATAGCATTTATAAATAAAAGAGTTACAATAAGAATGCTTAAAAGAGATAAAACGCGGACGTACTTATTCATAATAAATTTATTTTAGAATAGTATAAAAGTAAGAAATAGAAATAGGTTTAGCAAGCTAAACTTTCATGAATTAGTTTAGAAATCTGTTTTGCCTTTAAAATGATCATAGAGTGATTTCCATCTTCAATTTTAATACAATTTTTGATGTTTTTAAACGGAAAGATATTGTCTTTTGTTCCATGAATGTGAGTAATATTTGGCAATTTTTTTTCTTGTTGCCAATTGACAACGTTATAAATAGACCATTTTAAATAGCTTTTTTCTCTCACAGAAAGATATTTTTTATACATTTTTGCCTTTTTCCCCAATGATTTACCGATAAAAAATTTAGAATATTTTTCAAAATTGGTAACAATTTGAGTAGGAAATAGTTTGTAAATTTTACTTTTACTTGCTAATTTATATCTTTTAGGAAGCTCATTTTTAGATTTTACACTAGAGATTATAATGATCTTTTGTGTTTCTATAAACTTACTCATTTCTTGTACAATAATTCCTCCAAAAGAAACTCCTATTAAAACAGGTTTTTTGTGTTTTATATCATCGGTCATTCTTTTTGCATAATTTGCAATGGTTTCATTCATCTGTAACGGAGGTTTCCAAGTTAAATAGTGCAATTCGTATAGATGAGGGTTTAACGTTAAATTGTAAAAAATTTCAGGACCAGCTGCCAAACCTGGCATAAAATACAGATGTGTTTTAGACATTTTAATTTTTTAAGTGATCATATGATTTTGTAATTTCCTATAATTTATTCAAGTAAGTTTACTATTACTTATTAGATTGTAACAGCATCCTTTATAAAATTGAAACGAACCAGACCATCATCATCAATTTTAGTCAGTGTAATTTTATGCAAAGTATTTACCAATTCTGGATGCCAAGGAGTTTTTACTTTTACATAATTTTCTGTAAATCCATGAATATACCCTTCTTTGTTTTCATTTTCGAATAAAACGGTTAAGTTATTCCCTAGCTGGTCTTCATAAAAAGAGCGCCTTTTTTTTGCTGATAAACCGCGTAACATTTTACTGCGTTTTGCACGTACTTTTTTAGGGACAACTCCGTCTAAATTTACAGCCTCTGTATTAGGTCTTTCAGAGTAGGTAAAGACATGTAAATAGGAAATATCTAATTGGTTTAAATAGTTGTAAGTTTCTAAAAATAATGCATCCGTTTCACCCGGAAAACCAACAATTACATCCACACCAATACACGCATTGGGCATTGTTTCCTTAATTCTTGAAACTCTATTTGTATAGGTATTCGACAAATATCTTCGTTTCATTTTCTTTAATAATTCATCACTTCCAGATTGCAAAGGAATATGAAAATGTGGTACAAAAGTATTCGATGTAGAAACAAAATCAATCGTTTCATCCTTTAGTAGATTGGGCTCTATGGATGAGATTCGTAAACGATGGATATTCTCAACTTTATCTAATTTTTTCACGAGGTCTAAAAACGTGTGTTCGTGTTTTTTATTGCCAAATTCTCCTTTACCATAATCCCCAATATTTACACCGGTCAAAACAATTTCTTTAATTCCTTTGGATGCGATTTCTTTTGCATTTACAAGCACGTTTTCTAAAGTATCACTTCTAGAAATTCCACGTGCTAAAGGAATTGTACAATAGGTGCATTTATAATCGCATCCATCTTGTACTTTTAGAAAAGCACGAGTTCTATCGCCTATAGAATAAGATCCAACATAAAAATCGGCATCAGAAATTTCACAAGAATGAATTTCTCCAAGTTCATTTTTGCTTAAATCGTTAATGTAACTCGTAACATTAAATTTTTCTGTTGCCCCTAAAACCAAATCTACACCATCAACGGAAGCCAATTCTTCTGGTTTTAATTGAGCATAACATCCAATCGCAATTAAAAAAGCATCGTCGTTTTTCTTTAAAGCATTTTTTACAATCGATTTAAAACGCTTGTCTGCATTGTCTGTAACAGAACAAGTATTAATTACATAAATGTCTGCTTTCTCTTCAAAATCCACGCGTTTAAAACCTTCATTTACAAAGTTTCTTGCTATGGTGGATGTTTCAGAAAAATTTAATTTACAACCCAAGGTGTAAAAAGCTACTTTTTTATCTGTGATCATTCTTGTACTTTTACTCGATAATTGAGGTTTTATAATTCTATAGGCCTATTTATGCGTTAGCCCTTTCTAATAAAAGTGGCCAACTAATTAATAGTTTGCCTGTGCAAATTTACAATAATATTGATGATTTTTGAGACGGAAAGATTACTTATTAGAAAACTAAATTTAAATGATTTAGGACCTTTTCATCAATTGGAAAGTAATCCTAAGGTTTTAAAATATGCAACAGGAGAAGTAAAAAATCTTAAAGAAAATAACATAGAACTTTTAGATTTAATTGCTAGATATGATAAACATTTGAATGACTTTTGGATTTACGCAATTGAAAGAAAATTAGACAATAAATTTATAGGTACTCTAGCTTTGGTAAAAGATAATATTAATGATGAAATTGGGTATCGTTTTTTAGAAAAATACTGGGGTAATGGTTATGGTTTTGAAGTTTGTAAAGCAACAATTATATATTGCAAACAAAGAGGAATTAAAAAATTAGTAGGCTACGTGGTTGATGAAAATATAGCATCAGTAAAAATTTTAAAAAAGTTAAATTTTAAAATTGTTACGTATTTTTTAAGTGATGACATAAAACTACCCGAAACTAAATACGAATTAGAATTATGATTGTAACGAATTTAAAACCTCCATATTTTGCGGTAATTTTTTCAACAATAGTAGAAGATAGTCTGGAAGGTTATTTAGAAACTGCTGACAGAATGGAAGAATTAGCCAAACAACAAAATGGCTTTTTAGGAATGGAGTCTGCAAGAACGGAAATAGGAATTACAGTATCTTATTGGCAAACTGAAGAAGATATTATTGCATGGAAAAATAATATAGAGCATACAGAAGCTAGAATTTTAGGGAGAGAAAAATGGTATAAACAATACCAATTAAGAATCTGTAAAGTAGAACGAGAATATGGATTTAAAAAATTTTCTCTTTAACTTTATTCTTTAGTTTTTCCGAAACATTGGTTGGAAAAGGTCTATCGCCATGCAAAACATCGACCATAATTGTATTAAAATGTTGTCCATATTTGTTTAATATAAAATTTCTAACAGGATTTTTGTGATAGAAAAATTTAGATAAAATTTGTCCAGATTTTAATTCAGGCAATAGCTTGATATTCAGTTTTTCTAGATATATTTTTTCAGCCAATGCTTGGTCTAAATTACTTTCAATAATTGCTTCCGCCACGTATTTTCCGCTTAAAATAGCATTAGAAATTCCTTCAGCAGTAATAGGCTCTGCAAACCCTGCTGCATCACCAATTAGGAAGACATTATTTTTTACAAATCCGTCTGTTCTTGGTGCAATCGGAATTTGAAAACCATGCGCATCTTCTTTTATGATTTCTTTAATTCCTAAAGTATGTATATATTTTCTGTAGTATTCTTTTAAATTTATTTTCCCTTTTTTTGTTGTTAAAACCCCTAGTGATAAATGGTTTTTCTTTGGAAAACTCCATGCATATCCGTACGGAACAGCATCAATATCAAAACGAACACTTTTAGAGAGGCGTTCAAAATCTTCTGCAGATACCTCTACTTCATATTCTAAAGCAGGAATTAGTTTTCTAGTGTCTTCTTTCCAACCAGCCATTTTTGCAGTCGGACTTAAAACACCATCCGCAGCAATTACAAAATTTGCAGAAATTTCTCCTTGTTCCGTTTTTAGAATCGACCTTTTATCTCTGTAATCAATCGCTAGTAATTTATGGTTTTCTAATAAAGTAACACCAAATTCTTTTGCTTTTTTCGTAATTAAATGATCAAAAGAATCTCTCATAATCATTGTAATTATTGGAGTTTCCTTGTACGATTTATAACAAATTTCTAAATTATTATTAAAATAACTATCTACTGAAAAAAATTCGCGTTCAATAACTTCAGAAATATCAAAAGGCATCTCTTTTTTACCTCTATTGACAAAGCCACCACCACATGTTTTATATCTTGGTAGGGTTTCTTTTTCAATAATTACAGTAGAAATTCCTTGTTTGCCTAGATAAAATGCTGTGGATGCTCCAGAAGGACCACTACCGATAATTGCGACATCAAAATGTTTCATGAAATTTATAGCTTTTATAGTACGAATATATAGAATCTTACCAATTTATTTTGGCTAGAATAGGGAAGTGGTCTGAATTATTCTCAGAAAAAGAATGAAACTTATTTACAATGGCTGTGCTATCGGTTAAAATAAAATCAATGCGCATAGGAAACCAGTAATTATAGGTCTTTCCGAAACCATCACCAGCTTCTATAAAAGTATCTTTTTTATTTTTTGAAATCTGATTATACACCCAAGAATACGAAGTGTTATTAAAATCGCCAGCAACTATTTTTTTTCCTTTCCATTTTTTTTCATGTTCTAAAAATACTTTAGTCTGAGCCGCTTGTTTTTTAAAACCTTCCTCTAATCTGGCAATTAATTTTTGTGAATTTTCTTCTCCGAAATTTTCTTTGTCAGTTCTTAATTCTAGCGATTGTAAATGTAAATTATAGACTCTTACCGTATCTTTTTTTCTTTTAATATCAACAAAAATAATATTGTTAGAGGTGTTCTTTAAATTTAAAGATCCTTTATTTATAATTGGAAATTTAGAGTATATCGCCAAGCCGATTTTAGCTTTATTATTTTTTGTTTTTACGTATTTATATGGATAAGAAAATTGTTGTTTTTCTAAAATATAGTACTCTTGAAATAGTAAAACATCTGGTGATTTTTCCATGACAAATTCATTAATTTTTTGAGGTATATTTTCTTCATTAATCCATTTCCAATGGTTAAACATTCTTACATTATAACTCATCACTTTTAAATCATCATTTAAAGAAGAGCCATTACTTGTTAGTTTGTATAAAGGTGGGGTAAAATACCAACCTATACATAGAATTAAAGTAGATACAATGAGCTGTTTCTTTAGTTTTAGCAGCCAAAACAAAGCAAAAGCAACATTAATAAAGATTAAAATAGGCACTAATAAACTTAAAATAGCAAAAACAGCAATGCTATTTGGCGATATATACGGAAGTAAATAAGACAACAATAAGAGTGTTGCCAACAAAGAGTTGATTATAAAAATGATTTTATCGATAAATGATAACTTTTTCACGTTGGTGAGTTAAAATAATATTATTTTTTTCCTTGTTTAAATAAAAATTCTTTTTCTGATTTCGTTAAAGTATCATAACCCGATTTGCTGATTTTATCTAAAATTGCATCAATTTGCTTTTGATTTAAATTGACATTTGAACGCTCATTTTTCTTTTCTTTTGATTTATAAACTGTTTTTAAAGGTTTCTCTTTCTTTTTAAAGAGATTCCCTAAATTATCAAACAAAGAAATTTCTTTATTACTTGCTTTGGTTACATATAAAAAACCAAATAAAGCGCCTCCTAAATGCGCAAAATTTCCACCAGCGTTTGTACCGATTAAACCCAAAACATCTAAACCAACCCAAATTGCTGCTAAATACCACAATTTAACATAGCCAATAAACCGTATTTTTAACTCATAATTTGGCATGTAGGTTGCTATACCCACAAAAATTGCAGACACCCCAGCAGATGCACCTACTAAGTAGGTAGCTTTTCCTTCAAATAAAGGAAAGTAATTCTGGCTTAATAAATATAAAATACCACCAAAAAAAGTGCCTAATACATAAAATGTTAACAATTGTTTTTCTGAAAAATATTGAAGAAATAAATTTCCTACAAAATATAAACCAATTAAATTAAATAAAATATGCAAAAATCCTCCATGTAAAAATCCATAAGAAATAATAGACCAAGGCTTTATAAACATGGAATCAAAACGGTCATCTAAAGCAAACCACTCAACGATAAAATTGGCATTGCCATTGTATAATTTTGAAAATACGGTTATTAAAAGCGTAAAAACAAATACCCCAATATTGATGAGTATCAATTTCTCAATAATATTTCCGGTACTATATCTTCTTTTAATTTCTTCTATAATATTCATCAATTGAATTTAAAATGATTTTGTTTCCAATAATATGCAATGATAAAACCAATCAAAGCACCACCTATATGTGCAAAGTGAGCAATATTTCCAACAGAGTATTTTGTCATCCCAAAAAATAAATCACCCAAAATCATTACCGGAATAAAGTATTTTGCTGCAATGGGAACAGGAAAAAATATCAATGCTAATTTTGCATCTTTAAAATACAATCCAAAAGCAACCAAAATTCCATAAACGGCTCCAGAGGCGCCAACTGCCGGAGTGTGATATAGGCTGTAAAACTTTATCATTTTTTCATTAGACAGCATTATTCTTGCATCATTATAACTCCCAATATCTAAAATATTTTGAATTTCTTTACCGGAAAGACCAAAGTTTATTAGTTGTTCATAAATATGGTTAAATTGGTAGTAATTAACCAAGGTGTAGATAATTCCTGCACCAAGTCCTGCTGAGAAATAGAAAAATACAAACTTTTTCTTTCCCCACATTTGTTCTAAAGGTGTTCCGAATGCCCATAAACCATACATATTAAATAAAATATGCGGAAAACTTCCATGCATAAACATGTGCGTTACATATTGCCAAATGCCGAAATTTTCATTTTTCGGAAAATGCAACGCCAGCATATTCGTAAAATCTAATTTTAGTAATTGCGGCGCAATAAATAAAATTACATTGATTATGATGATGTGTTTTATGGCGTCTGTAAGTTTATTCATAGTTAGCTCTTAAATAAATGATCAATTTCATTTAATGTTAAAGTTTTAAATGTTGCTTTTCCAAAAGGAGAAACAGAAGGATCTTTGCAAGAAAATAAATCATGCACCAAACCTTCTTGCTCTTTTACAGAAAGCTGTGTTCCTGTTTTTATCGATAATGTTTTTGCAAACGATTTTGCCATCACATCAAAATGACTAAAACTAGCATCGGGTACTTCAAAGTTTATGTCGTTTAAAAGTTCTTCTAAGATAATAGTAATTTTGCTTTCTATCACAGAAACAGGTATTCCTTTTATGGTAACACTATCTTTAGTGAATTCATCAAAAGAAAAACCTGCGTTCTCTAATTCTGATTTCATGGTGTAAATCATTTCTATTTCTTGCGATGAAAAAGATATTTTTACAGGAAATAATAATTGCTGACTATTTGCCTCTTTTACGGTAATACTTTCTAAAAATTCTTCATATAAAATGCGCTGATGCGCTAAAGTTTGATTAATTAAAACCACACCAGACTTTATAGAACTCATTAAGTATTTACGCTGAATTTGAAAGGTTTTCTGTGTTTTTATTTCCTGTTGATGCTCAAATAATTCTTCTTGTTTTTCTTCATCAGAAATAGCAACCGAAGTATACAGAGATTCCCAACTTTGCGTGTTTTGTTCTTTTCTGTAAGGATATGAAATTTCTTTTTGTGTAGTTTCTTTAAACGGATTAAAATCAGGATCTACATGAATTTTCGGAGTAGAAGTTGTGCTTGCATTTTTATTAGAATGATAGGAAGTATCTAAACTAGCATCTCTGTTAAAATCTAAAACAGGCGCTACATTATATTGCCCTAAACTATGTTTAACAGTAGCTCGTAACATAGCATATAATGCTTTTTCATTATCAAACTTAATTTCTGTTTTTGTAGGATGAATATTGATGTCAATAGAATTTGTGGGTACTTGTAAATATAAAAAATAGGAGGGATGCGAACCTTGTTCTAACAAACCATCAAAAGCATTAACCACAGCATGATTTAAATAAGAGCTTTTTATAAAACGATCGTTTACAAAAAAGAATTGTTCGCCACGTTTTCTTTTTGAAAATTCGGGCTTGGCAATAAAACCATTAATGGTAACAATGTCTGTTTGTTCATTTATGGGTACAAGTTTTTCGTTCATTTTAATCCCAAAAATAGCGACAATTCGTTTTCTTAAGTTGCTACCTTTTAGATGATATACTTCGTTATTATTATGGTGCAATAAAAATGAAATTGTTGGATGTGCTAAGGCAACTCGCTGAAATTCATCAATAATATGTCTAGTTTCAACAGTATCTGATTTTAAAAAATTTCTTCTGGCCGGAATGTTGTAAAATAAGTTTTTTACAGCCATGCTTGTGCCTTTTGAGGTACTGATAAAGTCTTGAGCAACTATTTTGCTTCCTTCTATTTTAAGACAAGTTCCTAATTCCTCATTTTCTTGTTTCGTTTTTAGCTCTACATGAGAAATTGCCGCAATCGATGCTAAAGCTTCGCCTCTAAAACCTTTTGTACATAAATTAAATAAATCTTCTGCTTTCTGAATTTTTGAAGTGGCATGTCTTTCAAAGCTCATTCTAGCATCGGTTGCGCTCATACCTTTGCCGTCATCTATTACTTGGATTAAGGTTTTGCCAGCATCTTTTAAAAGTAACTTAATATTTGTTGCACCTGCATCTATTGCGTTCTCTAATAATTCTTTAACTACAGAAGCTGGTCTTTGCACCACTTCTCCTGCAGCAATTTGATTGGCTACATGATCTGGTAAAAGTTGTATAATGTCTGACATTATTTAGAAAAGAATATTGAAAGATCAAAATCGATAATATATAAGAAGATCAGAACCAATATTATAACAATAAAAATAATGATTTTATTTCCCCTTTTATCCGCATTTTTAAGATCATTAATCGCTTCTGTAAATTTAGATTTTAAGCCTTTATTTTTACCAGCAGTGGTTCTAAACTTATCTAGTTTATGCTCAATTTTAAAAGGATTTCCTTCTCCTTTATAATACCGAGGCTGATAATCGAATTTTTTATTTGTTCTTTTTAGAAATCCCATAACTTTAAAATAATTGATAATACTGATTTAAAATGAATCAAATTTTATACCAATTTTAAGTAAATCAAATTTAAAGAAATAAACGCAATGCGTCAACAAATGATGTTAAAAGTATTCTTAAATTTCTGGTAAGGTATTTAAAACCTTGTCCGTTTTAGGTAAAAAGCGAACATAATTGCTGCTTACAGGCTCAAAAAAAAATTAAAGTAAAATAAGAATAATTTAAAATCCAATACTTTCAGAAGTTCTATCAGAGTTTTTTATTGCTGCCATTTTTACAGCAGCTACTGCACATTCGATTCCTTTATTACCCAATTTTCCGCCAGATCTGTCTAAAGATTGCTGTTTATTATTGTCTGTTAAGACGCAAAAAATTACAGGAACATCATATTTAATATTTAAATCGATAATTCCCTGTGTAACGCCTTCACAAACAAAATCAAAATGTTTTGTTTCTCCTTGAATAACGCTCCCAATGGCGATAATTGCATCTAAATTTTTAGATTGAATCATCTTTTTACAACCAAAAACAAGTTCAAAACTACCGGGAACATCCCAAGAAATTATATTTTCTTTGGCAGCTCCACAATCGATTAAAGTTTGTATTGCACCTTTTTGTAAATTTCTAGTGATTTCAGGATTCCATTCTGAAACAACAATCCCAAATCGAAAAGATTTCGCATTTGGGATTGTTGATTTATCGTAATAAGATAAATTAGTTGTTGCCATTTTATTTCGTATTAAGCATTCAGTATAAAATGAATTTTGTTTTTACTGAAAACTATTCGGCATATTTTGCCGCATTGATAAATTTTTCTATGTCTTTCCCTTCATCAGAAGTAGCGTATTTTTCTTTAATTTCTGTAAATAAAGATTCTGCTTTATCGTATTTTTTTAGCAACATAGCGGTATGACCTGCTTTGTACAAAAATAAAGGTGTTGTAAACTCATTGGCATTTGTATTAGCCGCTTTTTCATAATATTCTAGCGCGTCTTCTTGCTGATCTATATCCGAAAAAGCATCACCAATAGCACCTAAAGAAATTGCATTTAAAGTAGCATTGTCAGAATTAAATTTACTTAAATACTCAATACCTTTATCATATTGTTTCATTTGTAAGTAAGAAATGCCAGCATAATAATTTGCAATATTCCCTGCATCAGTACCGCTGTAAGATTCAGCAATATCTAAAAAACCATATCTACCATCTGCACCTTCTAATCCTAAATTTAATAAAGAATCAATACCAGAACCGGCAGTTGCAGCTTCGTCAAAATGTTTTCTAGGAAATGCTAACTCGTTGGCAGCTTCTAGCTCATTCGGTTCTGTAATGTAAGTGGTATATGCTAAAAAAGCAAGAAAAACGACTACTGCACCAACTAAAGCAGCAAATAATGGTTTGCTATTTTTTTCTATCCATTGTTCAGATTTAGAAGCTGTTTCATCTAAAGTATTTAAAACTCCAGCTGTTTCAAATTCAGATTCATCAATTTCTTGCACTCCCTTTTTACCTTCTGGTTTATATTTT
Source organism: Polaribacter litorisediminis (assembly GCF_019968605.1). Classification (NCBI taxonomy): domain Bacteria; kingdom Pseudomonadati; phylum Bacteroidota; class Flavobacteriia; order Flavobacteriales; family Flavobacteriaceae; genus Polaribacter; species Polaribacter litorisediminis. The sequence continues at coordinate 1,257,245 of NZ_CP082966.1, forward strand.
TTCTTGTAAGTAGCCATATTTGCTTTAAAATTATAGGCGACAAAAATAGTTTTTTTAATTGGATTTAAAAAGCGGTTATTTCGCTAAATTTTCAATAATTTGCATTTCCTTTTTAACACTTCTAATTATTCATGTATTTACAGAAAATTTCACTTGTTAACTTTAAGAATATTGCATCACAATCTTTTGATTTTCAAGAGAAAATAAATTGTTTTGTGGGGAATAATGGTGTTGGTAAAACAAACGTTTTAGACGCTATTTATTATCTATCTTTTACAAAAAGTTATTTTAATTCTGTGGCTTTGCAAAATATTAAGCACGGAGAAGGTTTTTTTATGATTGAAGGAAATTATCTTTTACATCATAGAAATGAAAAAATTGTTTGTAGTCTAAAAAAAGGACAGAAAAAAGTATTAAAAAGAAATGAGAAAGCTTACGAAAAGTTTTCTGAGCATATTGGGCAATTTCCGTTAGTAATTATTTCGCCTGCGGATAGAGATTTAGTAACTGAGGGCAGTGATACGAGAAGGAAATTTATTGATGGTGTAATTTCGCAGCAAAACAAATTATATTTAAAAGACTTAATGGCATATAATAAAGTGTTAAGCCAGCGCAATGCTTTGTTGAAGTATTTTGCGGCAAATAGAACTTTTGATGCTTTAAATTTAAGCGTTTATGATGAGCAACTTTCTGAGTATGGTGCAAGAATTTATCAAATTAGAAAAGATTTTTTAGAAGCTTTTATTCCCATTTTTAATGAAAAATATCAAATAATTTCTGGGGATAAAGAAAAAGTTAATTTAAATTATAAAAGTCAGTTGCACGATTTTGTAATGACAGATTTATTAAAAAAGTCATTAATGAAAGATAAAATGATTCAGTACACCTCCTCCGGAATTCATAAAGACGATTTAAGTTTTGAGATTGGTGAATATCCAATTAAAAAATTTGGTTCTCAAGGGCAGCAAAAATCATATTTAATTGCTTTAAAATTAGCCCAGTTTGATTTTATCAAACAACAATCTAATGTACTACCAATTTTATTATTAGATGATATTTTTGATAAATTAGACGAAAATAGAGTTTCACAAATTATAGATTTGGTAAATAATGACGATTTCGGACAAATATTTATCACAGATACGCATGCTGAAAGAACAGAAAACATTTTAAAGAAAGGGGATAAACCATATCAGATTTTTAAACTATAGATTTTATTGTCTTTATTAAAATTGATTTTTTAAGATTGATAAACAAGGAATTTAATTATTAACAATAAGATTGTAAAGCAAGCAAAAAAGTTTGATTTGCAAATACAAACAATAGAAGATGTCAAAATCAAAAAGAGAGAACGATTCTTTTTCAATAGAAGATTTAATGCAAAGTTTTATCAAAGAAAATAACTTGAGTAAAGGGATGCAAAAAATGAAGATAGAAGAAACTTGGACTAAAATGATGGGACCTGGTGTTGTTACGCACACGACATCTATAAGACTGCAAAATAAGACGTTAATTATTCAATTAAAATCTTCTGTTTTAAGAGAGGAATTAAGTTACGGAAAAGAGAAAATTATAAAAATGATGAATGAGGAATTAGGTGAAGAAATTATTGAAAAATTGATGTTGATTTAATGGATTTAAAATATCAACTCCAGCGTAAAGATTATCTAGACCAACAGTTATACTAAGCTTCAAAAAATAAAAAACTTCAAAATAGAAAATTAAGGAGTTGATTTATTATTTTATGGTTCAGAAAATTTATCAACATTTTATTTCTTTTCTTTCATCACACGTATTGCAATTGTATTTTATCCCGTTTATTTTAAAGACCGTTTAAAAACTCATAATAAAAAACATATTTCAAAGACTTATAAAAAAAGATTTGGCATGCAATCTCATATCATTTTTAAAGATTCTTTTTTAGAATCTAAAGATATTACAAGAGAGGTTAAAATTAATTATTCAGTATTTATAGAAATAATTCAAATTTCTACACACTATATTATAAATGTAGCATCTGGAGAAACTTTAATTATTGCAAAAGAATACATTAAAGATTCAACTAAATTGAATGTTTTTCTAAAAGATCTTTCCAATAAGTTGGCTATTGAATACAAAACTGATGTAGATTGGAAAAGGTAATTTTTTTATTCTGATGTTTTAAAATCAACCAAAAAAGATTTTAATGGGATTTCATCTTCGGTTCTATATCCGTTTTCTAGTAGAATTTGATACCTTTTATTTTTCTCTAATTTTACTTTATATGTTACAGAAAGGCCGTCTTTGGCAAAATCAATTCCTAATAATTTAGGAAAATGATCTTTCCCTAATTCTCCAAATCCTGTAGATTTTATATTGTTATCCATCTTTTTAGAAAATTTTAAAGTGATTTCTGTTGTTTTTGAAGATACATTTTGACTCCCATTCTCAAACTGCTTTATAGCAATTACATTTGGTCTATTTTCTTCAAATTTCTGATATAAATTTTCAACAGTATCTGATAAAAAACCTGATTTATTTACAAAATCTTCGATTTGAGTATCATTATTATAATCTAACTCAATCATTTCTTTGATTGCTAATTTTTTATCTGAAGCTTTGTTATAGTTTGCTTCTGCAATTCTAGCTCCCATAAAGTAAATTAAATCTCTCGTTTTAAATTGATTGTTTTCATTCCACATCCAATCGCCCATTTTTCGAACGTTAAACATTTCTTTTTCATACGCCTCCTTCAACTTTACTTCATTTTTTAATCCAAATTTATGATATTTAAAAGGCGCATTTTTACTAGTAACCTTGGTGGCAATAAAATCTGCAATTCCCTCAAATAAACTTTGTGATAAGATATTATCTATCGTGGCATTTTGTTGTGTGTGCACATATTCATGAATATTTAAAAAATCTACATATTGTGGTGGGTTAATTTCAAAATACTTTTTAACATGATTCAAACTTTCAGGAAACTCTTCTGTAACAGTGTATTTATCACCCAAAGCAAATTCAGAACCAATTAATGCCATATCGTTAAACCCCGTTCCAGGCGACCTAAAAACGCCCATGGTGTAATAAATTGTTGCGGGTTTTAAATCAGGATAAATTTCTTTAAATTTTTCAATTCCAGCTCTAATCTGAATATCAAATTTATCTGTATTTAAAGTGTTATTTCTGATGGAATTCCAAAACCTAGGATATTTTTTAATCGCATCTACATATTCCTGAGGGCTATAATTTCTTGATCGAATCATGCCTTGTTGGCCTCTTGTTGCGTTGTCTAAAAAGTATTCATTTATATATTTTAGATGCAAAACAGTATCGTTTACGGCTAAAATATGATCATACGCTTTCCAGAAATTTTTAATATCGGTATTTACAATTTCTTGCGAATCTTCAAGTTTTTTATCACAATTGATGCATAAAAGCGAGATTAAAAAAAGGAAAAAGAGATGTTTCATTAATTTGATTTTTATCAAAGATATCTAAAAAAAAATAGGTTGCATAAAAAAACTCGCAACTTACGTTACGAGTTTTATAAATTTTATCTTAAATGAGTTTTAAAACTGCTCTCTTCCAGAAAAGTGAAAGTTTCCTTCAATTTCCGCATTTTCATCAGAATCAGAACCATGCACAGCATTTTCTCCCATAGAAGTTGCATATAATTTTCTAATAGTTCCTTCTGCAGCATCAGCAGGATTGGTAGCACCAATTAAAGTTCTAAAATCTTCTACTGCATTTTCTTTTTCTAAAATTGCAGCTACAATTGGTCCACGTGTCATAAACTCAACTAATTCTCCGAAAAATGGTCGCTCATTATGCACTGCATAAAAAGTTTCAGCATCAGCCTTGGTCATTTGAGTTTTCTTAACTGCTACAATTCTAAATCCTGCAGCATTTATTTTTTCTAATATTGCACCTGTATGCCCGTTTTCTATAGCATCTGGTTTCAGCATGGTAAAAGTTCTATTTGTTGCCATTCTATCTTTTAAATTTTTGCAAAAGTAGTACTTTTATAATAAATAAAAAATTATGGGTAAACTTGATTTATTTCTTGTAAAAGAATATTGTCTTTACCTCTCATTTGCATGGAAACAGATTTGTTATCAAAATTAAATAGCAATAAACCAAAACTTATTTCTGAAATTACATTCTGAACTCGATATTGGTTCGGTTCTGAAACAAAATTAGTGTACGCATGTGTTAATCCGCTGGACGTAAAATCGATTAAAGGATATGTTAAGTTGTCTACCTTAATTTTAGAAAATTCAGATAAATGTCGATCTCCTGAAACAATAAAAACACCTTTTGCTTTGCTGTCTATAATACTATTTTTTAGTTTTTTTACATCATTCGGAAAATTACCCCAAGTTTCAAAACCATGTTCAGCAGCCAAAACCTGAATGCTACTTACAACGATGTTAAAATCTGCTTTAGACGTATTCAATTCATTTTTAAACCAGTTCCACTGTTGCTTTCCTAAAACGGAACTGTTCGTGTCTTCATTTGGAATGTATCGCTTTTTTGTGATGTTAGTGGCTTTTATCAATGGAGTTCTAAAATATCGAGTATCTAAAACAATTACTTTAATAGTTCCTTTTGCTGTTTTAAATTCTTGAGAGTAATAAATTCCTTCTTGATTTCTTCTCGGACTGTTTGCATCAACGTTAAAAAAATCTAAAAATAATTTTTGGGCTTCCTTTTTTTTATGAAATTCAGTTCCGCTATCGTTAAAACCATAATCATGATCATCCCAAGTAGCTAAAACAGGAATATTCTCAGTAAGTTCCGCATACCCTTTTTGCTTTTTTAAATCATCATAATCACTTTTCATTTTAGTCATATCATCGGTGTCACTATATATATTGTCGCCACCCCAAATCCATAAATCTGGATTATTTTTTTTGATTTCTTTCCATAGAATATTCGGTTTGTATTGCTTATTACAAGAACCAAAAGCAATGGTAAAATCAACTTTGTGATTGGTAATTTTGGTTGTATTTTCTTTAGTTGATTTACAAGAATATAAACTTAAAAATAAAAGAGTACCGAGTGTAAAAAAAATATTTTTCATTAAAAATTATAAGGATTATTTAACAAAGGTATTATAAAATATATTTTGAACAATGTTATTAAATTGTATATTCGCACCTTATGATTTTAAAAGGATTTGAAGCATTAAAAAGCTTTCTTGAGGAACCAAGAAATATTGTAATTATTGGGCATAGAAATCCGGATGGAGACGCCATAGGATCGGCATTAGCCTTAAAGCATTATTTGGATAAAAAAGGGCATTTAGCAACCGTTGTAATGCCCAACGAGTATCCATATTTTTTACATTGGTTGCCAGGATCTGAAACTACTTACAAATTTGATCGGCAAAATAGCCAGTCTAAAAAAGCAATTGATCATTCGGATCTAATTTTTCTTTTAGATTTTAATACGTTGCATCGAGTTGGTTATGACATGAAAAATACTTTGGATGCCTATCCAAATGATTTTGCGATGATAGATCATCATCAACAACCCGATGAAGTGACTTATATGTATTCCGATACAGAAATTTGTTCTACTTGCCAAATGTTGTATCAGTTTATCGATATGAATCACGATTTAGAATTGATTGATGCTACTATTGCAACGTGTTTATACACAGGTATTATGACAGATACGGGGTCTTTTAGATTTAAATCTACCACAAGTAAAACACATAGAATTGTAGCAGATTTAATTGATAAAGGCGCAAAAAACGATAGAATACATAATAATGTATATGATGCTAATTCTTACAATAGACTTTTATTATTAGGGCAAGCTTTAAGTAATTTACAAATCTTACCCTCTTTTAAAACTGCGTATATTACGTTAACCTGTGAAGAAAAAAAACGTTTCGACTTCCAAAAAGGGGATACAGAAGGTATTGTAAACTATGCGCTTTCTTTAAAAGGCATAATTTTTGCAGCTATTTTTATTGAAGACAGTGAGCAACAAATTATTAAAATTTCGTTTAGATCTAAAGGGGATTTTTCGGTAAACAAATTTTCTAGAAACCATTTTGAGGGAGGTGGCCATGATAATGCAGCTGGCGGAAAATCGGATAAATCAATGACAGAGACGGTTACAAAATTCATTTCTTTATTATCCGAATATCAAACAGAATTAGAGCAATCTTATGAGGTATAGATTTTTGTTTATTGCAATGATTATTTTTCTTTCTTGTTCTAAAATGGAGCCAAGAAGACCCATTCATCAAAAACCATCGACAACCCTTTATTTTGAAGCCATGGAGGAAAATAAAAGGTTAAACCAAATAGAAGATGAAAAGATTCTAAAGGTCATAGAAAAAGATTCTTTAAATTTGTATTTGCAATCTTCTAGTGGGTTTTGGTACACTTATATCAAAAAAATAGAGCAAGATTTACCGACTCCCAAAAAAGGAGATGAAGTAGTTTTAATGTACAATATCACTGATTTAAAAGATGCGATCATTTACAGCAAAGAAGAATTGGGTGTTAAGAACTATATTGTAGATAAAGAGGATTTTATTTCTGGTTTACAAAAAGGAATAAAGTTGATGAAAATAGGAGAAACAATTACCTTTGTAATTCCGTCTTATAGTGCTTTTGGTATTACCGGAGATGGAGATAAAATTGGAATTAACCAATCTATAAAAAGTACAGTAACATTAATTAATATTAAATAAATAGAAAATGAGAGTATTAAAAGGTTTTGTAATAATGGCAGTCTTAACTACGTTGATTTCTTGTGGAAATCAGAAAGCAGATGTTAGTTCTTTAGAAACTGAAATAGATTCCGCTAGTTATGCTTTAGGTCTAGATATGGCTATTAAAGTAAAAGCTAATTTTGAAACAGCAGATACAGATTTGTTTTTACAAGGATATCGTAATGGAATGGATTCTACAAACTTGTTAATTGAACAAAAAGATTTAAATAATTTCTTAAGAGTCTTTTTTCAAAAGCAACAAGCAGAAAAAATGAAAGCGGCTCAAGAAAAAGCTGCAGCAGATGCTTTAGTAAAATTTGCAGATGTTAAAAAGGAGAGTGAAGACTTCTTGGCAATTAACAAAACGGAAGAAGGTGTCATAACTACGGAAAGTGGTTTACAATATAAAGTTTTAAAAGAAGGTAAAGGAGAAAAGCCCGTAGCAACCTCTAGAATAAAAATTAATTATCACGGAACTTTAATAGATGGAACCGTTTTTGATAGTACTATAGAAAAAAACAAACCATATGAATCTAACGCAAATCAATTTATAAAAGGTTTTTCAGAAGGTTTATTATTAATGAAAGAAGGTGCTAAATATAAATTCTTTATTCCGCAAGAATTAGCATATGGTGCAACTCCAAGACCAGGTAAAATTAAACCTTTTGCAGCTATTATTTTTGAAGTAGAGTTGTTAGAAATTATAAAGTAATAAATGAAAAAAATAATTTATGTTTTTCTTGTTTTTTCGCTAATTACCGCTTGTCAGTCTGCCAAATACAAAGACTTAAAAGAGGGGCTGTATGCAGAGATTAAAACCAATAAAGGTGATGTCTTGTTACAGTTATATTCAAATGATGTTCCTATGACGGTGGCAAACTTTGTTTCTTTAGCAGAAGGAACAAATACCCGAACTCCAGACTCTATTCGAGGAGATCATTTTTATGATGGTATTCGTTTTCATAGAGTTGTAAACAGCTTTATCATTCAAGGAGGAGATCCAACAGAAACAGGAAGAGGTACTGCAGGTTATCGATTTGGTGATGAATTTACAAAAGATAAAAACGGTGCATTATTATACAAACATGATGATGCAGGTATTTTGTCTATGGCAAACAGTGGACCAGACTCTAACGGAAGTCAGTTTTTTATCACTCACAAACCAATACCTCATTTAGATGGTAAGCATTCGGTTTTTGGAAAAACGATTGTGAATTCTACCCAATTATTAGCCTTAAAAAGTCAATTTAAAGATTCTATACAATTAGAAAAAGCAATTGATTCTTTGAGAATGGTTGTTGTAAATAACATTCAACAATTTGATACGATTAACACTATTGAAATCATCAGGATTGGTCCAAAAGCGAAGTCTTTTGATGGAGGTAAAATTTTTGAAGCTGAATTCATTAAGCATACTGAAAATCAGAAAGATAAGCAGCAGCAGCTTGCCAATGCAGAAACTGCTAGATATTCTAAGTATTTAGAGGATAAAAAAGTTTTTTTATCAAAAATGAACGAATCAAAAGCAGAAAAGACAGATTCTGGTTTGAGATTTTTAATGCTAAAAAGTAATCCATCAGGAAAAAAAGTAGTAGATAACAAGCCAATTAAGTGCCATTTTGATTTATATACCGCAGATGGTACTAAAATTCAATCCACTAGAGAAAGTGGAATTCCTTTTATTTTTCAGTTAGATGATGCCGAAAAACCAATGATTACTGGTTTTAAAGAAGGGACTGCTAAAATGAGAGAAGGAGAAAAGGCTAGGTTGTTTATACCTTATTATATCGGTTTTGGCGAAGCTAAATATGGCCCTTTTCCTGCAAAATCAGATTTAGTTTTCGAAATAGAAATTTTAGAAATAAGTAAATAATTTGTTCGATTCAATTATACAGAAAGATAAAGAATTATTAATTTTCTTAAATAATTTAGGAAGTGAACAATGGGATTCATTTTGGTTGGCAATTACCAATCAATTTTATTGGGCTCCATTGTTCCTTCTTATTTTAGTGTTACTCCTAAAAACTTTTGGCTGGAAAAGAGGTGGAGTTATGATTCTATCTTTAATTGTACTAGTTACTTTTTCTGATCAATTTACCGTCCTAATTAAGGATAATTCCTATCGATTACGCCCTAATAATGATCCAGCGATAAAGCATTTGCTGCGAACTTTTATAAAACCACAAAGTTTTAGTTTTATGTCTGGCCACGCAACAACATCTACCTTTTTCTCTATATTTACAATCTTTTTGTTCAGAGAAAAATATAAATACATTTATTTAATTTTATTGTTTCCATTATTTTTTGGGTATAGCAGATTGTATTTAGGTGTCCACTTTCCAATAGATGTTTTTACAGGATTTTTAACAGGGTTTTTACTCGCAAATATCTATTATTTCCTTTTTAAGAAGGTAGATAAAAAACTATTTGTCTAGTTTATTATAGTACGTACAAAAAATTGTTGGAAAACGAATAAGTAAATAAAAAGACTTTTTTATAAATTTCTTACCATCTATCTTTCTTAAAGTTTTGCGCTACATACTTTAAGGTAAGGCGTGTTTTTATATTTAAAAACCGTCTTTTTAAAAACAAAATTTAAGGTGAACTTACATGGATATAAAAATCAAAGAAGATGTTTTATCAATTTAATGGGAAAAATATTTCTAAGCGCTCATTATATTCCTATAACTAGTTTCTTTTTCGCTTATTTTTTATTTTTTTTTAAAAATTATAATTAATTTAAGATATCATAAAATTGTTTAATTTCATGCCATTCTTAAGCTTAAATTGAACAGAATAAGTTTAAAATAATCTTTAAAAAGCATTAAATTTGCATCAGAAAATAGTAAAAAAATAATATGAAAATATCATACAACTGGTTAAAACAATTCCTTAAAATTAATTGGGATACTGAAAGAATAGGTGAATTGCTTACTGATTTAGGTTTAGAAGTAGAAGGCATTGAAACCAAAGAATCTATAAAAGGAAGTTTAAAAGGTGTTGTTGTTGGTCAAGTTTTAACATGTATTAAGCATCCAAATGCAGACAGACTAAAGGTTACTACCGTAGATTTAGGAAATGAAAATATTGTTCAAATTGTTTGTGGTGCTCCTAATGTTGCCGCAGGACAGAAAGTTCCAGTAGCAACGGTTGGTACTATTTTATATGATGAAAAAGGAGAAGGCTTTACAATAAAAAAAGGAAAAATTAGAGGAGAAGAAAGTCATGGAATGATTTGCGCTGAAGATGAATTAGGCCTTGGTAAAGATCATGAGGGTATTCTTGTTTTAGATGAAAAACTAGAAGCAGGTACTTTAGTCTCTGAAGTCTTTAAAATTAAAACCGATTATGTTTTCGAAATCGGTTTAACCCCAAATAGGTCTGACGCTATGAGCCATTATGGAGTGGCTAGAGATGTACGAGCTGGTTTAATTCAAAAGGAATTAAATTTAGAATTAATTTCGCCTTCCGTAAGTGATTTTCATGTAGATGAAAGAACTTTACGTTTTGATGTAGAGGTAGAAGATAAAGATTTAGTGCCTCGTTATTGCGGAATTACCATCACGCATGTGACGGTAAAAGATTCCCCAGAATGGATTCAAAATAGGTTAAAAGCGATTGGGTTAACTCCTAAAAATAATATTGTAGACATCACCAATTATGTGTTACATGAATTAGGGCAGCCTTTGCATGCTTTTGATGCTCAAAAAGTTAGAGGTAATAAAATTATTGTAAAAAACTTAAAAGAAGGTACAAAATTTACAACATTAGATGAAGTAGAAAGAACGCTTTCTGCAGATGATATTATGATTTGTGATGCGGATTCAAATCCGCTTTGTATTGGTGGTGTTTTTGGCGGATTAAAATCAGGAGTTACAGAACATACAACTTCTATATTTTTAGAAAGTGCTTATTTTAATCCAGTTTCCATCAGAAAAACAGCAAAGAGACATGCATTAAATACAGATGCCTCTTTTCGTTTTGAAAGAGGAATTGACATCAACATGACAGAGTATGCCTTAAAGCGCGCTGCGTTATTAATTGAAAAATATGCGGGAGGAAAGTTAGCTTCTGATATTTCTGATTTTTATCCAATTAAAATGAATGATTTTCAGGTGTTTTTATCTTATAAAAATGCATATCGCTTAATAGGTCAAGAAATACCAAAGGATGAAATTAAAAATATTTTAGCATCTTTAGAAATTAAAATTAACAGCGAAACTGAAGGAGGTTTGGGCTTAACAATACCTTCTTATAGAACAGATGTACAAAGAGAAGCAGATATTATAGAAGAGATTTTAAGAGTATATGGCTATAATAATATTGAATTTTCATACAAATTAAATACTTCAATTTCTTTTGATTCTAATATAGAAACAAAAGTAGAAAATATTGTTGCCAATCAATTAACAGCGCTCGGTTTTAATGAAACCATGGCAAACTCCTTGACAAAACCAGCATATGTAAATTTATCTAAAAATATTAATGAAGAAGCCAATGTAAAAATGCTAAACCCATTAAGTAACGATTTAGGTGTATTGCGACAATCAATGCTGTTTAGTGGTTTAGAATCGGTTTCTTATAATTTAAATAGAAAAAACAACTCTCTAAAATTTTATGAATTTGGTAAAACATATCATTTGTATAATGATAAATATCAAGAAGATAAGCATTTAACACTTTTTGTTACGGGTAATAGAACCAAAGAATCTTGGAAAACAAACACAAATACTTCTGATTTCTTTTACCTAAAAGGAGTTATTACAGCTATTTTAGAAAGATTAGGAATTCATAATTTAAAAGGTTCACCAGCAAAAAGTGATGTTTTTTCTGAGGGAATTACCTTGAGTTTAGGGAAAATTAAATTAGCTGAATTTGGTGTTGTAAAACGGACTATTTTAAAAGACTTCGGAATTAAACAAGAGGTTTTATTTGCAGATATTCATTGGGATAATGTTTTAAAATTTTCAGGAAAAAAGAATATAAAAGTTGCTAGTTTAACAAAGTTTCCGGCTGTAAAAAGAGACTTAGCTTTGTTGATAAATTCTAAAACTGAATTTAAAGAAGTCTATAATTTAGCATTTCAATCAGAAAGAAAAATGTTAAAAGAAGTAGATTTATTTGATGTTTATGAAGGTGATAAATTGCCAGAAGGTAAAAAATCGTATGCTGTTAGTTTTGTGTTACAAGATGATAATAAAACATTAGAGGACAAGCAAATAGATAAAATAATGCAAAAACTACAACAAAGTTTTGAAAATAAATTAGATGCTGTTTTGAGATAATTAAAAGTTTTAATGGTTGTAGTATTTTGTATTTAAAAATTGCTCCCCAGAGCAAATTTGAGATGTTCATAAAATAAATTAGTATTGTAAGTTTCTTATGAACTAGAGCTGATAAATTAATAATATGTATAAATTAATAATACGTCCAATTTTATTTCTTTTTGATCCAGAAAAGGTTCACTATTTTACATTTTCATTGATTAGAGTTTTATGTAAAATTCCTTTTGTCCCAGACCTTTTCAGAAGTTTATATCAAGTTAAAGATAAAAAATTAGAGCGTACTTTATTTGGCTTAACATTTAAAAATCCTGTTGGTTTGGCTGCTGGGTTTGATAAAAATGCAGTTTTATATAATGAATTGGCCAATTTTGGTTTTGGTTTCATAGAAATTGGTACGGTAACACCCAAAGGTCAAATTGGGAATCCGAAGAAAAGATTATTTCGATTAAAGGATGATCAAGGAATTATAAATAGAATGGGCTTTAATAATGACGGATTAGAAGTTGCTATTCAGCAATTAAAAAAGAACAAAGGCACTGTAATTATTGGCGGGAATATTGGAAAAAACACACAAACTTTACCAGAAAATTATACTACAGATTATTTAGAATGTTTTAAAGGTTTGCATCCTTATGTAGACTATTTTGTTTTAAATGTTAGTTGCCCAAATGTAGGGAGTCATGCAAAATTAAATGACAAAGCCTATTTATTAGAGTTAATTTCAGCTTGTCAGAAATTGAATAATCAACAAGAAAAGCAGAAACCAATTCTTCTTAAAATTGCTCCAGATTTAAATAATGCACAACTAGATGAAATTATAGAGTTGGTTGCAGAAACAAAGATTGATGGTGTAATTGCATCAAACACATCGACTACTAGAGATAATTTAAAAGCTTCTAAAGAACGTTTGCAAGAAATTGGAAATGGTGGTGTAAGCGGACAGCCTATTAAAAATCAGAGTACAAAAGTAATTCAATATTTAGCGAAACATTCTAACAAATCATTTCCGATTATTGGAGTAGGAGGAATTCATTCTGCAGAAGATGCTTTAGAAAAAATTAAAGCAGGTGCAGATTTAGTGCAGATTTATACAGGCTTTATTTATGAAGGTCCAAGCTTGATAAAAAAAATTAATAAAGCGATTTTATCTAATTGATGGCTTTATTAAAATTAATGCATAAATTTTGAGAAAGCAGAAATCTATATAAATTGTACCTTTCTTTATAGGCTGTAAATAGTTTCAAATTATAAAGGGTATTACTGCTAATCATAGTGCAAAAAAAACTCAAGATTTAAATGAATCTTGAGTTTTTTCTTTTTTTTTAGTATATAAAACTAGTTAATTTTATGAATCTCTACGCTTTCTTCCAAAACCGCTAGATTTTCTATCCCCAGAGCTTCTTGGTCTTTCTGCTGAAGAACGTCTATCGGATTTTCTACCGCTATCATTACTCCTACCAGATGAAACTTCAGATCCTCTGCGCCTTCCAAAACCACCGTCTTTTTTGCCGAATGGTTTTTTACCACCTCTTCTTCCGCCACCAGAACGTTCTTTTTTTGTGATTTCTACATTCACTGAACGACCATCAAAATCTGGTTGATTAGAAGAAAAAGCTTCTAGAGTTTTGTCTTCGAAATTTTTATCAATCTCAAAGAAAGAAAAAGTATCTAAAATATCAATGGCACCAATTTCTATTTTATCCCCAATATTTTGTTCGTTAATTAAACCAATTAATTTCCCAGGATTTAAGTTGTCTTTTCTTCCAATATTGATGAAGAAACGAGTCATGTTTTCGTTTTCTGTTCTTGCTCTAGAATTATCTCTTGAAGATAAATCGTTTAAATCTTTAGAATTTTCATAATATGCTAACATCGTATTAAACTCTAAAGAAACAAATTTCTGAATCAATTCCTCTCTGTTTAAGCTTTCTAATTTCTCATAAATCGTTGGTAAGAATTCTGTGATTTCAGATTCATTTACCTCCGTATTTTGAACTTTGTCAATTAAACTCATTAATTGATTCTGCACAATTTCTTTCCCTGTAGGTACTTTGGTTTCTATAAATTTCTTTTGAATGATTCTTTCGATTTGGCGTAATTTTCCTTTCTCTTTTCCATTCACTAAAACAAGAGAAATCCCCTTGTTTCCAGCTCTACCAGTTCTACCACTTCTATGGGTATAGTTTTCTATTTGATCGGGTAATTTATGATTTAATACGTGTGTTAATTCATTTACATCCAAACCACGAGCAGCAACATCTGTAGCTACCAAAATTTGAATGGTTTTTTTTCTGAATTTACCCATTACAGAATCTCTTTGTCCTTGAGATAAATCTCCATGCAAAGCATCTGCATTATAACCATCTTTAATCAAGTTATCTGCAACTTCTTGTGTTTCTCTTCGTGTTCTACAAAAAATAATTGCATAAATATCAGGATTTAAATCAGCAATCCTTTTTAAAGCAGGATACCGTGTTCTTTCCGTCACTGAGTAATATTCATGACTTACATTATCTGCTCCTTGATTCTTTTGACCAGAAGTAATTTCTACCGGTTTGGTCATGTAGTTTTTTGCAATAGCCTCAACTTCTCTTGGAAAGGTTGCAGAAAATAACAACGTTTGTTTTGTTTCTGGAGTTGCTTCTAAAACTTTATCAAGTTCTTCTTTAAACCCCATGTTTAACATTTCATCGGCTTCATCTAAAACTAACCATTGAACGTTTCCTAATTTTAAAGCTCTTCTTTTAATTAAATCTACAGTTCTTCCTGGAGTTCCAACCACAATTTGAGAACCTCTTTTTAAAGATCTAATTTGATCTTCCATACTAGAACCACCATATACTGTGGTGACTTTTACATCGGGTAAATATTTGCAAAAATCTTTAATATTATTACCAATTTGCACGGCTAATTCTCTTGTAGGAGATAATATAATAGCTTGTACATTATTACTATTGGTATCTAAAAGCTGTAATATTGGCAAACTAAAGGCAGCAGTTTTACCTGTACCAGTTTGCGCAAATGCTTTTAAATCGTCTGTAGATGAAATAATTTGTGGAATTGCTTTTTCTTGTATAACGGTAGGTTTTTCGTAACCTAAATCCGTCAATGCTTTGTTGATAGGTTCTTTTAAACCTAACTCTAAAAATGTTGACATTACTGTGTTTTTTTGGATTCACAGAACGCCCATCTGTAAACCCGTTTATAATTCGGACTGACTTTATATGAGTATATACTCATTTTTAAAGCCGTGCAAAGGTACAATTAATTTTTGAATTAACGAACTTTAAATGAATTCGTTAGTTTTTGTTCAGTTCGTTAAGAAAAGGAGTTAAATTATAAGATGAAATAGAAGCAAATCCGTTTATGACATTTCCTTTTTTATCAATTAAAATAGAACGAGGCATTTTACTTGTTAAAAAATTGTGCGCATCACTTTTCTCGTCAAGATAAAATTGATTTTTAATATCTAAATTTTTAATTCTATCATTTTTATCTCCATCGATTTTGATTTCAATAAATTTAATATTAGGATATCTATTAGAAAGGTACTTAAATCTGGAAACGATATAACTTTCCGATACAAATTTTGGACTCCAGAAAAATAATAAAGTACTTTGATCTTTAATAACTTTTGAAATCGAATGATGCGTATTTGTGTAATCAATAATCTTAAAATCTGGTAAATTTGTATGGATGATAACAGCTTTCGTATCTTGCATTAAATTTTTAACAAGCTTTTTGTCTTTATCATTTGTTGATAATTTAAAAAAGCTATCAAAAGCTTTATAATTAGCGTTACAGCTAGATTTATTAAAGAAATGACCTATAACTGTTTGTCTTAAAAAGGCGTTTTTAGTATTTTCTGAGGTTATTTTATGATCAATAATTTTCAATAGATCTAACGTAAATTTAGAAGAATATTCACTTTTCATCGGTGCATGCCCCAAAGCGTAGGTCTCATTATATAAATAATTTCTAATATATTGAGAAAACGGAGGGTAATACATTAAAGTATCTTTATTAATTTGTATGTTATTTCTATACTCGTAAAAAGAAGCATCCATCTTTGGGAAATTGCCATTTTCAGAATATTTGGCATACATCATAGGATATTTTTCTAGTCTTGAAAACGTTGGATAGGTTAATGAAATTTTAAGAATATCTTGAAAACCTTTAGTTTCATCTGGGTGATTTAACACATATTTTTTATAAGTTTCTAATTTAACAGCTAATAAGGAGTCTACTTTACTTTTAAATATCGCAGGTTCTAATCTATTGAATTGGTAAAAGATTTTTCTTTCTTTTTCATTTTCTAAAAAGCAATCCACTAAAATATTATTTCTTTCAGCTCCCTTCCCAGCAAAAACTAAAGATTCATCAAAATCCCAAGTATTAAGTCGCAGCATTAAACTATCCTCTGGCTCTAAATAAATATGTTGATTTTCATTTCCATGCATAAAATAATAGACTCCTTCATCAGCATTTTTAATTTTACCAATAAATTTATTATTAGAATCTAGCGCAAAAGTATCAATAACCTTATCCATAGAATACAGAACAACGTGGCTAGAATTTGGATTAATAATTTTACCTCCAAAATATGTTATGGTATCTTTATTAGCTGTATTACAGCTAATTAATGCTAATAAAAAAAGAATTCCTGAAAAAGTAATTATTTTTTTTGTCATACGAATTGGGTTCTATAGGCTGTATACAAATTTAGTTATTCAATGTTCTAGCAGTTGTTAATACGCTGTTAAAAATAAAACCCATCAGACGAGCGTATTTGATGCAATTTTAAATAAATGTGTTCAAAAACTGACTCATAAAGAAAAATCAATTTACTACTTTTGCACAAATTTAAAATATTATTATGTTATCAGTTTCTAATTTATCGGTACAATTTGGCAAACGTATTTTATTCGATGAAGTAAATACCAAATTTCAACAAGGAAATTGCTATGGAATTATTG
Source organism: Polaribacter litorisediminis (assembly GCF_019968605.1). Classification (NCBI taxonomy): domain Bacteria; kingdom Pseudomonadati; phylum Bacteroidota; class Flavobacteriia; order Flavobacteriales; family Flavobacteriaceae; genus Polaribacter; species Polaribacter litorisediminis. Next base: position 1,274,221 of record NZ_CP082966.1, read on the forward strand.
GAGCAAATGGGGCAGGAAAATCTACTTTTTTGAAAATTATTTCAGGAAAAATGGATCCTACCTCTGGGCAAGTTCATTTAGAAAAAGGAAAAAGAATGTCTGTGCTCTCTCAAGATCATAACGAATTTGATGATTTTCCTGTTTTAGAGACTGTTGTAATGGGGAATAAAGAGTTGTTTTCTATTAAAAAAGAGATAGATGCTTTATACGCTGATTATACGGATGCAAATGCAGAAAAAATTGGAGAACTTCAAATTGTTTTTGAAGAAATGGATGGTTGGAATGCAGATTCTAATGCCGCAGCAATGCTCTCTAATTTAGGTATTAAAGAAGAGTTGCATTATACATTAATGAAAGATTTAGATGGTAAACAAAAGGTACGTGTTTTAATTGCACAAGCACTTTTTGGAAATCCTGATGTTTTAATTATGGATGAGCCTACCAACGATTTAGATTTTGAAACAATTAATTGGTTAGAAAACTTCTTGGCAAATTTTGATAATACGGTCATTGTAGTATCACATGACAGACACTTTTTAGATTCAGTTTGTACACACATTTCTGATATTGATTATGGTAAAATAAATCATTATTCTGGTAATTATACTTTTTGGTATGAATCTAGTCAATTAGCATCAAAACAAAGAGCACAGCAGAACAAAAAAGCAGAAGATAAAAAGAAAGAACTAGAGGATTTTATTCGTCGTTTTTCTGCAAACGTTGCCAAGTCTAAACAAGCAACTTCTCGTAAAAAAATGATTGAAAAGTTAAATGTTGAGGATATTAAACCTTCTAGCAGACGTTACCCTGCTATTATTTTTGATCGTGATAGAGAGGCAGGAGATCAGATTTTGAATATAGAAGGTTTGAGCAAAGAATTAGAAGGAGAAAAATTATTTCAAGATATTCACATCAATTTAAATAAAGGAGATAAAATTGCGGTAATTTCAAGAGATTCTAGGGCTGTAAATGCATTTTATCAAATTATAACGGGTAATGAAAAAGCAGATTCTGGTAAATTTTCTTGGGGTGTTACCACAACTCAATCGTATTTACCTTTAGATAATTCGTCTTATTTTAAAGATGGAAATTTAAATTTAGTAGATTGGTTAAGACAGTATGCACAAACAGAAGAGGAACGAGAAGAAGTTTTCTTGAGGGGGTTTTTAGGGAAGATGATTTTTTCTGGAGAAGAAGCTTTAAAGAAAAGTAATGTTTTATCTGGGGGAGAAAAAGTGCGTTGTATGCTTTCTAGAATGATGATGAAAAGAGCTAATATTTTGTTATTAGATGAGCCTACAAATCATTTAGATTTAGAATCCATACAAGCTTTAAATAATTCTTTGATAAATTTTAAAGGAACGGTTTTATTATCTACACATGATCATGAATTTGCTCAGACAGTGGCAAATAGAATTATAGAATTAACACCTAAAGGGGTTATCGATAGGTATACAACTTTTGATGAATATTTAGAAGACCCGAAAATAAAGGAGTTAAGAAATAAAATGTATTCTTAAAATAATTGAGATGTTACTTTATAAAAATCCTTTTAGTTTTAAACTAAAAGGATTTTTTTATCTGGTTATTAAAATAAGGTAATGGTCGCTATGTGATACTAATTCTGCATTTATTTTACAGTAATTTCAAAACAGAATGGGTATTATTTCTTAATAGGACTAATAATTTTGACATCAGAAAAAGAAATGGCACCTCTAATAACACCATCAATTGTTTTCTTTAAAGCTTCAATTAATTGCATTTTTAATTGCGATTTATGATAAATTAAACTCACTTCTCTTGCAGGCGGTGGGTTGTGAAACTCACGCAAATGTTTTTTATCTTTTTCATTTAAATCTAAAGTATGTAGGTAGGGCAGTAGCGTCATTCCTAAACCTTCTTTAGAAAGTTTTATAAGTGTATCGAAACTTCCACTTTCTAATTGAAAACCTTTTTTATTATCAATTTTATGAGTTCTGCATAAATTAATAACGCTGTCTTTAAAACAATGGCCATCTTCTAACAATAAAATATCCTCCATTTCTAATTCATCCGCAGAAATGTGTTTGTTTTTAAAAAGTCGATGGTTTTCAGGCACCAAACCTACGAAAGGTTCATAATATAAAGGTCTTTCTCTAATAGATTCATTTTCTAAAGGAGTTGCAGCGATGGCAGCATCTATATGACCATCTGTCAATTTTTTAACAATTTCTTCTGTTGTTAATTCTTCAATAATTAATTTTACTTTTGAATATTTTTTTGTAAAATTATGCAAAAACATGGGCAATAAAGTCGGCATAATTGTTGGGATAATTCCCAATCTAAATTCGCCTCCAATAAATCCTTTTTGTTGATGTACAATATCTAAAATTCGATTACTTTCATCAACAATTACTTTAGCTTGTTCTACTATTTTTTTTCCTATTTCCGTGAGTTCAATAGGCTTTTTAGATCGATTAAATATTTTAATATCGAGTTCGTCTTCTAATTTTTGAATTTGCATGCTCAATGTTGGCTGCGTTACAAAACTATGATCTGCAGCTACCGTAAAGTTTTGGTATTCGGCTACAGAAAGTACATATTTTAATTGAGTGATTGTCATTTTGATAGGAAATTTTGATAAAGATATTAAAAGTATCAATATTAATTATAGTTTATCTTCATTATTTTACTTTAAATTTGAGGTAAATAAAAAATAGAATCATGAACAAAACAATTTTAGGATTAAACCAACAAGAAAATCTAATTTTAGTTGATAAATTAAATGGGTTATTAGCTAATTTTCAAATATATTATCAGAATTTAAGAGGATTACACTGGAACATCAAAGGTAAAAATTTCTTTGAATTACACGTTAAATTTGAAGAATTTTATACAGATTCACAAGTTAAAATTGATGATATCGCAGAACGAATTTTAACCTTACAAGGCAAGCCTCTGCATACATTTTTAGATTATATAAATAATTCTTCGGTACTTGTAGGCAAAGGTATTTCTAATGATATTGAAGCTGTTGAATTAGTTGTAAATTCTTTATCCGAATTATTAAAAATAGAAAGAGATATATTAAAAATATCAGATGAAGCAAATGATGAGGGTACAAATTCTATGATGAGTGACTTTATTGCAGAACAGGAAAAAACTATTTGGATGTTAAATTCTTGGTTAGGTAGATAGGCAAGAGAATTCATTATAATTCTAATGTACAAGGAGCTTTTCGAATTTTTTCGAAAAGCTCCTTTTGATTCCTTTTGATTCTAGTATATGTTTTTACTAAAATAGCAGATAAGAGTAGCCAACTTCCACGCCTAAAATATTATATCCATCATTGGGTTTCTGAAAATTTAAATTAGAAACATGCCCAAAGTTACTACCAATATAAAGAAACATTTTTTTATAAATTTGATGAGAAAATCCGATTGAAAAATTTTCAATAAACGTAAACCCCTTTGCTAAACGCTCTGTTCTTGTATGAATGTAACAGAAGCCTAGACTAATAGTTCCTTGTAAATCTAATTTTTTAGTTAATTTTATTTTTGATGCAAGGCCAAATTCTAAACCATACAAATTCATAGTTTTTGCTTTTGTAAATTCAGTTATTTTTTCCTGAAAATTTTCTTGATCGGGTGTAACATAAAATTCATTTATAAGTTGGTGCGTTAAAAACTGAACTTGGGGTTGTACCATAAGCTCAAAATTAATATTTTTAATTTTACCTAGTTTGTAAAATAATTGACCTTTATATGTATTTACTGATAATGTGTAATCTGGGTCATCAAAAATAAAATTTTCATTCACGCCATAATTATAAAAGAATCCTATTTTGATTGGTTTTAAAACTGATTTATTTTTATTTTGACTAAAAGATACAACTGAAATACAACCTAGTAATACATATAAAATTCGTTTTATCATTATCTCTTAATATGGCTTTTAAAATGCAAATTATTAAATTATTTTTTCAAATTCATTCTAATTTTTTTTCGCAGTTGTCAAATTCTTTTTAAAAGTTATAATAGGGTTTATAATTCGAAAATTCTTTTTGAAATGATCAAGAATGCTTTAAATCCCAGAAACATGATTGAAATGAATTAGTTAACTGAATTTATATAATTGCGATTGATCAAGTTGACTTTGCTTACAAAATTTACAATGCTGTTTATGTAACATTTGAATGGTATCAGCAGTTTTATCTTTATAAATAATGTACTCGCAATCTTCATAATCAATTGTTTGTAACTTCTTTAGTGTCTATTTCCGCTTTGTGATCTCAAGAAAAAAGTATGAAAGACAATATGAAATAAAAGGAGTAGGTTATTTTATTCCTATTTATAATTTTGTAAACATGGCCGCTACTTTTTCAGCCTTTCTATTTTCAGAATAATCATAAAAACCTTCGCCAGATTTTACGCCTAATTTTCTGGCCATTACCATATTTACCAATAACGGACATGGTGCATATTTAGGATTTTTAAAACCATCGTACATCACATTTAAAATTGATAAACAAACATCTAAACCAATAAAATCTGCCAACTGAAGGGGCCCCATTGGATGTGCCATTCCTAATTTCATTACAGTATCAATTTCTGCAACACCGGCAACACCATTGTATAACGTTTCAATAGATTCGTTAATCATAGGCATTAAAATTCTGTTTGCCACAAAACCTGGATAATCATTTACCTCCACAGGAATTTTGCCTATTTTTTTTGATAATTCAACTGTAAAGTTCATCACTTCATCAGTGGTATTATAGCCTCGAATAATCTCAACCAATTTCATAATTGGCACAGGATTCATAAAATGCATTCCAATTACTTTATCAGGTCTTTTTGTTACGGCAGCAATTTTAGTAATCGAAATAGAGGATGTATTGGTCGCTAAAATGGTTTTCTCATCGCAAATTTCATCTAACTCTTTAAAAATTTTCGATTTTAATTCCGCATTTTCAGTAGCTGCTTCAATCACCATATCAACATTTTTAACACCTTTACTTATTGCAGTAAAAGTGGTAATATTATTTAAAGTAATCGTTTTATCAGCTTCAGTTATTTTTTCTTTTGCCACCATTCTGTCCAAGTTTTTGGTTACGGTTGCAATTCCTTTTTCTAAAGCTGCTTTAGAAATATCAATTAAATGAACCTTGTAATTAAATTGGGCAAATGTGTGGGCAATCCCATTTCCCATGGTCCCGGCGCCAATTACTGCGATGTTTTTCATAAATATATTTTTAATAGTTAAGTATTTATAGCTAAAAATTTCAAGAATTTAATCTTTTTAAATTTGAATGTTTTAGGGGCATTTTAAAGGGCTTTCTCTTTTAGTTTTTTTGTTGTTACCGCAAAAGAAGTCTTTTATTATCTTTAGCAATATAATTGGTAAACAGATTTTATCAAAATTAAAAAGGGATTTCTATTGCAATCCCTACTGCAAGAGCTTTTAAGCTATCAACTAAAAATTAAAATCTTTTTCTGTTTTAAAACAATCGATTACCCATTGCGCAACTCTTAAAGCTTCTGCGCCATTGGCTAAAGTAACAATAGGTTTTGTATTGTTATGAATGGCGTCAGCAAACGTTTCTAATTCATCTAAAATAGCGTTATTATTGGTTACTTCTGGATTTTCAAAATAGATTTGTTTTTTAACACCTTCATCATTTTGTAAAATCATAGCAAATTCATCTGGGTTTTCAGGAACATCCTTCATGCGCACCACCTCAGATTCTTTGCTTAAAAAATTCACGGAAATATAGGCATCCTTTTGAAAAAAACGTGTTTTACGCATATTTTTCATGGAAATTCTGCTTGCCGTTAAATTTGCCACACAGCCGTTTTCAAATTCTATGCGAGCATTGGCAATATCTGGAGTTTTTGAGATAACAGATATACCACTAGCATGTACATTTTTTACTTTAGATTTTACAACCGAAAGTATGATATCTATGTCATGGATCATTAAATCTAAAACTACTGGAACATCTGTTCCTCTTGGATTAAATTCAGCCAATCTATGAGTTTCAATAAACATAGGATTGTTTATTTTATCTTTAACAGCAATAAAAGCAGGGTTAAAACGCTCTACATGACCAACTTGACCTTTTACATGATATTGACTTGCTAGTGTTTTAATAGCTTCTGCTTCTAAAACGGTATTGGTAATTGGCTTTTCAATAAAAATATGACGCCCTTTTTCGATGGCATTTTTAGCACAATCAAAATGAGACAACGTAGGTGTTACAATATCTACAACATCAACAGCATCGATTAATTCATCAATAGAATTAAAAGACTTGTAGCCAAAATTTTTAACAACTTCGTTGGCATTTTCCGAAGAAGGATCGTAAAACCCTATCAATTCATATTTTTTTGATTGCGCTAGTAAACGAAGATGAATTTTACCTAAATGACCTGCTCCTAAAACCCCAACTCTTAACATAAATGTATCTATTTTTTATCTATCTTAAATAAAATTTTGGTGCTCTTTACATCAAAGATTTGCACTCTACTTATTAAAATAAGTTCGATATTTATTTAGATAGAAATGTTATTTTTGTATTTAAAATCGAACGGAAACAAAGATACAATTTAATAAGAATTTATATCAATTTATTACTATTTTTAGCCTTCTGAAACTAAACAACCATTGAAAAACACTGCAAAACATCAAGGACTTCGTAATCAGTTAGCTATTGTTTTAAAAGCAAAAGGGATAACAGATGAAAATGTATTAAATGCTATTCGTAAAATTCCACGCCATTTATTTATGGATTCTAGTTTTGAGTCTCATGCCTATCAAGATAAAGCTTTTCCTATTGCCGCAGAACAGACAATTTCACAACCTTATACGGTTGCTTTTCAGTCTCAAGTATTAGAAATTAAAAAGGGTGATAAAGTTTTAGAAATCGGCACAGGCTCTGGATACCAAACAGCTGTGCTACTAGAATTAAAAGCGGAAGTATATTCTATAGAAAGACAGCATGAATTATTTAAAAAGACCTCACTTTTCTTACCAAAATTAGGTTATAAACCTAAGAAGTTTATTTTTGGTGATGGTTATAAAGGACTGCCAGAACAAGCACCTTTTGATAAAATTATAGTGACTGCTGGAGCACCTTTTGTTCCAAAACCATTATTAGCTCAATTAAAAATAGGAGGGATGTTGTTAATTCCTGTTGGAGATTCAACTCAAATTATGACTTTATTTACTAGGAAATCTGCCAAAGAATTTCATAAAAAAGAATTGGGTAATTTTGCCTTTGTACCCATGTTAGAAGAAAAGAATTAACAGACTTGATGCATCTCTGTTAAAAAAAATGAAATTAACCACATTGCATTTATTCGATGCCATTTCTAATTTGTATGATTTCTTATATCTTCTTTTTTAAAATAATTTTAGAAATTTAGATGCTTCATCATCCTTCTGTATATTTAATACCAATTTATATTTATAATTAGTGTTGTCCGATTAAAATTAGCTAAAGTGTTTTAAAGTATTGATAGTATTGATTTTCAGGAGCTTTTAAAGTAGTACACCTTACTTTTAAAAACGCTTTAGAATTTATGATGTATCGAAAAATTTAAAATCGTAATAAAATTGTTTTTCAGTTAGTTAAAATCAAGTCTTTGTTCTTGATGCTAACAGCGAAAGCGGTCTTTTTATCTTTTATCGGACAACAATGATTTATAATGTCTAAAATGGGATAAATGAGTATTTCAAAAAATATTACTCAGCTCTTTCCCAGTATGCCGTTTTTCCGAATAAAGCTACACCGATATAACCTCTCAATTTTAATTTGTTAGGTTTTACCAATTCTATATAACATTTATATATTTTTCCGTTTCTAGGATCTAAAATTTCACCTCCAGACCATTCGTTATCATCTTTTTCTAAACCCGTTAAAATGTTTAGCCCTAAAATTGGTGCATTTTTGTTTTTTCCTTCACAAAGATCACAAACTGCCGTTTTTCTATCAGGATTTTTTATTTCTATAATTTTAGCAAATGCTTTACCTTCTTTTTCGTAAACTTCAATGACAGAATCAACTTCTCCGGTAGTATCATTTTTAGAATGCCATTTTCCAAAAATAGTTTGCGCATTTATAGAAACGGACATGGATACAATTACGAACAGTAAAAATATTTTTTTCATCATGATAAAATTTAGTTTTAAATTAAGGTTTATTTTTTTGTTTTTAAAATTACTAAATAAATTGTCGTTAAAATTATCAACGTTTAAAAGTATGCACAAAACAACAATAAAACGTATTTTAAGCATTAAACTTCGGCTTCATAATAATTTTCCCATTTGTCTTGAACTCTTAATACTTGCTCAATAATATCTCTAACACAGCCTTCGCCGCCCTTTTTATCAGAAATATATTTTGAAATTTTCTGAATTTCTGGAACGGCATCATTTGGACAACAAGGCAAACTAACTTTTTGCATTACTAGGGAATCAGGAATATCATCACCCATATAGATTACATTTTCTGGTTTTAAATCGTATTTATCGACCAACTCGCTATATTGTTTAATCTTGTCATGTGCACCCAAATAAATATCATGAATGCCTAAAGCAGTTAACCTACTCTTTACCGCTTTGTTAGTTCCGCCAGAAATAATACAAATTCTAAATCCTCTATTTAAGGCCGTTTTTATGGCATAACCATCTTTTACATTCATGTGTCTAACCAATTCGCCATCTGGCATAATGGTTAACATGCCGTTGGTTAAAACACCATCAACATCAAAAATAAATGTATTAATTTTAGGTAAAAGTTGCTTATAGCTAATTTTCATTTTGGATAGATTTTGTTAAGATTTTATAAATTTTCTGTTGATTTTTATCCAACAAATTTAAATGATTTTTTATTGTTCTTTTATCATTTCTAATTGCCGGACCAGTTTGTGCTTTTTCTGGTGATAATTGCTCTATTTTTAAAGCAGTTTCCTGAATTAAAGGTTTTAAGATATCAAAAGAAATATTGTTTTTTTTACAAATATCATTTCCTATTTTATAAAGATGATTTGTAAAATTATTCACAAAAACAGCAGCAACATGCAGTTTTTTTCGCTGCATTGAATTGATTGAGTATATTTTTTTTCCAATAGAATTCGCTAGTTTTTCCAGTAGCTGATAATCTTGTTTATTTTCAGCTTCTAAACAAAAAGGAACCTTAGAAAAATCTACTATTTTGTCTTTAGAAAAGGTTTGTAACATATAAAAAACACCTTTTCTTTGCTTGTTTTTCAAACTATTCATGGCAACACTTCCTGAAGTATGCACCACAAAGTCATTTTTTATTTTAGATGAAACTTCCGCAATAACATCATCAGAAACTGCAATAATAGTAATGTCTGCTTTAGGAATATTCTCTAAAGTTCTAGAGTTTATTTGAGTAACTATAAACGCATCAACCTTAAAAAAGGCATGGTATAAATGAGTGGCTACATTTCCTTTACCTACAATTACTATGGATATCATAAAACGAAGATATTAATTTTTTATAGAAAGATAGAATAGGTTTTCTTAATTTAGCAATTAAATACTTTTTAATGAAAGATTCAAAAAAACTAGGAATAAATACAACATGTGTTCATACAGGTGAAGTAAAAGATGAGCAGTTTAAAGGAGCAATTTCGCCAATTTATATGGCAACTTCTTATGCTTTTGATAATGTTGATGTAAAACGATATCCACGTTATTATAATACGCCAAATCAAGAAATGTTATGTAAAAAAATTGCAGCATTAGAGCATACCGAAGATGCCTTAATTTTTACGTCTGGTATGGCAGCAATTTCGTCAGCCATGTTTGCTTTCTTGCAAAAAGGAGATCACGTAATTATTCAACAAGTAATTTATGGAGGCACGTATAATTTAATCGTTACAGAATTTGATAAATACGGAATAGAATATTCTTTTACAGAAAGCGATTCAGCAGATGATTTTACACCTTTGATTCAAGATAATACAAAGATTATTTATATTGAAACACCTTCCAACCCATTATTAGGAGTTACAGATATGAAAGCAATTGCTAAAATTGCAAAAGAAAATAATATTGTAACCATGATTGATAATACGTTTGCATCACCTATTAATCAAATGCCTGTTGAATTTGGTATTGATATTATTATACATTCTGCAACCAAATATATGGGCGGTCATTCTGATATTTCTGCAGGTGCAATTGCCGCCTCTAAAGAGCATATTGCATTGATTTGGAAAACGGCTATAAATTTAGGTGGTAATTTAAGCGATCAAACCGTTTGGTTATTAGAGCGGAGTTTAAAAACATTAAATCTACGGGTAAAAGAGCAAACAAAAAATGCTCAAATTATGGCGGAATATCTAGAACAAAACCCTAATATTGATACCGTTTATTATCCAGGATTAAAAAGTAATCCGCAGTATGAATTGGCTAAAAAACAAATGAAAGGTTTTGGTGCCATGCTCTCTTTTGAACTTCAAGAAGGAATTGATGCCATGCAATTTCAAAACTATTTACAATTGATAAAACCTTCTATGAGTTTAGCCGGTTTAGAGAGCACAACAGTAAGCCCTGCACAAACAACACATGCTTTATTAAGTGAAGTAGAGCGTTTAGAAAGAGGTATAAAAGACGGATTAATTCGTTTTTCTGTGGGTATTGAGGAAGCAGAAGATTTAATTGCAGATATTGAACAAGCCATAAATAAAGTAAAGAATTAAAGCTTTACTTTATTTATGGCTTGTTTTTAAAACTCCTTTTCAAATTATTTAAATCCTATAATACCGTAATAAATCGTTTGTCTTAGGCTTATTTATTATAAAAATACAGCAATGAAGATTGTGCTCATTTTTTGTAATCTCTAAGAATTAAAAAATACTTTAATTTATTGGTGTCATTGAGTTCTATCTAAATGTACATCAATAATAAAATCAAAAAAGGCTAGATTTTAAATAGTCATAAAAATCTAGCCTAAAAAGAATTACAAGTGTTCTAAATGATGATGTTCATCAATTAAGGGGCCGCCTTCCATAATTTGTTCAGAAGCTTCTGCTGTAAATTTCTCAAAGTTTAAATGGAAATAATGAGACAATTGAATTGCTTTGCTTATATATGCACCTTTTTGTAACCAAGTATTCATTGGGTCTAACATTTCAATCGGAACATTAGGGCAATATTTAGGCATATATAAGCCAAAAATTGGGTGTTGTTCATATTCAACATTATCTAAACTACCTTTTAAAATTTCGGTAATCATTGCTCTTGTATATTTTAATTTAATACGAGAACCAACACCATAAGGTCCGCCAGACCAACCTGTGTTCAGCAACCAAACATTTACACCAGCTTCCGTCATTTTTTTACTTAACATTTCTGCATATTTAGCTGGGTGTAAAGGCATAAAGGGTTCGCCAAAACAAGCTGAAAAAGAAGGAACAGGCTCGGTAATTCCAGCTTCAGTACCTGCAACTTTTGCAGTATAGCCAGAAATAAAGTGATACGCTGCTTGCCCTGGAGTTAATTTAGAAACAGGAGGCAAAACACCAAAAGCATCACATGTTAAAAAGAAAATATTTTTAGGGTTTCCTGCAAATGAAGGTTCCTTTATATTGTCGATATGGTATATTGGGTAGCTTACCCGCGTGTTTTGTGTAATCGAACTATCCATATAATCAACATCGCCATTTTTATCAAAAACAATATTTTCTAACAAAGCACCTGGTTTAATAGCTCTAAAAATATCGGGTTCTTTTTCTTCTGATAAATCAATTACTTTTGCATAACAACCACCTTCAAAGTTAAAAATATTGTTTTCTGCTGTCCAGCCATGTTCATCATCACCGATTAATTTTCTTTTAGGATCTGCAGATAAAGTAGTTTTTCCTGTTCCAGACAATCCGAAGAAAATGGCTGTATCACCATCTTCGCCAACGTTTGCAGAACAATGCATTGGTAAAACATTTCTTTCAACAGGTAAAATTAAGTTTAAAGCAGAAAAAATTCCTTTTTTTATTTCTCCTGTATACGCAGAACCCCCAATTAAAGCTATTTTTTTTGTAAAGTTAATGATTGAGAAATTTCCTTGACGAATTCCGTATGCTTCAGGATCATCGCAAATATATCCTGGAGCACATAAAACTAACCAATCTTCATCAAAAGCAACATGTTCATCTTCTGTGAGTCTTAAAAACATATTGTAAACAAACGAATTAGACCAAGGGTATTCTGTGATTGTTCTAATATCTGTTCTAAAAGTTGGGTCTGCACAAACATAACCATCTCTTACATATAATTCTCTATTAGATAAATAAGATAAAACATTTTGCTCTAATTTATCAAAGTTCTCTGAAGAAACTGGTTTATTTGTTTTGCCCCACCAAACTTTATCTGCTGTATATTTATCTTTTACAATAAAACGATCTTGTGGAGACCTACCTGTAAACGTACCCGTGTTAATAGCTAAAGTTCCATTTTTTGTCTCTTTACCCATTCCTTTTTCTATGGTTATCTTCTGCAGTTCTTCCGGAGATAAATTCCAGTTAACTGTTGAGTTTTTAATCCCATAGATTCCTAAATCTGATTTTTTTGGAATAATTGATTGCGTTTTCATAATAGATCTTTTAAATTAATATATTAAAATGGCCAAATAATTGGCACGAGAATTAAGGTTGTAATTAAAAACAGGATTAAAAGAGGCAATCCTACTTTAAAATAATCTAAAAATTTATAGTCGCCAGAACTCATTACCATAGCGTTTGTTGTGGTGCCTATTGGCGTTAAAAATGCTGTTGATGCACTAATTGCAATTGTAATTAGTAAGGGTTCTGGTGATATATTTAAAGTGCTTGCCGCTAATAATACAATCGGAGCCATTAAAACCGCAGTTGCCGAGTTATTTATAAATTGACTAAATGTTGTTGTTAATAAGAAAATTCCACCTAATAAAAGTGTAGGGTTATCGCTCCCTAAAACACTAATTAAAGAATTAGAAATCATTTCTGCTGCACCTGTTTTTTGAATAGCAAGTCCCATCGGTATCATAGCAGCAATCATAATTACACTTGTAAAACTGATACTTTTATATGCTTTAGAAAATGGCACACAACCTGAAAACAATACAATTCCTGCAGAAATTAATGCTGCAATTGAACCCGGAACAACTTTTAAAACTAACAGTACAATCATTAAAATCAAAGCTCCGAGTGCAATAAAAGATTTAGGGGTTAATTCGTCTACATCTTTTAACATTTCATCCGGTCTACCCACTATAACAACATGCTTGTGCTGCCCTTCTAGGTTTTCGATATTTTCCCAGGTACCTCTAATAATAAAACTATCTCCGGCTTCTACGGTTAAAACATCTTTTAAAAATGGTTTTTGATGTCTTGATGTTGCTAATAATTGAATTCCGTATCTTTTAAAATACTCGTGTAATTTTATTTCTCTTCCCACTAAAAAAGATTGTTGCGTTACAATAACTTCAGACATACCTACTTCTTGATTAATTAAATTATGTCTCAATTCAGTTTTTGCAGATTCTTTTGCCAATAAGCCCAACCTAAAAGTAATCATCAACTTGTTAATATCTTCTGTATGCCCTTTTACGGTAATAATATCATGATATCTAAGTTCTGTACTTTCCTCTGGTAACTCTATAAAAGGTTGCGTGCCTTTTAATCTATTTGGATGTCTTCTTTTTAAACGGATAATATTTACTTTATATTTTTTTTCTAAATCCCAATCAGATATTTTTGTATTTAACAACGGAGATATAGATCTAATTCTTAATCTATAATAATCATTATCTATTTTATATGCTGAAATCCATTCGTGCAAAGTAGCATCGATATTGATGGGTTTGTTATTTGTTTTATTTTCAGGAAGTAATTTAAAACCAATATATCTAAAATATAAAATAGCAATAATTAAAAGAGGCAAACCGATTAAACCAAACTCGAAGAAAGAAAATCCTTCAAAACCAGCTTCTATTAAAGCATTATTTGCAATGATATTGGGAGGTGTTCCTGTTAAGGTTAATAATCCACCAGTATTTGATCCAAAAGCGACAGGAATTAATATTTTAGAAGGCATGGTTCCAATACTCCAAGCAGAAGAAATTGTTGCGGGTAATAAAGTAGCAACGGTACCTGTATTGCTTACAAAACCAGAAAGTACTCCTGATCCTAAAGTTATAATTACTAGTAATTTAGGGATGCTTTTACCTGCTAATTCAATCAATTTTTTACCTGCTAAAGCCGTCCAGCCTGTTTGAGATAAGCCTTCTCCGATAATGAATAAAGCCGCAATCATAATCACCGTTGGATTGCTAAAACCGCTTAGGGTTTCTTTTAAATCTAGTACACCGCATAAAAATAAACTTAACATAGAAACCAATGCAACAACATCTGGAGAATATTTTCCCCAAACAAATAAAGCAATGGTAATAATTAAAATGGTAAACATTAAATACATCATAATTTTTTAAATTGGAATTTTAAAGTTTTAGTTCAATAGTTTTTACTAACGTAAATTTATAGGGAAACTGACCTGTATTTTATGACAAAGGTCATACTTGTAGCACAGATATCATTATTATGATTATAATAAAAATAAGCCTATTATTCATTTAAAAATGAAAACGAAAACGAAATAGAATTCTTACTTTCAAATATAATCTGTAAAAAAAGATTATTTTTGTTGCTAATATATTGAGGATTCTTCGGAAGAAAAGAAATTATTTGCTAAATCATAGCAAATTCTAATAAATTACATGCAGAAATTAAATTTTTAAACAAATTATGAAATTAGATATAGTAGCTTTTGGAGCACATCCGGATGATGTAGAATTGAGCTGTGGAGCAACAATTGCGAAAGAAATTTCTTTAGGAAAAAAAGTGGGAATTGTAGATTTAACTCGAGGCGAATTAGGTACTCGTGGTTCTGCTGATTTAAGAGATATAGAAGCTGCCAATGCTGCAAAAATATTAGGCGTTTCTGTTCGTGAAAATTTACGCTTTGCGGATGGATTTTTTACAAATGATAAAACGCATCAATTAGAAGTGATAAAGATGATTCGTAAATATCAACCAGAAATAGTCTTTTGTAATGCTATTGATGATAGGCATATTGATCATCCTAAAGGAAGTCAATTAGTTTCTGACGCTTGTTTTTTAAGCGGATTGGTGAAAATAGAAACGGAAGTTGACGGCAAGAAACAAGAAAAATGGAGGCCTAAACATGTATACCACTATATACAATGGAAAAACATAGAACCTCATTTTGTAGTTGATGTTACTGGTTTTATTGATAAAAAAACGGCATCTATTTTGGCGTATTCTTCTCAGTTTTACGATCCAAAAAGTAAAGAACCTGAAACGCCTATTACAAGTAAAAATTTTAAAGAAAGTATTAATTATAGAGGCAAGGAGCTAGGGAGACTAATTGGTGTTGCTCATGCAGAAGGTTTTACGTCAGAGCGTTATATAGCCGTAGAAAATTTAGATAAATTAATTTGATTATTTGTTGTTTTAAAAAAGAAAAAATATTTATATTTGCACCCGAAATTACATGGTGGTTGTAGCTCAGTTGGTTAGAGTATCGGTTTGTGGTACCGAGTGTCGCGGGTTCGAGTCCCGTCTTCCACCCAAAAAGTAAAGTCTTCTCATTTTTTTGAGAAGACTTTTTTTGTGTAACTAAATAAAGTTAACTAATTGATTATTAGTTATATAATTTATTTTAAATTATTTAAAGTTTCTACTACTTCATTTCTTTTTCTAACAGAAACAGGAATATTAGTTCTATCTTTTAAAATGAGGTAACCTCCATCAGATTTTATAAATTCTTTGATATATTTTATATTGATTAAATGACTTTGATGTACTCTTAAAAATTGATGTTCTTTTAACATATCGGCATAATATTTTAAGGTTTTAGAAACCAATATTTTCTGTTTGTTTTCTAGGTAGAAAGTTGTGTAATTATTATCTGACTTGCATCTTAAAATTTCTGAAATTTGAACTACTATAATTTTTTCTGAAGTATGCAAAGATATTTTTTGTGATATTCTATTCGGATTTTTGATAGAGTCTTGTAAAACAGCGATTTGTTCTTTGTTTGGTTGCATTTGTTCTTTTGCTTTTTTAATAGCATTCGCCAAATCTTCATTAGCGTAGGGTTTTAAAATATAATCAATCGCAGCAAATTTAAAAGCCTTAATGGCATACTCATCACTTGCAGTCACAAATATTATTTTTGATCTTAAATTGGGCACTATTTCTAGAATATCAAAACCAGTTCCATCGCCGAGCATAATATCTAAAAACAAAATATCTGGATGCCTTTTTTGTAATAATTTAGCCGCTGAAATTACACTATTGGCCTTTCCAATAATTTCAATTTCAGGATGATATTTCTCAACATCCTTACAAAGCATTTGTAAAGCTTCAGGAATATCGTCTACTACAATAGCTGTATATGTTTTCATATTACGTTATTTTTTCTAATTTAAAAACTGTTATTTCTGGCCTTACATTAAATCGTATTTGATGTAGGTTTCCTAAAGCTCTATTAATATAGAGTGTTCTGCCTTCTTTTAAAGTAATTTCTCCAGCAATATATTCTTTGTTTTTTACCGGTAAAATAGGCGGATTTAAAAAAGGAGGTTTTACTTGACCACCGTGTGTATGCCCTGCTAAAATCCAACCTTCATAGTTGTTCCAAACATCTAAATCACAAACATCTGGGTTGTGACATAAAACCACATTAGCATTTTTAGCATTGTGTTTGTTCATTATTTTTTTAGGATTAAAATTTAATCCCCAAAAATCATCCAAACCAATAATATGCAATCCATTGAAATTATATTGCTCATTTCCCAAAATTTTTATTCCCGCATTTTCTAGGATAGCAGTAATGGTATTTGCCACATTTTGTTCCGACCAATTATGACCATAATCATGATTTCCTAAAACCCCTGCAGTTCCTAATTTCCCTTTTACAGCATGTTTAAAAACTTCAGCTAATTTGGCAGCTTGAGCTTTGTCTCCATGATCAACAAAATCTCCGGTATATACTACAAAATCTGGATTGTATGCTTTTGCTTTTACAAAAGAGTCGATTATATATTGATAATTAAACCGATTACCAATATGAATATCACTAATTTGAAGGAGTGTTTTTCCAATTAAATTTTCAGGTAGATTTTTTATGGGCATTTTTTTATGAACAAATTCTAACCAAAAAGGTTCAATTTGCCAGGAATAGGTGCCGCCAATAAATCCTAACCCAAAAGTTGCGATAAGTGCTTTTTTAATAAATTTTCTTCTTTGCATTAATAATCTGTTTTTAACGGAATTTTGAACCAAATTTTAGTTCCTTTAATTACAGAATCTTCGATAATTTCATCAATAGAAAATGAATTTTTTGTTGTAATATTTTCTATTCTCTCTTTAAATACTTTTAAAGCTACCGAAATATGATTAGAATTTTCTTTTCTTTTTTTCGATTCCCGAATTCCTATGCCATTATCAAGGATTAAAAAATTTAAAAAATGATGTTTTACCTCAAACTTTATGATGATTTTTCCTAAAGTATTTTTTTGAAATGCATGCTGGATACAGTTTTCTATAAAAGGTTGTAGAAGCATAGTCGGAATTAAAATTTCATCTGCGTCAATATTATTTAAATTTGTTTCTATATCATAAGTAAATGATTTAGAACTCATTCGTTGCTCTAACTCAATATAATTTTTTAACAGCTTAATTTCTTCTTGTAAGGTAATTTCTTCTTTTCTAGAATTATTTAAAATACCTCTTAACAAAACTGAAAATTTTGAAATAGTCGTATTTAACTCTTCGGTTTTACCCGAATTACCGAGGGCTTTAATTCCGTTTAAAACATTAAATATAAAATGTGGATTCATTTGCAATTGCAACGCTTTTTGCTCTAAAGACAATACTCGATTTTTTACTTTTAATTTGTTTAGTTTTTCTTGATGATTCTTATGAATCTTTCTTAAATAGTAATCTAAAGAGAGATAACCAATCAATAATAAGGAAATTATACACGTAAAAATAAACCATGCTTTTTGATAAAAAGGAGCCTCTACTGTAAAAGAAAGAGATTTCATGTTACTCTTTTTATCTTCTATTTTAGATTGCACTTGAAATTGATATCTGCCGCTAGTTAAGTTCGGAAATTGAACGGTATTGTTTTTTGACCAAGGAGAAAAGCCATTCACCAATTGATAACGGTATTGTATTTTTTTAGGCTTTAATAGATTCACAGATTTAAAAGTGATCGCAATATTGTTATCAGAATTTAAGAATTTTATTTTTTTATTGAATAGTAAAGAATCTTTATATTGATGATTTACTGCCAAATGCTCAAAGTGAATTGTTGGTTTTTTTTCAAAGCTAGTGAATTGATTTGTTGTAATTATTTTAGACAATCCTTTATTTGTGGCAATCCAAGTAGTATTTAAATTATCTTTAAAAACGTTTGCTATAGAGTTGGTATTTAAAGAGTTGTACTTGTTTATTTTTTGTTTAAAAGAAAAGGAGGGAAGCACAAAAACTTCTATTCCGTCTGATTTTGAAGTTACCCAAATTTCATTTTTTAGTTTTTTTACTGCCGTTATATTTTCTAAAGTTGTAATTTTTTGTACTACAGACTTTCCATCAATGATATATAAACCATTTTGTAGACTTGCTGCAATCATTCTATCCTCAAATTTTTCTAAAGAAATGATATTTTCTTCTAAAACTTTATAAATGTTTTTAGGTTTTAGCAAATCATCTAATTTCCATAACCCATTGTTAGAAGCTATATAAAAGGAATTCTCATAAAAAATTAGATCATTAATTATAGAGAAATCTAATATAGAATTAATTTTAATAGGTTGCAGGGAGTTTTCTTTTAAAAGATAAATTCCCTCTGTGGTGCCAACAAAAATATTTATATGATTAGAAAATATTTTTAGGACTTTTTTAGATTCAAAAATTTGCTCTTTCGACTTGTTTTTAATGAATAATCCGTTTTCTAAACCAGCATAAATAATCTTGTTTTTAATGAAAATACTATTGGTTTTTAACTTGTTAATCTGAGAGAAATCATTTCCATCAAATTTTACCAAACCTGCATGAGTAGCCATCCATAAATAACCAATTTCATCTTGTGTTAGATCATAAATGATATTTGTGGGCAAACCATCATCCGTAGAAATATTTTTAATGCTTGTTTGTTGCGCATATATCTGAGCGCTAAAAAGTAGGATAAAAAAATAATTAATTTTCGTATTAAGAGACATAAAACAAACTTACTAATTAAAACGTCATGATACCATATTTTGTATAATGACGTTTAAAAAATTACCTTTCTACGGCTTATTTCATGGCATACAAACGCTTATTATTGGTGTCTGGTTGTATGTATCGTAGTTCTCCATAAGGCTTAATTAATGGTTTTAAAACTACTAAACCTGTCGATTTTCCTGTGATGATTAAGGTGCTGTTTTTCATTCTGTAGGTCCATCTAAATTTTTCAATAGGAATCTTTAATTGCTCCACTTTTGCATATAAAACTTCTTGTTGTTCTATAAAATCCATGAGTTCTTCTTGAGATTGGAAGGTTGGTACTTCATCATCTGAATTATGGTAATCTAATTCAAATTTTAATGGAATTAAAAATTGAGTGGTATATGCTTCGCCTACAAAACGTTCTTCTTCATTTTGAAGTGCTTCATACCAATTGATGTCTTTTTCTTCTGGATATTTATTGGCAATTTCTTTGGATAAATCTACTTTACCAGGAGAATTGGCAGTTGGATAAAATACATAATGAGGTTTTGCTAAATAGTGATTTGAAAATTCACCATTAAAAATTGAAAAATAAGGGGATGCCAACACATTTGGTAATTCATGAGCACAAAAAGCATCTCTAAAAGCACTCATTAATTCCTTATTCTCACCAATACCATTAGCATGAAAAATAATTTTTGTGTTTTCATTTACACTTTCCTGTAAAATAGGTAAAGTACCTTTGTTGATGTTTTCTCTTAAGGTTTCTGTGGTTACCTTTTCTCCATGAACAACGGTTTCTAAGGTCATGCCTTTAAAAGGATTGCTTTTATTTACAATATGAATTTCGCCATACGGATCTTTAGATCCATTTCTATTGAGCCAATTAATAATTTCTTCTACAGAATATTGATCTTCTACAATTTCGAATTTTTTCTCTTCAAAAAAGGCTCTTGCAGCATCATAATAGTGTTCATTTCCTTGGTCAAAACCAGTAATAAAAACCAAAGGCTTTCTGGTAATCACTTCTTCTTGTGTTTTAAAATCTATCGAATTTTCTAAGGCTAAAGAAGCTACTTTATCCTCTTTACTAGTTGCTGTGTCCTTACAATTTACAAAAAGACTGGATGTTAAAATTAGGGCGGTTGCAAATACTGCTTTTCTAAGTGTGGTTTTCATAATATTCATGTTTTTATTGTTATACACTGTAAATGTAAAACTGAATTGAAGCAATATTTTGGCTGTTCTAGAATTCGTATTTCATGAATTAGAATTCGTGCATTTTTAGTGCAATTCCTATTTTAACGGATTGATTTCAGCATTTAAAAGTTTAGTTGCATTTATGACTTGATTCCAGCATTTAATACTAATTCTGCCTTGAAATTACTATACAATAAAATGAAAACAAATCTAAAACAGAAAAATCCGCTTTAAAACGGATTTTTAAAATCGATATTCGTAAAAAAAATTACGTTAAATTAGTCTTTTATACGATTGTTTGTGTAGTTGTTGTATTGTCTGCTAAACCACATGAATGTGAAGTGCTTCTACAAGAAGAAAGACAAATAATGCCTAGAATACAAACTAGTATAAATAATAATTTTTTCATGCTATTTTTATTTAAAATTTAATTTTATAAATTTTTGATGAAATCTCCTGAATTTCTCTTCTCATTGATAACGTTAAATTTTATCATTTTATTTTGAATGCGAGTAATTAAGTTTTTAGTGATAGGAGAACCATCATTCCATTCCGTAATTTTTAACCAGTCTTGAATGTCTTCTAATTGTTGCTTGTATCTCTTTGCCAATGTTTTATCAATAGCATCAATTTTTTTAAAGTCTTCTGTTTCACTATTTATAATCGCTAAAACTTTTTTTATTTCATCAGAATTATTTTCTAAAACTTCATTTCTAACAGCAATTACAAAACAAGGCCAAGGAGTTGGACAATCATCAATCCTTCTAAAAGTACCATTATCTACAAACGGTTTTGTTGTAAAATGTTCCCACATAAAATAGTCTGCCTCCCCATTTGTAAGTGCATCAATTCCTCCTTGCAAATTGCCAATGACTTTAAATTTTAATGCATCAATATCCCACCCTTGATTGTGTGCGTTTACGATTGCCATTAAATGAGAGCCCGAACCAAATCTACTAATTGCAATCGTGGCATCCTCTAAATCTTCAATTTTTTTGAAAGTAGATGATGCGTTTACATGGATTCCCCAAATTAGAGGAGTTTTTACATACGTTTGTACAATTTTAGACGGATTTCCATCAGCAATATCTTTAATAATTCCCTCTGTTAAAACAATCGCGATATCAACAGAACCATTTCTTAACGCTTTGCACATTTGTCCGGTGCCCCCATGATAATCTTGCCAACGAAGATTGATATCGTGTTTATGATACTCTTTATTTTTAAGGGTAATGTACCAAGGATAGTTAAAATGTTCTGGAACACCACCCACTTTAAGGTTCGTCATTTATTCAACTAATTTTTGCAATGTATATTCAATTAAATCTATAACAATTTTACCAGGGTTCTCACTAAAAGTACCATTTGCTCTATTCGCAATAATTGCATTCATAGAAACAGCATTGTGCCCCAATAATTTACACAAGCCATAAATTGCAGAAGTTTCCATCTCTAGATTCGTAATTTTATTTCCATTAAAATTAAAACTATCAATTTTATGATTTAAATTCGGATCTTGAATTGCTAACCTTAAAACCCTACCTTGAGGGCCATAAAAACCACCTGCAGTAGCGGTAATTCCTTGATATACTTTTTTTGATGCCATCTTATTTGCTAATGTATCACCATTAGAAATTACTATAGGATAACTTTTTTTAGAACTCCAATTGGTATGTTTTACAAAAGCAGCTTCAATTTCAGGATTAGAAATTTCATCTATTTGATAAGAATGAAGCAATCCATTTAAATCTAAACCATGAGAACTTAACAGAAAAGAATTAATAGGAATTTCTTTTTGGAGAGAGCCAGAGGTTCCGATTCGTATAATATTTAAGGAGGTATGATTTTTCTTGATTTCTCTAGTTTCTAAATTAATATTCACCAAAGCATCTAATTCATTTACAACAATGTCTATATTATCAGGACCAATACCCGTAGAAATTACCGTTAATCTTTTTCCTTTATAGTGGCCTGTAGCTGTTTTAAACTCTCTTTTTTGAGTTGTAAATTCAATAGAATCAAAATATTGTGTAATTTTATCCACACGATCTTGATCTCCTACAAAAATAATAGTCGAAGCAATATGCGCTGGTTTTATATTTAAATGATAAACACTTTCATCAGGATTTAATATTAATTCAGATTGTTTTATCGGCATTTATGAAGTAATTTGTAAAAGTTTTTTGGATTCGTTTTGGTATAAGAAACTATATTTTTTTGAGCCTCCTAGATAAGAAATATCATTTCTTATTTGTCCATAAAAATTAAGCTGATTTTCTAAAACTTCTTTTCCTTTTTGCGAAAGCTTTACCGGATTAAAGGAAGAAAAAAGTTTACCTAAATCATTGATGCTATGCTCATATTGAATATCACCAAAACCAAAAACGTTTTTTTGTTTTGTTAAAATAGAAATGAATTGTTTTTTTGAAGTAATTTTTTGATTATCTGCAGTTTTTAAAATAGTGTTTTCAATAGTATTCAGTCCGTTTTTGATAGATGGAAACCGTTGTAAGTGAGCCTCTATTGCCGATGCTAAATATTGAAAAGGTGACATCGGATTAAATTTATAAACCGTTTCTAAGCGCAAAGGAGAATCAGAACAATATAATTGCCAAATATAATCTGCATATGCAATGTCATCTTTTGTAAGCTCAATTCTATTTTTAAAATGACTTTGTATTTGTTTTTCATTCAGTTCAGATAAACCAAACATTTTTTTTGAATTTCCAACTTTTCCGCTGCAAACTAAAGAAATATGATATCCTTCTCGGTAGCGTTTTAGCCAACTAATTATGGCTAGCATGTTTATTTGACAAAACAAGTCATACTCAAACCACAAAACAATTTCTTTTGGATTCTTTTTCTTACAAAGGCTTCTATATTCTTTTAAAGTATAATCTATAAATTTTTGTTTACTAACTTTATAAGTAGTTTTAAAAAAATCGAACCTATTTCTCCAAAAATCTTCACTTCCAACATCACTAGTTGTTTTTCCTTCGCAAAGCATTTCTCTCCAAGTAATAAAGTCTCCTGAAAACTTTAATTTCTTAAGATAATTGGTTGTACTATCTCCGTTTGTTATGTGCAAAATTGAACTCTTCATAATCTAAAAATAATGATTGTACTATTATACTGATATGTATTGCTGATCATCAGCCACCAACACGTTTTACTTTAAAGCCTTTATCCTTTAATAGGGTCATTATTTGATCCCTAAAATCACCTTGAATAATTATTTTATCATCTTTAAAACTACCACCAACAGAAAATTTTGTTTTAATTTCTTTTGCTAATATTTTAAAGTCTGAAGTTGCCCCCGTATATCCTTCTATAATAGTAATCGGTTTTCCTTTACGTTTTTCATACTTGCAAAGAATTGGGTCGTCTTGTAACCATATTGTTGATTTTTCGACTTCTGGTTCAATCGTTTCCTCATGATCTGGAAATAAATTTTTTAACTGATCTTTGAAATCCATAATAGCTATTTTAGTTTCCTCGAAGGAAAAAAATCATAATATAGTACTCATAATTTAAATGAGATTATTGTCTTTATTTTTATTGTAAACCTACGTGTTCCTTTGCTCGCTGAGAAAAAGTTAGGATGGTCGTAAACCTAATTCTTTTAAACGTTCCTCTAAAAATTCTCCTGCAGTTATATCATCAAACTGTTTCGGATTTTTTTTATCAATACAATTCTCTAAAACATCTAGTTTCATTTCAGAAACAGGATGCATAAAAAACGGAATAGAGTACCGCGAGGTTCCCCACATTTCTTTTGGCGGATTCACCACTCTATGAATCGTAGATTTTAATTTATTGTTACTATGTCGAGATAACATATCTCCCACATTAATCATCAACTCATCGGGCGCTGCCATAGCATCAATCCAATCTCCTTCAAGATTCTGAACTTGCAATCCTTTTCCTTGGGCGCCCATTAATAAAGTTATTAAATTAATATCTCCATGCGCTGCTGCTCTTTCGGCACCTTTTGGCGCTGTTTTTATAGGCGGATAATGAATAGGTCTTAAAATACTATTGCCGTTTTTAATATACGTATCAAAGTAAGTTTCTTCTAAGCCTAAATGCAATGCCAAAGAACGCAAAACAAACTTGGCTGTTTTTTCTAACATTTGATAGGTTTCTTTGCCAACTTTATTAAAATTTTGTAATTCTTTTACCTGAACATTTTCAGGATATTCTTCTGAATATTTAGATTCCGAGTCTACATACTGACCAAAGTGCCAGAATTCTTTTAAATCACCCTCTTTTTTTCCTTTTGCAGATTCTTTTCCGAAAGAAACATAGCCTCTTTGCCCTCCAATTCCTGGAATTTCATATTTTTCTTTTATTGAAGTTGGTAAATCAAAAAATTGCTTAATTTCTGAATATAAACTTTCAACCAATTCATCATTTAAAAAATGACCTTTTAAAGCTACAAAGCCAATGGTTTCATACGCATGACCAATTTGGTCTATAAATTTTTGTTTTCTGCTTTGATCATCCGATAAAAAATCGGCCAAATTAACGCTAGGTATTTTGTTCATTCTAGTTTAAATTTTGAAAACCTTAAAGTTACAAAAAAAAATGATTTTTAAATTTATAAATATAATAAAGCTCTTAATATGTTTTTATTTTGAAAAATTTAGAGATTTTCTTGGGTATTATTTTTTTGTAAACGGAATTAAATAACTTAAAGTGTAATTAAAACCAAAGCCCGTTCCACTTTCAAAAATTCTATTAAAGCCAGGGGAATACAAGGTTTTAAAGTTTTCAGGTTCTTTTACACTCATTAAAATTTTATATGAAACACTGATACTTACAAATAAATTATGATAAGTTTCTACTTTAAGACCTACTAAAAATTCTGACCATTGTGCATTTAATGCAGATGCTGTGGTGGGCGTTAAAATTGTATTTGCAGGAAAATAATTGGTGTTTACATTTGGGGTATAACTGTTTAAAGTCTGATCAAAAAGACCAATCCCGTAACGATAACCCGTAAAAATTTCGTTATTCATATCTAACCAATTCTCATAGGCATTGTAGTTAAACCCTACCCGAAAGTAATTTCCTTTTGCGGTTGAATTTGTATAATCTTCAATAGATGTTTTTTCCTCAAAACCAAATTCTGCAGCAATATAAAATTTTTTAGAAATACGATAATCACCAACAATTTCCAAACCATCATAAGCACTGGAGATACTCCCTAATATGGGTTTACTAATATCAATTCCTAAACGAATTCCGTAAGGAGATTTATAAATAATAGAATCTTTAGGGATGGGTAATGTTTCTTTTTTTTGTGCTTGCCCCATTACATTAACAACCACAAAAAGAAAGAGAATACTAATGAAATATTTGTACATGAGCTTCATTTTGCTGGTCTATTGTTGTTAAAGTTTCTGGAGTAAAATCGGTAATCCAAGTGTTATCCGATGAAAACCTCAAATCATTAAAAATCACTTTAAAACCACAAGAGCGAGAAACATATTCCTCTTGAGGAGTATATTGTACTGTAAACTGATTCACAACATTATTTTTAGAGAAATTATAAATAGTTTCTGTTGCCAATCCATTTAAAGGAATTACCAAAGAATCTGTGCTTATATCACTAAAAATACTGTCTTTTCCTTCTGCCCAAACATAAAAAGTATTCACCTCTTTTAATGTTTCTCTATTGCTTGCATCATAAAAACGAACAATTAATTTGGGAGTAATCGGATTTTGAATACAAAAATCATCTTTTTCACAAGCTGAAAAAATGATAAAAATTAGGAATATAAAAAGCAGAATTTTTTTCATAAGATTAGTCTTCCTCTTCAACTTCTACAATTAGATTAATGGCCTCCGCTAGTTTAAAATCTAATTCGGTTACACCATTGGCATCATGCGTAGTTAAAGTAATGTCTAAGGTATTGTAAATGTTTGTCCATTCCGGATGATGATTTAAAGCTTCACATTCAAAGGCAATTCTGTTCATAGCAGACATACAATCTTTAAAGTTGTCAAACTCAAAATCGGTATGCAAAGCATCATCATAATACTCCCAATCTATAAGATTTTCTAATTTTTTGTTTATTTCGAATTCTGTAAGTTTTTTCATTTTTAATAAATTTTTATTTGATTGGCTATTTAATGATACCTTTAATGATTCTATATTTTTATTTGTTTCCTTTTGAATTTCTTGACAAATTTACAAATTTGATTAGTTTTCTAATTTTTTATCTTCCTAAAGTGTCATGATTTTAAGAAATAAACCTTAATCCTTTTTAAATTATAATGTCATTTAACACTTCTTAAACAAAACCACCGTTTCTATATGACTTGTATGCGGAAATTGATCTACCAAACTTATTTTTTTAATTTGATATCCCGCTTCTCGCAATAGCTCTGTATTTCTAGCTTGCGTTGCTGGGTTGCAAGAAACATACACCATTCTTTCTGCATATAAATTGATGATTTTTTGCAACGTTTTTGGTGCAATTCCTGCTCTCGCAGGATCTAAAATAATCGTTTTTATTTTATTTTTAAATGTTTTGGCATATCTCTACTTCCATGCAATACTCTAATAATTATTAAATTATTGATGTCTATTTTATAAAAGATAATATGTTTTTTAATAGGGATACTAAATACGTTTTCTTTAATGTCATTTCTTAATCTTCCTAAATTTGGTTGTTTGCATAACTTCAAAAATAGATCTTCAATATTTAATAAATATACTATCGCTTGTTCTTGGTTATGCCTTTGTTCTGTATAATCAAAGATATCTTCTAAATCAGCATCCGTTTCATTTGTTAACTCATAATTTTTGATAATAGGCATACTATTTATTACGTTTCGAATCTATAATATCCTGAACAGTACGTTTACTTATTCCACTTTCAAACCCTTTGTCAATAGCTGCTTTTAAATCGTTGATAACTTTATTTCTATAAATTGTATGAAGACGTAATGCATCTCTAATAACTTCACTGTTATTTTGATACTCTCCAGATTTTACTTGAGTAGTTATGTATTCTTCTTGTTGCTTTGTAAAACTAATATTCATAATGTTAACTTATTTGAGCTATAAAAATAGGAATAATATCTATATTTAGCAAATATGGATATTTTTTCGATTTAAAATTTTATTTCTAAACCAATAAACATTTAACACTTCTCAAACAATACTACAGTTTCTATATGACTTGTATGCGGAAATTGATCTACCAAACTTATTTTTTTAATTTGATATCCTGCTTCTCGCAACAATTCTGTATCTCTGGCTTGTGTTGCTGGGTTGCAAGAAACATACACCATTCTATCCGCATTTAAATTGATGATTTTTTGCAACGTTTTTGGTGCAATTCCTGCTCTCGCAGGATCTAAAATAATCGTTTTTATTTTGTCTTGATATTCTGGATGCGCCGTTAAGAATTTCCCAACATCCGCAGCATAAAACTTTAAACCATCTATATTGTTTCTTTTAGCATTTTTTTGAGCATCTTCAATAGCAGATGCCACAATATCAACGCCTACTATTTTTGCATTATTGCTTTTAGAGGCTACAATTTGTCCGATAGTTCCTGTTCCACAAAATAAATCCATTACAACAGTATTGTCAACTTTAGTAGTGTCTTCTAAAACATATTCAACAACTTTATGATATAATTTCTCTGCACATTTAGGATTGGTTTGAAAAAAGCTTTTCATACTGATTTCAAAATTTAAACCTAACAATTCTTCTACTATTTTGTCTTTACCATAAACAAGGTTTACACTTCCTGAGGTTGCGATGGTTCTATCGCCAGTTTCGTCATTAATAGTATGCAACAAACCTGCTAAACGTTTTCCGAAAATTTCTTTTAGAAAGTTGGCAAATTTATCCAAATCAAACTTGTTTAAATCTGCAGAAGTAGTCACCAAATTACATAACAACTCGTCTGTTTTAAAAGATTTACGAACTACAAAATATCGAAAGAAACCTGTTTTTTTTGGTCCATGCCAAGGTTCTAAACCCGTTTCTTGGCAATATTTTCTAATATCTATAAGATGATCCTCCATTTGTTTATCAAACAATCCAGAATCTTTGTTTAAATTATCGCCCATCCACCAAACACCACGTCTTTTAAAACCGAGTGTAAATTCGTCTTTGTCTGTTTTGTTAATTCTATCATAACCAATGGCAGAGAAACCATATTCCATTTTATTTCGATAATGAAACACGTTCGGCGATGCTATAAATTCATCAAATAAATCTTCAATATTTTCAACCTTACCAATACGTTTAAATAAAGATAACGTACTTTCTTTTTTATATTGATGTTGTAATTCTATTGGCAATTGAATATAAGGTGCACCAGGAATATCTTGAAAAGGAACTTCAACTTCATCTTTCGAAGGCTCAAGAACATCAATTAATTTAGCTTCTGCATAATTTTTGCTCGTCTTGCTAATTTGCGCTTTTACCAATTGACCTGGCAATGTATTCGGAACAAAAACGACAAAGCTACCTTCGTCAGATTTTATTCTTGCAATTCCTTTTCCTCCAAAAGCGTAATCCTCAATTTGTAATTCTAAAACTTGATTCTTTTTTACAAATTTATTTCGTTCTCTACGTGGCATTTTCTGTTATTTATAGGCTTGCAAAATTAGGTAAAATATAGTGTGATAAAACAAAAAAACTACTCAATTGAGTAGTCTTTTTTACCGAAGAAATCTTTTATTTATTGTTTTACTTCTTTTTTAGCTTCTTGAATCATTTGTTCATTGGCAACAATGGCAAATTCTACACGTCTGTTTTTACTTCTACCTTCCGCCGTTTCATTTGTTGCAATAGGATCATTAATCCCCATTCCTTTTGTTTCAAATCTAGCAATATCAATACCATTGGATGCCAAATAATTTTTTACGGAGTTTGCTCTTTTTCCTGAAAGCACCTGATTAAATTCAACAGGACCTGTGCTATCCGTGTAGCCGTAAATAATAATATTTGTATTTTCATAATTGTTAAAAACAGGAACTAACTTCATCAAATTTGCTTTTGATGTTGATGATAAAGTTGCTTTATTGGTGTCAAATCTAATGGCGTTTTCACCTAAAGTTAACATAATACCTTCGCCAACTCTTTCTACTTCCGCTCCTGGTAAAGCTTCTTTAATTTCGCGGGCTTGTTTGTCCATTTTGTTACCAATAATACCACCAGTAACGCCACCGATAACGCCCCCCAATATAGCACCTAATTCAGAATTTTTTTTGTTACCAACATTGTTGCCAATGATACCGCCAATAATTGCTCCTGCTGCGGTGCCAATACCGGCACCTTTTTGAGTGTTATTTGCATTTTGAATAGCTTTACAAGAAGTAAATGTGCTTGCTGATAAAAGTAAAGCAACAAAACTATAAATTATTGTTTTTTTCATGATGTGTTTTTATTAAAATTATTTTCTTCGGAATGAATAGGTTATGTTTTTTAGATCGCCTGCAACGTTAATGGTATCCACTAAATCAAAACTGGTTGCTGTTACATTTTTTACAGCTAAGACAAAACCGTTGTTCACTTCTTTTGCCTTGTAAGTGTTAATTATTTTTAAGATAAAATTTCCATCTTTGTTGATGTACCAAGTGATGGGAGAACTAAAATCTTTACAGTTACTATTCATGCTGTTCAATTTCATTTCACCTTTGTTGTTATTAGAAATAAAGCTCCAATCGCTGCCAATAAAACAATTAGAATCTTCTAAATTAAATGAATTTACCTTTAGATAATCCGATCCTGGAAAATTTATGGTGCTAATAGTCCAATTTCCTTTTAACATTCGCTCAGTTTTTTGATCTAATTTAGTATTTACTGTAGATGTTGATTTACAAGCAACAAATGCCGTTAAAAGTATCAAAATACATAATTTTTTTTTCATCATTTTTAATTATATTATTTTTTAATTATTATATAAGTATAATACGTCTTTTTTTTAGATTTAGCACTAGAACACAGAAAATATAAATAGTTAATTCAAAATTGTTTAATTATTGAATTATGCATGTTTAATGTAGTTGTTGAATTTAGAATACTTTTTATTTTAATAAGTTCTTTTTCCATGAAATCCCCTTTAAAACAATAATTTTATCTTCTTTTTAATGGTTAATCTTTTACAAGTCAATTATTTCTGTAATAAGCAGAAAAGAAGCCAAAAGAGTATGACTACTTTCAGAGAATATTTAGACTTAAAAAAACGGAAATCAACTTTTTTTTGACAAAGATAAGAAGTCCTTTGCTTCAGTAATGTTGGATACACTTTTTTTTTATTACTTTTGTTAAACTCCGAGGATGATTTCTTTCCCACGCTGAATTTTCGAAACTTTCGAAAGGATAAAGGTAGAACAGGAATGGTTATTTCATTATCTATATTTAAAACTTAAAAAATGACTGTTTTAGACAAACTAACTTCGAAAGAAGCAATTGAATTAGAAAACAAACACGGCGCGCACAACTACCATCCACTTCCTGTAGTGTTGAGTAGAGGAGAGGGCGTATATGTTTGGGATGCAGAAGGTAAAAGATATTATGATTTTTTATCGGCATATTCTGCTGTAAATCAAGGGCATTGTCATCCTAAAATTGTGGATGCCATGACAAATCAAGCAAAAACATTAAGCTTAACTTCAAGAGCTTTTTACAATGATATGCTCGGTAAATATGAAAAATTTGCAACCGAACTTTTTGGTTTCGATAAATTATTACCCATGAATACAGGGGCAGAGGCTGTAGAAACTGCTTTAAAAATTGCTAGAAAATGGGCATATGAAGTAAAAGGAATCGATGAAAATAAAGCGGAGATAATTGTTTGTGAGAATAATTTTCACGGAAGAACAACTACCATTATCTCTTTTTCTAATGATGCAGTTGCAAGAAAAAACTTTGGTCCTTATACCAACGGATTTATCAAAGTAGAATATGATAATTTGAAAGCGTTGCAAGACGTATTAGAAAATAATAAAAATATTGCAGCATTTTTAGTAGAACCCATTCAAGGTGAAGCGGGTGTTTTTGTTCCTTCTGAAGGATATTTGGCAGCAGCTAAAAAAATGTGTGCAGATCATAATGTATTATTTATTGCAGATGAAGTTCAAACAGGAATTGCTAGAACTGGGCGTTTATTGGCAACCTGCGGAAATTGCGCCTGTCCTGATAAAAATTGTTCTGGTACACCAGAAGTA
This sequence comes from Polaribacter litorisediminis, assembly GCF_019968605.1. Classification (NCBI taxonomy): domain Bacteria; kingdom Pseudomonadati; phylum Bacteroidota; class Flavobacteriia; order Flavobacteriales; family Flavobacteriaceae; genus Polaribacter; species Polaribacter litorisediminis. The sequence goes on from NZ_CP082966.1 coordinate 1,305,912, forward strand.
AAACCAGATATTTTAATTTTAGGAAAAGCTTTAAGCGGCGGGGCATATCCTGTTTCTGCTGTTTTGGCAAACGATGCGGTGATGAACGTAATTGGTCCTGGAAATCATGGTTCTACATTTGGTGGAAACCCTATTGCTGCTGCGGTTGCAATTGCTGCATTACAAGTAGTAGCTGATGAAAAATTAGCCAATAATGCAGATAAATTAGGTGTTATTTTTAGAGAAGAACTAACTAAATTTTGTGAGAACAACGACTTAGTAAAATCCGTTAGAGGTAAAGGTTTGTTAAATGCAATTTTAATAAATGACACTGAAGACAGTTCTACTGCTTGGGATATTTGTATAAAATTACGTGATAATGGATTGTTAGCTAAACCTACTCATGGAAATATTATCCGTTTTGCACCACCTTTAGTCATGAATGAAGAACAATTAAGAGAATGCATTGCTATTATTACCACTACAATTTCTGACTTTAATAAATAAATTTTTAAACAACGAAAATTAACAAAGCTGCAAACTTTTTCTATAAGAGAGAGTTTGTGGTTTTTTTATTATTTTTGAGAACACAAATTGAATAAAATCATGCCAAATCCTATTACACAATTAGAGCAGTTAACCTTAAATTCAAATTCTAAAAGTTTTTTAAGAGAAATATCTAAATGGACTTTTTTCTTTGCTATTTTGGGTTTTTTAAGCAGCGCATTTTTAATAATCGCTGCAATTTTAATCGCTACAATGTATGCGCCAATGTTTGAAGTATTAGGACAACAACAGGGCATTCCATTTTTAGGGTTCGTAGGGGCTGCTATCTATGCAGTTTCTGGTATATTGTATGTGGTACCTGTTTGGTATTTATTTCAATTTTCTAGAAAAATGAAATTAGCTTTAGCCACTAAAAATGACGACACGCTTGCAGATGCTTTTATGATGTTAAAATCTCATTTTAAATTTATCGGAGTTTTTACGATTATAGTTATTTCTTTGTATGTGCTTTTAATTGTTTTTTCTTTGGTAGTCGGTTCTCTCATATAGTTTTTTGAACGCAGCTCAATAGCAATTACTTAACTACCGGTTTCTATCAATTTATTCTTGTTTGCCTTTTACAGTATCTTTTTTCTTTTTGCCAAAAAGTCCACCTAAAACGTCTTTAACTTTGTCTTTTGTTTTATCATGGGTTGTTTTTGTAGAATCTTTGGTTGTAGTGCCAATTCCTAATAAATCGGTTAATTTATCTTTTCCCTTATTGAGTAAGCTTTGCTTTTGTTTTTCAACCAAATCTTTTATCAAATTAGAAGTAGCATCTTTTATATTTGTTGCTAAAATCGGATTCGTAAAACTTCCTGTTAGATTTGCTTTTACAGGTACACTTTTTATTTCGGCAGCATCTTTTGATGATAATTTTTTGAGTACCCCTGTTACTTCAGATCCTAAATATTTTACAGGAACATCAAACACAATAGTATAATTCATTGAATTGTCAAAACTATGATTTCCAGATATTTCCATCCCAATATCTTTATATTTTAACGGAATTGGTTTTACCGTTACTTGTCCGTTATCAAAAGACAAAAAAGCATTAATGCCATCTAAATTTAATTGATTTACATCTAAAAAAGATACTTTATTACTCAATAAACTTAATGCTTTAGAGTTGCTTGCTTTTAAAGCAGGATTTAATAATTTGCCAAATAAATCACCAGAAATGGTTTTTAAATTTGGGGTCATATTTTCATTTAAATTTCCAGCAACTTTAATCGTAGAATTTATTTTGCCTTCTATGGTTTTAGCAATAGGCGCAATCGATTTTAGCATTTCTAAGTTTCCAAAGGACTCTGCAATATTCAGTTTATCTAATTTTAAATCCATTTTAAAGGTTGATGTTTTTCCCTTGGTAGACACTTGTCCGTCAAAACCAATCTTTCCTCCGAAAACATCAGACTTTAAATTTTGAAGCGTTACGGCTTCGTCTTTTACATACATCGTTCCAGAAACATTGTTTAAAGTAATGTTATCATAGATTACTTTTTTTGCATTTGCCGTAAATTTGCAATCTAAAAACGCAGGAATTTTTAAAGAGGTTGTGCTAGTTTTAGTTTCTTTTTTATCCGTGGCTAAAAAATCAGAAACTTTAAAGTTGTTAGAATTTAAATTAAAATTTCCTTTTAAAACTTCGTCATTAAATAAGAAGCCATAAAAATTATTTAAATTCCCGTAGATGGTCAAATCAGAACTTCCTGTTTTAGCATCAAACTCATTAAGTTTAATTGTATTTGTATTAAAACTGATAGCGGTTTTATGAATGTAAAAAGGATTTGCAACATCTTTATCGTCATATTCAAAATTAGTAACGGTAATAGTACCTGTATTTTTTATGTTTTCATAAGCTTCTTTTTCAATAGAATTCATATCGAAACTAGTGGTAATATCAGCGTTTAAAATGCCAGCCAACTTATTTTTTAATGCACCTGCATATACTTTTTGAATATTTTCCAAATTTATAATTCCTTTTGCAGTTAAATTTACTTTCGGATTCGTGGTTAAATTATGCATATTGGCATTGGCAGAAAATACATCTTCATCAATTTTAAAATTTAACTTTTCAATTTGTATTGAGGTGTTTTTAGCATATCCTGTTTTGTTAAAAATTGTTGCATCGATGTTGATGTTTTGTACCGATTTTGGTAAATCATCATATTTAAATAGGGCGTTTTTTGAGGAAAAAGAAATGTCAAAAGCAGGAATTGTATTTGCAGACAAAACACCTTTTACGGTGCCTTTTAAATCGAAATTACCTTCGGTTTTTATGGTTTCTAAATTACCAGAATATTGTTTTGGCAAAAGTGCTAATAAATTTTTAAAAGAGGAAGTGGGCGTTTTAAAATTTAGGTCATATACTTGGTTTTCATTCACTAATTGAACAAAACCATCAAATTCTAAAGGCAGTTGATTGATGGTTCCTTTATTTTCTTTAAACCTAAATTTGCTGTTTTTTAGATCAATTCCTAAAATGGCATCCAAAGAAATAGCAACATTGTTTATATAATTTACGTCTCCAAAATCAAACGATAAATTTGCTTTAGAAGTAGTCTCTAAATCTAAAATATCTTTGGCGAAATTTCCTTTTCCTGTATGATTGATATTTTCTAATTTCAGAGTCATATGGCTACTTCGGTCAATATACCTAAAGGTCATGTTTTTAAGTGCATATTCTTGAATATCAAGTGAAAAAGACTCATTTGTTTCGGCAGTACTTGTATTTTCTTTTTGAATAGCAATATCATAATTCCCAATATCTTCTTTATTAAAAATAATATTTACTTGTCCGTTTTGACTAGTAATACTATTTAATGCAATGACTTCATCGGCATTTTTAAAAAGTTCTGTAATTTTCATGCTAAAATTTAGTGATTTTGCACTGTATAGCGTGTCGCCTAAAAAAGGTGCTTTATTTACAACTGCAATGTCAGCAACGGTAATACTTGCTAAAGGAAAATCTTGAAACAAACTTAAATCTACTTCCTTAAAAGTAACGCTAGCGTTAATGCTGTTGTTAATTGTATTGGAAACCATTTGTACAATTTTATCTTTAAATAAAAAAGGAATGGAAACTAGTCCAATTATTAGAATTAGTAAAATAGATATTACCCATTTTATATTTTTTTTTCCTGTTGATTTTTTCTTATTTTTTATATTCATTCTTTTAAAATAGATGCATTTGCATGAAATACAAAATTACAATATCTGTTTCAAATACAGTATTGAATACTATTTATCATTTAAAATTATAGGTATAAGTTTTATTATTTAGGCTATTACCTTGATTTTTAATCAAAAAAAACCTTCTAATAAAGAAGGTCTTTATGATTTCTAATAACGTTTAGCGTGTAAATAAATTGAACTATTTTTTTGATTTATTGAAATTAAAAAATCATGATCGTACCATTTGTTAAGGTGATTTTTTACATAAAAAGTAACCGAAAAAGATACTTTTTTGTGATCTTATGTATCTTAAATTAAGTAAGTTAAGTATTTATAATATGATCAGCTTCAAGAAGTAATTGAATGCTATTTGATTTTAATCTTAGCCTTTGAATTGCTCTAGAATGCTATTAAAATCTTCCATAAAAACATCCCAATCCATTGTTAAAAACTTATATATGTTGAATGCAAAATAAAGACCATTGATAATTAAAGTAATCATTGCAAAAGTTTTTGCAGTTGACATGCCATTTATATCATCAATATCATATTCTTCTGGATTTAAAGTAGCTTCTTTTAATTTTTTATGAGCAATTAAAAAAGAAGGAAGCGCTAACAAAATACCAAGACCTGCAAAGCAGCAACATAATAAACTTATAGATGATAAAATATAAATTAGGGTAGTTTTCAGCTTTTTCATATGATTTTTTTTAAAGATTTAGCTTTATCAAGTAACTAATAATCATAATAGATAAATTTAAATACGCTAAACTGCTAATTATTTTTTTTGATTTTTGAAACTTTACTTTCGTATTAATAACAATAAATAAAAATAAAGCGATTAAAGTAAAAATAGCAGGATACATTTTAAATGCAGCAATAAAATCGCCATGAATAACCAATAGAAGAGATCTTTGCAACCCGCACCCCAAACAATCAAACCCAAAAAAGGTTTTGCTTAAGCAAGGCAACATATATTCTTCTAAATTAAAATTCATACAATTTTACTTAAATAAATCCATTCCAGGAATATCAGGCATTCCGTTTTTTGCTGCAGCTGCCATTTCTTGTTCATTCATTTGAGCGGCTTTTGAAAGCGCTTTATTTAAAGTAATAACTAAATAATCTTCTAATTCTTCTGCATCTGCAAGTAAAGAATCATCAATGGTAATTGCTTTTATCTCGCTATTGGCAGTCAATTTAATTTTTATTTTTCCGTCTACAGAAGCTTCATCAATCAAAACCGAGTTTAATCTTATTTTTGTTTCTTCTATTTTTTTTTGTGCATCTTCTAATTTCTGTATCATTCCAGACATGTCTCCAAACATACTATTTCTTTTTTAAAATAATGAAGTACAAATTTAGTGAAATCAACAAGAATTTTTGTCTTTCAAAAATGAAAAATATTTCTTTTATCCTTATTTATTAGTCTTATTTTTACAGCCGCTTGTAAAAATAATACGACAATGATGAAGAGTACCGATGCAAAGTTTCCTTTAGCAGAAAAAATACCCACTGAATTAATCAAACATGATGATGTAAGAATAGACAACTATTTTTGGATGCGTTTGTCTGATGATCAAAAATTAGCAGAGATAAAAGATGACCAAACTCAAAAAGTAGTTAATTATCTAGAAGCTGAAAATGAGTATTATGATAAATTAACAGCGTATACAAAGACTTTTCAAGAGGGATTATTTCAAGAAATGAAAGGTAGAATTAAAGAAAACGATTCTTCTGTGCCGTATAAAGACAATGGTTATTTTTATATTACACGCTATGAAACCGGAAAGCAATATCCTATTTATAGTCGTAAAAAAGAAACTTTAGCAGCAGATGAAGAAGTTCTTTTTAATGTAAATGAAATGTCTAAAGGCCATGATTATTATCAATTAGGTGGTTTAAATATTTCTACGAATAATAAATTAGTTGTTTTTGCAGTTGATACGGTGAGTAGAAGGCAATATATTCTACGGATTAAAAATTTAGAAACAGGAGAAATTTACAAAGATATTATTGAAAATACCACGGGAGGTTCTGTTTGGGCAAATGACAACAAAACCATTTTTTACACGAAAAAAGATCCTAGAACGTTAAGAAGTGAGCGAATTTTTAGACATATTTTAGGAACACCAACTTCTCAAGATATTGAAGTATATCACGAAAAAGATGAAACTTTTGGAGTCTATGTTACAAAATCTAAATCTAAAAAATATATTTTTATTGGTTCTTATAGCACGCTTGCTACGGAGGCACAATATTTAGATGCAGACAACCCAACAGGGCAATTTACCATACTACAAAAACGTGTTAAAGATTTAGAATACAGTGTGGCGCACTATAAAGATCACTTTTATTTTTTAACGAATAAAGACGGTGCAACAAATTTTAAGTTGATGAAAACCCCTGTGTCTAAAACAACCAAAGAAAACTGGACAGATGTTATTCCGCATAGAGCAGACACGTTGTTAGAAGATTTTTCTATTTTTAAAGACTATTTAGTTTTAGAAGAACGTGCTGGTGGCTTAAATAAAATTCGCATTAAACGTTGGGACGAAAAAGAAGATTATTATTTGCCTTTTGATGAAGAAACGTATGCTGCTGGGGTTTATGGAAATCCTGAATTTGATACCAATATTATAAGATATTCCTATAACTCTTTTACCACACCGAGCTCTGTAATCGATTTTGATATGAGCAATCAATCTAAAGAAGTTAAAAAAGAACAAGAAGTTTTAGGAGGTAAGTTTCATAAAGAAAATTATATAAGTAAACGTGTTTGGGTAACTGCAAGAGACGGCAAAAAAGTTGCTGTTTCTTTAGTATATCATAAAGATACAGCGTTAAACGAAAACACTCCATTAATGCAATATGCTTATGGTTCTTATGGTGCAACAATTCCAGATAGCTTTTCTACCACACGCTTAAGTTTGTTAGATAGAGGTTTTGTATTTGCTTTGGCGCATATTAGGGGTGGTCAATATTTAGGACGTGAATGGTATGAAGGCGGTAAAATGCTCAATAAAAAAAACACCTTTACAGATTTTATAGACTGTTCTAAATATTTAATTGATAATAAGTATACTTCGGCAAAACATTTATATGCCATGGGAGGCTCGGCAGGAGGATTATTAATGGGTACGATAATCAATATGAATCCAGAATTGTACAATGGTGTTATTGCGGCGGTTCCTTTTGTTGATGTTATCTCTACAATGTTAGATGATACTATTCCACTAACCACCGGAGAATATGACGAATGGGGAAATCCGAATGAAAAGGTCTATTATGAGTATATAAAATCTTATTCGCCATACGATCAGGTAACCGCAAAGGCATATCCTAATATGCTAGTAACTACTGGTTTTCATGATTCTCAAGTACAATATTGGGAACCTGCTAAATGGGTTGCCAAATTGCGCGAACTAAAAACTGATAATAATATATTAATGTTGCATACCAATATGGAAACAGGTCATGGTGGCGCTTCCGGACGTTTTGAGGCTTTAAAAGAAACGGCGCAAGATTATACGTTCTTTTTAGCATTAGAAAATAAATTAGACTTGGATACGATTAAGCCTTAAAATGAATTCCTAATTCAATAAGGTTGTGTATTTTTGTCCCCGGTTGTAAAAAAAGAATTGTCTTTCAAAAGGTGATGAAGCAATCCCTAAAATATAAAAAATAAATTCGTCATTTTTACTGAAATCAATTTGGTATAAATTCTATAAATGACGTTTATTTTATGAAATATTGGCATGACAAGAAATCAAGGAATTAGTAAAAATATATTAGAATTAGTAGGAGAAACACCCTTAGTACAACTCCATACAATTACCAAAGATTTAAAAGGTTCTTACTTTGCAAAATTAGAATCTTTTAATCCTGGTAATTCTCAAAAAGACAGAATAGCCCTACATATCGTAGAAAATGCAGAAAAAAAAGGCATTTTAACAAAAGGAGCTACGATTGTAGAAACCACTTCAGGCAATACAGGCTATAGTTTAGCGATGATTAGTTTGGTAAAAGGCTACAATTGTATTTTGGCGGTTTCAGATAAATCATCACAAGATAAAATAGATTTGCTAAAAACAATGGGAGCAGAGGTACATGTTTGTCCGGCAAATGTTCCTCCAGACGATCCAAAATCTTATTACGAAGTTGCAAAAAGAATTGCCAAAGAAACCCCCAATTCTGTTTATATTAATCAATATTTTAATGCCTTAAATAGTGAGGCACATTACAGAACTACAGGTCCAGAAATCTGGAAACAAACAGAAGGTAAAATTACCCATTTGGTGGTGGCAAGTGGTACAGGAGGTACCATTTCTGGAACAGGAAAATACTTAAAAGAACAAAACCCCAATATTAAAATTTTAGGCGTAGATGCTTATGGTTCTGTGTTAAAGAAATATCACGAAACAGGTAAACTTGATTTAAATGAAGTATCACCCTATAAAATAGAAGGTTTGGGCAAAAATTTAATTCCGACTGCTACAGATTTCGATATTATTGACGTGTACGAAAAAGTAACGGATAAAGAAGCTGCTTTAACCGCTAGAGAAATCATCAAATCAGAAGGTATTTTTCCAGGATATACTTGTGGTGCAGTAGTGCAGGCTACCAAACAATATGCAAAACAAAACCAATTTTCTGAAGATAGTTTTGTGGTGCTTATTTTTCCTGATGGGGGGGCTCGGTATATGAACAAAATTTATAATGATAAGTGGATGCGGAAACAGGGTTTTATTGAGTAAGATTCTAAATAAAAGGCTATAAATTAACGAATTGTTAAAATTGTTAATTTTTGCTAACTTTGCAGACTTCAAAACAAAAGATAAAAATGACGACAGATTTATTTGATAGAATAATTAAGGACAAAGGTCCTTTGGGAAAATGGGCTGATCAAGCAGAAGGATATTATGTTTTTCCTAAGCTAGAAGGTCCCATTTCTAATAGAATGTCTTTTAATGGCAGAAAAGTAGTTACTTGGAGTATTAATGACTATTTAGGTCTCGCCAATCATCCAGAAATATTAAAAGTAGACGGAGAAGCAGCATCAGAACATGGAATGGCATACCCAATGGGCGCTAGAATGATGTCTGGTCACACACCTTTTCACGAACAATTAGAAGTTGAATGTGCGGAGTTCGTTGATAAAGAAAAAGCGTATTTATTAAATTTTGGATATCAAGGAATTATGTCTGCAATAGATGCTTTGGTGACCAAAAATGATATTATTGTGTATGATATGGACACGCATGCGTGTATTATAGATGGCGTGCGTTTGCATTCAGGAAAGCGTTTTGTATATCGTCATAATAATATGGAGAGTTTTGAAAAGAACATAAAACGCGCTGCTAAAATGGCAGAAAAGACGGGTGGCGGAATTTTAGTAATTTCTGAAGGAGTTTTCGGAATGCGCGGTGAGCAAGGTCGTTTAAAAGAAATTGTGTCGTTTAAGAAAAAATATAATTTTAGATTGTTAGTAGATGATGCGCATGGATTCGGAACGCTTGGAGAAGGTGGTAGAGGAACTGGTTTTGAGCAAGGCGTGCAAGATGATATCGATGTGTATTTTGCAACGTTTGCAAAATCAATGGCAGGTATCGGTGCTTTTTTAGCAGGTAATAAAGACGTAATTCAGTTTTTGCAGTACAATATGCGTTCACAAATGTTCGCTAAATCATTACCAATGGCCATGGTAAAAGGCGCTTTAAAGCGTTTAGACATGTTGCGTACCATGCCAGAATTAAAAGAAAAATTGTGGGAAAATACAAGAAACTTACAATCAGGATTGCGTAACGCTGGTTTCGATTTAGGAACTACACAAACATGTATAACTCCCGTGTTTTTAAAAGGAGATATTCCGGAAGCGATGGCAATGGTAAATGATTTAAGAGAAAATCATGGAATTTTCTGTTCTATTGTAGTATATCCAGTAATTCCGAAAGGATTAATTATCTTAAGATTGATTCCTACTGCAACCCACACTCAAGAAGACATCGATGAAACGATTACAGCTTTTTCGGCGATTAGAACAAAGTTAGAAAACGGAACGTATAAAAAAGTAGCGGCAGCAATTGCTTAGTTATTACTGTTTTTAATACCAATTTAAAGATATAATTAAGTGATCTTGTCTTTCTTATAGAACAACCTTGATAGAGAAATCTATTAAGGTTTTTTTATGTTTAAAATTGTATTGATGCCAAATAAACATTACTTACTGACTAAATTGGTTTCTAATTCAAGATGTAATCTCTAAAACGGTATATTGACTTTTTTTATGTTTGTATAAAAGATATGTGGATCATAATAATCTTTCTTAAAAAACTTCGCTTACTTTCTATCTAAAAAATCTTGATATGCATTTTGTGTAATCGCCTTGCCTAAAGAGTCTAGTTTTGCAGTGTTTTTACCTTGGCTTAAAATAGGTTGATTACTGACAAAATCGTAGACAAAAATTCCGTTTTTATCAAGGGTACCGTATCCTTTATTAAAAGTATAATGTGCAAACTGCTCATCAGAATTGTTGAAGATATTTTTACTAAACACAAAATCCTTGTTATCGCCTTTTAGCAGTTCTAATAAAGTGTATGAAAAATCAACCTGACTAGAAAAGGTGGCTATTTCTTTCATATTTGGATTGACGGCGCCTCCTAACCACAGCATAGGAATTCTAAATTTTTTAGGAGAAAAATAAGGACCTTCATGTTTAGGAGAAGTATGTCCATGATCGGACATAATTACAATGACGGTATTTTTATACCAAGCTTGTTGTTTGGCAAAAGCAATAAAGTCACCAATCACTTGATCTGTATATGAATGAGCACTTCTAAATTTGTTGTCTTCAGTGTCCTTTCCAAATTTATAGGCGCCTTTAATTTCATAAGGCTCATGACTTGTTAAGGTTAGTGCAATTTTAAAAAAAGGTTCTTTTTGCCGTGTAGATAAATCTTTGGCAAAACGTTTCATAAAAACATCATCATAAGCGCCCCATTTAGAATTCCAATCTTTTTTATCGAAAGCACTGCCATCAACAATATCATTAATTCCGGCATTTCTTAAATAGGTATTCATATTCCCGAAATTTAAATCACCTCCATAATAAAAAGAAGTATGGTAGCCTAGTTTTTTCATTTCTTTGGGCAACATTGGTAAGCTTCTTGTTTTATTTGGCATGCGCATAATTCTCTTTACAGGTGGCGGATAATAGCCACTTAAAACAGCCGGAATTCCTTTGTCTGTTCTATCTCCGTTGGCATAAAAATTGGTAAACAAAAGACCTTCTTTAGATAGTTTGTTTAAATTAGGAGTCACATTGGGTTCGCCTCCTAAAGCACCTACTACTTTTGCAGGTAAACTTTCCCAAAGAATTAAAATTACATTAGGTTTTGTGGTTGTTAAAATTGTATCAGTATCAGCTTCTAAAAGCTTGTTTTTTGTTTTGTTGATGCGCTTTAATGCCGTTTCTGCATCAAAATAAGCATACGGATTTGTACCATCGGATTTGTGGGTAATGGTGTTCGAAAAGTTCCAAATAAAATTAATTGCAGCATGATTGGCAAACATTTGATCTGAAAAATATACATTGCTTTGGTTTACAGGAATGGTTTGAAAACCGCCTCTTACCGGGACGATTAAAGTGGCTGTAATCAATACAAAAAACGGAATTTCTAGCCAAGATCCCAAGGCTATTTTAGTAGTGCTTGTTTTATGAATTTTGTCAAATAATCGAATAAATAGAAAAGAAATAAGCAACCAAGAAAAGACTCCACTCGCCAACTGAAAATTCGAGGCAGAAGAAATCATTAATGTTGGTGTATTTAAATAAGGCAGTAGGGAGGCATCTAAACGAATGCCCCAAGCTTGGTACAAACCAGCATCAATCAATAACAATAAACTAATGCAAAGCGCCACAAAAATAGTGTATCCTTTAATTACTTTTAAAATGACTTTAGGATTGATGAAAACCGATAAAATTATGAATAAAAACGGAATAAAAGAAAGGTAGGCTGCGAATGAGGCATCTAACTGCACCCCATATAAAAAAGTTTTTAAAGTCGTTGAAATGCCTAATTCTTGCGTTTTATCAAAATAATAAGCGAGAAAAAAGAAACGAGCAAAGACAAAGTAAACAATCCAAAATAGAAAGTAATTGAGGTTGAATAATAATCTGTTTTTGAAATCTTTCAATTGATTTGAATTTTATTGGGCAATGAATTTTTTAAAACGTGGTTTCAAGAATCATTCAAGTATTTAAATCGTTATAATTCTTGTTGCAGATGCTATTCTGTGACTTTTAAACGCGCTTTTGCCGTAATAGAGATATCAGCATAATCGTTCTTCAGATATTTTAAATATCCAGTAATGGCAATCATAGCGGCATTGTCTGTAGTGTATTCAAATTTAGGAATATAGGTAGTCCAACCCAAATGCTTTTCTGCCAAGTTTAATCTTTCTCTAATAGCTGAATTTGCCGAAACACCACCCGCAATAGCAATTTGTTTAATGCCTGTTTGTTTGACAGCGTTTTTTAATTTATCCATTAATATTTCTACAATGGTAAACTGAATGGAGGCACAAATATCATGTAAATTTTCTTTGATAAAATTAGGATTTACTCTTTGTTGCTTTTGTATAAAATACAAGATTCCTGTTTTTAAGCCGCTAAAACTAAAATCTAAATCGCCTACTTTAGGCTTCGTAAATTGATAAGCTTTTGGGTTTCCTAACTGCGCATATTGATCAATCAGCGGACCTCCAGGATATGGTAATCCTAAAATTTTAGCAGATTTATCAAAAGCTTCGCCAACAGCATCATCAATCGTTTCGCCTAAAATTTCCATTTCAAAATGATTGGTCACTTTTACAATTTGGGTATGTCCGCCACTAATGGTTAAACAAATAAAAGGAAACGTAGGAATTTTAGTGTCTTTATCCTTTATAAAATGTGCCAAAATATGGGCTTGCATGTGGTTTACTGCCAATAACGGAATTTGTAAACCTAAAGCCAAAGACTTTGCGAAAGAAGTACCGACTAATAGAGATCCCATTAATCCTGGACCTCGAGTAAATGCAATGCCAAACAATTGTTCTTTGGTAATATTTGCTTGCGCCAAAGCTTGTTGCACTACTGGTACTATATTTTGCTGATGCGCTCTAGATGCAAGTTCGGGGACAACGCCGCCGTATTTTGAGTGTACTTCTTGATTTGCAATTACGTTACTTAACACTTTTCCATCGCAAATAACTGCAGCACTAGTGTCATCACAAGAAGATTCTATGCCTAAAATATAAATTGGTGTATTCATAAAACGAGTTAAAGTACTGCAAAATTAAGTATAAATTTATGCATGCTTCTGTTTTTTAAGAATAGAAATTTAATAGTTTGTTAAATTTTGCATGTTAATTGTATTATGTGGCAATATTTTTGTTGAAACTTATGTAAATTTACAAAGACTTTAAATATTCTTACTATCAAAAACGTTGGAAAAAAAATACTAAAATGGTTGGGGTACTTGTTGCTCTTTTTACTATTGATGAGTATCTTACTTTCAATTCCGGCAATTCAAACAAAATTAGGCAATCAACTAACGAATAAAATTAACAAAGATTTTGGCGTTAATTTAACGATTAAAAAAGTCGATTTATCTTTTTTAGGAAGCGTACAGTTAAAAGGTGTGGAGATTAGAGATCATCATCAAGACACCTTAATTTTTGTAAATAAAGTAACCACATCCATAAGTAATGTAAGGCGAATTTTAGAAAATGAGGTAACCCTAAAAAGTATTTATTTAGAGGATGCTTACTACTACATGAAAACGTATACAGGCGAAGAAGAAGATAATATGAGTGTCTTTATCAAATCATTTGATAACGGAAAACCCAAAGATTCGCTTGCCAATCCGTTTACTCTAAAAACTTCGAATTTGTATGTAAGCAATCTCAATTTTAGATTAACAAATGCCAATAGAAAAGATTCAGTAAATTATGCGGCAACCAATGCAGGCGGAAATTTTCAAGATTTTTCACTTGTAGGATCTACTATTTCTTCTAAAATAAGAGGCTTGTATTTGCTAGACAAATTTGGATTAGAAGTCACCAATTTAACAACCGATTTTTCGTATTCGAACACCGAAATGCATTTTAAAAAAACCACGTTACAAACTAAAAAATCTACTATAAATGCAGACATAGCTTTTACCTATAAAAAAGAAGAATTATCAAATTTTAATAATAAAGTACAAATAGATGCACACTTCGATAAAAGTACGGTAGCTGTGCAAGATATTAAGAACTTTTATAAGGAGTTAAGTGGTAATGATATTATGAATATAAGAGTCGATTTTTCAGGTAAACTGAATAACTTCGATTTAAAAAAATTAAAAATATCATCCAAAAAAGGGTTAAAAATAGCTGGAGATTTATCATTTGTAAATGCCGTTAACACAGAAAGAGGTTTTATTTTTGAAAGCAATCTTAAAAATTTAACAGCTACCTACAGAGGACTGAAAAATATATTGCCTAATGTTTTAGGAAGCAGATTACCTTCTGAATTTGAAAAATTTGGTAAGTTCAATTTAAAAGGGCGTATTAAGGTTACACCCACGCAAATGGAAGCCACTACTTCTGTGAATTCTGAAATTGGTTCCTTAGTTTCAGATTTGTTAATTTCTAATATTGATAAAATTGACCATGCTAATTATTATGGGGAAATAGCGTTGAATAATTTTAATATTGGTACTTTTTTTAATGACCCTTTATTTGGCGAAATTTCCTTAAAAGGAGATGTAAATGGAAGTGGTTTTACGTTAGATAATGTAAATACATCCTTTATAGGCAAGGTTTCAGAATTGCAATTTAAAGGATATAGTTATCGTAATATTGTAGCAAACGGTCAATATCAAAATAATAAGTTTGATGGTGAGTTAACCATTAATGACGAAAATTTTAAAATGAATTTTAGTGGTTTAGCAGATTTATCTTCTGAGGTACATAAGTTTGATTTTAAATCAGATATTGCCTATCTAAATTTAAAAAAAACCAATCTTTTTGTAAGAGATAGTATTGCGCACTTAAAAGGTATTATAAACCTAGATGTAGAAGGCAATACTTTTGATGATATTGTTGGAAATGCTATTTTTAAAGATGTTTTTTATACCAATCAAAAACAAGAATTTAGTTTTAAAGAGTTTAAAGTTTCTTCTTCTTTACAAGATAGTATTAAAAGTGTCGAATTAATATCAGAAGACATTGCAAAAGGATATTTAAGGGGCAAGTTTACATTCTACGAAGTATCTAAAGTAGCACAAAATGCTTTAGGGAGTATTTACACCAATTATGAACCTTATAAAGTAGCACCCAATCAATTTTTAGATTTTAATTTTACCATTTATAATCAAATTGTAAATGTATTTTTTCCAGAAGTTTATATTGATGATAATACCAAGATAAAAGGAAAAATACAATCGGATACGAATCTGTTAAAATTAATGTTTTCATCGCCTAGAATAGATGCTTATGGCAATGAGTTAAAGGATATGTTGTTGAGAACAGACAATCAAAATCCGCTTTATAACTCACATTTAACGGCGTCAGAAGTAAATACAAAGTACTACAACATTTCTAAATTAAATCTTTTAAATAGGACTGAAAATGATACTTTATATTTTAAATCGGTATTTAACGGAGGTTTGAATAATAATGAAAATTTTAATTTAGATTTTTTCTATACGATTAATGAGGATAAAAAATCTGTTTTAGGTTTTGAGAAATCTACTTTTGTATTTAAAAATACAGCTTGGAATATTAATCCTGATGAAAACAATACTCATAAAATCACCTTCGATTTAAAGAACAATGATTTTACGTTTAGTCAATTTAAATTGGTTTCAGGAGCACAAAAAATTGAATTTACCGGAAAATTGCAAGGCGATACAGAAAAAATACTAGCAGCAGATTTAACGAAGGTAAAACTTCAAAGTTTTTTGCCAGAAATAGATAGTTTGGTCTTAAAAGGTAGTGTTTCTGGTCACCTAGATTTTATCCAAAAAGAAAATGTATACAAACCAAAAGCGGCCTTGATAATTCAAGATTTTCAAGTCAATAAATTTAAACAAGGCGAATTGGCTATCAATATTATTGGCGATAATTCTTATGAAAAGTACAAAGTAGATTTATCAATAAATAATGACAAAGTAAAAAGTATTGACGCCACAGGGGTATTAGATTTTTCAAAAAAAAGACCCTTAATTGATTTACAAGTTTTTTTAGAAGATTATAATTTACAGGCATTTAGTCCATTAGGAAAAGATGTAATTTCTAAATTAAGAGGCAGTGTTTCTGGAGATTTTAAGCTCAGAGGATTTTTAATCAACCCAGATATGCAAGGCACTTTAACATTGCAAAATGCAGGTTTAAAATTCCCTTACTTAAATGTTGATTATGATTTTGAAGGCAAATCTACCATTTTATTAGATCAACAATCCTTTATTATTGAAGATGTAAAATTATCAGATACCAAATACAATACGAAAGGAAGATTATTAGGAGAAATTACACATCAAAATTTAGAACTTTGGTATTTAAATTTAGAAATAGTTACAGATAATTTAGTCGCTTTAGATACGAAAGATTCCGACGAAGCCTTGTATTATGGAACAGCTTTTATAGATGGTGCGGTTGGTATTACTGGTTTAACAGAAAAATTATCCATCAATATTAATGCGAAAACAAACCCAGGAACAAAATTCGTAGTGCCCTTAAAAGATGTAGAAACTGTAGATAGTTATCGATTAATTCATTTTCAATCGGATAAACTTAAAACGACAGATCGGCAGAGAGAAATTGCGCAAGAAGCTCTTAAAGGGGTGTCTTTAAATATTGATTTAGAAGTTACAAAAGATGCAGAAGCGCAGGTAGTGATAGACGAAGTTAATGGAAGTCAATTAACGGGTAGAGGTTCGGGAAATCTGGAAATAATAATTAATACCAGGGGTAAGTTTGATATGTTTGGAGATTATAGGATTAATAGTGGAGTCTATGATTTTAAATACGGAGGCATCATTAACAAACCGTTTATCATTCAAAAAGGAGGTACCGTTGCTTGGGACGGAAATCCGTACGAAGCTAATTTAGATGTAACAGCAATTTATAAGGCAAAAGCAAATCCTGGCGTTTTATTGCAAAATTTTAATTCTAACAGAAAAGAAGAAATAGATTTAGTCACAAGAATTACGGGAGGTTTATTTAGTTCTAAACAAGAATTGGATATTCAGCTTACAAACGTAGATCCTACCATCGCTAGTGAACTAGAGTTTATTTTAAATGATAACAATATAAATGAAAAAACAACACAATTTATTTCATTATTAGCATTCGGTTCTTTTAGAAATCCGGATAGAGTAAGTTTTGATGTAAATAATACACTTACAGGAACTGCATCGAGCGCAATTGCGGGAGCTTTTTCTAATTTATTAAATACACCCGATAGTAAGTTTCAGTTAGGGGTAGATTATCAACAAGGAGAAAGTGGCAATGATATTGATCGATTAAACATTGATAATCAAGTTGATGTTTCTGTAAGTACGCAGGTTAGCGACCGAGTTATTATAAATGGTAAAGTTGGTGTGCCAGTGGGCTCAGAAACACAGTCTAGTGTTATTGGTGAAGTAAAAATTGAAGTATTATTAAATACTGAAGGTAGTTTTAGAGGTGTTATTTTTAATCGTCAAAATGAGATTCAATATTCTCAACAAGAAGAAGGCTACACGCAAGGCGTAGGTTTGTCTTACCAAGTAAATTTTAATACGTTTGCCGAATTACTTTTTAAAATTGGTCTAAAAAAAGCTATTAATAATAATACTAATAAAGAGTTTAGTAAAAAAGATAGTATAAAACCAAAAAATAAAAATTTAATTAATTTTTCAGGCGATTAAAATGTTCGTGTTTTGGTGTTTTTTATTTATCACAAAATAAAAACACTTTAGTATCTGAAACATTATTATTTCCTTTTAAAATTAGGAGGTTTAAGCCTAAAACGATTTCGTAAATTTATTATGTTTAATCACTAAAAAGAATTATTTTTACACTGTAAAATTATGGAGAAAATTAAAAAAATAGGCGTTATGACTTCTGGAGGAGATTCTCCAGGTATGAACGCAGCAATAAGGGCAGTTGTAAGAACTTGTGCTTATTATAAAATAGAGTGTGCGGGAATTTATAGAGGCTATCAAGGAATGATTGAAGGCGATTTTGTGAATTTAGATGCACGAAGTGTAAAAGGAATCATCAATAAAGGAGGTACTTTTTTAAAATCTGCAAGGTCTATTGATTTTATGACTAAAGAAGGAAGAAAAAAGGCTCATGAATCTTTAAAAGCAGCGGGAATAGATGCTCTAGTGACAATAGGAGGAGATGGAACCTTTACGGGTGCATTAATTTTTAGTCAAGAATTTGGTTTTCCAATAATGGGAATTCCAGGAACTATTGATAATGATATTGCTGGTACTTCACACACTTTAGGCTATGATACAGCTCTAAACACCGTTGTTGAAGTTATTGATAAGATTAGAGATACTGCATCCTCACACAATCGATTATTTTTTATCGAAGTAATGGGAAGAGATGCCGGGCATATTGCCTTAAATGTAGGTGTTGGTGCAGGTGCAGAAGAAATTTTAATTCCTGAAGAAGATTTAGGTTTAGAGCGTTTATTAGATTCCTTAAAAAGAAGTAGAGAATCTGGAAAATCATCGAGTATTGTAATTGTTGCAGAAGGTGATAAAACAGGTAAAAATGTTTTTGAATTAAAAGATTATGTAAATGAGCACTTACCAGCATACGATGTGCGCGTTTCTGTGTTAGGACATATGCAAAGAGGAGGTTCTCCTTCTTGTTTTGATAGAGTTTTAGCAAGTAGAATGGGCGTTAAGGCAGTGGAATGCTTATTGGAAGGGAAATCTAATTTAATGGTTGGCTTATTAAACGATAAAATAGCGATTACACCTTTAGAAAAAGCCATAAAAGGTCAATCAAAAATAAATAAAGAATTAATTCGTGTGTCAGATATTATGACCACATAATAGTTTAAATTAAGATAAAATGATAAAAGTAGGAATTAACGGATTTGGAAGAATAGGAAGATTGGCATTTAGATCATCTGTATTAAGAGATAATGTACAAGTAGTTGCAATTAATGATTTATTAGATGTTGATTACTTGGCATATATGCTTAAATATGATTCAGTTCATGGCGCTTTTGATGGCACTGTAGAAGTGAAAGATGGCATGTTAGTTGTAAATGGAAATGAAATCAGAATTACTGCAGAAAGAGATCCAGCAAATTTAAAGTGGGATGAAGTAGAAGCTGAATATGTAATAGAATCTACTGGATTTTTCTTAACGGAAGAAACGGCAGGAAAGCACTTAGAAGCTGGAGCTAAAAAAGTAGTATTATCTGCACCTTCTAAAGATCATACACCAATGTTTGTTATGGGTGTAAACAACAAAGAACTAAAAGCAGATCAGCAAATTTTTTCTAACGCATCTTGTACAACAAATTGTTTAGCGCCAATTACAAAAGTTTTAAATGATAACTTTGGTATCGTTGAAGGTTTAATGACAACTGTACATGCAGCAACCGCTACTCAAAAAACAGTAGATGGTCCTTCTATGAAAGATTGGAGAGGTGGCCGTTCTGCAATTCATAATGTAATTCCGTCTTCTACAGGTGCTGCAAAAGCAGTAGGAAAAGTAATTCCTGCAATGAATGGTAAATTAACGGGTATGGCATTCAGAATTCCTACAATGGATGTTTCTGTAGTAGATTTAACTGTAAAGTTAGAAAAAGCAGCAACTTATGAAGAAATTTGTGCAGCTATGAAAACGGCTTCAGAAAGTGAAGAAATGAAAGGTGTTCTTGGGTATACCGAAGATATGGTGGTTTCTCAAGATTTTGTTGGAGATACAAGAACTTCAATTTTTGATGCGAAAGCAGGAATTGCTTTAAATGATAATTTTGTAAAAGTTGTTTCTTGGTATGATAATGAAATGGGGTATTCAACTAAAATTGTTGATTTAATTGAATATGCAGCTACTTTGTAATTAAAGAGTAGTATTTTAAAATATAAAACCTGATAGTAATCATCTCTATCAGGTTTTTTGTTTTACATCAATTTAAGTTTATACTATTGTGAAAATAACCTGAGACAAATTATGAATTCGTTTCGTACTCTTTACGGTAACTTTTCACTAAAATCTACTCGAAAAAGAAATGATATCTTTATACAATATTAAGTCTAATACCATGTTAAACCTATAAATAGATATAAGATAGTATTATATAGTTTAGTATTTAACGGCAATCATGCTAATTTCTACATTTACAAATTTTGGTAAGTTGGCAACTTCTACAGTTTCTCTTGCAGGTGCGTTTTCTTCATTAAAATAGTTTCCATAAATGCTATTAATTTCTGAAAAATTATTCATATCAGAAATAAAGATAGATGATTTTACAACATTTTCAAAAGTCATGTCGGCTGCGGCCAAAACTTCTTTCATATTTTCCATTACTTGTTTTGTTTCTGCTTTAATAGACGCTAAAACGAGTTCTCCAGTTTCTGGATGCAAGGCAATTTGGCCAGAAGTGTATAAAGTATTTCCGCTTAAAATTGCCTGATTATAAGGACCAATAGGAGCAGGAGCCTTTGAGGTTTTGATTATTTTTTTCATGTTTTATTAAATTTTAAATTTCCAAAAGCTTTAACGTTGATAAATTTTAAAGAACTATCAACAAATTTATGATAATTGAACCACCAATTAACCATTAAAACAACCTTCTGTCTGGTGGTTTATTTTTATCCCATTTTAAATCTGCCAACGTAGAAGATTTTACACCAATAAAAAATGTGTAAGAAGAATTTGTACCAAAAGGCACCCAATTAAAGTTGAATTGCCAACTATCTAAATCTCTATTAAAATTAAATCTTGAAAATGACAAGGCCCCATTCTTTATATCATAACCAGAAGAGTACCCAACTTTCCATTTGGGTGACAATTCTATATTACCACTAAAGCCTAAAGTATGCACACCAATACTACCTGGGTTTAACCCATTTCTAGTATAATTAGCAGAATAAACTAAGTTTAAAGTCCAAGGTATTTTTGCCCTATATAAGTCAGTTTTCGTGGTTTTGTTATCCGTATTAGATTGATTTTGTCCACCCCTTCTATTGGTAGGGTCTATATTTGCGCCCATAGTATCCGTTGGGTTATTTGCACCATTTCCGCTTTTATTTTCGTTCTCTTCTTTAGAATCTTTTTTACTTTTATCAAAATCACTGCTAGAAATAGAGTAATTAGCCGTTAAATTGGCGTTGGTTAATCTAAAAATATTTGGATTAAATTTATTGATTCTAACAGCATTTCCATTGACATCTATAACTTGGTAGGGATCTAAAGATCCATTTAAATTTAACGCTAATTTGTCCTTAAATAATCTTGTTCCGGCATTAAAAGAAACATTAGACCATCTTAAACTGTCCCTTGTAATATCGTAAGCACTACTAAAATTTAAATTGTTTAAAAGTGTAATTTTTTCATCCTCTTCATCACTATCCGGGTCTTTAGGAGCCACTTTTGCTTCTAAAACATTATTTATCGAAATTCCAATAGAATTACTTAATCCCGTAGAAGGTGCTCTATATAAACTTTGATCAAAAATTGTATAATTTGCTAGGTTCAAAGGGTTTTCACTTTGTTGTACCTGTCTTATATATTTTGTGCCAAAATCGGGTCTATAACTATAAGATATTGTTGGTCTTAAAGTATGTCTTATAGCTTTTAGTCTACCTTTTTTAAAGTTAAAGCTTCCGTAGATATTTGTAGACAAACTAACGCCCATATTATAAGTTCTATAGGTTTTAAGACCCGTTAAAGTATCTGTAACGACTGTATTGGTATCCTCATCATAGTTTTTTTCAATATAATTAAAATTCCAGGTTTCTTCGTAATTAGCACTTGGCGATAATGTAAAATATTTAAATGCTTTAATATTTGTATTGGTACCTGTTTTTTGGCGAACACCAGATTTTGCCGTTGCAAACATTCTACTGGTCATAAAATCATCATCGGTAGTATTTATTAAATATTGCCCTTGCATATTATAGTTAAAACCTAATTTTTGAATTGGGTTGTTTTTAACACCTCCTTTACCAGCAAAAGGATAAATTCTATTCATATTTACCGTTAAAGATGGTAATGTCATTGAGATGCTTTGCGTATTTGTATTTTGTTGATGCGACGCCGTAACAGCCATATTAAAAGGAGTTCCCACAAAGGTTTTACTGTAATTTATAGAGGAATTAAAGGTGTTGTTTTGCGTTTGAGCAACATTAAATTGGTTTAAAGATTCTCTAAAAAAACGACTACTACCTAAATTTACAGAAGCCGTAAATCTTGAATTAGGACTTGCTTTGGCATCTTGACTATGACTCCATCTTACGTTAAAATTATTAGATTTAGAAAAATTATCGAAACCTCGAATACCATTAATAATGTTTTCAAAATTGAAACTAAAATTACCATTAAATCGGTAGCGTTTGCTGTAGTTTGAATTTGTTCTTAATCCCCAACTTCCATTAGACCAAGCATCTCCAGTAAGGGTTAAATCTGCATAATCACTTAATGCAAAATAATATCCTCCGTTTTGAAAACCAATTCCTCGGTCGCTACTTCCTGTGTCAAAAGCAGGAATTAAAAAACCAGAAACACTTGTTTCTGTCATAGGAAAATAGGCAAAAGGCAAAAATAATGGAGTGGGTACATCTGCTAAAACCAAATTACTTAACCCTACAATAATTTTTTTACCGGGCACTAATTTTGCTTTATCTGTTCTAATATAATAGTCGGGTACTTCTTTTTCGGATGTTGTAAATCGTATTTTTCGAATATAGATTGTAGAGTCATTTACGCGTTTTGTTTTTTCGCCATAGGTAAACATTTCTCCTTGTTTTGTTTTTAACCCATAAATTAAAGCCCGTTTACTTTTAAAGTTATAAATGATAGAATCTTGCTCTGATTCCTGTCCTCCTTGTTTAAAAATAGGTTTTTGTGTATATCCTGTGCTATCAACAATTCCCTTTGCAAACAATCTGTTTTTATTGTAGTCAATAATTATGATTCCAGCTTTTAAATCAATATCCGTATATGTAATATTTGCTTCATTATATAACGTTACCGTTTTGTTTTTAGCGTCTTGAATTGTGTAATCTTTTGCAGTATGAACAATAAGATCTTCTAGAGTTTCTTTAGGTTTTATGGAATCTAAAGCGATAGAATCTTTATTTTTTATGAGTAAACTATCTTTTTTAATACTAGGTAAGGAGTTTTTTTTCTTAAAAAAAGTAGTGTCTTTTTTTACAGCTGGAACAACAATTTTTTCTGTTGATTTAATATCTTGCGAAAACCCAATCTTCACAAAAAAGATGCAGCAAAATAAAAGTAAGTATGATAGGTTTGATTGCAATGCTATAAATGCTATTTTTGTAAGTGAGTAAAAGTATGGCTCAATATTTGAAACTCAAAATTAATGATGCCAAAATTAGTTAAATTTTATTGATGAATTTTCTACAAAACAACAAATTTAATACTAAACTAAAAAATGTATTTTTTTTAGTGTTTTCGATGTTTCTTTTATGCTCTTGTTTTACCACATTTGCTCAAAAAAAATATACCATTGTGCTAGATGCCGGCCATGGAGGCAAAGATCCAGGGAATCTAGGAAACGGTTATAAAGAAAAAGATATTGTTCTAAAAGTTGCTTTAATCGTTGGTGAAAGTTTATCAAAGAATAAAGATGTTAGAGTAATTTATACAAGAAAAGGAGATACATATCCAGATCTATGGAAAAGAGGTGAAATTGCAAATACAGCACAAGCAGATTTATTTGTCTCTATTCATTGTGATTCGCATACTTCTAATGCCTACGGCGCAGGAACTTTTGTTTTGGGTTTACGAGGAAACAAAAAGAATTTAGAAATTGCAAAAAGAGAAAACGCATCAATTCTACTATACGAAGATAATTATAAGGAAAAATATAAAGGTTTTGATCCAAATTCAGCAGAGTCCGTTATTGGTTTGTCTCTTTTACAAGAAGAAAATCTAGATAAAAGTTTAGAGATTGCAAGCTTAATTCAGAATAATTTTACCTTTAAATTAAAAAGAAATAATAGAAAGGTAAAACAAGATAATTTTCAAGTGCTAAGAGAAACGATTATGCCAAGTGTTTTGGTAGAGTTGGGGTTTTTAACTAATAAAACCGAGGGTCGTTACTTAAATTCTAAAAAGGGGCAACAACAAATGGGAAAATCAATTGCAGATGCCATTACCAATTACATTGGCAATTTAAAAATGAATACAGTAGTTGAAGAAGTAGTTCAGAATACTGAAATTGATGCTGAAAGTACTCCTGATATTGCACAAAAAGAAGTGGAGTTTAAAGTGCAGATAGCTTCGGGTAAAAATAAAATTCCAACAAAATCGTATAATTTTAAAGGATTGAAAAATATCCAAAGAGTAAAACTAGGGAGCTATCACAAATATTATTACGGAGTTTCTTCCTCTTATCAAGAGGTGCAAAAGTCTCTATTAATCGCTAAAGAAAAGGGCTATAAAACAGCATTTATAGTTGCATTTAAAAATGGCGAAAAAGTATCTGTAAAAGAAGTTAATAAAATGCCTTAATTTTGGCAGTTGCAACCAAATATTATTAGTAATTTTGTTGCTAAATGTCTATGTATGTCTAAAGAATTAAAAACAGGAATTATAGTAATCATCGTCATTGTTGCTTTTATATGGGGCTTTAACTTTTTAAAAGGGCATGATTTATTAGATGGTGAAGCTCGTTATTTTAAAGTTGAATATTCTAAAATAGGAGGTTTAAATAAAGCAAGTTCTGTAACCCTAAACGGTTTAAAAGTTGGCAAGGTTAACGAAATTACATTTAATGAAACGCCCGAAAAAAGAGGTCATTTAATTGTTCGTTTTTCGGTAGAGAATGATTTCGAATTCTCTAAAAAAAGTATTGTTAAAATATATTCACCGAACCCAATATCAGGTTCAAGTTTGGCAATTATACCCAATTATGAAGGTGAAATGGCTGTTTCAGGAGACACGTTAGAGGGGGAAATGGAAGAGAATTTATTTACTTCTATAGGAGAGCGTTTAGATCCGCTGCAAGAAAAATTGGAGAAAATTATGGTAAGTGCCGACACTTTATTTGGTGGTGTCAATAAAATTTTGAATCAAAATACCATCAATAACGTAAATAATTCTGTAAAAGATATTGCACTAATTCTTCAAGATTTTAAAAAAACCATTAAATCAGTAAACAGCTTGGTCATTGAAAATAAAGAAAGTTTAAAAGCTACGCTTGACAATACTAAGAATATGTCAGATAATTTTAGTAAAGTATCAGATAGTTTAGCCAGTATTAATATCAAACAAATTCTTTCAAAAGCTGAAAGTGCAGTAGATAATTTTAATCAATTATCAATGAAATTGAATTCAGATGAAGGTTCTATTGGTAAGTTAATTAATGACGAAAAGTTGTACGATAATATTGAAGCTGCTACCAAAGAATTAGAAGAATTATTAAGAGATTTAAAACTAAACCCTAAAAGATATGTTCATTTTTCACTATTTGGTAAAAAACAAAAAACGTTTACAGCTAGCGAAAAGGAAGATAAATAATTCAATAATTAGTAGTTTAAATAATTAATATGCAATACTTACCCAATATACTTTTTGCGCTAGCTCTTATTTTTGGTATTGGTTTTTTTGTGATGAATATCAGAAAATTATCAAGAAACATCAAATTAGGAAAAGATGTAAATAGAACCGATAAAAAACCTGAGCGTTTAAAAAATATGATAATGATTGCTCTTGGGCAATCTAAAATGGTAAAAAGACCTTTTTCTGGGCTTTTACATGTCATTGTTTATGTTGGTTTTGTAATTATCAATATAGAAGTTTTAGAAATTATTATTGATGGTTTAGCCGGAACTCACAGAATTTTTCAAGGTATAATTAATGAACGCGTCTACGCTTTTTTAATCGGAACTTTTGAGGTTTTTGCAGCATTGGTATTTATTGCCGTTATTTTATTTTGGACAAGAAGAAATGTGGCAAATATTAAGCGCTTTATGAGTTCAGAAATGAAAGGTTGGCCAAAAAATGACGCCAATTATATCATTTATTTTGAAATGATTTTAATGACTTTGTTTTTGGTGATGAATGCCACCGATATTGATTTTCAAAAAGCAGGAATAGGAAACCCTATAAGTCAATTTATTGCCCCTTTATTTAATAGTTTTTCTCCAGATACTTTACATATAATAGAAAGAACCGCTTGGTGGATTCATATTTTGGGAATCTTAACCTTCTTAAATTACTTGTTTTACTCAAAACACTTGCACATTTTATTAGCATTTCCGAATACATATTTTGCCAATTTAAATCCTAAAGGGCAATTCAATAATTTAGAATCAGTGACCAACGAAGTTAAATTAATGATGGATCCAGATGCAGATCCATATGCTATGCCTGCTGAAGGAGCGGAAGAAGTGGTTCCAGAAAAATTTGGCGCATCTGATGTTGCAGATTTAAATTGGGTGCAATTATTAAATGCTTATACCTGCACAGAATGTGGTAGATGTACATCTGCTTGTCCTGCAAATTTAACAGGTAAAAAACTTTCTCCTCGTAAAATTATGATGGACACTAGAGATCGTTTAGAGGAAGTGGGTAGAAATATCGATGCGAATAAAGGTACTTTTGTAGATGATGGAAAGCAATTATTAAACGATTATATTTCTCCAGAAGAATTATGGGCTTGTACAAGTTGTAATGCCTGTGTAGAAGAATGTCCCGTAAACATAGATCCATTGTCAATAATTATAGATATGAGAAGGTATTTAGTCATGGAAGAAAGTGCTGCACCACAAGAATTAAATATGATGATGAACAATATAGAGAACAATGGTGCACCTTGGCCTTATAACCAACAAGATAGATTAAATTGGGCTCAAGAGGAATAATTATTTGAATACGTATATGATTAGGAATAAA
This sequence comes from Polaribacter litorisediminis, assembly GCF_019968605.1. Lineage (NCBI taxonomy): Bacteria > Pseudomonadati > Bacteroidota > Flavobacteriia > Flavobacteriales > Flavobacteriaceae > Polaribacter > Polaribacter litorisediminis. The sequence continues at coordinate 1,332,744 of NZ_CP082966.1, forward strand.
GATTTTAAAAAATTTTAGATTTCAATATTTAAATAAAACTGAATTATTTACGTATTTAATTTACGCTTTTGAAGAAATTATTTTAGTTGTAATCAGAATTCTAGTAGCTGTTTATATGAAGAATGAAAATGAAGCATGAAAACAGTAAAATGAATTAAAAAACGTTTTTAAAATCATTAAAAGTGATTTAAAAAACGAAATAACAGAAGCCAATTTTCTTTTATCAACAGAAAGAAAAAAGAAAAAATTTTATAATCGTTTTTGATATAAATTTATCTGTAAATGATTAGAAAGAAAAATAGAAGTTAAGGAAATTAATATTTGGTTATGATGAAATATCTTTTAATAAGAGAGGTTTTAAATTATTAAATGAATTTAAAGATATTGATAACTCGAATGATAGCTTGTTTATAAAAATCATCGAAATTTATACACACAGAATTGAAGAAGTTCTTGCAGATGATGAATTAAGAGATTTAGAATGTAAACAAAACTATAATTTTTGGAAAAAGTAAGATTGATGGCTGGCATTTGATTCAGACTCAAAAGATAACAAGGATTTTAGCTCTGATAAATTTATTGATTACGCTTTAAACAGTTAAAATTATAGAAATAGAGTAAGGTCTTGGCATTTTATAAATACAAAAGTATTTATACCTGAAATAACCAGGTTTATAAAAGAAGCAGAAGAAGTAGTTTTCTCAATAGGGCACAAACAATTAAACGAATAAACGTTTCAACACTAAAATAATACCACATGAACGTACCAACAATGGCAGATATGATGGCTCAAGGTAAGCAACCAGAAGTGTTGTTTTGGGTAGGCGCAGCCGGAAGTTATGATGATAGAGCAAAAAAAATATCAAGAGCATTTGTAAAAATTTTACAGCAAGCGAATGTAGATTTTGCAGTTTTAGGTGTAGAAGAGTCCTCTACAGGTGATGCAGCAAAAAGAGCGGGAAATGAATTTTTGTTTCAAATGCAGGCCATGATGAATATTGAGGTTTTAAACGGATATGAAGTAAAAAAAATTGTTACTTGTGATCCTCATTCGTTTAATACCCTCAAAAATGAATATCCTTCTTTAGGCGGAAAATACGAGGTGTATCATCACACTCAATTTATACAAAATTTAATTAAAGAAGGACGTTTACAAATAGATAATACTGTTTTAAAAGGAAAAAGAGTTACCTTTCATGATCCTTGTTACTTGGGTAGAGCCAATGAAGTATATGAATCTCCAAGAGATTTAATTAAAAGGATGGGCGTTAATTTAACAGAAATGAAACGACATAAATCAACAGCTTTGTGCTGTGGAGCAGGTGGGGCGCAAATGTTTAAAGATGCCGAAAAAGGGGATAAGGAAGTAAATATTTTAAGAACAGAAGATGCCCTTGAAACAAAACCACAAATTATAGCAACAGGTTGTCCCTATTGTAATACAATGATGACCGACGGAATTAAATTTAAAGAAAAAGAAACCGAAGTTGTTGTAAAAGATATTGCAGAATTAATTGCGGAAGCTAATAAACTTTAACAAATGAAAAATATAACCACTTTGCTTCTTTTTTTAGTACTTGTTTTTTCTTGTACAAAAAAAGAAACTAAACCAGAAAATAAAGAATTCTTAGAACCCGTTGTAAAAGATACAATTCTACAAGTAGATGATGAAAACCCAGAGGAAATTTCATCGCTTATTTTTACAGTTCAGATTGCTGCATTAAGAAAAGACAATGAACCATTATCAAATATTTCTGATGTAAGCTTGTATCAAGAAGATTCATTAACAAAATATAGATTAGGTACTTTTGAAACTTACAAAGAAGCTAGAGCATACAGACTAAAAATTTTGAATACTTATAAAGGTGCCTTTGTACAGGCTTTAAAGAATAACGCTCCTATTTCTATCACAGAAGCTTTACAGCAATAGTTTTTATGACGGATACTTTTCAAAATAATGTGGTAAATGATTTTCCAGATATTGTAGAAGTGGAATTTGAAAATATTGATAAAAACTATTTAAAAGTAATTTATATTAATTTTCTATTGGTTTTTATTCCCTTTTTAGTAGGTATAATTGTATTGCATCAATTGGTTTTTCCGGAGAAAATTAATGAGTTTATAGTTCCTATTTATATTGTTTTTTTTGTTCTTTTCGGATTTATTTTAGCATACTTAGTCGCAAGTTTTACAAAAAGAAAATATGTTTTAAGAGAAAAAGATATTTCTTATAAATGTGGCTTGTTTGTAAAGACTTTAACCACAGTTCCGTTTTCTAGAATACAACATGTAGAAACTGATGAAAAACCAATTTCAAGAATTTTTGGTTTGTCTTCTTTAAGTGTTTTTACGGCCGGAGATAGTAGTGACGATTTAGTGATTAAAGGAATTACCAAACAAAAAGCATTACAAATAAAAGAATTTATTACCACAGAAATAAATGAATAACGCTTTTGATTTTTCTGTTTTCTCTAGACAATCACCAAAAGGGATTTTAGTCATTTATATTCATCTTATTTATAAAGTAATTAAAGTATCTTGGATTTTACTTTTTTTAGTTCTTAAAGATTTCTCTAGAATATCAAAAATTGGTGAGAATTACATCTATCTAAGTTTAGCCGTTATTTTAATTTTTTTATTAATTCGGGCTTATTTAATTTATAAAAATTTTCAGTTTAAAATAGCCAATGAGCATTTTATTTTAAAACAAGGAATTATAAAAAAAACAAGTACTTCTATTCCTTTTCATAGAATTCAGAACATCAATTTTAAACAAAATATAATACAACAAATTATTGGCGTTTATGAGGTTAATATTGAAACTGCGGGTTCTAGCAAGGCAGAAATTTCTATAAAAGCGTTATCTTTTCTTAAAGCAGAAGCTTTAAAGGAAATTATTTCAAAAAGTACAGACTATACCCATGAAATTATTGAAAAAGACAAATCAAAACCCATACTTAAAATAGGGGTAAAAGAACTTTTTAAGGTGAGTCTTACCGAAAATCATCTTCAAAATTTAGTGCTTTTTTTAGCGCTTATTCTTGGGTTTTTTCAGCAAATAGAACAGGTAGTAGATAGTTTAGGAAGAACAGCATCTTTAGATGGTTTTATAGAAGAAAGTACAAATGCGCTTTCTGCTAGTTTTTTCTTAGTCACTATTCTATTGATTTTTTTAACGATAATTGCCTTGATGAGTTCTTTTGTTAAAATATTTTTAATCCATTTTAACTTAACAGCTTATTTAAAAGAAGATGCTTTTGAAATTAACCAAGGTTTATTAACAAAAAAATCGATTGTATTAAAAAAACAAAAAGTTCAAAATATTACAGTTTCTACAAATCCTTTAAAACGCCTTATCGGAATTTCCTTTATCACTTTTAAGCAAGCTATAAGTGGCAGAGTCAAGGTGAAAAAAGATAAATTAATACGTATTGCAGGTTGTAAAAAAGACCAAGTTGATGTTATTAAAACAAGTTTATTTGATGTCACTGAAGTAGAAAACAAAGAAAAAAAATATCCAGATACCTATTACAAGCGTAGAATATTTATTTTTACTTTTCTGTTTCTAACCATTTTATATTCAGCTATATATTTAGTTTTTAAACAGGTAGAAATTTTCTATTCAACTCTTTTCGTTCTTCCTGTTACTATTTTGTTAATCCGAAAGAAAGTTAAAAAACGTTTTTACAAAATAACAGATTCTATGTTATTAATGAGCAGCGGTTTATTAGAAACGCATTTAATATATTTTGAAATTTTTAAAATTCAGAATATAAAAATGAAACAGACTATTTTTCAAAAAAGAAGCAATGTGAGCGATATTATTTTTCAAACCGCTTCCGGAAAAATAAAAATACCTTGTATTCAATCTGAGGATGCTGTAAAAATTTATAATCACACTTTATACAAAGTAGAAACAAGCAAGACTTCATGGATGTAAAAAGTTTTATAAAAGCAGCACGTTTAAGAACTTTACCGTTATCTGTTGCTGGAATTATTGTAGGTAGTTTTTTAGGAAATAATGATTTAACCTTTGCTAATACTGTAAAGGTTACAATTTTGGAAACTCCTATTTTTTGGTTAGCAATTTTAACCACAATTGGCTTTCAAGTATTATCGAATTTTGCCAATGATTATGGAGACGGAATTAAAGGTTCAGATAAAAACAGAACGGGAGAAGCAAGAATGGTGGCTTCGGGAGTAATTACTCCAAAACAAATGAAATCAGCAATGATATGGACTACAAGTATCACGTTAATTATTGCTTTTATGTTGATTTATGTAGCTTTCGGAAGTGATAATTTTGGGTATTCCATCTTATTTTTTGCATTAGGAATTGCCTCCATTACTGCAGCCATAAAATATACTGTAGGTAAATCTGCTTATGGTTATAGCGGGTTTGGTGATGTTTTCGTGTTTGTGTTTTTTGGTTTGGTAAGTGTGGTTGGTAGTTATTTTTTGTATACAAAATTCATCAATTTTGAAATCTTTTTACCCGCAATTTCTATCGGATTATTAAGCACAGCAGTTTTAAATTTAAATAATTTAAGAGATCGAGAAGAAGATCTTAAGAATGATAAAAACACTCTTGTTGTAAAATTAGGTACAGAAAAAGCCAAGAAATATCATTATTTTTTAATTATTGGTGCGTTAATATCCGCTTTAATTTATGTGTTTTTAGATGTTAAAATGGTGTATCAATTTATTTTTTTAGTCGCTTTTATACCGCTATTTAAAAACATTAAAACGGTTGCAGCAAATAGCATTCCTGCAGCATTAGATAGTGAATTAAAAAAAGTAGCTTTAAGCACATTTTTGTTTGCAATTTTATTTGGAATTGGACAGATATTATAAATAGTATTTTATGAAAACAGTCAAAATAATTATCAGTATTATATCCGTATTAACTTTAGCTTTTTTTGCGACAGGCATTATTATTAAAGAAACTACATATACAGCCAAAGTTACTGTTAATAAACCCATTGCCTTGGTTTTTAAAGAGTTCAATAAGCATGAAAACGCTAAAAATTGGATTCCAGAAATAAAATCTTTTGAGACGGTAAATGAGAATTTCGGAAAAACGGGAAGTGTCTATAATGTTATCATAGAGAATCAAGGTCAAGAAATTAAAATGACGCAAAGAATTTTGGCGTATGTGCCCAATGAAAAAGTAACTTTTTATTTTGATGCTGAAAATATGCTAAAAAAAGATGATTATCTTTTTACAGAAAAAGACGGAGTTACAACAATTAATTTAAATGCTTCTTGTAATAGTAAAACGTATATAATGTCTTGTATGTTGCCTTATTTTAAAGGGAAATTAGAAAATCAAAGTCAAGAGTATTTAAATAATTTTAAAGAATTTTTAGAACAATAAAAGTCTATTGCTTATAGTTTTTAGGCGTTTTGGCCTCACAAAAAAAAGATAATATTGATGTAAATTACTTTGATTTTTTACATTTAAATTAGGAAGTTAAAACATAGACTAAGAGAAAAACATGATAATTATTTTAAAATGAATTTCAATACTAGTTTTTTATAAAATAGTTAAGATAATTTAAAATGATAAATTATACAAACCTTTAAAATTAGTTTTATTTTGATACAAGCGAATTATAAAAAATACATTCTTAATTTTAAAAACCCGAGTGGAACATCGCGTGGAGTTTTAAGAACGAAAGAAACTTGGTTTATCATCTTACAGGCAAACGATAAAATAGGTATTGGAGAAACCGGACTTTTTAGAGGCTTAAGTATTGATGATGTGCCTAATTACGAGGAAACATTAACTTGGGTTTGCGAACATATTAATTTTGGTTTAGATTTTTTGTTGAAAGAGCTCCGCGAGTTTCCGTCTATTCAATTCGGATTAGAGCAAGCTTTTTTATCTTTAAAAAGTAAAGATAAATTTAAGTTGTTTCCTTCAGAATTTACAAAAGGAACCGCTGCAATTAATATCAATGGTTTAATTTGGATGGGGGATAAACAGTTTATGAAAGCCCAAATTAAAGAAAAATTAAAATCAGGTTTTTCATGTATTAAAATGAAAATTGGTGCGATAGATTTTGATACAGAACTTGAATTATTAAAAGCGATTCGAAATGAATTTTCATCTCAAGAAATAACCTTAAGAGTGGATGCGAATGGCGCATTTAATCCAAAAAATGCTTTAGAAAAACTACAAAGATTATCAGCTTTAGAAATTCATTCTATAGAGCAACCTATTCAACAAGGTCAGCCTCAAGAAATGGCAGAATTATGTTTAAAAACACCTTTGCCAATTGCTTTAGATGAAGAATTAATTGGTGTATTTTTATCCGAAGAAAAGAAAAAAATAATACAAACAATAGCTCCACAATATATCATTTTAAAACCAAGTTTAGTGGGGGGGGTTGCAGGCACAAAAGAATGGATTAATTTTGCAGAAGAAAATAATACTGATTGGTGGATTACATCTGCATTAGAAAGTAATATTGGTTTGAATGCAATTGCTCAATTTACGCATACTTTACAGAACAAATTACCACAAGGTTTAGGAACGGGCGAATTGTTTACAAACAATATTAAAAGTCCGTTAAAAGTTAAAAACGGAACATTACAATACAATCCAACATCAAACTGGGATTTTAACAAGATCTAAAAAACAATACCTTGATCATACTTTAAAGGTTACAACAAAAAATGAACTACATACAACAAGGATATAAGGGTAAAAGTGATTGGTTTTATTGGCTAATTACTGTTTTATTAGTGTTTTTTGGTTGGCAAATTTTAGGCGGTCTTCCTTTATTAGCGGTAGGTTTTTCTTATTCAAAGGATTTAGAAGAGTTTACATCCGCAGGTTTAAATAATTTTATGGGTTTAGGAATTGATAAAAATTTATTTCTAGTTCTTATTATTCTTACTTTTGCCATAGGGTTATTATTTCTATATATTAGCATAAAATTTGTTCATAAAAGAACATTTACTTCGCTGGTAACGAGTAGAAAAAAAATTGATTGGAAACGTTTTTGGGTTGGTTTTTTAACTTGGGGAATTTTAGTTGTTATTTTTACTTTTGTCGGTATTTTAATAGAGCCAGAAATTTACACCTATAACTTTAATGCAAAACCATTTTTTATTTTAGTTGCTATTTCTTTCATATTACTTCCCCTTCAAACGGGTTTTGAGGAATTGTTGTTTCGAGGTTATTTTATGCAAGGAATCGGAATTTTAGCTAAAAATAGATGGGTTCCATTAATTATAACTTCGGTTTGTTTTGGCTTGTTACACGGAGCAAATCCAGAAGTTCAAAAGTTGGGTTACATTTTAATGGTTTTTTATATTGGTACAGGTTTCTTTTATGGCATCACTACTTTAATGGATGAAGGCACAGAATTAGCTTTAGGTTTGCATGCTGCCAATAATGTTGTAGCCGCTTTTTTAGTTACTACAGACTGGATGGTTTTTCAGACAGATGCCTTATTTGTAGATACTTCAGAGCCTGCTTTAACCTTAGAAATGTTTATACCAGTCATTGTTTTATATCCATTAATGTTGCTGTTTTTTTCAAAAAAATATAAATGGACGCACTGGAAAGAGAAACTTACTGGTCGAATAGAAAAACCGATAATTATAGAAGAATAGGATAGAATTTTAGAAAATAGTGGTACAAAATAAATTTCATAAAAATTTTCAATTCAATAGTATTTCATTCTCTTCGTCGGATGATTTATTGGCATATACAAAAGTTTTTTCTGAAGAAATTCATCATTTTTTAGAAAATTGGTTTTCTAAAAGTAATGTCATAATTGTGCAAACTTCGGGTTCTACTGGTACACCAAAATCAATTTCACTTCAAAAGAAATTTGTAATCAATTCAGCAAAAGCAACGGGTGCCTTTTTTGATTTACAAGAAAATACAACCGCATTATTGTGCTTACCAATTCAGTATATTGCGGGTAAATTAATGTTGATTAGAGCACTTACTTTAGGTTGGAAATTAGATAGTATTGAATCCAATTCGAATCCCTTAAAAAAAGTTGAAAAACAGTATGATTTTTCTGCGATGGTACCTTTACAATTAGAGAACTCACTTTCTAAAATACATTTAATTAAAAAACTAATTGTTGGCGGAGGCGTGGTGTCTATTTCGCTTCAAGAAAAATTACAAACAGTTTCTACGGATGTTTTTGCAACCTACGGAATGACAGAAACAATTACGCATATCGCCGTTAAAAAACTGAACCATTTTGCTTCATTGCATGGAAAAATGATGATTCAATCTTATTATCAAACACTCCCGAATATCACTATTTATAAAGATGATAGGAATTGTTTGGTAATTGACGCCCCTAAAGTGGCTGAAGAAATTGTTTTTACAAATGATGTTGTAGAACTTATTTCAGATAGGCATTTTAAATGGATAGGTCGTTTTGATCATGTGATTAATTCGGGTGGTGTAAAATTACATCCAGAAAAAATAGAAGAAAAATTAGCTAAAATCATCTCAAATCGTTTTTTTGTCATCGGAATTCCAGACGAAAAACTAGGAGAAAAACTAATTTTACTGATTGAAGGAAATCAGAAAGAAATAAGTTTTGAAAGTAGCAACCTTACAAAATTTGAAATTCCGAAAGAAATTTATTTTCTAGATCAATTTGTAGAGACAGCATCAGGAAAAATCCAAAGAAAAAAAACATTCGAAAAATTTTTTACTCAGTGATATTTTTTAATCCTTAAAAAGTAATTTTCATTGATTCTTTTTTTTAAAAATTACATTGATTCTTAGGTTTATGCTAAATTTAAAACAGCGCTGGATTAAAATGAAGCATAAAATGCATATAAAATTAGTGAAAAATATTAGGGGAGAAGGTAAACTTGGGCATAAATCAGAATTTAAAAGACTCATAAAAAGAATCTACCATAAAATTAGATGGGGTTTTAACGCAATCTTTTTTAGTACTGAAACATCAGTTCTAACGTTAAAGCATCTAAATAACCGTCTGCTAAAAGATTATTTTGTTCTTCAAATCTTTTAATGGCATTTAATGTTTCTACTCTATAAACTCCGTCTAACGTAATATTAGCGCCATTATTATTAAGTTCTTTCTGAACCTCATAAATAATAGCATTTTTTTCGCCATTGTAGAGCTTAACATCAGAATTAAATAGGCTTTTTATTTTCTCGTATCTATTTCTTTTTCGAAATGTTTTTAAATCAATGCCATTTTCTTCAATAAATTTAATTTCGATATTAGAAAGGCCTTTTTCTTTTAATTGCAAAGAATTATTAAGAACAGTTTCATAGTATTTAACTTTTGCTAATTTTTTAGCATATAAATCTATCGCTACTTTAGTATTGAGATCCTCTTTTTCTGGAGTTCGAACATCAATTTCATTTGCCGACCACTGTAACATTATGTAACTATCTAAATTCTCAATCGACTCATAATAGTTTAAAAGTGTCTCCTGATTATGATAGCTTACATCGATTTCTTTAGTACTTTGATAATTGACTTCTGGAGAAGAATATCTTTTGTAATCGCTATATTTTCCGTAACCAATAATCAAAGCAATAATCAGAAGTAAAAATAATATTATTTGTTTCATTATTGTAAGAGCATAAAATTAATTAACTTAAAAACAAATGTATAAAATCTTTTAGGAAAATATGAGGTAATTGAAGGTTACTATAATTTTGAAAATTATAAAAAACGCGTTCTTAATTGTATTTCAGAATAATAGAAAGTTATAGTTTGATGTTTCTGTATAAGTAAATGATGATTTCTTTGCTTTTACAGAAAGAAAAAATAAAGTAGAACCTAGGTTTAAGTTTCTTTTATTGAAATAAAAAAGGGAAAAAGATGTTTTATGACAGTTATTTTAAATGATAAATGATACAATTTTAATCTTTAGATATTTTGTATAAAATTAGAACATTTTTAATGTGTTAATATATAAATCAAAAAAGACAATTTTACGCAAAATACTATAATATCTTTGTATTTAAATTGATTGATGTTATGACGGCAAAAAAACAACATAAGCAAAAGTTCCGTCTTTTTAGAAGAACCTTAAGAGTTCTTCTAGGGTTTGCAGTAGGCTTGTTTTTTTTAGTATTGTTTATAAGAAGTCCTTGGGGGCAAAACATCATTATTCACAAGGCAGTTTCTTATATTTCTAATAAAACGGAAACAAAAGTTACGTTACACAAAATGTACATTACCTTTGACGGAGCATTACAAATAGATGATCTTTTTTTAGAAGATAAAAATAAAGATACACTACTATATTCTAAATCTTTAGAGGCAAATATTCCGCTTTGGTCAATGATTAAGGGGGATGCCATTGGTGTAACTAATTTAAAATGGAAAGGTTTACGCGCTAATATCATCCGAAAAGATAGTATTTCAGGATATAATTTTCAATTTTTAATCGATGCTTTTGCGTCTGCAAAGAAAGCTGAAAATGTTCAAGACACGTTGGCAAAATCAAAGAATATTTTGATTGGTACTATCAATCTAAACGATCTTCATGTGGTTTTTAATGATGCCGTTTCAGGAATCTATAGTTCCTATAAAATTGGAAATTTTAACGCTAAAATGAAAACAGTGAATCTTGAGGAAATGATTTTTTCTGCAGATGCGATAGCGCTTTCTAATTCTAAAATCAATTTTATTCAAAATCCAATTGAGTTAATCACAAAAACATCTAAAGGAATTTCGGCTATTTTATCTGCAAATTCAATAACTTTAAAAAATGTAAATGCTTATTATGAATCTCCACAAAAGAAAATAATTGTAGAGGCAAAAATTAAAGATTTTTATACCGAAATTCCTGAATTTAACTTAGCAGACCAGTTTTTTCGTTTCAATGATGTTCGACTTAAAAATTCTGATATTTCTTTAAAAATAGCCGCAAAAACTAACTTAACGAATCAAAAAACACTGCATCCAAAGAATACTTCAGAAATTATTTGGCCTGCTATGCGTTTAGAAGTGAATACCATCGATTTAGAAAATAATACTGTTCGTTATGCTGTTGAGAATGCAAAAACTCATCGGGATAAAATAAATTTCAATGCCATCGCTTTAAAAAATCTAAATTTCAAGGCTACAAATCTCTATCTAAAAGATAAAAAAGCTGGAGTTCAAATTAAGGAGTTTAATTTTCTGGAAAAATCAGGATTTCAGTTAAACAGATTTGCAATTAATGCAGCGATTTCAGATAAAGCAATACAACTCTCAGAAATCAATATAAAGCTAAATAAGAGTATGCTTACTGGTTCTACAAAATTAAGTTATACTTCACTTTATCAATTAATTACATCGCCAGAAAACACGAATGTTCAATTAAAAATTTCATCTTTTCAGGTTGGGTTACAAGAGTTTTTTAAGTTTCAACCCAACCTTAAAGAAAACGAATATATTCGAAAATTAAGTAAAAAATTGTTGACAGGAACTTTAGATATACAAGGTTCTTTGGCAAAAATGAATATATCAAAAACGAATATAAATTGGGGGAAATCGACTAAAATTTCGGTATCTGGAACAGTTAAAAATGCAACAAATTCAGATTTATGGTCTTTAGACATTCCGAAGTTTAAAGCAGTAACAAAACGTTTAGATTTATTACAAATAGTCGATGAAAATAAATTAAATATTGAGTTACCTGAAGAAATTATAGTTGCAGGAAATATAAAAAGTAATTTAAATTCTTGGGTTGTTGATCTGCAAGCAAACACAAGTCAAGGTGAAGCAAGAATCAACGGAAATTTTATAAACAAAGAATTAATTTCTTATGATTTTATCGCGAATTTTAATAAGTATAATCTTGGAAAATTGCTAAAAGACACGAGATTTGGTGCGTTATCAGCAGCTTTAAAATTTAAAGGAAGCGGAATAATCAGCAACCAATTAAATGTAGCTTTAGACCTTAATATTTCTAAATTTCAGTTAAATAATTATCAACTTAAAGGGTTAGCATTTCATGGTGATATTAAAAACGGAAAAGGAGAAATTACGTCTACTTATAAAGATGAAAATCTGAATGTGAAATTAAATTCATTTTTAGAATTAGATTCAATAGCGCCTAAAGCAACAATAAATTTAGAGTTGATTGGAGCAGATTTGGCAGGTTTAGGGGTGATAAATCGTCCTATAAAAACAGGAATGAATCTTATGGCAGATTTTAAGGGGAATTCAGAAAAATTTAGTATCGAAACTTATATAAAAGATGGCGTGTTTGTCTACGATAATAGAACGTATTTACTCGGATCGGTTTTTGGAAAAGCCTATGTAGATAAAGATACTACTGCGGTTACTATTAAAAATAAATTGATAGATTTAGAATTAGAATCCAATACAGATCCGGCAACATTTAGCAAAGTTATAAAACGTCATATATCGAGTTATTTTTATAAAAACATCCAAGTTTTAGATACCATTTTGAATCCTGTAATTTTAAAATTAAAAGCCAAAGTTTCTCAAACGCCGCTTCTAAAAGATGTTTTTTTTATCAATATTAAAAATCTTGACACCGTTAATATAGCAGTAAATTTTAACGAAAAACAACAAAGATTAAAGGCTAATATTGCAGCTCCATACATTAATTATAGTAATAATAAGTTAGATAGTTTGTCTTTTTCTATGTTCACAGATCGTGATAATTTTAATTTCAATTTAGGTTTTAAAAGCATCAAAGCGGGTCCTTTTGATATTCCGAAAACAAGCATTACTGGTCGTCAAAATAATAACGAACTATCATTAAATTTCTTAGGACTTTATAACGATGAAAAGTTACTAAATGTACAAACCAAAATAACAGGCAGTAAAGATCGATTGGTGTTCACTGTAAATCCTGATAGTTTACTCTTAAACAGAAATCTTTGGAAAATTCCAGAAAATAACGAAGTTATTCTAGCTGATAAAAAATTACAGTTTAGAAACTTTAAAGTAACCAAAGAAAATCAATCTATTGAAATCACCAATAAATTATCGGAACTTTTTAAAGATTATATGGCTATTGATTATAGCAATTTTAAAATTAGTGAATTTTTTAACTATTTAAATCCGACGACAGAGATTGCAAAAGGAACTTTAAATGGAAATTTTTTGATAGCGCAGCCCTTTGAAGATGCGGAAAGCATTGCAAATTTATCGGTAAGCACCTTAGAAATATTAAAAACTGATTTTGGTACCTTAAAAGTGGATGCAAGATATTTAGGAAATAATAACTATAATTTCGGAGCAAAAGTAAGTGGCGGTTATCTTAATTTGAATGTACAAGGCGATTATTATAGAACGGGTGATGACACTAATTTAGATGTAAATTTAATAATTAATGAGTTTAAAATAAAAGCTTTAAATGCACTTTCTTTAGGCGAAATTAATGAGGGCAATGGAAGTTTATCTGGAGATTTTAAAGTGTCTGGAACTACTTCTGATCCTCAATATAGCGGAAAATTACAATTTAAAAATGCAGCCTTTAAAATTAAAAAATTAAACTCAAAATTTTCGCTCCCAAATGAAACCTTACAGATTGATAATAGCCTGCTTTCAATGTCTGAATTTACCATTTTAGATGCCAAAAAGAATTCTTTAATATTTTCGGGAACAATGGTAACAAAGAATTTTTTTAATCCTACATTTAATTTAAACATTAAGGCTAAAAACTTTAACGTTTTAAATGCTACTAAAAAAGAGAATGAATCTTTATTTGGAAACTTAGCTTTTAATGCAGATGCAAAATTAACAGGGAGTTTACGAATTCCGAAATTGAATGCACAACTTGCGGTAAGCCCAGAGACCAACCTAACCTATGTTTTGCCAACAGCCTATGCAAAAATGGAAGAGAGAGCAGGGGTAGTTGTATTTGTAAATAGAGAAAACCCTGATGCCATTTTAACACAAACAGAAAAACAAACTGCCATAATTACTGGTTTTGATATCTATGCGAATCTAAAAATCGATAAACAAGCAGTTGTAAATATTATTCTCGATAAAGAAACAGGAGATCACTTTAAAGTATCTGGTGATGGCGATTTCGTAGTTGCAATGAAACCCAACGGAAGTATTTCTTTAACAGGAGTTTACGAGGTTTTTGAAGGGCATTACGAATTGAATTTATATAATTTGGTCAATAGAAAATTTTACTTGGCTCCAGGAAGTCGAGTTTCTTGGTCGGGTGATCCATTGGATGCAAAACTAAATGTAAGCGCTTTTTACAAGTTACAAACATCTGCACTGCCGTTAATGGCTTCTCAAATTTCTGGAGAAGATGCTGCTATCAGAAATAAATACAAACAAAAATTACCATTTAATGTCTATTTAAATATTAATGGCGAACTATTAAAACCTAAAATATCTTTTAATTTAGATATGCCAGAAGAAAATCAAGGTGCTATTGGAGGGCAAGTTTATGGTCGTGTGCAACAAGTAAATCTGCAAGAAGATGAATTAAATCGTCAAGTTTTTTCATTACTAGTTTTAAATCGATTTTATCCAGATGCAGGCAGCGATGGTAGTTATGGCGGTTTTGCAACGATTGCAAGAGATAATTTAAACGATGCAGTTTCAGAGCAATTAAATGCTTTTTCCGATAAAATTCTTGGAGGTTCTGGGTTAGAATTAGATTTTGGTTTGCAAAGTTTTACAGATTATCAGGGTGATGCACCAACAGATAGAACACAATTGGATATTGCGGCACAGAAAAAATTATTTAACGAAAGATTAATTGTAAGAGTAGGGAGTGAAGTAGATCTTCAAGGAAGTAGTGCAAATAGAGAAAAGACTCCTTTAATAGGAAATGTTAGTTTAGAGTATAAAATTACAGAAGATGGAACGTATAGAATTCGAGGTTTTAGAAAAAGCGAGTTCGAAAATGTAATTGATGGGCAAACCATAGTCAGTGGAATTGCTTTAATTTTTACAAGAGAATTTAATGAATATTACCAACTTTGGGATGCTATTTTTCGTGCAAAAAAAAATGTAAAGAGCAAGAAATAAAATTACCAAAAACAAGCGATAAAAAATTTATAAAAAAGGAAAACCATAAAAAAGGAAAACAATAAAATTTGAAAGCAATATTTAAACATAGCGGTATATTAATGCTATTGATCCTTTTTTTGGGTTCTTGTAGTATACAAAAGTTTATTCCAGAAAATGAGCGTTTGTATACAGGGGCAAATTTAAAAATAGAAGCAGACTCAACTGTGCAAAATTTAAGTAATTTAAGAGAAGATTTAAAAACACTGATAACCCCTAAACCAAATTCAAAGTTTTTAGGCATGTATATAGGGCTTTTTTATTATTATAAAAATCAAAAAGAAAAGACAAATTTCATCAACAGGTGGTTGTTTAAAAAATTAGGTCAAAAGCCTGTATATCAATCTGATGTAGATGAGTTGGAAGTAAAGAAAATTTTAAGAAATCGATTAGAAAATCATGGGTTTTTCTATAGTTCTATAAGTTCTAATTTTATAGAAAAAAAGAAGAAAGCTTCTATAATGTATCGCATAAAAGTTCCTGCTCCTTATAAAATGGCTACCTATAAAATAGATAGTATGATGATGCCAATTTATAATGAAATTAAAAAGTTAAAAGCAACTTCTCCTTTTAAAAAAGACATGCGTTTCGATTTAAATAGTCTAAAATTTGAACGTCAAAGATTAAATTCAGAATTAAAAGAAAAAGGATACTATAATTTCAATGATGATTTTTTAATTTTTGAAGCCGATACAAATCAATATAAGAATAAAAAATTTGATTTATTTCTTAGTTTAAAGGCCAATGTTCCTAGAAAATCGACCATTCCTTATAAAGTGCAACGCATTAATGTATATCCAAATTACAGTTTAAACGATTCCGTTGCAATACTTGAAACTCGTTTTAAAAATAAAAGTTATTATCAAGATGCAATCAAATTTAAACCAACATATTTAGACGAATTTATAACCCTAAAAGAAGGTGATTTTTATAGTCCGATGGCATCAAAAACAACTTCTAGGAGACTCTCTACAATTGGGACTTATAAATATGTAAACATTCAATATAAAGAATTAGATACAATTATTAAAGATAGTGCAGGTAGCTTAGAAGCTAATATTTTCTTATCACCTTTAACAAAAAGAGCGGTTCGGGTTGCATTACAAGCGGTTACAAAATCTAATAATTTTGCAGGACCAGAATTAGAAATAACGACTAGTAACAGAAATTTATTTAAAGGAGGAGAAACATTAAATATTAGTGCTAATATTGGCTACGAAACCCAACTTACAAGCGGAGATAATACGGGTTTAAGTAGTTTAGGACTGGGATTAAAAGGTTCGTTAATTTTTCCAAGAGTTATCACACCATTTTCTATCAAGGAAGATTTTTTTGAATATTCTATTCCGAAAACCAAAATGAGTTTAGGTCTTACGTATTTAAACAGAAGTCAATTATACACGCTGTTATCAGGTAGTGCTAATTTTGGATATCTTTGGAATGCAAATAAATATATCACGTATGAATTCAATCCAATTACGATAAATTATGTCCGTTTATCAAATTCAACGCCAGAGTTTGAAGAAATATTAAGCAATAACTCTTTTTTACAACGTAGTTTTAATCAACAATTTATAAGCGGATTAACGTTTTCTTTTACGTATAATGAAATGTTGGATATTACAAAACCGCATCAATTTTATCTACAATCTACCATAGATATTGCAGGGAATTCTATAAGTTTATTTGATAAAGAAAAAAAGTTAGGAGAACCAAAGCAATTTTTAGGTTTAGAATATGCACAATATGCAAAAGTAGATATTGATGCCAGATACCACTTCAATTTCGGGAAAACTAATGCACAAACTATTGCTGCAAGAATCTTTGCTGGTTATGGTTTAGCGTATGGAAATTCTGATGTAGTTCCGTTTGCAAAACAATATTTTTCAGGAGGACCCTATAGTGTAAGGGCCTTTAATATTAGGTCTTTGGGCCCCGGGACGTATAGTGAAGATACTACGAATGTGCAACCTATAGGTTCTTTTTTTGATAAAACAGGCAATGTTCGTTTAGAGGCAAATATTGAATATCGTTTTCCTATTTATTCTTTCTTTAAAGGCGCCATTTTTGTAGATGCTGGAAATGTATGGAACACCGTTGCCAACCCTATTTTTGAAGGTAAAGATACATTTTCATCTAATTTCATCAACGAATTAGGAATTGGAGCCGGAATAGGATTAAGAATTGAGGTGCAAGGTTTTGTACTCCGTTTTGATTTAGCAGCGCCTTTTCACAATCCTGCTTTCATAGAACAAGGAACAAATTGGAATTTTAGAATTGACGAACCTGTCTTTAATTTTGCCATAGGATATTCTTTTTAAAGCGAATTTAAAATCCTGATGCAATTTTTTCTAATGCTTTTTTATCAATAACAGCAATAGATTTTCCATCAATTTTTATGGTTTTTTTCTTTTTAAATTCAGAAAGTAATCGAATTGCAGACTCTGTTGCAGCACCAATTATATCTGCAAAATCTTCACGAGACAACTGTATATCTATATACTCAGTGTCTTCTGAAAGAAAATTTGCATCAAGATACAACAAAGTTTCAGCCAAACGCTGTTTTGTTGTTTTTTGAGCCATGTTTACCACTAAATTATCGGATTGTTTTAAGTTATCTGCCATTGATTTTAAGATACTCATCGAAAACTTTGGATTTTGTTCAAGATCTCCTAAAATTTCTTCTTTGGGTATAAAGCAAACTTCCATATCATTTAGGGCGATTGCTTTTAGGTTAGAAGGCTCATCCGAAATTAAATTCCGTTCGCCTAACATATTTCCTTTATGGATTAAATCAATAATTTGATTTCGACCGTTTTCACTCATTTTAGAAACTTTACAAACTCCTTTTTTAATACAATAAATCCCATTTATATGGTCGCCTTCGTTAAATAAAGCTTCTCCTTTTTTAACTATTTTAACGGTTTTACAAGAAGATATTCTTACTAATTCTTCCCTAGAAAGTTCGTTTAAAGAATTAAATTTACGCATCATGCATTGTTCACATTTGCTCATAGTACAATTTTTTGGTGATGTGAAAACAAATATATAGAAAAGCTGACAAATATCATATTTTAAATTTACTTCTTATCGCAAATTTGCAAAAGGCAAAAGAGTAAATATGAATACCACAAATTGTTATCATTGTGGAGATTCTTGTAGCAATGATAGTATAAAGATTGAAGAGAAAATTTTCTGTTGTAATGGTTGTAAAACTGTTTATGAAATTTTTTCTGAGAATGATTTGGCATGCTATTACGATTTTCAGGAAAATCCAGGTGCAATTCCCGAAGAAATTAAAGGAAAATATGATTTTCTTGAAAATGAAAGTATTTTAGAGAAATTACTAGATTTTAATGACGAAAATACACAAATTGCAACCTTGTATATTCCGCATATACATTGTAGTTCATGCATTTGGGTGTTAGAAAATTTACATAAATTAAATCAAAACGTTTCTGTATCGCAAGTAGATTTTCCCAAGAAGACCGTAAGAATAACCTACAATTCAAAAACAACGTCATTAAAAGAAATTGTATTGTTATTAAGTGCCATTGGTTATGAACCTTATATTAGTTTAGAAGATTACGAAACAGGAAAAAAAGGAGTAGACAGAAGCTTAATATACAAATTAGGAATCGCAGGTTTTGCTTTTGGGAATGTAATGTTTCTTTCTTTTCCAGAATATTTTCAAGTAGATGGTTTTTGGATAGAAAAATATAAAAATGTATTTCGATGGTTGATGTTTTTCTTCTCGTTACCGGTTGTTTTTTATGCCGCTAATGATTATTTTATTGCCGCTTACAAAGGCTTGCGATCTAAGATTTTAAATATTGATGTACCCATTGCACTTGGAGTTTCTGTGCTGTTTATTAGAAGTACCATTGAAATTATTTTTGATTTGGGTACTGGCTTTTTTGATAGTTTAACGGGGTTGGTTTTCTTTTTATTATTAGGAAAGTTTTTTCAACAGAAAACTTATAATTTTTTGTCTTTTGAACGAGATTATAAATCGTATTTCCCGATTGCAGTTACAAGGATTACTGCACAGAAAGAAGAAAATGTACAAATTTATGAGGTCGTAAAAGGTGATCGATTATTAATTAGAAATCAAGAATTAATTCCTGTTGACGGAATTTTAATCAATGGAAATGCTCAATTAGATTATAGTTTTGTTACTGGAGAGGCAGAACCTGTTTCTAAAAAATCTGGCGATAAATTGTTTGCTGGTGGTAAACAATTATCGGGTGTTATAGAAATGGAAGTTTTAACCTCTGTTTCACAAAGTTATTTAACGCAACTATGGAGTAACGATGTTTTTCAAAAAGATCATAAATCGAACTTTAAAACCATTACAGATAAAATCAGTAAAAACTTTACGATTGCCGTTTTATTGATTGCTTTTTTTGCGACCACATATTGGTTGTATTTTGATGCTAGCAAGGCATTAAATGTATTTACAGCAGTCTTAATAATTGCCTGTCCTTGTGCAATTGCTTTGGCAGCTCCGTTTACTTTAGGCAATATGTTGCGCATTTTTGGCAAACAAAAATTTTATTTAAAAAACACTACAGTTATAGAACAACTAGCAAAAATTGATACACTTATTTTTGATAAAACTGGCACGCTAACAACCCACAAAGAGAATACAATTATCTATAACGGACTTGCATTAAGTGATAAAGAAAAAAGTATTTTAAAAAGTTCATTAAGAGCCTCAAACCATCCGTTAAGCAGAACATTATACGATACTTTTAAAGAGGTAAAAACATTCGAAATTAAAGATTTCAAAGAAACTGTAGGAAAAGGAATTGAAGTAAATTATAACACTACAAATTTAAAATTGGGTTCTTCATCATACGTAAAAAAGAGTATGGAAAAAACAGCGCTAGATACCGCTGTTTATATTAGTTTTAATGAAGTTTATAAAGGAAAATTTACTTTTAAAAATGCTTATAGAGACGGGGTAAAATCATTATTTAATTCTTTAAAAGATGACTTTAATTTGGCTGTGGTTTCAGGCGATAATGAAGGAGAAAAAAGTTATTTACAAGAAAATTTACCGCCAGAAACTACGCTATTATTCAATCAAAAACCTGAAGATAAATTGAATGTTGTGGCAAAGCTTCAACAAGAAAATAAACATGTTGCCATGATTGGTGATGGTTTAAATGATGCCGGAGCTTTAGCACAGAGTGATGTTGGGATTGCACTATCAGAAAACATAAATGTATTTTCTCCTGCTTGTGATGCTATTTTAGATGCTTCGAAATTCAATAAAATAGATGTGTATATCAAAGCATCAAAAAAAGCAATTTCAATCATTAAATATAGCTTTATACTTTCTTTATGCTATAATTTAATTGGATTGTATTTTGCAACAACCGGGCAATTAAAACCAGTAATTGCAGCCATTCTAATGCCTTTAAGCTCTATTAGTATTGTTGTATTTACAACCGTTGCAACGAATATTTTAGGAAAAAAAATAAAATAATTATGAGCATACATATTGAAGCTAAAAAAGGAGAAATTGCAGAAACAGTGCTGCTGCCAGGAGATCCTATGAGAGCAAAATGGATTGCAGATACTTTTTTAAAAGAAGTTTTTCGATATAATGATGTTCGAGGAATGTTGGGGTTTACAGGAACTTACAACGGTAAAAAAATCTCGGTACAAGGCACAGGAATGGGAATTCCATCTACTTTAATTTACGCAACAGAACTCATAACGGCATACGGAGTGAAAAATTTAATTAGAGTGGGTTCTGCAGGTTCGTATCAAAAAGATGTAAAAATAAGAGATATTGTTTTAGCAATGTCTGCCTCTACAAATTCAGGTTTAAATACCATTCGTTTTAATGGAGCAGATTTTGCGCCAACAGCAAGCTTTACCTTGTTTCAAAAAGCCATTGAGGTTGCGAAAGAGAAGAATATTCCGTTAAAAGCTGGCGGAATTTTAAGTTCAGATGAGTTTTATGCAGATGAATTTGAAAGTTATAAAAAATGGGCAGATTATGGTGTTTTGTGTGTAGAAATGGAAACTTCAGGATTGTATACAGTCGCTGCAAAACACCATGTAAATGCCTTATCTATTCTAACAATTTCAGATAGTTTGGTAACAAAAGAAATAACAACTGCAGAGGAAAGAGAGCAGACTTTTAGAGAAATGATAGAAATAGCTTTAGAATTGGCTTAATAAAAAATAGATGAAAAAATCACTCATTCAAAAATACAACATTCCAGGACCAAGATACACGAGTTACCCAACAGTTCCTTTTTGGGATGCAACAACGTTTACAAAAGAAAAATGGATACAGACTTTTAAAACTTCTTTTGTTGAAAGTAATGAGCAAGAAGGCATTAGTATGTACATTCATTTACCTTTTTGTGATAGTTTATGCACGTTTTGTGCTTGTCATAAACACATTACAAAAAGACATGAAGTAGAGGAGGAGTATATAAAAACGGTCTTAAAAGAATGGCAATTATATGTAGATTTAGTAGAGGATGTCCCGGTGATTAAAGAATTGCATTTGGGTGGCGGAACACCTACTTTTTTTTCAAAAGAACATTTAAAGTTTTTGATTGATGGTATTTTTAAAATTGCTAAAAGACATACGAAGTCAGAATTTAGTTTTGAGGGGCATCCCAACAATACGACCAAAGAACAATTACAAACTTTGTATGATTGTGGTTTTACGAGAGTCAGTTTTGGCGTACAAGATTATAATGAAAAAGTACAGAAAGCCATCCACAGAATTCAGCCTTTTGAGGCAGTAGCTCAAGTAACAAAATGGGCTAGAGAAATAGGCTATACCTCTGTTAGTCACGATTTAATTTTTGGACTTCCGCATCAAACCAAAGAACATGTAATTCATACAATTCATAAAACAAAAGAATTACTGCCAGATCGAATTTCATTATACAGTTATGCGCATGTACCTTGGGTAAAAGGAGTTGGACAAAGAGGGTTTAACGAAAAAGATTTACCGAAAGATGATGAAAAACGAGCACTCTATGAAATAGGAAAACAACTTTTTGAAACATTAGGTTATGAAGAAATCGGTATGGATCATTTTGCCTTAAAATCAGATAGTTTATACAAGGCAACAATTCACAATACATTGCACAGAAATTTTATGGGATATACCGCTAATAAAACCCAATTAATGATTGGTTTAGGGATGTCTGCAATTTCAGATTCTTGGTATGGATTTGCACAAAATGTAAAAACAGTAAAAGAATATCAAGAAATTGTAAATGCTGGTGAAATACCTATTTTTAGAGGACATATTTTATCGGAAGAAGACACCGTTATTAGAAAACATATATTAAATATGATGTGTCATTTTGCAACTTCTTGGAAAGAAAAATCGACCCAAATAAAAAATATTGAATTCCATTTACAATTATTAAAAGAATTACAGGAGGATGGATTGGTTCAAATTAAAGAAAATTCACTCTCCATACCAGAAAACGCAAGACCTTTTGTGCGTAATATTTGCATGGCTTTTGATGTGCATTTGCTGAAAAAGAAACCAAGCACACAATTATTTTCACAAACTATATAAAACTTTTTATTGAAGTTTATGTCAAGATTTCTTAGAACTATCTTTCCTAAAAAACTAAGAATATTTTAACATTTTTTTAAGAAATATGACAAATGTCATATTTTATAAAGTCTATCATAATTATTTTTGAAACATCAAATTATCAGGCAAGATATGAGCGTAATATACTTACTACTAACACTAAGTATTCTAGTGGCTATTGTATTCTTTATCGCATTTATATATTCCGTTAAAAACGGACAATATGACGATACCTATACCCCATCTGTTCGCATGTTATTTGATGATGAACTGATTAAAGAAAACAAGAAAACAACTACTAATTAAATATTAAATTATGGAAATGCAACAATTTTATTACGATAATAAAATCGTGAAAAAATTCATTTATGCAACATTACTTTGGGGAATTGTAGGATTCTCTGTAGGTTTATTGTTGGCTTTTATGTTTTTATTCCCAAATGTTACAGACGGAATCTCTTGGTTAAGTTTTGGTCGTTTAAGACCGCTGCATACGAATGCTGTAATCTTTGCCTTTGTAGGAAACGCAATTTTTGCAGGAGTTTATTATTCCCTTCAAAGATTATTAAAAGCAAGGATGGCT
Source organism: Polaribacter litorisediminis (assembly GCF_019968605.1). Classification (NCBI taxonomy): domain Bacteria; kingdom Pseudomonadati; phylum Bacteroidota; class Flavobacteriia; order Flavobacteriales; family Flavobacteriaceae; genus Polaribacter; species Polaribacter litorisediminis. Next base: position 1,355,944 of record NZ_CP082966.1, read on the forward strand.
AGTAATTTTCTAAGTAATTTTAATTTTTGGGGATGGCAATTAATTATTGTTGCAGCTGCAATTACCTTACCACTTGGATATTCATCATCTAAAGAATATGCTGAGTTAGAATGGCCAATTGATATCGCAATTGCGCTCGTTTGGGTTGCTTTTGGTGTTAATATGATTTGGACAATCTTGCAAAGAAGACAAAGACACTTATATGTTGCAATCTGGTTTTATTTAGCCACTTTCGTAACGGTTGCAGTTTTACATATCTTTAATAGTTTAGCTTTACCTGTTAGTTTTTTTAAATCATATTCGGTGTATGCTGGGGTACAAGATGCTTTAGTTCAGTGGTGGTATGGTCATAATGCGGTTGCATTTTTCTTAACGACACCATTTTTAGGATTAATGTATTATTTTGTACCTAAAGCCGCAAATAGACCTGTGTATTCTTACAGGTTATCTATTGTACATTTTTGGTCTTTAATCTTTATTTATATTTGGGCAGGTCCTCATCATTTATTATATACGGCATTGCCAAATTGGGCTCAAAATTTAGGAGTTGCATTCTCTGTGATGTTAATAGCTCCTTCTTGGGGAGGAATGATTAATGGTTTATTAACGTTAAGAGGAGCTTGGGATAAAGTAAGAACAGATCCTGTTTTAAAATTTATGGTGGTTGCAATTACCGGTTATGGTATGGCAACTTTTGAAGGCCCAATGTTATCACTTAAAAATGTAAATGCGATTGCACATTTTAGTGATTGGATTATTGCACACGTTCATGTGGGTGCATTAGCTTGGAATGGTTTCTTTACTTTTGGTATGTTGTATTGGTTAATACCAAGAATGTTTAAAACAAAATTATATTCTGTAGCATTAGCAAACTTCCATTTTTGGATAGGAACCTTAGGAATCATATTATATACATTACCAATGTATGTTGCAGGTTTTGTGCAAGCTTCTATGTGGAAACAATTTAATCCTGACGGAACTTTAACATATGGTAACTTTTTAGAAACCGTAAATGAGATCATTCCAATGTATTGGATGCGAGCCATTGGTGGAACAATGTTTATTATTGGTGCCATTGTTATGTTGTATAACGTTGTAAAAACAGTAAAAGCTGGAAGTGGCGTAGAAGATGAATTGGCAGAAGCTGCTGCTTTAACGAAAGTTTCTAAACATAGAACGCAAGGAGAAGGATATCATACTTGGTTGGAAAGAAAACCAATTAAATTAACAATTTATGCAACGATTGCAATTCTAATTGGAGGTGCTGTTCAGATTATTCCAACCTTATTAGTGAAATCGAATATTCCTACCATTAGTAGTGTAAAACCCTATACTCCTTTAGAATTAGAAGGTAGAGATTTATATATCAGAGAAGGCTGTGTAGGTTGTCACTCTCAAATGGTAAGACCTTTTAGAAGTGAAGTAGAGCGTTACGGGGAATATTCTAAAGCAGGAGAATTTGTATATGACCATCCATTTTTATGGGGATCTAAACGTACGGGACCAGATTTACATAGAGTAGGTCAAAAATATTCTGATAGCTGGCACTTAAATCATATGTATGATCCTCAAAGTACATCACCAGGTTCTATTATGCCTTCTTACAAATGGTTGATAAGCAATAAATTAGATAAATCAGATACGGAATCTAAAATGAGTGCCATGGTTACTTTGGGAGTTCCTTATTCTGAAGACGAAATAGCTAATGCACAAGCTTCTATGGATACACAAGGAAAACAAATTGAAGAGAATTTGTACCAAGATCCAGATTTCGCAAAAAACTATGAAGCTGATAAGAAGTTTGCCTCTGAAAATGGAAATGATTTCATAGCGATGAAAGATCGAGAAATTGTAGCGATCATTGCTTACATTCAACGATTAGGCACAGACATTAAAGTAAAAGACGAACAGAAAATTTCTAAAAAATAAACATCATGTTAAAATTTGTAAAAGGTCACATGGAGAGTATTACCGGAATAGAAATATATCCCCTAATATCACTTATAATATTCTTTACTTTTTTTGTAGCGCTATTTTGGTGGGTGTTTACATCAAAAAAAGAGTACATAAATAAAGTTAGTAATATACCATTAGACCATTAAAAATTTATTGAAATGAAAAAATATATACAATCCACAGTTTATGTACTATTTGTATTAGTTACATTTTTTGCACTTATAAAGTCTTTTATGACGTATAAAAATCCGCTTAATTTTTATGAAAATCCCTTAGTTTGGTTTTCTATTATCGGTTTTGTAGCAGTAATTATTTTAAAGGAAGTTGTTAATTTTATAGCGACTGAAAAAGCGAAAGAATTACAGAACGAAAAAGACGGAATTATACCAGAAGTTCCTAAAGATTGGTTGAAAGAATTATTGAAATCTTGGACTAAATCTAAAGCCATAGAAGAGGAGCAAGAAATTATCTTAGATCATAATTACGATGGAATTAAAGAATTAGATAATTCACTACCGCCTTGGTGGGTGTACATGTTTTACGCAACCATTGTATTTGCTGTTGTTTATCTGGTAAGATTTCAAGTGATGGATGGTGATACACCCGCTATGGAATATGAGAAAGCGGTTGCACAAGCAAGACTAGAAATTAATAAATTTAAATCTACTGCGCCCGATTTAATCACAGCAGAAAATGTAATATTATTAACAGATGCTTCAGATTTAAAAAGAGGTAGAGCAATTTTTAATATAAATTGTGCTTCTTGTCATTTAAGTGATGGAGGTGGTTCTATAGGGCCAAATTTAACAGACGAATATTGGATTTTAGGAGGGGGAATTAAAAATGTATTTACAACAATTTCTAACGGTGGTAGAAGTGGAAAAGGAATGATTGCTTGGAATAAAACATTAAAACCAGCAGATATGGCAAAAGTTTCTAGTTATGTACTTTCTATGCAAGGAACCACGCCAGCTCAAGCAAAAGAGCCTCAAGGAGAAAAATGGGTAGAAGAAGCTGAACAGCAAGAAGTGCCAGAGGCTATTTCTGAAGAGCTTAATGAATAGAGATTTTTTTAATTGTAGTCTTAAAGTAGGTAGTGATAAATAGTTAGAGGTAAGTTAAAATGGAAAAACCAGATAAAGAACAATTTAGAGATAGTATTGGTACTATAAATAAAGAAGGAAAGCGTTCTTGGGTATTTCCTAAAAAACCAAGCGGGAAATTCTATAAATATAGAAGTTACGTAAGTTATTTTTTACTTATTTTTTTATTGTCTGCACCGTTTATTAAAATTAACGGAAATCAGTTTTTACTATTTAATGTTTTAGAACGAAAATTTAATATTTTCAGTTTTCCTTTTTGGCCACAAGATTTTCATTTATTGGTCATTTCGATGATTACAGGTGTTGTTTTTGTGATTCTATTTACCGTTGTTTTTGGTCGTATTTTCTGCGGATGGATTTGTCCGCAAACCATATTTATGGAAATGGTTTTTAGAAAAGTAGAATATTGGATTGATGGAGATAGAGGAAAACAGATACGATTAAATAAGCAACCTTGGAATGCAGAAAAAATTAAGAAAAGACTTTTAAAATGGTTTATTTTCTTTATCATTTCTTTTATCATCGCGAATGTTTTTTTAGCGTATTTAATTGGTGGCGATACGGTAATAAGTTACATCACAGGAAATCCTTTTGATACTATTAGAACACTTATTTCTTTAATTATATTTACGTGTGTTTTCTATTTTATATTTGCTTGGTTTAGAGAGCAGGTTTGTATTATAGCTTGTCCTTATGGTAGATTACAAGGCGTTTTGCTAGACAACAAAACAATTAATGTTGCCTATGATTTTAAACGAGGAGAAAGAGAAGAAGGGCGTTCTAAATTTAAAAAGAATGAAGATAGAGAAGCTTTAGGAAAAGGAGATTGTATTGATTGCAAACAATGTGTTGTAGTTTGCCCCACAGGGATCGATATTAGAAACGGAACCCAATTAGAGTGTATAAATTGCACTGCTTGTATCGATGAGTGTGATCATATTATGGAAAGTGTTAACTTACCAAAAGGATTAATTAGATACGCAAGCGAAGATAATATTGTAAAAAAGCAACCTTTTAAATTTAATGCTAGAATAAAAGGATATTCGGCAGTATTACTTATTTTAATAGGTATTTTATTAGGAATGTTGTTTCTAAGAAATGAAGTTGAAGCGAATATTTTAAGATTACCAGGGCAATTATATCAGCAAAAAGAAAACAATATTATCAGTAACGTTTATACGTATAAAGTAATTAACAAAACAACCAAAGACATTACAGATGTAAGTTATAAAATATTGTCTCATAAAGGTGAAATTAAATTGGTTTCAAATCATAATTTTATAATACCAAAACAAGGTTTAGCTGAAGGAACCTTATTTATAGAGCTCAATGTCTCCGCATTAAAAAGTGATAAAGATAAAATAGAAATTGGTGTTTATAGTGGCGATAAATTAATTGAAACTACCATAACCAACTTTTTAGGTCCAAGAAGTTATAAATAAGTAGGTAGTTATCAAATTAGAAGTTTTGGAAATAGTTTAAATAATGATTAGGAATTAGTAACGATTGAATTTATAGAATTATTAAGGAATCGATTATTTATAGAAATTGACAATACGTAATTAGAAAGCTACGTTAATTACCAAAACAAGTTTGATATATACGTATTGACAAAAAATAAAATAAAATAAAAAATGAAAATTAGCTGGGGAACAGGAATCGTAATTACCATTATTAGCTTTATGGCTTTTATCCTATATTTTGTAATTACAATGAGTACAGGTAAAGCTTATACTCATGATTTGGTCACAGAAGAATACTATAAACAAGAATTAAAATTTCAAGATGAAATTGATGCTAGTCAGAATTTGACGAATTTAAAAGAAGAATTAACCATTACAAAATCAAAAGAAGGGCTACTCGTTAAATTTCCTAGTAAATTTAACGAAGAAAAAATACAAGGAAAAGTGTTCCTATATAGACCATCTAATAAACAATTAGATTTTGAGATTCCTATTTCAATTTCTAAAACATATTTGCTCGTGCCTGAGAAACGTTTATTAGATGGTCGTTGGAACATTAAAATAGCTTGGACTACCAATAATACAAACTATTTATTTAAAAAAGAAATTTTATATTAATGTTTTTATCTGCAATATTATTTGGGTTGTTGGGTAGTTTTCATTGCATCGGCATGTGCGGCCCCATAGCATTTATGTTGCCCATTGACCGACAACACAATATGAAAGCATTCTTTCAAATTTTAAGTTATCATGCCGGTAGATTATTTACATATAGTCTCATTGGACTCCTTTTTGGTTTCTTAGGAAGAGGATTTTATTTCTTTGGGTTTCAGCAACAACTTTCTATAATTGTAGGAGTTCTTATGATTGTTGCTATTTTATTTCCAAAACTTTTACAAAAACTATCTTTATCAAAAAAAGTGAGTACAATCATTTTAAAAATAAAAAACTCTTTAGGTAAAGAACTTAAAAAAAAGGGAAATGATACTTTTTTTACAATCGGTTTTTTAAACGGATTTTTACCTTGTGGATTGGTGTATATGGCCATTTTTGGTGCAATTGCAACCACCAATGCTTTTTCAGGAAGTTTGTATATGTTTTTATTTGGTTTAGGGACCATTCCGCTAATGACCGCTTTTGTCTATCTAGGAAATTTTACCAAGGGTAATTTTAGAAAAAACATTCAAAAAGTAATTCCTATTATGGTCATTTTTATAGGCGTTTTATTCATCATCAGAGGTTTAGGATTGGGGATTCCTTATATTTCGCCAATAGATCCTAACTTAACATCTTTGGTGAACGCAAATAGTATTTGTCATTAATCATATAAATGAAGTTTTTTTGAATCTTCTAATATTTGTCATGAAATTTTGGTATATCTAAAGTTTTAGCAAAAACTCACCTATATTTTTATGAATTTTATCGATATAAAAGTTACTGTTCGCAATTAATTTTTTAGTTATCTTAAATTTATTCTATCTTTATGCATTGACATAAAATAAAGTTCATTTTAAAAATTTACTGAAGCTCTGTCTCGAGTGATTTTTAGAGATATGTATTTTCTTTTTCTATGAGGAAACAAATTGATAAAAGTCATCATTAAAGATTGATATTACATCATTTTGTAAACTTTATAAAAATTTAAAAACAGTTTTTACACCAGATATTCTAAATATTTTTTAAGAAGTTTGTTTGTAAATAGTCAAAAAGTGAGGATTTCATTTTTTAGAAATTTAAATTGATTGAACTCACGTTAATTTTTTGATTGAACGAGTTGCAATAAATTCAAACAAAAAGATAAGGAGTACTATGAAAAGTATGGCAGCAAAGGAGTTTTTTAAATTATATCCATAGTTGAAAAATTTTTATAGGAGGTAAATTTTAGACAAGTGGTTATTATGTTTATACAGTTGGTCAATTTTGCATATGAAACAATTATCAAAAAAATATCTTTAAATCAAGGCAAATAAGCATATGAAAAGTTACAAAAAGATAAACGCTGATTCTTTAGATATTCCGGTAGCGATGCCTCGAGGTAGTTCGCTCGCAAGGAGGAAAGTAAGCATCTTATTTATTGAAAATGATGAACAAGAAATAGCTAAAGTAAAAAAAACAATTTCTAAAGAAAAGGATCGTTTTAACTTAATATCAGTTGCGAATACTACTGAGGCATTATCCTCTTTAGAAAGTAATTTACCAAATATTATTTTGTTAGATATCAACATACCAAATTTAAACGGAATTGAATTTTTAACAAGTTTAAAGAAGCATGAGATTTTTAAATCTATTCCGATAGTTATTTTAACATCTATAAGTACAAATATTAAATCTTGCTATAAGCTTGGTATTGCTGGCTATCTCTTAAAACCTTTGAAAGAAGAAGATTATGAAATAAAAATAAACTCCTTATTAGAATATTGGAGTCTTAATGAATTTATTATCTCTTAAAATTTGAGCGCCCCAAATAAAATAGAAATTTTAGAAAGAGCTTTAGAACGCCAAAAAAAGGCTAGAAAAGAAGCGGAACAAATTCTTGAAGAGAAATCTCTAGCACTTTATAAAACTTCGCAAGAGCTGCAAAAAGTTAATGAAAAATTAGAAAATCTTTTAGACGAAAAAACTGTACAATTAAGAGGTATTTTTAAAAATATTAATGATGCCTATATTGTTATGGATATTGATGGTTCAGTCCTAAAAATGAACGACAATGCTATAGAGTTATTTGGATATAATCATCAAAATGAAATGATTAATATCATAAACTTGGTCTATCGAGAAGATTTAGCATATGCCATGAATTCCTTTTCAGAATTAATAGAAAAAGGCTATTTCTCAAATTATACAGCTAGAGTAGTCGCAAAAAATAAAGAAATAAAATGGGTAAATATTAATGCTAGTGTTGTTTATGATAAAAAGAACAAACCCATAGCTGCGCAAGGAATTGTGCGAGACATTACAATTCAACGAGAAAAAAGATTAATTCTCGATATGATTAATAACATCTTAAAAGCTATTTTAGGGAAAGAAAATTTGTTTGAAATAGCTTGGCAAATATCAAGTAATATCGCTGAATATTTAGGTACAAATGATTGTGTTATTTATTTGGTTAAGGATAAAACAAAATATTTAGAGCAAATAGCAGCTTATAAAAAAAGAATATCTCAAGAGAATCAAGTTTTAAATAAGGTATTAATACCATTTGGTAAAGGGATTGTGGGGTCTGTTGCACAAACAGGTATTTCCGAAATTATTTCAGATACAAGCAAAGATGATCGATATATTTTAGATGGTGAAACAAGATTATCAGAAATAGCGGTGCCCATCATTAACGATGGTAAAGTAATTGGAGTTATAGATGCAGAGCATAGAAATGATAATTACTTCGTAAAAGAACAGTTACATACTATTGAAAGTATTGCAAATTTGGTTTCACTAAAATTACAAAGTGCCATTAATTTAAGAGAAAGAAAAAAAGTTGAAAATAGAAACACACAACTTTTAAAAAAATTAGCAAAAAGTAACGAAGAGCTTGAAGAATACGCATATATCGTTTCTCATGATTTAAAATCGCCTTTAAGAAGTATTTCGGCTTTAAATAGTTGGATTCAAGCTGATAATGAAGGTAAGTTTGATGAGTTTAGTTTACAAAATTTTCGAGATATTGATGCTACTTTACAAACTATGGAAGATTTAATTTCTAATATTTTAAAGTATTCTAGTATCAACACAAAAGATGAAATAAATGAGGATGTAGATTTACATAAATTAGTAGAAGATTTAAAAACAGTATTATTCGTTCCCAAACATATATCCATTCATATTTTAAATAAATTACCAGTTTTTAAAGGAGATAAAACTAAATTTCAACAATTATTTCAAAACTTAATTAGCAATGCTGTTAAATTTATCGATAAAGAAAAAGGTTTTGTAAACATAAATGTAACAGAAGACGCTTCTTATTATACTTTTTCTATTGAGGATAATGGGATAGGAATCGATAAAAAACATTTTGATAAAGTGTTTAAAATATTTCAATCTTTGAATATTTCAAAAGATTCAAGTGGCATAGGTTTGTCAATTGTTAAAAAAATTGTAGATATTTACAATGGAGAAATTTGGTTAACATCAGAAATAAATAAAGGAACCACATTTTATTTTACCTTAAGGAAATAGTTATGGAGCATCCTAATATTGAGTATATTAACAAGCTAGCTAGAGGAGATGAAGCCATCCGTAAAATGCTCATAGATGTTGTTAAAAGTGAGTTTCCGGAAGAGAAAAAAGAGTACTTACAGAGTTTTAGCAATAGAGACTTTAAAAAAATAGAAGAAAATGTTCATAAACTAAAGCATAAAATCAGTATTTTAGGACTCGAAAAAAGTTATGACTTGGCAAAAATATACGAGCATAATTTAAGAGAGAAAAGTATTGTTGGGTCTAAAGATTTTGAAAAGACTTTAGGGACCATCACTAAATTTATAGAAACACTATAAGGCTATGAAGTGTATTATTGTTGATGATGAGAAAATGGCAAGAGTAATTATAAATACTCTTTGCAAAGAATTTAAACATTTAGAAATTTTAAGTGAATTTTCTAATGCCATACAAGCACTTAAATTTTTGAATGAAAATGAAGTCGATTTAATTTTCTTAGATATTCATATGCCCGATTTTAATGGTTTAGATTTTATAAAATCCATAAAAAATCCGCCTAAAATAATATTAACAACTTCAGACCCACAATTTGCAATAAAAGCTTTTGAATATGATTTTATTATCGATTATTTGTTGAAGCCAATTGAATTATCTCGTTTTGAAAAAGCAATTGCCAAGGCAAAAATTAAAAAAGTCGAAACAACTCCTTCTGCTAAAAAATCAAATAATATTTCGAATGACTTTTATATCAATATCGACAGGCGTTTAATTAAAATAGATTTACCAAGTATCTATTTAATAGAGGCAAAAGGAGATTACATACAAATTAAAACTGACGATAAAAATTATACTGTACATTCTACACTTAAAAAAATAGAAGAGAAACTGCCTCATTCTTTATTCTTAAAAATACATCGGTCCTATATTATCAATATCAAAAAAATTATTGATATCGAAGATAATAGCGTACTGATTAAAAAAGACGTAATTCCTGTGAGTAGGTCTAAAAGACCAGAATTAATGAAGCGTTTAGATTTACTATAAAACTTTCATCTAAACTTAATTTCATTTCATCGACACTAATTTTGTGAGTAACGAAAACTAATCGATTTTAAACAGATTAATAATAAATTCGTGATATCAAAACCATATATCATGAAAAAATTATATATAATCTTATTATCTACAGCCCTTACTTCCTTACAAGCTCAAAATTTCAAAGATTCAAGTGAAATAGATGCTTTCGATGTTTCTTCCTTTTCAGACAACCATTCAACGACGAATTTTATAGCATCTTCAAAAGTAATAGATAAATTCTAAGTATATTCTTTTTTAAAGGATCATTGCATTTCCCAATTCTAACAAAAATGTAAGGTTTGATAAAAATTTACAAATCACAAAATAGTAGCATTAATTTTATAATTAATTTTGGAATGAACTTAGGAATTATCATAGTATTCAATAATGATGCACATATTATAAACGTAGATTACATTGTTAAAATTTTAAATGCAAATAATTTTAAAATATGTCTTGTTAACAATGCAAGCAAAGACAATACTAGTAGCATATTAAATAGAATTAAGTTTGAATCAAATACGAATTCAGATGTTTTTGTGTTGGATAATAAACAAGATAGGGGCTTAAAATACGCTGTAAAAGCGGGTGCTAGATTTTTATTAAACGAAACAGAATTTAATTCTATTATTTATTTAGAATCAAATATTTTGATGTATTTAAAAAATATGGCAGACTATTTTTTTCAATTAACTACACAAAAAGAAAAGTATAAAGCATGTCCAACTAGGTCAGATAGAAATGTGTTGAAAGATGTTTTTCCGTTAGCAGAACTTTTAAAAATGAACAATCGTTTTAATTGATCACATCTTTCTTAATACGGAAACAATTCTCCTTACCTAAAAATTTAGGATTACCAAGATCTTCAGACCAAAAGCCCTCTAAAATATCTTTTGTTAGGCATTTATAAACAACAACTCCCTTATATATTTTATTTTCATAACCTATATAATTAAAGTTGATTACTAAAATATTATTTTTAAAAAATCCCATTCCAAATTGTTCTTGGGTAGCATCGATAAGCCAGTGCGCAACAATCCTATTATTTTCATCTAAAGTTATAGATAGTGTTCCTTGATAAGAATTTTCTTCTTCATCTTGGTTCTTGCCAATTATAGAGAATTTGCCTACTAAATCTTTAATTTTCATTGCTTTATATAATTACGACACCAATTATCATTTGAAATTACGGAATAATAAGTGTTTTTAATTTGATTTAAAAATTCAACTGGTACTTGATAAATTTTAAGAGCGAATTTTATTTTCAATTACTCTTATAAAATATATTTTTTTGTTGGCTCAACGGTTACTTAATGTCCGTTTTCAGAAAATAAGACTATTTGGATCCTGAACGTATTCGGTTGTCTTCTGAAATTCAAAGGTATTCGAAATACTTGACTTTTATCGTCCTTTTTCTATCTGGTTTTGGACACTATTGGCAAAGAATTTTTTATAAGACACATGCAATAAAACCAAACGCAATTTTAATACGTATTCCTAAATCAGATAGTATCTTTGCACTTTACAAATTTTTATGGCCATCAACACACTTTTAATAACACCACCATTTACGCAGTTAAATACAGCGTATCCTGCAACTGCTTATATAAAAGGTTTTTTAGAATCTAAAGAAGTAAAAGCAACTCAAATGGATTTAAGTATCGAGTTGTTTACCGCGGTGTTTACCAAAGAGTTTATAGATGCCATTTTTAAACAAGCAGAAATGTTGGGCAATAAAGAGTTGCCTTTGGTTTACAATCAAAAAGAAGAATACGTCAATAAAGTAGATTCTGTAATGAATTATTTGCGTGTGCAAGAGGTTACGGCGGCATATCAAATAGTACATAAAGATTATTTACCTCACGGACACAGACGCATAAAATTAGATAAAGATTTAACCACCGAATTTGGTAAATTAGGCATTTTGGACAAAGCCAAACATATTGCAACGTTGTTTATAGAAGAATTAGGCGATTTTATAAATGCCAATGTAGATGAATTTTTCTTGTTTACACGCTATGCAGAACAATTGGCAAGAGCAGCCTCTAGTTTTAATACCATTGATGAGTTTTTGCAATATGAAACTACATTAATAGAAGATGAAATGTTGTATTTATTAGAACAACAAATCCAACAAGACAATTATAATTTAATCTGTTTCACGGTTCCTTTTCCTGGTAATTTATTTTCTGCTTTACGCTGTGCTCAATTTATCAAAAAAGAATATCCAAACCTTAAAATAGCAATGGGTGGTGGTTATTGCAACACCGAATTAAGACGATTATCAGATCCAAGAATATTTAATTTTGTTGATTTTATCACGTTAGATGACGGCGAAGGTCCCTTATTAAAAATAACCGAGTTTTTAGACGGTAAAATAGGAGAGGACAGCCTCGAAAGAACTTATATCTGTAAAAACAACGAAGTTGTGTATGCTGATAATAAACCGAACACTATTTTTCATCATAGAAATTTACCCGCACCTAGTTATATAGGATTGCCAACAGCTAAATATTTATCTTTTCTTGATGTCATGAATCCGATGCACCGAATGTGGTCTGACGGAAAATGGAATAAGCTTACCATTTCTCATGGTTGTTATTGGAAACAATGTTCTTTTTGTGATGTTACATTAGATTATATTGGCAATTACCAAAATACAACAGCAGAAGATTTGGTCAATAAAATTGAAAAAATAATATCAGAGACGGGTATTACAGGTTTTCATTTTGTAGATGAGGCTGCACCACCAAAAATGTTACGAGCATTAGCGAATATGTTAATAGAACGGAAAGTTTATATCACTTGGTGGACCAACATTCGCTTTGAAAAAACATTTACACCTGAATTATGTTCTTTATTATCAAAATCGGGTTGTATTGCTGTAACGGGAGGTTTAGAAGTAGCGTCGGATAGATTGCTCGCAAAGATGAAAAAAGGAGTAGATATTGCACAAGTAGCAAGAGTTACCAGGGCTTTTTCGGATGAAAATATTATGGTGCATGCGTATTTAATGTTTGGTTTCCCAACAGAAACAGACCAAGAAACAATCGATTCTTTAGAAGTTGTACGTCAATTATTTCAGAATAATTGTATTCAGTCTGCTTTTTGGCATCAATTTGCTTGCACAAGTCATAGTCCGGTGGGTAAAAATCCTGATGAATTTCAAATTAATATTATAGGTCCGGAGTTTAAAGGTTTTGCAGAAAATGATTTGTATCACGAAGACCCAACAGGAGCAGAGCATCATTTATATAGCGAAGGTTTAAATTTGGCTTTAAACAATTATTTAAATTACAAAGGATTTGAGATTCCGTTGTACAAATATTTTAATTTTAAAGTGCCAAGAATTACCCTTAAAGATGATTTAGTAGCGGGTTTTTTAAAAGGATAAAATCATTTTTTGAAGCTATTTCCAGCTTTCACTACTCGCTTTTTTTAGTTTATTCTTTATACAAATTTTTCATTCTTCAAAATTCACTCGAACTGACACTAAAAAAGAGCTCAAACAGACCGTTCAATCTGGGCTAAATCTGTTTGCCAGTAAGTCGCTAAAATCCGAACACTAATTTTAATCAAAATACATGCTGACTAAAATTAGCAATCCCAACTTAAAATTTATTTAGTATAAGCGCCAGAAGAATACGTTAACTCGTAACTATGCGTGTAAATTTCAAATACAATGCCGAAAGGATCTTCTACATAACACATTTTAAAAGGTTTGTCTTTCGGGTAATATTCTCTAATTGGCATTCTTTGTTTACCTCCATAAGCAACAATTTTGTTAATTAATTCTTCAATATTTGGATCTTGAATGCAAAAATGAAAAAGCCCTGTATTAAAAGGATTAAACTCAGGTGCTTCTTTTATTCCGTTCGGAAAAGAGAATAACTCAATTCCAATTCTGTCTGAAGTTGATAAATGTGCAATTTCAAATTCGGTCCAATCATTTCCAAAAACATCAATACACATTTGACCAATTGCAGTTTCCGTTTCTTTTTTCACAGTAGAAGGTTCCATAACAATATACCAACCCATAACTTCTGTATAGAATTTTACAGCTTCTTTGATGTCTGGAACTGTAAGACCAATATGTGAGAATGATTTTGGATAATTTTTATTTTTAGTCATAATTTGTAATTTAGACTTCAAAATTAATCTATTTTTGTCTTACGAGCAATAACTTACCTAAAAGTAGTATAGTAACCAAAACGAGTAAAATAATGATTATCAATATAATAAATTAATAATTTTGATAGAAAAAAATATATGCCCATTAAATTACACCATGAATTTAATAGGTACAAAATGGAAACCTTTAATCTTGTTTCATTTATTAGCAGGCGGTTTACGTTCTGGAGTATTGCAAAAACACATTGTAGGAATTTCAAACAAAATGTTTACACAAACAGTTCGGGAGTTAGAAAAAGACGGACTTATTTCTAGAAAAGTATATCCTGTGGTGCCACCAAAAGTAGAATACAAACTAACCAAAAGAGGACAATCTTTAGAAGCTATTTTAAGAAGTTTAGATGCTTGGGGGTTAAAAGATACCCAGCACTCATAAAATAATTGTCAGTACAATTCCTCCACGTGTTCTCATATCTAGATTTTAATTTATGATAAAGTTTTCATTAAAAAACCTACTTTTTAAAATTAGTTATTATTGTATTAATTGATAGTAAAATTATAAAACATACTTCTCAAAAAGATAGGCTATTTCCTTTTCTGGATGTGTACACAAACCAGCATGCGTTTTAGAACTTTGTATCATAGTACTTCGGCAAGCAGCTAACCATCTAAATCGGTCTGAAATTTCAAATTCCCCAATTTTACCTCCAAAAGGATTTCCGTCACAAATTAACTTCCAAGCGTTTAAATATGCATTTAAAACATCCAATTCTAATTCAGGTGCAAAAGCTTTTAATTTATTCAACGAAATATGATATTTTATGTCCAGAAATTTCTTGCGTTTCGAAAATAAAATGACACCAATATTAAAAAACTCTTCGCGTTCTACTTTGGGCACAAGTCTAATGATTGCATATTCAAAGGTAACTTTATCTTGCATTTTCTGCTTCTTTAACTAGTTCGTCAATCATCAACAATTTTGCCTTTAGAAAAGTAATATAAGCAGTTCTCATTTCGTCTGGCTTTAAAAAATCAACCTCATTAAGCAACCAATCTTCAGGAATTTTAGAAATAATTTCATTGATTACCTCGCCATTTATTTGTAGTTTTATTTCTGAAGCCGCTTTTAGTAAAGAAGTTGCTTTCGGTAAAAGCACATGGTCTTTTATCAGAGGAAATGTTCTTGTTAAATGAGTTTCCCAAGTTGGCCAGTTGTGATGAAAATACAAACTTGCACCATTATCAATAACCCATAATTCATGATTCCAATGCAAAAGATTTGTGTTTTTAGCTGTTCGGTCAATATTACTTATCAAACTATCTAGAAGCACTACTTTAGAGGCCGTAAATGCGGTAACTTCAGAGACTAAAGGATCATAAGTCATGGCACTTGATAAAAAGTGTAATCCTAAATTTAAGCCGATGCTAAACTTTAGTAAATCTTGAATTTCTTCATCGGGTTCTGTTTTACTAAAGGAATCATCGAGATTCATAAAAACCAATTCCGGAACATTTAAGCCAATGGCTCTTGCGAATTCTCCTCCAATAAATTCAGCTATCAATGCTTTTTTTCCTTGACCTGCGCCTCTAAATTTTAAAACATATAAAAAGCCATCATCTGCTTTTACCAGTGCAGGTAATGAACCACCTTCTCGCAAAGGCTGTAAATATTGAACTACATTTACTGTTCTAATATCAATTCTATTCATAAGACTAAAATATGTTATTTATACCAATTGCACATTGAAATGACCGCAATTAAACACCTTTTTTTTCCTTTCTATTTCAATATAACAAGAAACCGTAACGAAGAATTCGATGCTTTATTTTTTCTATTTTCTATAAAGAAAAAAATCATCATTTTATTTTACAGTAATTTCAAACCAAAATTGGCATTAGTTTGGTAATATTTTATGCAACCAAATTATAATCTAAAATTTACATAAACAATTAGTGTTGTCCGATTAAAATTAGCTAAAGTGTTTTAAAGTATTGATAGTCTTGATTTTCAAGAGTTTTTAAAGTAGTACACCTTGCTATTAAAACCGCTTTAGAATTTATGATGTATCGAAAAATTTAAAATTGTAATAATATTGTTTTTCAGTTAGTTACATTCAGGTCTTTGTTCTTGATTCTAACAGCGAAAGCGGTCTTTTTATCTTTTATCGGACAACAATGATAAACAATAAAGATATTCGCTGCGTGCCCTCGAGAATTTAATGGAGCTTTAAGAATATGATTTCTATTAAATTTTGATTTCTAGAAATTTAATTTCAACCTACTTTAGATACTCTTCAAAAGTTCCGTCCTTATAAAAAACAACAATTCTTTGAATTCGTTTTCCATCATTTGTATCTGAAGCCATAAAAGAAGGAGCCGCCGCACTCGACTTACTTTCGGCTTTTTTAGGAAAAGAACCGACTCCGTTTAAGAGCCAGTGTATGTCTACATCTTTAAACTCTGAAGTTATTTTTAAAATAAAATCGAGACTTGGTTTATTTCTACCAGATAAAATATGTGAGATGCTAGAGCGCTGAACACCTATCTTATCTGCGAATAAAGATGCTGTTAATTGATGAAAATTCATCACTTTTTTTATCCGTGTTGCAAATTCTAAACTGTTTATCATTGTAAATAGCTATTGTATTACAAATGTAAACTAAAATTAATTAGTATCAAAAAGATAGTCGAATAAACATTTTAATACGGGTTATATGTATTAAACTAATACTTTATATAAAATACATAAAATATTGATAATTATATTTTTAAGTATTATTTATAAAAAATAGTATTCTTGAAATTTGAGGGTTTTTAAAACTATTAATTTTTTCTATTCCCAAAATATAATTTGTTTACAGAAGTAATAAAATAGTGCTCAAATTCGGTTTACATTTGTAACCTTTTATTTGTTTACAATTGTAATCTTACAATTGTAATCTTACAATTGGCTACTTATTTTCAATAGTGTAAATTTGTATTTCTAAACAGAAACATTCGTGGATATTTTATCGACTAACTTTTTAAAAATTCTTTTCAAAGAACAAAAAGAAACATTGCTTTTTGGAAAGTGGATTACTTTTGAAGATATTAAAGGACTATTTAAAAAACATCAATTTGCTTTTGAAATTAAGCAACTTGGTTTTTCTGAATACAAACGACCTATTTATACTTTAAAAATTGGTTCAGGTAATAAAAGAATATTACTATGGTCTCAAATGCATGGAAATGAAAGTACAGCCACAAAAGCTTTATTTGATGTATTCAATTGCTTTTCTAATGCTACAGAGCCAGTATTAGAAACTATTTTAAAAGAATGTACGTTGATTTTTATTCCGATGTTAAACCCCGATGGTGCGCAAGCATATACAAGGGTAAACGGAAATAACATCGATTTAAACAGAGATGCTGTGCAGAGAGCAGCAAAAGAAAGTAAATTATTAAGAGCTATTTTAGAGGAGTTTGCTCCTCAATTTTGTTTTAATTTACACGATCAAAGAACTATTTTCGGAGTAGAAGGAACTAAAAATCCTGCTACGATCTCCTTTTTAGCACCCTCAGAAGAAGAAACTAGAGCACTTACCAAAGGAAGAAAACAAACAATGAATGTTATTGTAGCCATGAATTCTTTGTTACAAAAAATGATTCCTAATTTTGTGGGTAGATATACGGATGAATTTTATCCTACAGCTACCGGAGATAATTTTCAAAAATTAGGGTATAACACTGTTTTAATAGAATCTGGTCATTATCCTGATGATTACCCAAGAGAAATTACAAGAGAATATACGTTTTATGCAATTTTGCAAGGCATCTATCATATCGCTACTTCAAACACATTTAATGCGTATTCAGATTATTTTAAAATTCCCAATAACGATAAGATATTTTATGATGTAATTCATCGATATTCAGATCCTGAATTTGATAAAGCATATCAATATAAAGAAGAAATTATACAGGGTAAACTAGTTTCAAAATTAGTGGAAATTGAGGAAATTGTAACAAAAACCAAAATTGGACATCACGAAATCGTTTTCGAAAGCAAAAAAAATTAAACTTTTCTCACTTTTTGTTATTTTAAATTAAATTAAATTCATAAATTTGCCGTATTAATTGAATAATACACAATAAATGAAAAAATTTATTTTAGACGAAATCGATCATCAAATTTTAGATATTTTAATAGAAAATGCAAGAACACCATTTACAGACATTGCAAAGCAGTTATTAGTTTCTGCAGGAACGATTCACGTTCGTGTAAAAAAAATGGAAGATGAAGGTATTATTCAAGGTTCTACCTTAACCTTAAACTACGAAAAAATGGGTTATTCATTTATTGCTCATGTAGGTGTTTTTCTAGAAAAAACATCGATGACGCAAAGTGTTATTGAAAATTTAAGAAAAATACCGAATGTAACCGTAGCTTATGTAACCGCAGGTAAATACAACATTTTCTGTAAAGTTAGAGCAAAAGGCACAAACGATGCTAAAGATATTATTTATCAAATTGACGATGTTCCTGGGGTAAAAAGAACGGAAACAATGATTGCTTTAGAAGAAAGCATTAATGATAAAAAAAGAATGATGCATGCAATTTTTTCAGAACTATAAGAAAAAATACTATATTTTTATAAAAGTCCTTATCATTTAAAATGTTAAGGATTTTTTTATGGAATAAAATTCTTTAGCTGTATGTTTGTTATAAGTATGAAATATATAATTTATGACCACTAAAATTGAGTATACTGTAAATTCATCAATCAATAAAACTACAATGCTTTCTTTATACAAAAGAATGTTAAAACCCCGTATGATAGAAGAAAAGATGTTAATTCTTTTACGTCAAGGAAGAATTTCTAAATGGTTTTCGGGCATTGGGCAAGAAGCTATTTCAGTCGGTGTTACTAGTGCGTTAGAAAACGATGAATATATTTTGCCAATGCACAGAAATCTAGGCGTTTTCACCACAAGAGATATTCCGTTGCATCGATTATTTTCTCAATGGCAAGGAAAAATGAATGGTTTTACAAAAGGTAGAGACCGTAGTTTTCATTTTGGAACGCAAGCATACAATCTTGTAGGAATGATTTCTCATTTAGGTCCGCAATTAGGAATTGCAGACGGAATTGCTTTGGCAAATAAATTAAAAAATAACCATAAAATTTGTGCCGTTTTTACAGGTGAAGGTGGTACTAGTGAAGGCGATTTTCATGAGGCTTTAAATGTAGCTTCTGTATGGAATTTACCTATTTTATTTTGTGTTGAAAATAATGGTTATGGTTTGTCTACACCATCTTCAGAACAATTTAAATGTATCAATATTGCTGATAAAGGAATTGGCTACGGAATGGAAAGCCATATTATTGATGGAAATAATATTCTAGAAGTCTATACTAAAGTAGATGAAATTGCCAAAAGTGTGCGTAAAAATCCAAGACCTATTTTAATAGAATTTAAAACATTTAGAATGCGTGGTCATGAAGAGGCAAGTGGCACAAAATATGTCCCGCAAGAGTTGTTAGACTTTTGGGCGGCAAAAGATCCGTTAGAAAATTATCAAGAGTATTTAATCAACGAAGGAATTCTAACAGAAGAGATTGAAATTTTATATAAAGAAGAAATCGTTCATGAAATAAATGAACATCTTCAAATGGCTTTTGATGAAGAAAAAATCATTCCGAATATAAAAACGGAACTCAATGATGTTTTTAAAATGCACGAATATAAAGAAGTAACTGCTTCCTCCAATAAAAATAAAATTCGTTTTGTAGATGCCATTTCTGACGGATTAAAATTGTCCATGGAAAAATTCGATGACCTCGTTATTATGGGACAAGATGTTGCTGAATATGGTGGCGTTTTTAAAATCACAGATGGTTTTGTAGAAGCTTTTGGAAAAGAGCGGGTTCGGAATACCCCAATTTGTGAATCTGCGATTGTTTCTGCTGCTTATGGTTTGTCTATAAACGGAATAAAATCAGTGATGGAAATGCAATTTGCAGATTTTGTTTCTTCAGGTTTTAATCCCATTGTAAATTTATTAGCGAAATCTAATTATAGATGGAACCAAAATGCAGATGTTGTGATACGAATGCCTTGTGGTGGCGGCGTTGGAGCAGGGCCATTTCACAGCCAAACCAACGAAGCATGGTTTACGAATACACCAGGTTTAAAAGTAGTGTATCCAGCTTTTCCACAAGATGCAAAAGGTTTGTTAGCAAGTGCCATTGAAGATCCAAATCCTGTTTTATTTTTTGAACACAAAGGTTTGTATAGGTCTGTATATCAAGAGGTTTCAGAAGGGTATTTTACTACAGAAATAGGGAAAGCAGCGATTTTAAAAACAGGACAAGAAATGACGATTATTAGTTATGGAGCAGGAGTTCATTGGGTTTTAGAAGCTTTAGAAAACGTTCCCGAAATTTCTGCGGATGTAATTGATTTAAGAACTTTACAACCTTTAGATACCGAAACTATTTTTTCATCCGCAAAAAAAACAGGAAAAATACTAATTGTACAAGAAGATTCTTTATTTGGCGGTATTGCGAGTGATGTTTCCGCATTAATTACCGAAAATTGTTTTGAATTTTTAGACGCACCTGTAAAAAGAGTCGCCAGTTTAGAAACGCCAATTCCTTTTCAATCTGATTTAGAACAGCAATATTTAGGAAAATCCGTCTTAATGAAGGCAATTCAAGATTTACAAAATTATTAAGTATATTTGATTTCAGACTTAAAAATTCTTTCATGAATAACAAACAAATCATTTTTAAAAAACGCCCTGTTGGAGTGCCAACGGAAGATACCTGGCAATTAGAAACAAATCCCGTTCCCGAATTACAAGAAGGAGAAATTTTAGTAGAACAGCACTATATTTCTTTAGATCCTGCAATGCGCGGTTGGATGAATGATTCTAAATCTTACATTCCGCCAGTTGCCATCAATGATGTGATGAGAGCTGGTTCTGTTGGTAAAGTGATTAAAAATAATGGAAACCCAAAATTTGAAATCGGAGATGTGGTAACAAGTTGGGGTGGTGTGCAGCAATACGTGATTACAAATGGTGACAGTTGGTATAAAGTTGATACTCGTTTAGCACCAATGCCCATGTATATCGGGACTTTAGGAATGCCCGGAATGACTGCTTATTTCGGAATTACGGAAGTTGGTAAAGTTAAAGAAGGCGATATTGTACTAGTTTCGGGTGCCGCGGGTGCTGTTGGAAGTATTGTAGGACAAATTGCTAAAATTAAAGGTTGTACTGTCATCGGAATTGCTGGCGGAAAAGAAAAATGCGATTATTTGGTGAACGAATTGGGTTTTGATGCAGCCATTGATTATAAGTCTGAAAATATATATTCCGCTTTAAAAGAAAAATGTCCTAAAGGAATTGATATTTATTTTGATAATGTTGGCGGAAAAATACTAGATGCAGCTTTAAGTAAATTAAGAATGCATGCTAGAGTTGTCATTTGTGGTGCAATTTCTCAATATAATAACAAGTCTAAAATTGATGGACCCAGTAATTATTTATCCTTATTGGTAACACGTTCCACCATGCAAGGAATGGTGGTGATGGATTATACGAAGAAGTTTGGAGAAGCTGCAAAACAAATGGGAATTTGGATGCAACAGGGAAAATTGAAATCTAGAGAAGATATTTATGAAGGCATAGAAAACTTTCATGAAACCTATAACAGATTATTTTCTGGTGATAAAAATGGAAAATTAGTATTAAAAGTAATCGAAGAATAAAATTTGGAATTAGAACATTTTTTTCAATGCCCGTATTGTTGGGAAGAAATTTCAATGATATTAGATGTAAGTGTTACGCATCAAACTTATATTGAAGATTGCGAAGTTTGTTGCAATCCTATTGAGGTTTCACCGATGTTTGAAGCTGGAGAATTGGTTGGGTTTGATTCCCAATCCATTGAACAATAATTGGAATACAGCGTTTTGTTAATTTTTATATTTTTTTTTGATACAACTCAAGATAAACACTTTATTATACAAGAGGGTTTTTCCATTTAAATGTATCAAACAACGAAATCCAATCCGTAGGAAAGGATGCTTTCAAAATCATTTTTTCTGATGAAAAGGGATGTATAAATTCTAATTTCCCAGCATGTAAAAAAAGATTTTTCCAACCAAAATTTTCATCAAACATGACATCATGGCTTTTATCGCCATATTTTGCATCACCAATTAAAGGATGACTAATTTTATTAGAATGTACTCTTAATTGATGCATTCTTCCTGTTTGAGGTAAAAATTCAACTAAACTATAACGTGAAGAATCATAAGGTTTTACAGGGATATTAAGTACAACATTTTCTAATGTTTTTAAATGTGTTAATGCTTCTTTATGCACATTCGCATCACGACCTTTTACAGGAGAATCTATAATTTTTGTATCCGGAGAAAAACCACGAACTACACCGAAATATGTTTTCTGAATTTTATGAGACGTGAATAATTCTTGAAATCTTGAAACAATTTCTTTTTGTTTAGCCAATAAAATTAACCCTGAAGTTTTCCGATCTAATCGGTGAATAGGGTATACTTTTATGTGTAATTCTTGGTCAATTAATTGTAATAATGAAGCTTCATGAGCCACATTTCTTGAGAGAAAAGCATGGTGTACCAAAACATTATTGGGTTTGTTTACACAAAGAATATATTCGTCTTCAAAAATAATTTCTAAATTCATAAGGATTTTAAAAGGGATAAAAGTACTACTATTTTACCGGTAAAAAATTATGATTTATTTATCAAATTTCTAATTCTTTTTATGTAATTTTAAGTAATTTATAATCAGTAATTTATGTTTTTAAAATTCCGATTTTTACTTTTATCACTTTTAATAGTAAATATTTATAGTTGTAAAAGTACTGCCGCGCTTGCTGAAATTGAATCTATGCGAAAAACAGTTTTAGATAAAAATTTCACAATTGTTGCAAATTCTGCATCTCCTGTTGCCTTTGCAAATGTAAGGGGCATTGAAAAATTATTACCTCCTGGCAGTAATTTGGCAAATATTAGCTTAATAAATATTCAAAATAATTTTACAATAAAAAATGATAGTGTATTTTTAGATATGCCTTTTTATGGAGAAAGACGTTTTGCAAATGGTTATGGAACAGAGACTGGTCTGCAATTCAAAGGAAAACCTGATCGCGTTAAGACCTCTTTTAATGCCAAAAAAAATAAGTATCTACTTGAATATTGGTTGAATGCTAAAACAGAAAGCTTAAGAATTTCTTTAACCTTATTTGCAAATAAAACATGTAGATTTACGGTGAATAGCAGTCACAGAAGTACCATTACATATGATGGAAATTGGGAAAGTTTAAAAAATTAGATAGCCGTCAGTAGCTACTTCGAATTAAATATATATGTTTCACGAATGTCAGTTCGAGACCCAAGAAAAAAATTTTTACAAGCGTAGAAGATGACGTAAATTGGTTTTAAATATACTGAATTGCAAAATAATCGTAAAAATACAAGTAACTTTAACCGACCTTTAAATCACTGAAAAACAATTATTTAATAAAAACTTCAATGGTAGGTCGAAAATTGGAGTTTAATTTTCTAATTTATTGAAGTGAAATACGGGTAGCAATTTCATATTCATCAAAAAGGTTCTTTAAATTGATTGCTCTGTTATACACTAATACATAGCGTTCTTTTTTATGTTTTTACTTTTTGCTTGACCAAAAAGTAACAAAAAGTCAAGACTTACTTTTATTTTTCTTGAATTCTACAAGTGATTTCAATATCGTGTCCAGACTTATTATTGAGTTCCCCAATCAAGTTGAGGACAAGCTTTGGACACTTAGCCGTTGTATCCTTTTTGAATTCCTTCTAAAAACAAAAGTATTTAGGTTTTAGATTCTGATTTTTAAAGTAAATCCAAGTGTCAGTTCGAGTGATTTCAATTTTTCATTGAAATTGTATCGAGAACTCATTGAAATTGTATCGAGAACTCATCGGAATTGTATTGAGAACTATATACCAAAAAACAATCTTTTGATTTAGCATATCCAAAAAAGAGATAGCTTCGTTATTAGCAATGACGGTTCTAGGGGCAGCACGTCATTGCGAAAGAGGCACGATTGAAGCAATCTTTTAGTTTAAAAAACCCTAATAATGTTTTTACATAAACTAGTTAAAAGTATATTTTTCTTTTATTCTTCTTTTCTTTTCCATTGATGAATACTGAATCTAGTTCAGCACAGGCTTCACCAAAAGTCAAGACTTACTTTTATTTTTCTTGAATTCTACAAGTGATTTCAATATCGTGTCCAGACTTATTATTGAGTTCCCCAATCAAGTTGAGGACAAGCTTTGGACACTTAGCCGTTGTATCCTTTTTGAATTCCTTCTAAAAACAAAAGTATTTAGGTTTTAGATTTCGATTTTTAAAGTAAATCCAAGTGTCAGTTCGAGTGATTTCAATTTTTCATTGAAATTGTATCGAGAACATTTTAGAAGTAAAGAAGTAAATAGAAATTAAAAGCTTCTCGATACAAAATTTCCGAAAAAGAAATTTCACTCGAAGTGACAATCGGTTTATTAAGACTGATTACACACCCTGTCAGTTCGAGACCCAAGAAAAAAAAATTACAAGCGTAGAAGATGACGTAAATTGGTTTTAAATATACTGAATTGCAAAATAATCGTAAAAATACAAGTAACTTTAACCGACCTTTAAATCATTGAAAAACAATTATTTAATAAAAACGTCAATGGTAGCGCAGTCCAGAACTATTAGAATATTTCGACTGCGCTCGAATTGACAACTAATATCTTAGGAAACAACTGACTTTAAGTGATTTAAAGATTAAAATTAACAAGCAATTATTTATAAGAATAATGAGTATAACACTTTAAAAAAGTCCTCTAGATTTTAATTCTAAATATTTTTGGATGCTATCTCCAGTTAAATCTTCTGGCTTGGTCAATACAGATTGAATTCCGTATTTTTTAAGTTCATTTACAATTCTTTTCTTTTCGTACATAAATTTTTCAGCAATAATACTGTCATATACTTGCTGAATGGTTTCTGCCTTTGCATCGATCATCATGTCTAATTCTGTATTTTTAAAAAATACAACTAATAGTAAATGATTTTTTGCTAGCGCTCTTAAATAGGGGAGTTGTCTGTTTAAACTATCTATGGTTTCAAAATTTGTAAATAAAATAAGTAAACTTCTATGGGTAATTTTTCTTTTTACAACCGCATATAATGTACTAAAATCAGGTTCTAAAAAATTGGTTTTAATCGCATGTAATGCTTCAGAAATTAAACTCATTTGAGAGCTTCTTCTTTCTGCAACCACCCAATCTTCTAGTTTTGTAGAGAAAGACAACATGCCTGCTTTATCTTGTTTTCGTAAAATTATATGACTAATTGCCAACGTTGCATTTACAGCATAATCTAATAAACTTAAACCATTAAATTGCATTTGCATAGCCCGTCCTTTATCAATAATAGTATATACAGATTGCGATTTTTCTTCTACATATTGATTTACCATAAAATGATTTCTCTTTGCAGTGGCTTTCCAATTTAAAGTCCTGATATCATCACCAGAAACATATTCTTTAATTTGTTCAAACTCCAAAGAATTCCCAATTCTTCTTACTTTTCGAGTTCCGACAGCAGTAGATGAATTTTGAAAAGATTTCATATGAAACGCTCTTAATTTTAAAAAAGAAGGATAACATTTTAGCTCTTTTTCTTCGCACAAAACATATTTTTTAGTGGCTAATTTTAAAGCTGAATTCACAAATACATTTAAAAAGCCAAAAGAATAAACACCTCTTTCGGTGGGTCTTACAAAATAGTAAATTGTTTTTTCTTGCTTCTTTTGTACTTGTTGTTCAAAAATAAAATCTCTTTTTTGAAATTGATAAGGCAATTCTTCAATAAGTGAAATATGTGCTACAAAAGGATATTCGTTCTTAATTAAAAGAGAAATTCTATTTTCATCGCCATTAGAGAGTCTTTCTGGTAAATTCCGATCAATTTTAATTCCTTTTTTAGTTTGATATAAAATAAAAACATCAATCAAGGTGAGCATAATTAACATAAACAGCAGCACTTTAGACAACTCAAAAAAGAAAGGAGCAAAAAAGCCAATGACAAACAAGGTAGCTATTGCCGATAAGCAATAGAAAAACCGATTGTTTAAAAATAAAGTATTGTAAAAATTTTTCAAGCGATTAAATATGGATATGTTTAATTGTTTATTCGTATAAATATTGACTTGTCATTCCTGCGAAAGCAGGAACCTATTTCTTTTCAATTCTTACTAGTAAGATTCCTGCCTGCACAGGAATGACAGAAAAAAATCTACCTCGGAATCTCTACCGCCTCAATAATCTGTTCTATAATTTGTGTACTCGTTACGCCTTCCATTTCTCTTTCTGGCGTCACAATCACCCGATGTTGTAAAACCGGAATTGTAGCTCTTTTAATATCTTCTGGTGTTACAAAATCTCTACCTTCAATCGCTGCAAATGCCTTTGAGGCTGATAAAATTGCAATACTGGCTCTTGGTGAAGCTCCTAAATATAAAAACGAATTAGAGCGCGTATTCACCACAACATTCGCAATATATTTTAATAAATTTTCTTCAATCTTTATTTGATTCACCAAAGCTCTAAATTCTACAATTTTAGCTCCTTTAATAACCGTTTCAATCTTACTTATTTTGGCGGTATTTTCTAAGGCATGTTCTCTAATAATAATTTCTAATTCCTCTTCAGCATTCGGGTATTCGATAATTACTTTAAACAAAAATCGGTCTAATTGCGCTTCGGGCAGTCTATAGGTTCCTTCTTGCTCTATGGGGTTTTGAGTTGCCAACACCACAAAAGGCTCTTCCATTTTGTAGGTTTTGCCGTCCATAGTAACTTGTTTTTCTTCCATGACCTCAAACAAAGCCGCTTGTGTTTTTGCAGGGGCTCTATTAATTTCATCAATCAAAATCATATTCGAAAAAATAGGTCCTTTTTTGAATTCGAATTCTGATGTTTTTACATTAAAAATCGAGGTTCCTAAAATATCAGAAGGCATTAAATCGGGTGTAAACTGAATTCTACTAAAACCAATATCAATCGTTTTTGAAATTAGTTTTGCTGTGATGGTTTTTGCTACGCCAGGAACCCCTTCAATAAGCACATGACCATCTGCCAGTAGCGCTACTAAAAGTAAATCCATCATTTGTTTTTGACCTACAATGACCTTTTGTAATTGCTGTTTAATTTGAAAAACAGCGTCTTGCAATTCAGACAAATTGATTCTATTTTCAAATTCTAAATTGTCTGAATTTGTTTCATTATTTGGCATGTCCATTTTCTTGTTTTTTAAAGAAATTATCAATCATCTTAAATAGCACAAAGAGTTCTTCTTCAGAACATTCTGACCTTTTATTTAAAGTGATCATTGTATTGATTAAATATTTTGTATTCTGAATTTCATTGCCTGATTTTGCAGCTAAATTATGAATAAAATCTTTGTTTAAATTGTTGGTGTTTAGCAAGTATTTGGTCCTTACTTTCTCCAAAAAAAAAGTAATCTTTTTATCTACTAAATTCTTATGATCTTCTTCTTTTAAATACAAGCTAGAAATGGTTTGCGTAAACGCCACCGTGGTGTTTTCTGAAGGATGAATCATAGGAATTGGTCGCTGTTTTCTTCTTGCATTCAAAAGCATAAATAATAAGACACCTGCTAAAGAAACAAACAAAAACCACGTTAAGGTTTTGTGTTGCAAAAAGAATTTAAATACCGATGGATTGTCTTTATCGGGTTGATTGGAATGCTCACTTTTTTTTATCTGCGGATCCCAAAAAATTGTAGAAGAAGGCACATAAGAAAACACATTTTCTAGATACGCCTCTTTGTCCTTTAAAAGATAATAATTTGTGAACACCACAGGATTTGAATGCACATAAATTGCTCCTTTTCCGTGATATATTTTCATAAAATTAGGCACTTTTTCTCCATCAATTTTTGCGGAGCCTAAAACGATGGTTTTGTTCTCGTTATAGGTGATAAAATAATGCCTTCTGATATTTCTATCAAAGGTAAAAAGTTGATTCTCAAAATGAGCATCCTCTAAGTAAAACTCACCTTTTAAAGCTTTTATTGAAGATGTATTTTTGTCTAAATCATTCGTGGTAATTTCTAACTTTTCTCTTAAATTTTCACTGAACTCATTCAGAGATAGAAAAGCATGATTTCCGTTTGCAACAAAAGATAGCAATGTATCAATACCGTCTGCGGTTAACTTATACGCATCATTTTTGATACAAACATAGGTTCCAAAATTTGCTGATGGCGTTTTATAATTCTTAGTTAAATAATCATAAAAATTATCTTTTAAGTACACAACTTCTTCCTTCTCAAAAAGTGCATCCATCTCATTGTAAATGATATACGTTCCAAAAGGACTTTTCTCTTTTTCCCGATAGTTTTCATTCCAATTGGTTTTATTACAGCTGCTTAGAATTAGAAGCGTAGTAATGAATATAAAAGTTTTGAATACTATTTTTATTTTATTTGAAGTTATCAGTTCGAGTGATTTTGAGGAACGAAAAATGGTATCGAGAACAATTTGTAAGTTAAAATTAGGATCCTCGATACAAATTTTATGCTTTATAAACATAAAATTCACTCGAATTGAGAAAATTTTAAAATTATCTCGGAACCGCATCAAACTAAAGATTTTAAAAAAGATTGATACTTATGTTGAGCTCTTATAAAACTCGCTTCATCTAAAGTAAATTCTCCATACCAAACATAAGCGTATACATAAGATAAATATGAAAACTGATTTTTGATATCCCTATTTTCTATTTCAGAAAGATATGCCGAATTCGTTTTATCTTTATGATAGGAAATCATTTCTTTGTTCGATAATATTTTTAAAGAAGTTAAATAGTAATACCGAATTGCCAACCTGAAATTCTTGTTTTCTAATGCTTGCTTTAATAACCCTTCTAAATGAAGTTCATGAAGATTTTCGTTTTCGTAAATTAGAGTTTCCGTTATTTTTTTTGATCTCTTAGAAGGTTTCCAAAATTGAGCATCAAAACCTAACAACACTTTTAGAATGATAAAGATGATAAAGGCCCCTAAAAGAAACGGAAAAATAGTTTGCATAAAAAAGATAAAAAACTCGAAAATCCCCAAATTAAATGAATTGTTTATAGAAACCTTTTTATTAGGATTATTTTCCTGATATACAAAGTCTTTACCGTTGTAGGTCTCTTTTAAATCTTTTTTAAAAGTCCTTGGTTTGCTAATCGATTTATTTTTATGATATGCAATAGTGTCTCCCGAATTTTCTCTAGAATCCAACGTTTTTTCTTGTGCATAGACAAAAAGTATACACATGAAAAGGAGGGAAGTGATGCTTTTTTTCATCTATCGAATTCCGTGTTTTTTTGCCACTATAAATGGTAAAATTAAATAATAGTAACTAATTGAAATTAAAGAAAATACAATGATGGCAAAACAAAATAGGGTGGGCATTATATTGGAATATCGTGTTACATAGCCCTCTAAAAAAGCTGCCATCAAAGTAAACGGAACGGTACTAATGAAAATATAAAAAGCATCTCTGATTCCATTTTTAAAAGATTCAAAACGTTTTAAAGTACCTGGAAATAAAATACTTGCACCAATAATATAACCAGCCGCCGCTTCTATGATAATTCCGAAAATTTCATAGGTTCCGTGAATCCAAATTCCTTTTAAACTATCAAAAAAGCTATGTTGTTGATAAAAAAATGCCTGAAAAACCGCCACCATAATAGCGTTTATCACAATATAAAACGCGGTACCGATGCCTAAAAATATCCCGGATAAAAACATATTTAAGCCAACTCTTTGGTTGTTGTTATAAATACCGATAAAAGTTCCCCAATTACTGCCACCTTTATAAATGGCCATGGCATCGCCACTTTCAATATTTTCTAATGTTTGGTCTACATAACTATTCCCTAAAATTTGCCTAGCAAAAGATTCGTCATGAAACGTTGATAATAATCCGATAAAAAAACAGATAAAGAAAAAAATAAAAGAGATGTAAAAATATTTTCTGTATTTAAAAGAGAGCAGTGGTACTTGGTCTAAAAAAAAGTAAAGAATTACATTTTTATCGCTTCTTTTAGAGTCATATACCTTGTCAAAGCTGGTTTTTGCTAGTTTGTTTAAATATGCCGTAACCTTACTTTTTGGATAATAGGTTTGAGCATATACCAAATCGTTCATGATTTTTATATGCAGATTGGCTATGTCATCTGGACTTTTTTTCTCTTTATTCGAAAATCCTTGCTCAAATTCAAGCCATTTTTCTTTATTTTGCTTTATAAAAGCGACCTCTCTCATTTAGAGCGAATTTAAACATTGCATGAAAACAGTCCAAATAAAAACAGCACAAAATGTTCATATAAAATTTAAGGTTGCGAATGCATTTCAACGACTTTTAGCTTTTGTGATAGACAATGTAATCAAGTTCTCTTATGTCTATTTTGCTTATAAATTGTTTGGGTTTAGCATGTTCGATGAGTCCATAACCAGTGACAGTTGGAGTATCAAAGCGATGGAAGTTTTATTTTTAGTGCCGATAACCTTCTATTCGTTGTATTCAGAAATTTTAATGAACGGCCAAACCTTAGGAAAAAAAATAGTACAAATTAGAGTGATTAACGTGGATGGTTTTAAACCATCAATCACCGATTATATCATACGATGGTTTTTAAGAATTATAGACTTTAATTTGTTTACCTTACTGTTTGTTTATGTGGCATCCTTAGGCTTATCAGAACAGTATCGTTTACTCGTTTTAATCTTTATTTTTGGAAAATTAATCGGTTTCTTTTTGATTATGTTTACCGATAAAAATCAGCGTTTTGGTGATATCATTGCCAATACTATTGTGATTCATTTAAAGGACGATGTGCAATTTTCGCAAACTATTTTAGAGGATATTCAAGATAATTATGTCCCTACATATCCAAATGTGATTGCATTATCAGATAATGACGCGCGCATTATCAAAGAAACATTTTACACTTCTATGAAGCAGAATGATTACAAAACCTTAATAAAGTTGCGATCAAAAATTTTAGAAGTCACCGGAATAAAATCTGTCCATAAAAGCGATAAGGATTTTATTGATACCGTTTTAAAGGATTACAATTTTTATACGCAAAGTATGTAGCAGATAACGATTTTAACATCCACAGAAATAAATCGATGAAGATACTCCCGTAAATTGTATCATTTTTATAAAAAATAAGCGGTGATCAATTTACCTTTTTACGTGTTAAAAATAACAGTAAGATGGAAGTACTTCCGAAAAACAGGAATCCTAAGAAAAGGGGATAGGCTGTATCCACCACATAAAGTCCTACAAAAAATGCAATAGGTACTGCCATTACGGTAGAAACAAACCCATTGATGGCTGCACCAACACCAGCAATATGACCGATGGGTTGCATGGCTAACGAACGTAAGTTTCCAAATAAAAATCCGATTGCAAAAAACTGAATCATAAAAGAAATGACCAAAACAATAATTGGTGGGTTTACTTGCTGATAAAAAACAATTACATAAAATAAAGACACTGCGGTAAATACGGTTAAGAAAAAACGTACTAGCTTCTTCATTCCGTATTTTACAACGACCGTTCCGTTTATAAAGGTAGCAAAGCCAACCGCAAGCGCAATAGCGCCAAATAAATAAGGAAACTCATCGACTAAATTGTATTGCTTTTGAAATATGTGTTGAGACGTTCCTAAAAACACCATGAATGATCCAGTAGTGAAACCACTGATAACTGTATAAATTATGGCATCATTATGTTTAAAAAACTCGATAAAACCTTCTTTAAAGATAGAAAGATGAAAAGGTTTTTTATAGGCTAGTTTTAAGGTTTCTGGTTGTTTTATTTTAAACCAAACCATTACCAATCCGCCAAATAATAGTTGACTTGTAAAAATAGATTGCCATCCGAAATTGTCTAACATTAGTTTTCCTAAAGTTGGCGCTATCACAGGAATCAGAATGAATAAAGAAACAATAAAAGACATTATTTTGGCCATATAATCGCCTTCATAGGTATCTCTAACCATGGCAATACTTAAGGTTCTGGGAGCAGACAAACCAATGCCTTGCAAAATACGACCTAGAATCATCAACTCTAAACTTTGGGCATACACGCAAATAATACTAGCCATGGCGAAAATGATAAATCCTCCATAAACGACTGGTTTTCTGCCTAAACTATCTGAAAGCGGTCCAGCAATTAATTGGCCAGAACCTAAACCCAGAAATATCATGGTAATTAGTAACTGTGTATCTGCAGTATTTGTGCTATGAATGTCTACGGCTATACTAGTTAACGCAGGAAGCACCGCATCTATGGAAAGTGCAACGAGCGACATTAAGCACGCCATAATGATGATGAATTCTAACTGTGAATTCGTTTTTTTTTGCATGGCGCAAAAGTAGTATTAATTGAAATAGTGGGATAGGTTGCATTCGTTATTATGTTGTTAAAATAATTTCATCTTTACTAAATGGAGTATATAGGACAATCTAAGATGGTGCAGCCTGTTTTTAAAACTCTATTTTACATAATATAAATTATAGGGCGTTTTATAACAATGAGCGAAATAGCGCTTTTGGGCGATATTTGACATAATTACAGATATAACGTCTTTAGACTTATATCGATAGTAATTATGTCAAGCTAATTGTGGCTATGCAGTTATATATATTGTTGGGTAGCTATAATTCTTTATTATTTTTTTCTATGACATTTTCGTCAGTTCACCACAAGAGCATAAATTTTATGAAATCGAGTTTTTACGAGATTCACGAACTCCTTTATTTTTTTTTAAATAATTATATACGTGAGTAAAAATAAAATTCTAAGCTCTTATTCTATAGCATTTCAGTTCGTATAATCCTATACTGCAACGCATGATATATTAATCATTCCCAACAAAATTGGCTCTTCCAAAAAATCTTCGATTCACAAAGTTATTTAGATTAGAACCAAACCGATAATTAAAACCAAATCTGGTATCGATGATATATGCTGAGGGTAGCGTTACCCGCCCGCTCAATATATCCTGTTCAGTGAAGTCTCCGGATGCCAAGTAAATCTGGTCCTTTACATAATTGCCTTCTGCCCTTACATAGAAAGATAAATTCCCGGTAACACGGACATCTGCTCTGATATTCAAACCTGTAGACCAAGAGCTAAAATCATCTAGATAATTTCTCAAACGATATCCCACCTCAAGGTTTCCCCAACGTTTATTTAGTCCAAGGCTAGCTCTCAAACTTTGGAGCACCCTGGTTTCTTTAAGAACACCGCTAATCGTTTCTTCGACATATCTATTATTCCTGAGTTCAACCCCATAGTTTACTCTTAGAAATTTGGTATTCTGCACAGATTCTGGAAAAAAATTGTATTCTACTGCTGGCCTGAAGCTGGTCTGAAACTGATAATTAAGTCGGGTGTTCTGACGTCCTGCCATATCATAACCATAAGACCATTGTGGTGAAATAGACCTCACTAGCTGATGACTAAATCCAAATTCTGATACATCAAAATTATTCACAACTTCATCAACAATCTGATTACCATCTTCATTAAGAACCGCATCGCCATTGTCATCAACTCTTGGTACTTTTTGAATCGTTCTTCTCAGCCTTTCATCTATTCTCCCAGATAGAGATATTTTCCATTCATCCGTAATACGGTTAATATTAATGTTTCCACCAATATTGATATCACTGCTCAACTCCTCTATTTCAATGTTCGCATCACTTCCCAAATTAAAAACCCAGTAATTCCAAGAATCAACAACTACCTGTGTCGAGTCTTCCAGAATGGCGGAGTTCGTCTTCATGTTGATTTCGATCTCCTCCCCAGCTTTAGTTTTCGCAACATAGGGAGCTAATCCCAATTTGATAAACCGGGTTAGTTTTTTCCGCACTTCAAAGTTCGTGTCTGTCTGCTTATTATCTACATAGAGCGTATCTGTTCTTCCTGCATGAATGTTTTGTTGACCTATAAAAATCAATTGATATTGTCTTCCACCGCCACCGGATCTGTTTCTGTTAATTAGCAGAAATACATCAGCCTTTTGATTATCCCTGTAGAAGTCTACCGCCGTGATTTCCGATCTAATATAATCTAAATCACAGGCTCGATCTCCTCCACAGCCATCGATAAAAACGCCCAGTTTATTGGGAAGGCTGTAATTATCAATTAATGTTTGACTGATTGCAGGATGATGAAAGGAAAGAAATGCCAGAATCACTAAAAGTGGTGTTATTCTCATTTGATTAGAGTTCATTCAAGTTGGGCGAAAGCTTAAGAGCTAGGTTAGATGCAAGTTATCAACCTTCAAAGTGCGTTTTACCGTTATTGTTTAAAATAAGTGCGCAAATTACAGGAAAAATCGTTAATAAAACTGAAGAGGATGTTATAATTGTCACAAAAACTTGGAATCAAGAATACTGAACATTACCAAATAAAAGATTAGCGAAATAGCGCTTTTGGGCAATATTTGACATATAATCCGTTACTATTTTGTAACGTTTTACTAACTCTCTCAAATATTACGTTCACTCGCCTATTATTTTAGCCAAAGTTAATCAGGCTTATAAAAAATTATGTTTTATTTAGAAAGAAACTTTTAAATATTTGGAATGAATTTTGGACAACAAAATTTTTCGAATAATAATTTTCCTATTTCTAACCAAATTTCCTCATAAATTGAGTTTAATAAATCTTTAATATTTACCCCTATTTTACTTACGAAATCTATTATTTCATCAGCTATATTTCTTCCAAAAGGATATATTAAAAAATGACGACAATTTTTATCAATACAAGAACATTTTTTAGTGTTATACCCAATTTTATCAAAAATATTAATCCAATAATCCCTACAATCTACATTAAGATTATAAAGGGTATAAATATTAAGGCCTTTCTTTAAGTCTATGTAACAAAAAGAATCACAATTTTTATTAGTACTTAATTTATTAATAATTTTTTTATTTTTAATAAATTTAGGTATGCCATTTGATATTGCACTAATTATTTCGACCGGATAAAGATTTTCCATTTCATGGACAGGTAAAATATAGAATTCACCAAAGTCAGTTAAAATTGGTTTGGTAATAAATTGTAAAGCAGTACCCCCTAAATTTGAATGAGGTGAAGTTTTGTCCGAATCCAAAACACATAAAGTATAAGTTAAATTTTCATTTGTAATCCTTTTAAATTCATTATGAGTTGTAGTTCCACCGCCCATACTAACGTCCCAATTATATTGGATAGCATTTAATGAGTTTTGAGTAATATATTTATTTATTATTTCACTATAAATATTTGAATCAACCGTGTTTTCTAACAATAGTTTGTTTCTTAAAAGAAAAGTATTATCGTTTAAATCGTGTATATCTATAAAAATATCATTGGTTGTATTACTTTTTTTACTGTCAATAATGTTCAATGTAAAATCTACAGAAGCACTTATGGCCATTTCCGTTGTATAATTATTATATAATTTTTGATATAATTTTTTTGCTTTTTCACTAATGAACTTTGAAGACCCGAGCAATCTTAATAATTTTCTACTTCCTATAACAAAATGAAAACCTCTAATTCTAACATCAGCCAATAGTTCAAATATTTGTGAATCGTTTTGGTCATTGCTTTGTAAACCACAAAAATTTATAAGAGTATCGTCAAGTTTAATAATCATAAGAAAAATATTAATTATTTGAATCCCACTCTTCTTCAAAGAATCCAAATGGCCAATTCTTCAGAGTTCCATCATTTGTATAGCTAACTTCTTTAACTTCAGAAACTGACTCATTAGACATTTTATCAAACATTATAATATTAATATTTTCTTTAGCTATTTTTTCTTTGTAAATTCTTGTTCCGATTGTATTAACAATAGTTTCACTATGGGTTTCCAAAATAAAATATATTAATAAATCATTTTTACTACAATAATTAATAACACTAATTATTGCATCAATTAATTTGGTTTGAATTGTTGGGTGTAAATGTAATTCGGGTTGCTCTATAGCATAAATTTTAACAATGTTATCTCTTCTTCTTCTTCTAGCATTTTGTCCTTTAATTACACCAGTCCAAATTTGAGTAATAATTGGAAGTATCTGAGAAAATCCAAAACCTAAATCTGCTATATTGTGTTCTGATTTTACATTTTTGAATTTCACATTGATAGTCATATTTCCTCCTGAAATATTTGCTTTAGGACAAAAATTAAAAGTATTTAGACACCATTCTTCAAATTCATTTTTTTCAGTTGAACTTAAATTTTTTAAGACGAGAGCTAAATTTTTACCTTGGAAATCAACTTCATCAACATTCAAATCTTGTGGTCTATAATATCTTTCAGCAGTAGCTCTTAAAGGCGCTATATAACTAGTATTAGAAGCCATGTTACTAATATAATCATTACATCTCTCTATAAGTGATGGAGCAATACTTGCTAAAAGTAAAGCTCTAAATTCCTTATATATAGAATCTTCAATATTCCAATTATTAACATTCTTATAGAAAGTTTTTATTTCTTTTTGTGAAACAATAGATTCAAACAATTTTTTATTTGAAGATAAATTTAGTTTACTAATAATTTTAAGGACAGTACTATCTGCTATATTTCTACTAGAAATTTCTTTGATTTTAGTATAAATTTGCTTTACAAGGAACATATCAGAGCCAAAAGTGTAATGACCTAATTTACCTTTATATAATAATTCAGGAAGAAAATTATTACCTAAATTAACAACAATTGCATCTTCATGTTTAACAATTTCTACATTACAAACTAGAATTTGATTCAAAGAATCATTTTTACCAATATTGACTTTTAAATTAAAACCATTAAAATCCATTTCTATTTGAGAAGCAAAAGTTTTATTTTTTTCATCTCCTTTAATTTGAATTGCAACTCTACAGTTTGTTATATTTTCAGTTAAAGAAACAATTGGATGTTTTCTACGATATCGTAATGATGACCTCGATGAATCAATAAAATCTAAATCAAATGAATATTCAATAAAATCGTCCTTTTTTTTATTATCATTTAAAGCCATAGAAAAATCACCAAAATCAACAAACCTTCCATACCATAAAAGTGGTCCCGTTGTTCTAGTTTCTAAACTTTGTTTTAATAATGGAAAAGTTCTTAAAAAAGTACTTTTTCCAGAGCTATTTTGACCTAATAATATTGTAAGTGGTTTAATTGATAAGTCTCCTGTATCTACAAGACTTCTTAAATTTTTAAATCCTATTTTCATATAAAAGTAAATTTATTATAATTATTACTAATAACAATGAATAAACTACAAATTTCTATTCCACACACATTCCACTACTCTCCTATCCTTTCGACTAAGCTCAAGACAAGCTAGTTTCGTAAAAAGAGTATTCCATTACATTTTTAAAGAAACATTTTTAAAGAAACATTTGAAAAGAAACAAAGAAAAGAAAAAGTTGAAGGAATAACCTCGCTTTTCACCAAAGAAAAGTAACCCTTCGACTCGTTCCTCGCTCAGGACAGGCGCCACGTAGAACATTATTGGGCATTTTATAACAGTTAAAAGAATAGCGCTTTTGGGCGATATTTGACAAAATTACAGCTAAAATGTCTTTAGAGGTAACTCTAAAACAATGATGTTAAAAGAAATTGCGGGTTATACTTCAAAACTTAATGAAACTAATCTTTTAATACTGATTTAAAATCGTATTTTGAATCATAGGTTTGTAATAAAATATTTTAAAAGATTCTCTTGGATTGCCAAATGAACATAAAATAAACAATTACGGCACTAAAAATTCACCAGACCAATCTTTATCGATTCTAGTAAATAACACTCTTATATGATTTGGTCGCTTTAAACGTAAATACTCCATGGAAGTAGGAATAATTTTAACTGGACAAAAATAATTTTCCTCTGAAGTATATGCTATTGCATCAGGATTATTAATGAGAGTTCCTGGAGCTATTTTTGTCGTATAATCTTTTTTAGAAGCTTCTTGTACAGTATGCCAATAGGTTGCAATTTGTTCTTTGTCTGTAATTAACTCGGCTGTTCCGGAAACACGTAATTGCAATAGTTTTTTAGGATGGTAAAACAAGGCACTACACGATGAATTCTGTTGAAGATCTTCTATTTTTTGAGTCCTTTTATCCGTATAAAAAACGAAGCTTAAGTCTGTTAATGTT
Source organism: Polaribacter litorisediminis (assembly GCF_019968605.1). NCBI lineage: Bacteria > Pseudomonadati > Bacteroidota > Flavobacteriia > Flavobacteriales > Flavobacteriaceae > Polaribacter > Polaribacter litorisediminis. The sequence goes on from NZ_CP082966.1 coordinate 1,394,150, forward strand.
TTACGCAACACCACCGTGCGTTGTCGTGGTTTGCCGTTTTTAATAGTAGCAAGTGTAAAATAACGAAACGGATGACGCTTTTTAGCATGTCCATTTATAAGTTCTATCTTGGCTTCGTCTAAGAATTGATTTTTCAATGGGATTGATTTTCATTCATCATAAAAATACTTAAAAAACAAGGGAGTTAAAAGATATTATCAGTATTCATCAATAATACAATCTAAAATCAAGTAGTTTACAGATTTTGTAATATTTTTGGTGCAACTCTTCAACAACATCTAACATATTTTCATCTTCTTTAAATAAATTAAAGAATGCGATATCAAGATTTGAGCTAGTGATTCCATTAAATTCATTTCCGTATCCAGAAATACCTTTTGCGCCAGTAATATCCAAAAAATATTGTGCTTCTTCTTCATCTAAATCTAGCACTTTTGCATTTGAAAAATGTAAGATCTTTCCCTCTAATCTTCCTTCAAAAATTTCTGCAATTTCTTGCAAACTATAGTAATAGTTATTTAGGCAAATACTATTTGCTTCCCCTTTTATCACCAAATAGATGATTTCATAATCTTTAAAATTATGATCATCCAAGACCAAAGCATTTAAGCTAGATTCTAAACCTTCAATGGTGTCGCATGTTTTATAAATACTAGCTACACCATATTGCATGGCTAAATCTTCTAATTTTTTTTGTGCTTCGGTAATATCGTCCGTTTCTATATCATCAACGGCTTCTAAACAGTAAATGAATTTATCTATATCTATAAATTGTCCTTGTGGGAATTCAGGTTTTTTCTCTAACAAATTTCAATATTTATGGAAAGTATATAACACACAAAAATAATAGTTCTCTTTTATTTTTTTAGTTACTAAATGTTAAAAATATAGAAACTAAAATTTTTTTTGAAAGCCTAAATCTCACATCGTAATTGACTTGAAATAGAGAATTTGGAAGAAAAAAATAAAAAAAAGTTGAAGTAATAATCTCGCTTAAACCCAAAGCAAAGTAACCCTTCTACTCGTTCCTCGCTCAGAACAGGCGCCACGCAGCACATGATAGTACATTTTTAATTAGGGATTATCCAGTGGATGATGCATAATTAAAAGCTATTTAAAGGAATAAACAAATGATGGCTATAATGTAGTATTATGTTTAATATCCCAGAAACATTTGTTTTCATTCAACTAATAAAACGTTTCTATTACATTTTTTAAAGAAACTTTTAGAAAGAAAAAAACAAAGAAGATTGTAATTTATAAAGCTTTAACCCAAAACAAAGCAACCCTTCGATTCGTTCCTTGCTCAAGACAGGCGCCACGTAAAACAGTATAATACAAATTAACTTCGTAAATTGGATAGCTAAAAATCCTCTTTTATGTTAAATATCCCAATTGGCAAATTACATAAAGTCAATTTTAATAAGGCTTTGGATTAGAGAGACTTATCAGTTAAATTTAAAGAGTCGCATCAACAAAAAACTACAACAGCTTCGCCATGGCTGTTTTAATAATTTCAATATTTCTTTCTCTATTCGGCTTATCGGCTTTCTTTTGATCGTTCACCATATTTCTCATTAAATTGATGACCACTTTGTCAAAATTAAAACCTTTAAATTCTTTTCCTTTAACAATCATATCATCTACCACATTTTGAATAGCTTCTGTGTTGTTGCTTTCAGAGATTTGCTTAAATGCTTTTTGATACAACTTTTTGGTAGCATCATCATTGGTTAAAAACATACCCGTAACCACCGTTTTAGCAATAAAAGGCAATTCAGATTCGTCGTTTTCTTCAATAAAAATTCTAGTTAAAGGTGTTGCTAAAATTTTACGCACTTCATCGGGTAATTCCTTCGATTTTTTAATTGCCGATGGTTTATCAATATAATACATAGAAACCAGTGCTTTCCCTAAAACAGCATACGATTTGCTTTCTAATGCTTTTGCAAAAATAGGTTTCAATTCAGGATCCGTTAGTTTGCCTAATGTATTTAAAGCTTCCGCCTGGACAATGGTTTTGGAATCATTATTTGCCATTTGCATAATTTTACGAATTGCATCTTTTTTAGAAAATTTATTAATTAAATCTATTTGAGCTAATGCCAATTTTCTAATTTTATAAGAAGGATCTTCTAAAGCCGCAACTACCGCATTAAAAGCGTCTTTATCATCTTGTTTTTGAACAATTTGTAACAAAGCCTCTCTTCTATGTGCGTAATTATCAGCATGTTTAAGTTGAAAAATATAATCGCTTAATACTTTGTTTTCGTTAATATTACAAACTAAAATATTGTCTGCATTCACCTGAATTAAATCAGGTTGTCTGTTATATGAAAACGTAAAAGAAGCATCATTACCTTCTACAAAAACATGGTGTCTTGTTTTGTTTTTTCCTTCAAAAATATCGATCGCAAAAGGAAATTTAAAGGTAGCACCTTGCAACTGAATAATATTTACCGTCACTGTTTTCTGCAGCGTATTGTAATCATAAGAGATTTCTATGTTTGGATGATTTTCACCAAAATACCATTGGTTAAAAAACCAGTTTAAATCTTTTCCTGTTAACTCCTCGAAAACCAATCGTAATTGATCCACTTCTGCAGTTTGGTACTTATATTTGGTTAAATATGTTTTTAATCCTAAGAAAAAAGCCTCATCACCTAAATAGGTTCGCAACATGTGCAAAATAGCGCCACCTTTGTTATAACTCACCAAATCGAACATGTCTTCTTGATCGTCATATTCATAACGCACCAAACTTTTGCTTTCATTTTGTCCGTTTTTGTAAGCTTCAACCTGCTCGAAATAATGCATTTCTGCTGCTACTTTTCCGTGTTTGTGTGCTTGCCATAAATATTCGCTATAATTGGCAAAAGATTCGTTTAAGGTAAGATTAGACCAACTTTCTGAGGTTACCAAATTACCAAACCAATGATGAAAAACTTCATGCGCAATCGTGTTTTCTTGAACATTTTTATCTATTAATTGTCCTGGTTTTTGATAAGCTTGCTCTCCGTGAACCACTGCTGTGGTGTTTTCCATAGCGCCAGAAACATAATCTCTTACTACAATTTGGCTATATTTTTCCCAAGGATATTCTATACCTAATTGATCAGAAAAAAAACCAATCATCTCTGGTGTTGCACCAAAGATTTCTTTTGCATACGGTGCATATTTTTTTTCTACATAATAATTTACAGGAATATTTTTGTAGGAATCCTGAATAATTTCAAACTCGCCAACCGCCATAAAAGACAAATAAGGAGCGTGTTTTTGATTAAATTTCCAATAATCTGTTCTGTTTTCTCCGTTGATTGTTTGTGATATCAAAGTTCCGTTTGACAATGTTTTGTATTGTTTCGGAACTGTGATATAAATTTCTTGTGATGTTTTTTGATTTGGAGCATCAATTGTAGGGAACCATGCACTATTGGCCTCTGTTTCACCTTGTGTCCAGATTTGAGTAGGTTTATTTTTGTCGATACCATCTGAATTGATAAAATACAATCCTTTTGCATCGGTAATAGCCTGGCTTCCTTTGTCTTTTACTTTTTCTGGTCTTGCAATATATTTGATGTAAATAGTAAATGCTTCGTCTCTTCTATAAGTTTTTGGTAAGTCAATGATCAGATCATAATCGTCATAAGTATATGGTAACTTTTGATTGTTCATAGAAACCGCCTGAATAAGCATCGACTTGGCATCTAAGGTAATTTTATTTGTGCTATAAAAATGAGGTTTTGCTGTAATCCAGGCTTCCCCATTCATTGTTTTATCTTTAAAATTAAAATCGACTTTTAATTTTGTATGTATTAGATCATGTATTTTTTCCCTTTCAGGTTTGTAGCTTCCCTGAATTTGAGCAAAACCAATGGTTGCCCATACCATAAAAACCAAAAATACAATTTTTTGAAAGTTCATAAATGTCATTTTATTTCAGCTTCAAAAATAGTAAATATGGTGATAGAAGCTGTTAATTGGTCGTTAAATTCAAAAAGCATACCAAAACAACATAAGAAAGCTGTAATCTCTAAAGAAATTACAGCTTTTAAAATGATTTTATGTCGGCTTCTATCAAATTATATTTTTGATTTAATACCTAAATTGAATTATTTATTACTCGTTAAACATATTTGTAAAATTACTTAAAGCTCCATTATCTGCATCCATCTTAATACTATTCATTACTTCCATAATTTTTGCAGGATTCATATGTTCACCTAATAATCTGGCAACTCCTACTCCAATATCTTTATTATATCCAAAAGCAATTACTTCTTCTATAGATTCAGTTTCTCCGGTATAATATACTTTGATGTTCATGCCCTTTGCCTTCATAGACATTAAGCTTTTATAGGTATCATTATCCTTAAAGATGTTTTTTAAGATTGCTTTTTCAGTTTCGAAGGCCGCATCATTTTCTGCTGTCTTTTTTAGAAAAGCAATGTTAATTTTTTTGATACTTTTAATAGTTTCCTTTACTTCGTCTGAAACATCAGCTTTTGGACTTAATACAGAACTAATGGGCAAGTCTCCTGTAAAAAAACCTTCTTTTCCGCTTGTATCAACTAAATAAGCTTGCAGTGATTTTTCATTTTTACAAGAACTTGCTAGCAGCACTAAAAAGATCAAGGAAAATAATGTGGTTAATTTTTTCATAATAGGTGTTTTAAGCATTAAAAGTCAGGTTTTAAAAAACCCGACTTTATAATTATTTGGTTTTACTTACTTGTTTTGTTGGATAAAAGTATCTGCTAACTCAGACATTTTATTAATGTCTATGTTACCCGTTAAAGAGACAATCATCGATTCGGAAGCGTTGTTTGTTTTTTTACTAATACCTTTAATAAACATTAAAACTTCACTTACATAGTCTTTATTTTTAGTTGCTTTTACGTATATTTTTATGCGAGAATCATTTTCTTTGATACGCATTAATTGCGTTAAGTTATGTTCTTTAATGGCATTATTTACCAATGTTTCCATTTTATTGGCAACGGCAACATCATTTGCAGAAAACATTTTAAATTCTTTTAAATCTTGAATCATTTGAAAGACTTTCATGCCTTCATTATCATCAATTTTTATATTTTTAAATTTAGAGATCAATTCAAAAGCATCTTTGGTAACGACTACCATATCTACGCCATCTGTATCTTCTAGGGCATCAAAAAAGGACTGGGCACTTGTTATCATTGGTGATACTACAAATGCTATTAATAAGATTATTTTTTTCATAATTTATACATTTACTTGGTTTTACTATTTTTTTACTTGGTTTTTATTCTATTATTTTATTTACAGTATTTTCATACGTATATAAAGTAGCTACAGCTTGTTTACCTTTGTTTAAGTTTGTAGATAACAACTTTAAGCCTTTACTTACTTGCGCATAAATAATTTCTGCTTTTTTTCTTTCTTGCGCTTCGTCATATTGATTTTTACCAACAAATACGCTCAACAAAAGCATTACGGATGCTGCTACAGCGAGCCATTTAAAGTTTCTCTTTTTAGATTTCTTTGGTTCTAACTTAATGGTTTTTGTATAGGTTTCATCTTTTGCAGTAGCAAAATAAGTAAACATAAACTTATACTCTTGCAAGTGTGGGGCAACGTCCTCTTTCGTAAAATAGTTTTTTAGGATTGCTTCTTCTTGCAACGTAGTTGTTGCGTTTTCGTATTTTTCTACTAATTTTTCTATGTTAGCTAACTCCATAGTTGTGTTTTTTAATTAATGCCTCTCTTATTGTTTTTCTTGCTCTAGATAATGCTACTCTTACTGCGGTTGGTTTCATATCTACCATTTTACAGATTTCTTCAAAATCATATTGTTCAATATCTCTTAATTGAATAATAATTTTTTGTTGTTCGGGTAACTTTTCTATCAATAAATGTACTTGGTTTACACTGTCTTGATATTCCATCTTTTTATCTAAAGACGTTTCTTTCTCTTTATAATTACTGTGTACTAATGTTAAATTACTTGCTTGTTTCGATTTTAATCTATCATAACAATAGTTTTTAGTCATGGTCATTGCAAAAGCTTCAACATTTTTATAATCAGCTATTTTTTCTCTATTTCTCCACAATTTTAAAATAAGTTCTTGCGTAGCATCTTCAGCTTCTTCTCTAGAAACTAACAATCTTTTTGCTAATCTAAAGACCTTATCTTTAAAGGGTAAAACAACTTTTAAAAAGTCCGATTGGTTCATTGGTTGAGTTTGTTTTTCTGATATTTTTATATTTCTTTTATCAGGTTTACATCATTACGACGATACATTATATATTTTGTTACATCTAAATTTCAATAAAATACTAAATATGTTTAAATTGCGTTAAATTTGTTATAATCTCTAGACAGTCTTACATGAAATTTTTTTTAAAAGGTATTTATTTATTTGTATTCATTTCAACAGTGTTTAGTTGTTCTAAAGAATATGAAGTTCCGCAAGATTTAGTTTTGCAAGATTTTGTTTGGAAAGGTTTAAATGCTTACTATTTACATCAAGATCAAGTTCCAGATTTAGCGGACACTCGTTTTAGTTCTGACCCGCAATTAAACACTTATTTAGCGACCTTTCCGAGTTATAATTCTTTATTTTCTAGCTTATTAATTTCAACAGATACAAAATCTACTTTAATAGAAGATTTCAATACAATTGCTGAACCCGCTCCAAGAACTACTTTTACCAATGGTTTAGAATTCGGAATTATTGCAGACCCTTCAAACCCGGATAATGTTTTAGGATATGTATCTCATATTTTGCCAAATTCTGATGCATCTAATAAAAACATTAACAGAGGTGACTATTTTTATGCGATAAATGGGGAACAATTAACACGAGCTAATTTTGAAAATATCTTAACCAATGGGGCCAATTCTTTAATTATAGCAATGGCGAATTTTGATGGTGCCGTAATTACTCCTAATTCAGAATCTGTAGTTTTAGAAAAACAAAATTATACCTATACGCCAACACTTTTAGAAAAAATAATTACTCTTGATGCTGATAATATTGGTTACTTAATGTATCAGAATGATTTTTCTAAAAATTATATGAATGATTTAAATAATACGTTTTTAAACTTTAAAGATCAATCTGTTAACAAATTAATTTTAGATCTTCGTTATAGCATTTTGGGTGGTGGTTCTGCGGAAAATATATCACAAATAGCCTCAATGATTACAGAGCAAACTGCCAGTGAAGTTTTGATAAAAGAACAATGGAACGCAAAAGCACAATCTTGGTTTATAGAAAACCAACCTGATTCTTTACTCACTTTGTTCCCGAAAGAATTAAGTGGTTCTGCTTCTATGAACAGTTTAAATACGACAGACGTGTACATTATTTTAAATGGAGAGAATTTTAAAGGTTCTTCTGCGGTTGAACTTTTAATTAACAGTTTAAAGCCACATATAAATGTACATCTTATTGGTAATCAAACTGCCGGAAATAACGAAGGGAGTATTACCTTATATAATTCTCCTGATTACAATTTTCCTTTAAAAAACGATACCCATACAGTTGCATTACAGCCTGTTGTTTTAAATTTTTTAAATAAAGATGACCAAACGTATGCAAGCGGTTTTTCTCCAAATATAAGCCTTTGTGAACATGAAGATGCGTTAAATTTAGGTGTTTTAGGACAGAATACAGATCCTATTTTAAATGGTGTTTTAAATTATATTTCAACAGGAACGGCAACTTCTGCATCCCCTTGTAATCCTAACAATTTTGAATACTTGTATCATAGTATTGATGCTCAAAGAATAACGAATCAAAGAGTTTTTATGGAACAAAATTTGCCAAATACAAACTAGAATGAAAAAAATTACCGTAATTATAATCGCCACAATCCTTTTTATTTCTTGTAATAAAAAAGAAAGTATACAGATCGAGCCTACAGTAGATGATTCTATTCATTATTTTATTTGGAAAGGTTTAAATTTATATTATTTATGGCAAAAAGAGGTTCCGGATTTAGCTGATAATCGATTTGATAATTTTGATGATTTGTATACGAATTTTAGAGGCTTTTCTTCTCCAGAAGATGTTTTTGAAAGTTTATTAAAGAAACCAGAAGATCGTTTTTCTTGGATTGTGGACGATTATATTGCTTTAGAAAATTCTTTTCAAGGAATTAATGTAAGTAACGGAATGGAGTTTGGCTTGGTGCAATATAGAGATGGCTCTGACAATCTCTTTGGATATGTGCGTTATGTGGTTCCAAATTCAGATGCAGCCAACCAAAGAATAAAAAGGGGCGCTATCTTTAATCAAATAGACGGATCTCAATTAACATTAAACAATTACCAAAGCTTATTGTTCGGAAGCAATACAAGTTATACGGTTGGTTTTGCCGATTTTAACGATGGAAACCCAACTTTTAATTCAACCTCAGTTTCCTTGATAAAAACGGAAATTCAAGAAAACCCAATTGCGATATCAAAAGTAATTTCTGATGGAAATAAAAAAATTGGCTATTTACTATACAATCAATTTGCAAGAAATTACGATACCCAATTAAATGCTGTTTTTGCCAATTTTAAAGCCGAAAACATAGACGAATTAATCATCGATTTAAGATATAATCCAGGAGGTTCTACATCTACCGCAATTTATTTAGGTAGCATGGTTACAGGTCAATTTACGGGGCAATTGTATTCTCAAGAAGTTTGGAATGATAAAGTTAGAGCCGCATTACCCGCAGATCGATTTGTGAATAATTTTACGAATCAAATTAGAACTACAGATGCCACTGGTAGCGTTATTTTAGAAGAAAGCATTTATAGTTTGGAGTTAAACAAAATCTATTTTATTACGTCCATTGGTTCTGCATCTGCATCTGAATTGGTCATAAATGCTTTAAGTTCCTATATTGATGTGAGATTGATTGGCCAAAAAACTAGAGGCAAGCAAGTGGGGTCTATTACGTTATACGATTCTGATAATTTACAAAGAACCGGAAACAACTTGAGCACAAATCATTTGTATGCAATGCAACCCTTAGTTTTTGAAATTAGTAATAAAGACAATGTAAATTATCCTGAAGGTATTATTCCTGGAAGTGCTAATTTTCCGGGCTTTGAATTGGGCGAAGATTATGGTAATTTAGGAGTTCTTGGGGAACGTTCTGACCCTTTACTAAATGCAACTTTAGAATATATCAATACCGGAGCAAAAATTAAATTTTCAAAAAAGAATGCACCTGATTATAAGGAAGTTTATAACTCCAAATTCGCAACTCCGGCAAGTGATCGAATGTTCGTTGATTTTAAATGATGCCCCACATAAATTTAATAATTAAATCAAAAAATAATTCCATTTATGTACACGACAGTATAAAATTAAATTAGGGTTAATTCTTAAAATTTTAAAAACAGCATAATTTTTCTCGATGTTAACAAAACATGGCTAGATATTTAAATGATCAATATCCTTTATACCCTCTTCAATTTCTTGATCGGTTAAAATATCAGGTCTAAACTCGCTCATTACTTCTTCTCGTTGTGATTTGGCATATTTAAAACCAGACTTCCACCATTTAGTCATCAATTTTTCATCAAAAATCAATGAGTTGGTTGTTAAAACTGTTGGTGTATAATATAAATTTAATTTTACATTTTTATTTGTTGCAGCTAATTTACCGATGGTAATGTTATGTCTTTCTACGTGATTCAACATAAAATTAAAAACATCAAAGAGCAATGAAAACGGGTTTTTAGAAGGAATTCTATTAATTTGCGTTACTTCAGTTTCTAAAATAATAGCATCAATTTCTGTGGCGCCTCTTAAAATTGCCTCTCTAATAGGTACTAAAGAGCCAAAACCACCATCAGCATATTGGCAATGATCTTTTTCTAGCAAACTCATAAACGGTACATAGTTGCAAGAACCCCAGATCCAATCACAAAAATCTTCGTAAGTACAATCACTACTAGATTTGTATTCAATTTGATTCGCTGTTAAATTAGAAACGGTTACCACGACTTCCTTATCACTTTTTTTAATTTCTTCAAACATTTTCTTGGTAACCTTATTTTTAATCAAACTTCGTAAGTTTTTACTCTCACCAAAAGTTTTTCTGCCGTTTATAAAGTTCCACAAAGTATTTAAATGATTAATACTCACAACTTTTTCTCCAGCAACCATTTTTATATGAAAAGGATTGTTACTAAAAATGGTTTCTTGATTTACGTTTGTGTAAATTTCTTTTAGTTCATCGAGCTTCCCTAAAGCCAAATGAGAAACCATTAAACTCCCCGTAGAAGTACCTAAAAATAAATCATACCTTCTATTTTCTTCTTTCATAAGGTATTGGGCAACACCACCTGCAAAGGCTCCTTTGCTCCCACCACCAGAAATTACTAACGCTTTTTTCATACCCTAAAAATGATTTATGTTTTCCAAAAAATACCACAAATTTTTCTTGCAGTTTCTTTAAATTGTTTTTCTGCTTTCGCAGGATTCTAAAATATTTTTTTTGATTTTTAATGATAATTTTTGAACAAAACGAATCAAATATTGCTGAAGCTTTATTTCTATTCGATGTAATTATCCACAAAAAAACTTTATTTTAGTCCTATAAAAATATCAAAAATGAAAAGAATATCAATGATAATTGTTGTTTCACTTTTAATTAGTTCTTGTTCAAAAGAATATATACCGAGAGATCTAGAGGCAATCACGATTTTACCGTTTATAATAGATAGCACAAGTATTAGGGCTATGCAAGTTCTTAATTCAGAAACCGTATATTATGCGGGTTCTAAAGGGGATATTGGTTTTACCAAAAATGATGGCAAATCTTGGTCTAAAGATTACATTAGGTATCAAGATTCCATACGTCCACATTTTAGAAGTTTTGCCAAAAATGGCAATGCTTTTTTTGCACTCTCTATTGAAAATCCTGCTTTGTTGTATAAAATTACCGAAGGAAAATCTGAGTTGGTGTATACAGAAAATCACGAAAAAGTATTTTATGATGCCTTACAATTTTTTGATGATAGTTTGCACGGAATTGCGGTTGGCGATCCTACAGAAGATTGTGCATCTATTATAATTACTTCGGATGGTGGTGAATCTTGGCGTAAAATTAGTTGTACATCATTACCTGAATTTAAAGAAGGTGAAGCTTTTTTTGCCGCAAGCAACACAAATATTAAAACATTGGGAAGTACCGTCTGGATTGCTTCTGGTGGAAAAAGAGCTCGTATTTTAAAGTCTGATAATTTTGGAGAAACTTGGCAAATTTTTGAGACACCATTCATTCAAGGAAATGGGCCTCAAGGAATTTATGCTATAGATTTTGCTGATAAAAATAACGGAATTATCGTTGGAGGTGATTATTCTAAACCACTTGAAAACAAAGCGAATAAAGCCATTACAAAAGATGGCGGTAAAACGTGGACTTTGGTTGCAGATAACCAAAACCCAAATTATAAAAGCTGTGTGCAATATGTGCCAAATACCAACGGAAAAGAAGTTTTTGCGGTTGGAGTAACGGGTGTTTCTTTTTCTAATGATGGAGGAATTTCTTGGAATGAAGTTTCTAAAGACGCTTATTATTCCATTCAGTTTGCAGACAAACATAACGCGTGGTTAAGCGGGAATCAAAAAATGGGGAAACTCACTTTAAAATAAGTTTTCAATTTTTAATCATCCAATTAAAGCTATGATATACATTTCTAAAAATAGTTGTTTTCTTATTTTTATCGCTTCACTCCTGCTATATTCTTGCCATCAGAAATCAGAAATTAGTAAAACCTTTGATTGTGAAACTGCGGCTTTTAAAAACTTAGAAAAGGTAGAAGACGTTAAAAATGTATTCTCGATTGATTTGCCAAAAGATTGGAAAATCAACCTATACCGAGATGACATTCAGTCTTCAATTTTTACTGCAGATACTACAAAACAATTGACAGAAACTGTTTTATTAGATGTTACTTTTATTCAGAAGAATATCAATTTTGATGAAACTTTTTTAATCTCTCAAGAACAAGAAAATTTGTCTAAAAACTTAATCAAAATAAAATCGAAAGAATTTATATTTCTTGATAAACCGTCTATTTTAAATAGATATAAAGGTAGAAAAGGAGACTTTTCCTATCAAATTTGTAATATCTTTATAAAACTAAATGAACAAAATTTTATTTTAGCAAAAACTGAAATTTATGGAGATTCTTTAGTCAATAAACGTTTTTGCAGCGCATTTTCACTGATAGAAAACATCAAACTTAAAAAATAATTTCAAAAGTGGAGAAATCTTTTTGTCATTTCGACCTTTCCAATTGTCATCTCGACCTTGTGGAGAGACCTCCCTGTCATTTTTTTCGGTATGTATTCGGTTTCTGTGTTAATTCTAATTTTCAAAACTATTCACCAAATTTTGAAAACTAAGCACACCAATCACCAAACTGACCTTCGGCTTTGTGCATAACCTTTTGCAAGAATTTGTTCAATTTGGTAATTGATACAAGGTACATACCATTTTTTTTTATTACTAATGGCTACTTTGGGGTTGTGAGTTTGTTGATGATGTATTGGGGTCTTTGTTCTTAAAACCTTTGTAGAAACCTATTATAAAATCTACAAACCATTTTACGATTAAAAACACAAACCACAGTATTGAAATAGTAGCGTACCACATAAATTTAACGAAATTAAGCGTTAAAATAAAGATGATATAACTGATTTGAAGTATCGCTGCATTTTTACCTCTTACCTGAACGCCTCCCAATTTAAAACTGGAATAATTAGGTTTTAATACATTATAAGCACCTCTTTTATTTTTAACAGAAGTGCTAACACCATTTTTAGAAATATTAAAATTTAAAGGACCGCTATGATATCTACCAATAAATTGAAAATTACCATTTTGAAACCCCATTCTAGCACCTTTAAAAAGTCTTTTATGAAGTCTTACACCGTGATTCGTATTTATGGTAGCACTATACCCGTCTTTAGAAACCGTTTTTGTTGCTGCTACACCGCCTGTTCTTGAAACACGAATATTTTTATCGCGAAACTCTATTCTTTTTCTTGGTGCTTTATCTTCAACTGACATAATAGTATTTAATTATTTACCCGATAATAAAAGTTTTTAATTTCTTTATCATTAACAATAGTTATTTTTCCTTCAAAACCATATGAACACTATCATATTTAAATTTTAAAATATCACCTGATAAAATTAATATAACTACTTTATCAATAATTGGTCTTGGTGCAACAAACCATTCTCTGGGTGTTATTCTTTTACCTTTATCATCAAAAACATCAATATTTAAACAAACATCTGCAAAGAAGCGATGTATTAAATGTTCAAACTTTTGTGCATCCATATTATAACAAGCATACTTATCAAGCAAATGAACATCTGCATATAAATAAGTAGATTCTTTAGAAGCATTTTTAATACGTTCCTTTACATCAACAGATGAAAAGCCAATTTTATATAAATCATTAATTGATGCAATTTCTGGATTGGTAGATTTTGACCTTAATACATAGATCCAACCTGTTTGAACGTCTTCTGCACTAACAATATTTACATTTTTAAATAGCTCTTCCTCTGATTCTTTATCTGTGTATGAAACGATACTACCATTGTTATATAATGATTTGGAAAGTGAACGATAGTACATATTACTTTTTGTGCCATTCTCGAAAATGATTGTTGTTCTTCCATCTTTTCTTTCACTATCGCCTAGTTTTCGCTTTTTCAGACCATCATCTTCTAAGTATAATAAAATACCATCTACAACATAATAATTTCCTTTGTAAAGATTTTGCTCTACGTCTTTAAATTCTTTTAATTTACGTTTACCTTCTCTTAATTCTTTATGTACTTTTTTAAACTGTGTTTCATAAATGGCAAAATCGGTATCGCTTATTGGTTTTCTTCTTGCTGTAAAATCTGTTTCTGCTCTTTCAGAAGCAGGCTGCACATGCTTCAACTTAAATATAGATAACGTTTCATCTGTATCTAATATGCCTAAATCGTCATCATTTAAAATATCTACTACCGATTTTATTGCTGCTTTTGTGTTTAAAAGATTATTAGAATCATAAGACTTTAATATCTCAACTTTTTTAGCATCTTTTCTTAATGCTTTTAATCTTGCTAATAATTTAAATTCGGTTACATTGGTTGCTTCTGGTTCACGATTATTCTTTTCAAAAAATGCATTAATTTCTTGGAACGATTCAATTAAGCGTTCATCTTCTGATTTTATGCTAGAATTTTGGGGTTTAGCATCTAAAATTCCAAACTCATCATCATTAAATATATCTGCTAATGTTTTCTTTTTACTCATTTGCTTGGGCTTTACGCTTTTGCTCTTTTAAAAATATGATTGCCTCTGCTAAACGTCTTTCTTGTGGGTCGAAAGATTGAATGCTTGGTTGTTCGCCTGTTTTTGCTATCCAGTTTTTTATTTTAGGCCATAATATAATGGCTTCTTCATCGGTCATTGTTATTCTTGTAGCATCAATAGTTTCTTGAATTGCTTTAAATACTGATGCTGTTACCGATTTAGATAAGACTTCAAATGCTTTTTGAAATGGGTTGATGGTATCTATTAAATCGATATTCAATTCATCAATATTTACAAAACCTCCTGCGTATCTAATAAAACGTTTGTCACCTTGTGTTTCAATAGTAGAACCTTTTGTTACTGAATCTACTACCACGTGTTGACGTACAGCTTCTACATCTTCATCTGATAAGTCTGGATAGGTTTCTTTAATAATTTTTGGTATCAAGACTTTATTAATAACTTCAGGATCTACATTACCAGGCATTGCCTTTAGCATGGTATTATCTTGCATTATTTTTGCTTTGAGGTCATTAATATCACTCTCAATAATAGCTTTCGCTCTTTGTGAACTGGGTAATTTAAAACCATTAATTGTAAGATATTCCGCCCCTTCTTCATGTACTTCATTTTCCTCATGTTCTTCTAAATATTTTGGTTTAAATTTAAAGTTAGGCGCTAATACTTGTTCCATTAATAAGGATGCTGTAATCGCTTTTAACATGTTGTTTACCGATAGTTTTACCAAATCATCTTCTGCATCTGGTTGTGCAATTAAATTGGTAAATTGTGAATGCGATTTGTTTTCGCTATCTCTTGTGGCTCTGCCTATAATTTGAATAATTTCTGTTAATGAACCTCTATAACCAACCGTTAAAGCGTGTTCGCAATAGGGCCAATCAAAACCTTCTTTCGCCATACCTAATGCGATGATAATATCAATATCATCAACACTTGAAATATTGCGCAAATACTCTTGTATTTTATCTCTATCTTTTTGATTGTCGTGAACTAAATCGGCAATCTTTAAAGTTTTACCTGTAGACCTACTTATAACATATAAAACTCCTGTATCTGGGTCTTGATACTCTAAATCCCCTAAACTATCTACAATTCTATTGACTTCTTCATATTTATCTTTTTCAGATTCGCCTGCATTTACACTTGGAATATGAACAATTGTTTTTTTATTTTCATCTAATACTTCGTGAATAGCAGCGGTGTATCGACCTTGATAAAAGTGATACCCAATACCTAAAGATTTTAAATAATTATAGCCGTTTAATTGCTGGTAATAATCGTACTTAACTTTTGTAAACTTTGCTTCATCTTCTGGCAATAAAATAGGCACGGAATCTCCTCTAAAAAAAGAGCCCGTCATGGCTACAACGTGCGCAGTTGATTTTTCCATGACACTGCTTAAAACCAATCCCAATTTATTATCGCCATCTACAGATACGTGATGAAACTCATCTATTGCCAATAAACAATCATTGAGTTGTTTTTCGTCTATGGCATCAAAAGCAAAACGTAAGGTAGCGTGTGTACAGATGAGTATTTTTTCATTACTTTCTAAAAAATTTAGAAATGCAGTTACTTTGCTTTTTTCTACACCAGGCGTACATAAATTATATCTTGGATTAGGTTCCCAATCTGCAAAAAAACCAAATTGCTGCAATTCTGTTTTTGCAAATGAACTACCAATAGACCTTTCAGGAACTGCAACGATTACTTTTTTAACGCCTTGATTTATGAGTTTATCTAAACCAATAAACATTAAGGCACGCGATTTACCAGAAGCTGGTGGTGCTTTAATTAATAAATATTGAGCAGTACGAGCCTCAAATGCTTTTTGTTGCATTTCTCGCATACCATATTCGTTGGTACTTTTACTTTTTCCTGTTTGTTGGTATTTTACGTGTACGATATCTGGCATGTTATTTTTTCTTTTTAAGCTTTTTTATTTCTTTATCAAAATCTGAAATATAAGTTTCATCCTGTATGACTCTAAATTTATCGTATTCTCCTTCGGCTTTTATTTTAGCTTCTAGCATGCTTATTTTTCCTTTATCTTTTAGAATAGGATAATCTGCTAATTCTAAAAACTGGGTTAAAAATTGCTCCCAATCTTGCATATTCATAACACGCCTGTTTTGGGCTCTACTTTCAGCTAAATCTAAATAGGCTGTAACTATACGTTCTAAAGATTTTATATGTTGTTTATTTAAATAATTTTTGGCAACTGTGACATCACTTTTTAAAATTTTGCCATTTGGGGCTTGTTTCCAGTTTTTTAAACCCATAAAAATTTTGGTAGCATCGGCTTCTGTATAAATAATTTCGGCAGCGGTCTTACCTGTAATTGCCCAATGTAATTTGTTTTGTACACTTGCAAAAAAGTGCTTAGTAATAGCCGTTTGATTATCGTAATCTGCTGAAAGCGCATAAATATCTGTAATTTTTTGATACAAGCGTCTTTCACTTAACCGAATTTCACGAATGCGCTCTAAAAGTTCATCAAAATAATCTTTACCAAAATGTTTGCCTTGTTTTAAACGTTCATCATCCATGGCAAAACCCTTTATGATGTATTGATGCAACACCTCTGTTGCCCATTTTCTAAACGCTATGGCTCTGTGCGAGTTTACTTTATAGCCAACTGCTGTTATGGCTCTTAAATTGTAATGTTTGATGTCTTTATTTTGTGTTAATCCTTCAATAGCACCGTGTTGAGTGGTATGTCGGAAATACCGACACACCACTTTTTCCTCTAATTCTTCACTTTCAAACAGGTTTTTAAGATGCTCGGTAATGGTTGATCGCCCCTTTTGAAACAACTCAGCTATTTTTTTTTGGGTGAGCCAAAGGGTGTCATCCTTAAAATAAACATCAATATTTACCTTGCCATTTTCGGTTGTAAAAATGACAAAGTTGTTGATGGGTTGTAAGTTGTTTTCTTGGTCTTTGTTTTGCATTAGGTACTTTTACTTTTTCCTGTTTGTTGGTATTTTACGTGTACGATGTCTGGCATAAATGTCTAAAGTTTATCTAAAATATCTGAATTATATTCTTTTAACCTCTTGTTTTATAGTGGTTAACAATTGTTAAGTAGTTAGATTTTGTCTTAAAATGTCTAAATTTTGTCTAAAAAATGTCTAACTAATCTTGTTTAGACATTTTCCATAATTTACCTTCAACAACTATAATACCTTGTTTTTTTAGTGATTGAAGCGCATTGTTTATCTTGTTTATTTCACGAAAAATAAACTAAAAATAAACAAAACGCTCATTTATAGTTGTTTATGTGTTTTTATTTTAAAATTTGTTTTTCATTTATTTTTTTTTAGACAATATTCTCTTTTTTAAGCATCGTTTTAAATCTTGCTTATTCCGATCTAAACCTTGCTTAATACTTGTTAACAACTGTTTAACAAGTATTTATGTTTTAATTTAAACCTTGCTTAAGCGAGTTTTATTCATTTTTAAAAATATATAAAGCATTTATATCTCTTTCTTTTTTACTTTTCCGTTTCATAATCTTTTTTTCAATAAAATCATTTAAATATGTACGTATGGTGTTTTGTTCTACCTTTCTTATTGTAAAAACTAAAAAATAGTACACTAACGCTTTGCTTATTGTAAATTATCGAGGAACTTTACAATAGCGTTTTTATTATTGTAAAAACTCCATCCCTGTTTTACCTATGGCATCTAACATTTCAAATCTTTCTTTTTTATTTTCTAATTGGTCATAATATTCATCTAACTCATCGAAATAGTCAACTAATTTATTACTTGACATAAGTGCTCTTATAATTTCATTTTCATCTTGAACATCAAAAGGCAATGGTTTGATACTTTTAATAAACTTAATGAAACTTGAGTTTGAGTTATTGACTAAGCGTATTAAAAGTTCTTTTTTTAAAATTGTATCGTACTTAAAATCGAAATCTTTATAAATAAAAATACGGTAGGCTTTGCCTTGAGGTCTTAAAGCATAGGTGTAAATATTGAGATTTCTTGCTTCAATTTCAATTAAATTATAAATAGCTAACGATATTGCCTTTATAATTTTTGCGAGATATGCTTGTGTTTGTGTTGTATTAATTATGGTATTTGAAATATTAACAATAGATAATTTATTAGATAAAAACCTAATAAATGCTATTTTCTCATTTTCATAATCTTTACTTGAATTAATATTAAATCTATCATATCTGTACGTTTTATAAAATTTAGATAGTAGGTGTAAAAATTCTTTTTGATGTGCATTTAAGTTAAGACTATGTTTGCACTCTATCATAATATGAAGGTTTAAAAGCTTATGATGCCTTATGCTTTCTTCAAATTGCTTTTTGCTTTCTTTATTATTTACATCGATATTTTCAATAAGTATAATTGCTATTTTTTGTAATCGTTCTATACCAACCGAAAGGTTATACAGCAGCTCAAAAACATCTTCTGCGTAGTTGAAATTATCTAAAGTGTTAATTGATTTTAAGCCATTGAAAAGAAATGCACCAGTGATTTCTAATTCTGTGCCTAAACCAAAATTTTTCCAATAGTCTTGATTATCCATTATGCCTTTTTAGTTTTACGTGTTTTCTTTGGCTTCTCTAACAAAGTATTTTTATGTATCATCTTTTCATACTCCTTAAAAAGATATTCTAAACGCTCTGTATCACTGGTAAAAGGTTTTAAACGATAACAACGCTCAATAGCTAAATCTAATTGATGATGCGCTTCTTTTAAACCTTTAGGCATTTTATCTGGGTCATAGAGTTGTGCTAAGGTTTTACCTGAGTGTTTTTCTCTTTCTTCTAAGACTTCAAAAACGTGTAAATTGATTTGTTCTTTTTGTTTTTGATTGATTTCTGGGAATGGGAATGTATTATAGCATAAAGTGGAAGAATATCTATAATCTGATTTCATTCGACCACCAACAGCTTTTACCCATACTAAATGAATTGTAGAACTAACAAGACCAAACATCCATGGTTGAGCATTATAGATTGCTTGATTAGGCGCAATAATATTCTCATTATTATTTAAAAAATCTATTGGTAAATAATGCCTCCGTGATGAAGAAACTGTTGGAACAATAATAGAATTCTCTGACTCTTTCATTTCTCTGAATTGATGTGGTCTACCTGCTATTTTATGAGTCCCTTTGTCACTACTCGATAATCTGAATTTTTTAACAACATCAATCCTTTTTCGAATAAATAGAATTGAATTTGCTAAATCTAAGTTTTCATCAGTTATCCATAAACAATATCTTTTTAAACCCTTAAGAAACTCTTGCGCTCCTACAACTTTCTTTACTAATAATTCAGCATCCGGATATTCTATTAATAATTCATTTTTTTCTTTGGTAGATAAAATTAAACCACCACCATCAATTGCCATATTACCATATTCCATTTTTGGTAAATTTGATAAAGGTTGTGATTGTTTTGTAACAAATAAATCACTTCCTTCAATTAAATATGGACTAATATTTTTCACCTTTTTTGTAGTACCTTCAGAATATAAGAATTTAGTAGTGTTTTGAATATTTCGTATTCCTATTATAATTACAACAACTCCTGCATTACCTTTAGCATTATTTTCCCACTTAAAGGATGTATGAGCAAAAAATATTTCTAAATTTTTATTTAAAATATATGGCCACAATAGAGCTACTAATTCACCTTGACAAATAGAATTGGTTGAAACGAATGAATATTTTGATTGACTCAAATTCTGAATAAATTCCGATGCTTTTAAAAACCAAGGAAATATATAATCAACTTTAGAACTTTTACCATATTTAGAATATACTAATTCAATATCCTTTTTCTGATTTGCGTCTTGCATCCTCGCTCCCAAATAAGGTGGATTCCCTAAAATATAAATTTCATCATTAGCATTTTTAGGACAGGTATCCTCCCAATTTAAACGAGTAGCGTTGCCTTGTGTAATATTACCTGCTTCTTTAAGTGGCAAAATAGGTTTGGCTTTACCAAAGTCGTGTAATTCATCTACAAAAAACTTATTCATTTGATGCTCTGCTAGCCATAAGGATAAAATTGCCATCTCATGTGCGAAATCATCTAACTCAATACCATAAAATTGTGAGAGTTTAATTTCTGTGAATACAATAGATTGTTGCAATTCTAAACTATGTATTTCTTGTAAAATTTGTATTTCTAACTTTCGTAATTCTTTATAAGCAATAATTAAAAAGTTACCGCTACCACAGGCAGGGTCAAAAATTTTTAGTTTTGAGATGCGGTATATGAGTTGTCTTAGCTTTTTAGGGTTGCCTTTGTATTTTTCAAATTCCTCATAGAGTTCATTTAAAAACAAAGGTTTAATAACCTTCATAATATTAGGCACAGACGTATAATGCATCCCTAAACCACTACGATATGCAGGATTTACGACTGCCTGTATCATAGAGCCAAAAATATCTGGATTGATTTCGCTCCAATCTAAATCGCCACAGTCAATAATTATTTTTCGTGCTTCTTTAGTGAATTTTGGTGATACTATGGTATCTCTAAATAACCCACCATTTACAAAAGGAAAGGCTGTAAAATGTGATGCTTCTTTACTGTTATCTTTTGTATTCAAAACTTTAAAAAGCCTATCTAAAAACGTATGTGTATCGCTTCCCTCTTTTTGAGTATGTTGTTCTAAGGTGTCTGTAAACATTCCCTCAATTGGAAATATATCTGTGTCTTCTGCAAAAAAGCAAAATAGTAAACGAGATAGAAATATATTTAAGTTATGACCACCATCATCATAGATATTTGGATTTTCAGTAACTAATATATCATAGAGCTTCGCCATTTTATATGACGCTTTTCTATCTGCATAATTTTCGTTGGTTTGCGCATATTTTTCTTGACCTGCCCAAGGTAAAAAGAAACCAAAGTGTTTATGAATTTCAAGAATAGGTGTATCTAACGCTAAACCTGTTCTTATATCTTTTGCTAATACTGTTGTATAATCTGTAACAATTACAAAGCGTGGATTGTGTTTTAATGAAGTTACATCTTTTGTGATTTCATCTATAGTGTTTAAAAGTGATCCAGATGCTACTTCTTTAAAAAGCATTTTACTTTTATAAAGTACTTCGCCTTCAATTTTAGATAGGTTAAAATCTCCTTTTTTTAAACGTGTAATTGATGTTTTTGATATACCGTATGCTTTTAGTAAGTCGAATATAAATTCTTTTGTATTGAAATTTTCTACTAATGCTGTTACGTTTTTTTCTATTTGGGATGCGTTCATTTACTTTTTCATAATAATGAACTATAAAAATAGGAATCTTTTAAGGATAAACTGCAAGGGAAATGAGGTTTTTGAGGGAAGTGAGGAAAGTTTACTCAACTTCCTCACTTCCCTTAGCGTCCTCACTTTCCTCTTTTGATGGATTGTAATAATTACCCTGTGATTCTCTTACTAAGTATTTGATATTAAATTTTCTTTGGTAGGAGCAGATTAGAGCTTTGTTATCTGTTTCGCCAAAGCAAATTCTTTATCAAAAGGCAATTGTAATTGCGCTAGTTGGTCTGGCATCGCCATTGCCCAACTTGTATAATAATATGCTAAGGTTTGATAGCCTGAAAAGGTTTTGTTTTTTACTTGTAACCATCAACAATTTCTACCACAAAGCGCTTTTGCAACACGCATCAAGAGGCAATACAACACGCATCAAGACCCATTGGGTACTGAATCAAGAGGCAACTCTAAAAACCTACAGAACTTTTTATACAAACAAACATAACTTTTGGTACAAAGTTAAGATAGTTTTAAAACAAAGTATAAAAGCTTTTGATTAAAAGTTATAGTATTTTGAAACGAAAGTTGTAGTATTTTATAATCAATATACTAGTCTTTTTATGTAGATTTTGTAGTATATTTGAATAAAGGCATATTAGTAGTACAATTGCCTTTTATTTTTAATACATTTACAATATACAAAAAAAATGGCTTTACAGTACAGAATTACCAAAAGAAATAATAGCATACAAAACAATACCCCACAATACATTTTACAGGCCATAAGCAAGGGCACTGTAGATTTAGAACAATTGAGTGCCGATATTAGTAACGAATGTAGTTTGCACAGCGTAGATGTACAAGCGGTATTGATTGCTTTAGGTATAAAAATGGATTTTTATTTACAAGATGGCTACACCATAGATATGGGCAATGTGGGTAAGTTTAAAATGGGCTTACAAAGTGTGGCTGCCCCAACGCCTGAGGAATTGTCTCCTAAAAAAAATATAAAAAAATTTAGCATCAACTACCAACCTTCTCGTAAACTCAAAAAAATGCTTAAAGCGGGTGTGCAAGTTTATAAAGAAGGCAGTAGACATTTGTAAATGTATAGCTTTGGCTGTTCTGCATGCGCTTTAATCATAATGTAAAAAATTTTGAGATTTTTAAATAAAAATAAAAATGATTGATAAACAATATATTACAGATCGTTTTATAAAATATGTAACTATAGATACGGAATCTGATCCTAATAATCCTGCTTTTCCAAGTACAGAAAAACAATGGAATTTAGCCAAAGTTTTAGAACAGGAATTGAATGAAATTGGAATGCAAGAGGTAGCATTGGACGAAAATTGTTACCTCATGGCTACTTTACCGAGTAATCTAGAGTATGAAGTACCAACAATTGGTTTTATATCTCATATTGATACAAGTCCAGATTTTACGGGTGCCAATGTAAAACCTCGCATCGTTGAGAACTATCAAGGAAATGATATCATTTTAAATGAAGAGAAAAAGATCATTTTATCTCCAGATTATTTTGATGATTTACTGCAATACAAAGGTCAGACTTTGATTACTACAGATGGTACAACGCTATTAGGTGCGGATGATAAAGCTGGCATTACGGAAATTGTTTCTGCGATGGAATATTTAATCAACAATCCATCTATTAAACACGGAAAAATCAGAATTTGTTTTACGCCAGATGAAGAAGTTGGCAAAGGAGCGCATTTATTTGATATTGAAAAATTTGGAGCTGCTTGGGCGTATACGATGGATGGAAGCCAGATTGGGGAATTAGAATACGAGAATTTTAATGCGGCTTCTGCCAAAGTAACCATTACGGGTAAAATTGTACATCCTGGATATGCTAAAGGAAAAATGATCAACGCTATGTTAATTGCCAATGAGTATATTTCTGCTTTGCCAATGCATGAAGTTCCAGAAAAAACTACTGATTACGAAGGTTTTTTTCATTTACACGATATGAATGGAAATGTTGAAAAAACTGTTTTAGAATATATTATTAGAGATCATGATTTAGATATTTTTGAAAAAAGAAAATATTTAATGCAAAAAATAGCCTTCGATTTTAATCAGCGTTTAGAGCAAGATTTGGTGCATGTAGAAATAAAAAATCAATATTTTAATATGAAGGAAAAAATTACTCCTGTAATGCATATTGTAGATATTGCTGAAAAAGTGATGCAGGAAATTGGTATAAAACCACTCATAAAACCTATTAGAGGCGGTACGGACGGTTCTCAATTGTCGTATAAAGGATTGCCTTGCCCTAATATTTTTGCAGGCGGACATAATTTTCATGGCAGGTTTGAGTATGTTCCTGTAGAATCTATGATAAAAGCTACGGAAGTAATTATAGGCATCGCTCAAAAGGTTGGAGAAAAATATAAATAAATTTTCTGATTGATAAGAATTACCCACGAATTAAGATAATATACTTAAAAATAGTAGGTGGTTTTTACTAGAAAATATTTTAAGAAAGTTCGGGGTATTTCCCCTTTACATTAAAGTAAAAAGCCTTAAAAAAGGCAAAATCTTTTTCTTTATTGTCGGTCGTGTAATAAGGTTCAGAGATTTTTAATTTTTTATTTTCAAAATCTAACGTCGCCATCACAATGGGCACATTTGCACCTTTAGCGATATAATAAAATCCAGTTTTCCAGGTGTTTACTTTTTTACGGGTTCCTTCTGGAGATAAAGCAAGCCTAAAAACTTCTTTTTGATGAAAAATTTTTATAATTGCTTCCACTAAATTATTACTCTTACTTCGATCTACAGGCGTACCTCCTAAAGCTTTAAAGAAAAAACCAAAAGGGCCGTTAAAAAGAGATGATTTTCCGACAAAATTGATCATAATACCAGAACTCATTCTAGCCAAAATAGAAATCGGAAAATCTAGCCAACTAGTGTGTGGAGCTGCAATTACCACATATTTTTTTACATCTTTAGAAAAATCACCTTCCAGTTTCCATCCAAAAATTGTAAATAATATAAAGCTTGCTATTTTTTTCATATTGAGGGTTTAAATCACATACAAAATTAAGCATTTAAATATCTTTTTTTACAAGATTATGAGGAACTTTCGTTTTGAATGGTTGTACATCTGTAAAACATTCTGCTGGTAAATAAATTTCACTAAACTTCATTTGATTGGAATTAAACCATTTTACTTTATAGAGAATTTCAGAAGCAACTTTTCTTATATCACCATTTGGATAAAACTCGTTTTTTGAATCATTTTTTTTAATACCAATTAACACAAAATTAGGTGAAGAATAATTGACAACATTTTGGATAGTTATTAATTCTGATTCTTTTATTGGATCTTCTTTTTCTTTAGGTTTTAAATTTTCTCTCTTGTCTATTCTTTTTGATTCTTTTAGCTTAGATAGTTCAATATTTTTAGTTTTAAAAGAAACAACACTACCAAATTTATATTTTTCTAAGTAATTAATAACTTCCTTTTTCTCTTCTTTATCTTTTTCTTCGAGTTTTTTATATAATGATAAACTTGATTTGTATAAAAAAACTTCCTTAAACTCTACTCTATTATCATCAAAAAACACACAATTGTATTTTATTTTATCTGCTATTTCTTTACCTAATTCTTCAGAATGAGTTCTCTTTTTTTTATCATCGTTAAAAATTTCTTTAATCACCATAAAAGGAGGTACTAATTTTCCATCTCCATTTATAACTTTATTATAAAGTAATGGATGAGATTTTAGTGTAACAATAGCTCCAATAATAAAATTATTTTTCATACTTGTTTTTTTCTTTAAAGATAACTAAAAATCTTATATTTACTTCTAAGTAAGGAAGTTCTTTAGTTATTTTTAATAAACATTTATTGAGCCATTGTAAATTTTTTAATTTCAATTAATTCAAACCTTTTTTTAAGGGATAATACATACGTGAATTAGTCAAAATGTTAATTTCTTTACATAACATCAATATATCTGATATAATATCCGATATATCTTCTGTTATGCAAAGAAATGAAGTCAGAGCTTCTACCATATATATAAATATATTGAAGAACCTATTTACTTTTGGTTTGTTTATTTTCATTTTGATATAAATAAGGTTTAAGTTCATAATTAGCTGCATCCATACCTCTATAGGCAAATGTAAGTTCAATTGCATCGGGAATCGTGAACATGGTTAATAGCTCAGTCATTTAATGATGTTACGTTTATTAAATTAAAATCCGAGCGAGAACTTCTCTTACTTTTATTAGCTATGATAAATAAAAAAGAAAAAGATTGGTTTAAGGACAGAGGTTATCCTCATTTTTCTAACAAGACACCAATGTCTGTTAGGGAGAAAGTAAAATACTATGTTTCCAATCCAACAAAAGTTGCAAAACATTCTTTTCTGCCTTTAATATTTAAAGAGATTAAACAACGTAGGTATAAAGAATCCAATTTTAATGGAGAATTAAAACGGTCTCACAAAAAGCTAAAAGAGGGTGATTTAGTTTCTAATACTAAAATTAGACAAATCTTATATGCTACACATATAGATGCTCATGTATATTCTTACTATACACAAAAAATTATTACTCCAAAATATGAATCTTATTTAAATAAAAACAAATTACTTTCAGAATCAATAACTGCTTATAGAAGAATTGAAACAGAAGACAAAGTTAAGTTTAAAAATAATGTTCATTTTGCCAAAGATGTATTTGATGAAATTAAGAAGAGAGTAAACTGTGTTGCGTTAGTTTTAGATATTGAGAACTTCTTCCCTACTCTAAATCATAAAAAATTAAAACTAGCCTGGGCTAAAATAATAGGTAATAAAACTTTACCAAAAGATCATTATAACCTTTTTAAAGCAGTTACAAAGTTTTCTTATGTAAAACTAGATGATTTAAAAACAAAGAATAATCATTTTGATGAAAAAATATTGGCACACCATAAAAAAAACGGAAAGCATACTTTTTTTGATAATATACAAGAGCTTTTAGAAAGTGATATTATAATTCACAAGAATCAAAAGAAGAATGAAATAACAAAAAAATTAATGGGTATTCCTCAAGGTTTACCAATAAGTGCTCTGTTAGCCAATATATATATGTTAGCTTTTGATGAGGCTGTAATTAATGAATTGACTATTAAACATGATGTTTTTTACAGAAGATATTCTGATGATATTGTTGTTCTATGTAAAGAGAATGAAATTGAATTTGTTGAAAATTTTATAATTGATGAAGTTGCAAAAATTGATTTGAAAATATCAAAAGAAAAAACTGAAAAAACACTTTTTAAGTTACAAAAGAATAGGCTTGAATCCTTTAAAATAAGAGAAGATGGTAGTTTTCAAAATAATTTTCCTCTCAATTATTTAGGTTTTGAATTTTATGGTTATCAAACTTTAATAAAATCAAAAAACCTTGCTCAGTTTTACAGAGAAATGAAACAAACTGTAAAAAGAAAACATAAACGAGTTGAACACATCAAAGAAAAGTATCTTGAAGATGAAGCTCCCATTTTTAAAAGGAAATTATATAGATTATATAGTTTTAAGGGAGTTAAATCAAGAAAACTTCCTGCTAAAAGAACAGATTTTATAGATGGAAAAGCTGTTACTAAAAATTATAAAAGAAAATTTAGAGGTAATTATTTAAGATATGCCTATAGAGCTTCAGAAGATTTAAATGCACCAGAAATAAAAAGGCAATTGAGAAATCATTGGAAAATATTACAAAAAACTATTGAAAAATATGATTTTTCTAATGTTAAAAAAGAATAATAAATTTGAAATAAAATAAAATTTAAGAAAATGACAGAATTAATTACATACTCTTTAATAGCACTGATTTTTAGCCTGATAGGTTTTCTTATAGGAAAACTATTATCAAAAGTAAACTTCGAAAAAGAGAAAACAAATATCGAAAAAGAGAAAGCTACTTTAGCAGAACGTGTTGCTATATTGCAACAATCTAAAGATATGGTAGACGATAATTATATTGAAGTTCAAAAAGAGATCAAGGCGCATCAAAAAGAGAAAGAATCCTTAATAACACTCAATACGCGTCAGGATTCAGAAATACAACATTTACGATTAAAATTAGCAGAACATACACAAGAAGTTGAGAAATTACAAGATAAGTTTACCAAAGAATTTGAAAATTTAGCCAATAAAATTTTAGAAGAAAAATCAAATAAATTCACCCTACAAAATAAAGAGAATTTAAAAATTATCTTGAATCCGCTTCAAGAAAAAATAAAAGTTTTTGAGGATAAAGTAGACCAAACCCACAAAGAAAGTATTGATTATCATGCTGCTTTACGTCAGCAAATTTTAGGCTTAAAAGAACTGAATCAGCAAATGAGTAAAGACACTTTAAATTTAACAAAAGCTTTAAAAGGCGATAGTAAAATGCAAGGTAACTGGGGAGAACTTGTCTTAGAACGTGTTTTAGAAAAATCTGGTTTAGAGAAAGATAGGGAGTATTATGTGCAGCAAAGCTTTACTACAGAAGACAACAAAAGAGTTTTACCTGATGTAGTGATTCACCTACCCGATAACAAAAAAATGATTATAGATTCTAAAGTTTCCTTAACAGCCTATGAACGTTTTATAAATGAAGATGATGAAGGTTTAAAAGAACTATTTCTAAAAGACCATGTAATTTCCTTAAAACGACATATCGATCAATTATCAGGAAAAAAATATGAAGATTTATATCAAATTGAATCTCCAGATTTTGTGTTACTTTTTATTCCTATTGAACCCGCTTTTGCAGTTGCTTTGAATACTGATAATCATCTCTATAACAAAGCCTTTGAAAAAAACATTGTTATCGTAACTCCTGCTACCTTATTAGCAACCTTGCGTACCATTGATTCTATGTGGAATAATGAAAAACAGCAAAGAAATGCCTTAGAAATTGCGAAGCAAGCTGGTGCATTATACGATAAGTTTGACGGACTTTTAAAAGATTTAGTAGGTATTGGAAAACGAATTGATGAAAGCAAAAAAGAATATTCTAATGCAATGAACAAACTTTTTGATGGGAGAGGAAATTTAATAAATTCTGTTGAAAAATTAAAGAAAATGGGCGCAAAAGCCAAAAAATCGCTTCCTGAAAACATTATTGATCGAGCCAAAAGAGAAGATTAATTTATGAAATGAGTTAAAATTTAACTAAATGGAGTTCAGGAAAATATATGTTTTTTTTTATTTTTACTGCTAATTTATAAATGCTATAAAAATGGAAGATAATAAAAGCTTGAATGAAGAGCAAAAAGAAACAAAAAAAGAAATCAAGAAAAATGCAGTTGGAGAAGATTCCAATACAACTAAGGAAACTAAAAAAGTAGATAATACTGATTCCGAAATTTTGAAAGGAAAAAGTCTTGAAAAAGTGAAGGAAGTGAAGGAAAGCTTTAATTCTTTAGAACAAAAATTACTAAACAAATTACTGTAAAATGGCTACAGAAATTAAAAGTTAGTAATCTTTCTTTTCAAAAATTAAATCCAAGTACCAAAGAATTTCTTTGGTACTATTTTTTTATACTTCTTTTTTATATTTATCAACCAGTTTCCCCACTGTTAAACCTTGAACGATGATAGAAAAAACGACCACAATATAGGTAATCACCAAAAATAAATCACGGTGCATATCATCAGAGAGACCTAAGGCCAAAGCTATAGAAATTCCTCCTCTTAAACCTCCCCAAGTCATAATTAAATTGGTTTTTGGCACAAAATCTAGTTTCTTTTTAAATAAATTTATGGGTAAAAATAAAGAAATATACCTGCAAAATAATACTACAGGAATTGCAATAATACCTACAATTATGTATTTCCCCTCGAATACTAAAAGTAACATTTCCATACCAATTAAAACAAATAGCACGGCGTTTAAGAGAATATCAATCAATTCCCAAAATTTATCAACATATTTTTCTGTATTGTCAGACATTGTAGCAGACCTAACAGTATCATTACCAACAATTAAACCAGCAGTAACCATCGCCAAAGGTGCAGACAAATGTAATTTATGTGCAATTACAGTTCCGCCCATAACAGCGGCTAACGTTATAATTACCTCAATATCATAATCATCAATGGTCTTTAATAATTTGTAAGAAACCCAACCCAATACAGCGCCTAAAGCAATTCCGCCCAAAACTTCTTGTCCAAATAATTGCATAATATCGATGGCACTTGTATGCTCTACACCCGATTTTGCAATTTGAAAAATGGTTAAAAAGACAACAACTCCTACTCCATCATTAAACAAAGATTCTCCAACAATTTTTGTTTCTAATTTTTTTGGGACACCAGCTTGCTTTAAAATTCCCAAAACGGCAATAGGATCTGTGGGCGAAATTAAAGCTCCGAATAAAAGACAGTAAATAAAATTTACTTCAAAACTTAAAACCTGCAATATAAAAAACATTGCTATACCAACTAAAAAAGTTGAAGTCAAAACCCCTAGGGTAGAAAATAGAAGAATTGGCCATCGCTGAATTTTTAATTGCTCAAAATTAGTATGTAAGGCTCCTGCAAATAATAAGAAGCTTAACATTTCATCTAGCAAAACTGTTTTAAAATCGATACTAGAAATAATAGATTTTTCGAGCTCTAATAACGTAGTATCAAAAACACTAATCAAAAGAATAATTAAAGTAAAAATAATGGTAATAATCATTAATCCAATAGTATTCGGCATCTTTAAAAATCGAACATTGATATATCCGAAAATTGCAGATAAAAATATTAAAACTGTCGCAATAAAATAAGCATCCATAAATCTATATTTTAAAATTTAAATATATAAAAAAGCACCAAGATTTTACTTGATGCTTTTCATCTTTACTCTTAATCATTGTTGTCCGATAAAAGATAAAAAGACCGCTTTCGCTGTTAGAATCAAGAACAAAGACTTGGCTGTAACTAACTGAAAAACAATATTATTATGATTTTAAATTTTTTGATACATCATAAATTCTAAAGCAGTTTTAAAAGCAAGGTGTACTACTTTAAAAGCTCTTGAAAATCAATACTATCAATACTTTAAACCACTTTAGCTAATTTTAATCGAACAACACTAATTCTTAATATCATTTTTAACGCTGTCATACCATCTAAAATATAAGTTTTAGAATTTTAAAAATACTCAAAACAATTTAGATGACAAAAGTGTGTCTAATTCGGCACTGTCAAGATTTAATTTAGGTTCTCGTCTGCACTTCAATAGAAAATTTTCTTACATTACAAATAACCTGCGCGATCCCATCATATCAGAAACTCTTTCACTTATTTCGTGCA
Source organism: Polaribacter litorisediminis (assembly GCF_019968605.1). NCBI lineage: Bacteria > Pseudomonadati > Bacteroidota > Flavobacteriia > Flavobacteriales > Flavobacteriaceae > Polaribacter > Polaribacter litorisediminis. The sequence continues at coordinate 1,425,066 of NZ_CP082966.1, forward strand.
ATGCCTCATCATTATCTGCATTTTGTATCGCTTCGTCAATAAAATCAACCACTGCTTTCATATCTTCTGTTTTTAAACCTCTTGTCGTAATGGCAGGCGTTCCAATTCGGATTCCTGAAGTTACAAATGGAGATTTATCATCAAAAGGAACCATATTTTTATTTACGGTGATGTCTGCCTTGCCTAAAGCAATTTCCGCATCTTTTCCAGAAATATTTTTGTTACGTAAGTCAATGAGCATACAGTGATTGTCTGTTCCTCCGGAGATTAAATCATATCCTTTGGCAACAAATTCTTTTGCCATGGCAGCGGCATTTTCTTTTACTTGAATTTGATATTCTAAAAACTCATCTGTCAAAGCCTCACCAAAAGCAATTGCCTTGGCAGCAATAACATGCTCTAAAGGTCCTCCTTGATTACCAGGAAAAACAGCAGAATTTAATAAGGTAGACATCATTTTTGGTTTTCCACTTTTTAAAGTTTCACCAAACGGATTTTCAAAATCTTTACCTAGCATAATAATTCCCCCTCTTGGTCCACGCAATGTTTTGTGTGTTGTAGAAGTAACAATATGACAATGTGGTAATGGATCGTTTAAAATTCCTTTGGCAATTAAACCGGCAGGATGTGAAATATCGGCCATTAAAATAGCTCCCACAGAATCAGCAATTTCTCTAAAACGTTTAAAATCAATATCTCTAGAGTATGCAGAAGCACCGGCAATAATTAATTTAGGTTGCTCTTTCGTAGCCGTTTCCTGAATTTTATCATAATTTAAAACTCCTGTTTCTTTTTCTACGCCATAAAAAGTTGGATTGTATAATTTACCCGAAAAATTTACAGAAGATCCATGTGTTAAATGACCTCCGTGAGATAAATCGAATCCTAAAATCGTATCACCAGGTTTTAAACATGCAAAAAATACGGCAGTATTTGCTTGAGAACCAGAATGAGGTTGAACGTTTACATATTCCGCACCAAATAATTCCTTAGCTCTATCAATAGCAATTTGCTCTACAATATCAACAATTTCACAACCACCATAATATCTTTTTCCAGGATATCCTTCGGCATATTTATTAGTTAAAATAGAACCTTGTGCTAACATCACTTGATCACTTACAAAATTTTCTGAAGCAATTAATTCTAAACCATTTAATTGTCTTTCCTTTTCTTCCTGAATAAGGTCAAAGATTTGATTGTCTACTTGCATTATTGTTGTTTTAAAAGAAGCATCAAAAGTAACTAAAAACAAAGATGTAAAAAATTAGTTTCAATAATATTTTACATCTTTTTGAGTGTTTTCTTTCAAGGATGATAAAGAGATGTTAAAAATGTATTTTTCGTGTACTTTTGTGTTAAAATGACAAAAAATTAATTAGATTTGAAGAAATTAAAAATTCAATAAATGATTATCACAGCAAATAATCCTAAAAGAAAATCTTGGCTTAAAGTAAAAGAGAATTCAGATTTTCCAATACAAAATATTCCTTTTGGCGTTTTTATCACCAGAGACGACATTATTACTATTGGTAGTAGAATTGGTGATTTTGCCATCGATTTAGGTGCATTTCATCAATTAGGTTATTTTGATGGAATTCCTTTAACAGACGATATATTTTTACAAGATAATTTAAATGATTTTATTGCTGATGGGCGTAAAACATGGCGTTTGGTTAGAAATAGAATTGCAGAAGTTTTTGATGTTACCAATGGTCTGTTAAGAGATAATGCCGCTCATAAGGATAAAATTATCTTTAGAATGGATGAAGTAGAAATGTTATTGCCAGTTGCTGTTGGCGATTATACAGATTTTTACTCTAGTAAAGAACATGCTACAAATGTGGGTTCTCTTTTTAGAGATCCAGAAAATGCATTGTTGCCAAATTGGTTGCATATTCCGGTTGGTTATCATGGTAGAAGTTCTTCTATTGTGCCTTCAGGAACTAAAATTAGAAGACCTTACGGACAAACAAAGCCTTCTGAAGGAAGTAATGTTCCAAATTTTGGACCTAGTAAATTAATAGATTTTGAGCTAGAAATGGCTTTTATTACTACGGATGCTAATGTTTTAGGAGATAGAATTCCGATTGAAGAAACAGAAGAATATATTTTTGGTTTGGTACAATTTAATGATTGGTCTGCTAGAGATATTCAAGCTTGGGAATATGTGCCTTTAGGTCCTTTTTTAGGAAAAAGCTTTGCTTCTACAATTTCTCCTTGGATTGTTACTTTAGATGCTTTAGAACCTTTCAGAACCGAAAATCCAAAACAACTACAAGAACCACTACCCTATTTAAAACAAGAAGGAAAAGGAAGTTATGACATCCATTTACAAGTAGGAATTCAACCTGAAAACGGCGAAGAAACTGTCGTTGCAAATTCCAATTTTAAATATATGTATTGGACTATGGCGCAACAATTAGCGCATCATACTGTAAATGGTTGCCCGGTTGAAGCTGGAGATATGATGGGGTCTGGAACGATTTCTGGTCCAACTAAAGACAGTTACGGTTCTATGTTAGAATTAACTTGGAAAGGACAAAACCCAATTACATTAAAAGACGGAACAACCCGTAAATTTATCAATGATAATGATACTGTAATTATGCGTGCACATTGTAAAAACGATAAAGTACGCATTGGTTTTGGTGAATGTGTAGGTAAAATTTTACCTGCAAAATAGAAGGCAATGCCTTCAGATAATTTATAAACCAAAACTTGTATAGTTTTGGTTTTTTTTGTGCTTTTTTTTTGAAAAATGAATAAATAAACTTGAATTTGTCTTCATTTAGATACATTGATGTTCTGAATAGAAAAAACAGCTGAATTTGATAAATGGTTTAAAAAACATTTCAAAAAACCATAAGAACAGACCAGACGGAACTTATAGTTGGTCAGGTGCTTTTAGTACTGTTTTTTGGATTGACCCAACAAATGATCTGATAGTAATTCAATTAAGACAAGTGCTACAATCTCCTAATAACAATGGTATTAATTCAAAATTAGAAAAAATAGTATATAGCGCTTTTAAAAACTAAAGAATCAATTAAATCTTTAAATAACTTTAGAAATGAGTATGTTCTTGGAGATAAACGAAATATTAAATTTAACGATGTTAAAGATTACTTTCAAAATTAAAAAGAATTATAGAATATCTAAACAATGCTGTTTGTCAAAAAGTTTAATTATATTTGGTAAAGAAATTGCATAATAATGAATTTAGCTTCGAGAAAATTAGAACTTATGGAAAAGTTGATGGGAGTTATCAATCCTAAAACTTTGGATAAAATTGAAGATTTCTTTAATAAAGAAATTATTGAAGATGTTAATTCAGAAAATGATTTACCTGAAATTGTAAACTTATTGTTAGAAAAAAGCGAAAAAGATGCTTTAAACAATAATGTTTTATCTCATAAAAACGTAATGCTGGAAGCTAGAGAAAGATATAGACTTTCTAAATAATGGGAAATTGTTTGGACAGCCACTGCCAATTTCACTTTTAGAAAGGAACAAGATTTTATTTTTACCAAATGGAATACAATTGAGATCATTAAATTTCTTGATTTAGTTGATTTTACTATTGAAAAATTAAAGAATTTTCCAAAAATTGGAACTCTAAAAAACAACAAAAGGCATCTTGTAATTTCTAAACAAACAACTTTAGTTTACAGAATAGTATCTCCAGAAAAAATAGAAATTTTACTATTTTGGAATAATAAATGGAACCCAAAAGATTTTGATAAAATCTTAAACCAAAAATAGCGATGAATTTTCAGTGCTATTTTTATTTAGTATAAAATTTGGGTTATTTAATTCTCATCACCTTTTCATTCAATAAAAAGTGTCTTCAGTTTTAATTTTTAAAAATAATAAGTTTACTCTTATTCTATTTTTAAATTATCATGTTTCTAAAAAGAGTACTCCATACTCATCAATTACCTTAACTTTGCAGTCTAATTGAAAAATGGCTTGAAAAACAAACTAAAAGAATTAAGATTATTTATAAAACAAACTGATTTTGATAAAGGAATTAAATTAGGAATTGCAATCGCAATTCCTTTTGCAATCTTATATTTTTTAGGATATTCTGAATTTGCACCTGCAATTGCTATTGGTGTGCTTTTAAATTCCTCAGGTGATATTCCTGGAAGTAAAAAACGTAAAATAAACGCAATTCTTATTAGTATCCTTTTAACAAGTGTAATCACTGCAACTATATTATTTTTAAAACCATTTTTACCTTTTTTATTAGTTGCGCTGGCACTCATTTCATTTTTAGTTTCCATAATTTCTGTTTATGGTTTTAGAGCATCTTTGGTGTCTTTTTCTGGTTTGTTAGCTATGGTGATTTCATTTGCGATTCAAAAGCAAACAGCACAAAGTATTTTTATTCAAGTAGGTTTAACAGCCATTGGTGGTCTTTGGTATTTAATTGTATCTCTTATAATTCAACAGTTAGCTCCCAAAAGAGAACAAAATCAATTATTGGCAGATACACTTTCTCTTTTAGGGGCTTATTTAAAATTGCGCGCAAAATTGTTGACTAAGAAAACAAATCGTGATGAAATTTTTAGAGAAACACTAGCGCTACAAACTCAAATTAATGAGAAACATGAAACCTTAAGAGAAATATTATTAACCGCAAGGAAACGTTCAGGCAGATCTCGTTTTGAAGAAAAACAGTTATTAATTTTAGTATCTAGTATTAAAATTTTTGAGCTTATAGAAGCAAAGCGTTTAGATTATAAGTTAATTGATCGAATATTTGGCGAGCATAAGAGCTTTTTAAAAGCTTCAAAAAACTTAAATAAAGTTATGGGGAACCATATGATACTTTTATCAGAGTTATTAATTCAGAATAAAAAAATACCAAATAAAGAAACATTATTAACTGCTTTATCAAAAGCAAACGACGCTATCGTAAGTTATATTGATACTTTCAAATTACCTGAAGCAAGAGAAGGCGCTTTAATTTTAAAAAACTTGTATGATTATCAAGAGCAATTATTGCAAGAAATTAGAACAATAAGAAGAGTTTTAGCAAATGTGCATGATGCTTCTAAAATATCTTTAAAAAGAGAAGATTCTAGTCAATTTTTAACACTACAAGAATATAGATGGAATGTTTTAACGCAAAATTTAAGTTTAAATTCTAAAATGTTTAGACACTCGTTTCGTCTGACTATTGCAATTCTCTTTACTTATCTTTTAGGTTTCATTTTAGAAATTCAAAATGCTTATTGGATTATGTTAACTGTAATTGTAATTATGAGACCTAATTATGGCTTGACAAAAGAACGATCAAAAGATAGAGTTATCGGAACAATTATTGGCGCATTCATTGCTTTTTGTATTGTTTTATTAACTCAGAACGAAATCGTTTACTCAGTTCTAGCTTTTATTTCTTTGATATTATCTTTTTCTTTACTTCAGCAAAATTATAAGTCTGCTGCCACATTTGTAACCATTAGTATCATTTTTTTATATTCCTTAATGAACCCTAATGCTTTTGAAGTAATTCAGTATCGTGTTTTAGATACCGTTATTGGAGCTGCTATTGCGGTAGTTGCTAACTATATAATACTGCCAACTTGGGAAGCTGATAATTTAAAACAGGTTCTTTTAAATGCTTTGAAGATGAATAAAAATTACCTTGTAGCAGCGCAAGTATTATATGAAAATTCAACCACGCAAAAACTTGATTACAATTTAGCAAGAAAAGATGCTTTTCTTGCCGTAAGTAATTTGAACGCATCTTTTCAAAGATTAACCCAAGATCCTAAATCAAAACAAAAAGAATTTGAATTAATTTATGAGATTGTAACCATCAATCAAACGATGATTGCCGCAATTGCTGCAATTGGTAATTTTATCATCAATCATAAAACGACACCTGCCTCAGAAGATTTTAAACAACTAATCAATACTATTTCTGAAAACTTACAGTCGTCCTCTGATATTTTAAAACATAAAAAAATCGAGAAAGAAGTTTGCAAAGAGAAAAATGAAGAAGCCCAAGATAAATTATTTGATACCTATAAAAAACTATCAAATTTAAGAGATGAAAATATCAAAAAAGGCAAAAAGGAATTAGATACAGAAACCTTACATCAACTTCAAGAAGCCTATCTTATATCGAATCATTTGAATTGGTTAAAATCACTTTCCGAAAGTCTAAAAAAAGCAATTGGAAAGTATACCTCTATTATTTTGGAATAATTAGAATCAAAAAAATAGCTCCAAAATTTAGAGCTATTTTTGTTTCTAATCTCTATCATTGTTGTCCGATAAAAGATAAAAAGACCGCTTTCGCTGTTAGAATCAAGAACAAAGACTTGAATGTAACTAACTGAAAAACAATATTATTACGATTTTAAATTTTTCGATACATCATAAATTCTAAAGCGGTTTTAATAGCAAGGTGTACTACTTTAAAAACTCTTTAAAATCAAGACTATCAATACTTTAAAACACTTTAGCTAATTTTAATCGGACAACACTAAATCTCTATAAAGATTTAAGCCTCATCATCTTCATCAGGCAAATTTGCATCAAAATCGTCATTATCCTCAAAAAATTCTTCATCATCTGCATATTCTTCCATTGCATTTTCTAAACGATCACTAATTTTAACTAAATAATTGGTGTCTGCTGTTTTTACTTCTACTGCTTTTACAGTTTGTCCTTTTGAATTTTTAAAGGAAATAATGTCTTCATAATCATAACCATCAGGATATTTTTCAACTAGCATATCTAAAATATCTTTGGTTAGTTTTGCGTATTCTACGATTACTCTTTTCATTTTTTATAATTATTTTATTAGCATTTAGCTTTTCTAATAAAAGCATCTGCGATGCTACATTTCTAATAAATAAGCAAAAATTAAAGGTGCTACAATGGTGGCATCACTTTCTATGATAAACTTTGGGGTATCTATATCTAATTTACCCCAAGTAATTTTCTCATTAGGTACAGCTCCAGAATAGGAACCATAGCTTGTGGTGGAATCTGAAATTTGACAGAAATAGCTCCAAAATGGTGTTTCTGGTCTTTCCATATCTTGATATAACATTGGCACTACACAAATAGGAAAATCTCCTGCAATGCCTCCTCCTATTTGGAAAAATCCTATTCCGTTTTCAGAATTGTTTGTATACCAATCGGCTAAGAACGTCATATATTCAATTCCAGATTTTACAGTACTGGCTTTTAATTCGCCTTTTAAAACATACGAAGCAAAAATATTTCCCATGGTAGAGTCTTCCCAACCAGGACAAATAATAGGCAGGTTTTTCTCTGCTGCTGCATACATCCAAGAATCTTTGATGTCTATCTCATAATATTGCTCTAAAACTCCAGAAAGTAATAATTTATACATGTATTCATGTGGTAAATAACGTTGTCCATTCGCTTCTGCATCTTTCCATATTTTTACAATATGTTCTTGAATTCTTCTAAACGCTTCTTCTTCAGGAATACAAGTATCTGTAACTCGGTTTAAGCCTTTTTCTAATAAATCCCATTCGTCTTGTGCTGTTAAATCTCTATAATTGGGTACACGTTTGTAGTGAGAATGTGCGACTAAATTCATCACATCTTCTTCTAAATTGGCACCTGTACAAGAAATAATTTGCACTTTATCTTGACGAATCATTTCAGCAAAAATCTTTCCTAATTCCGCAGTACTCATGGCTCCTGCTAAAGAAACTAACATTTTAGAGCCTTTGTTTAATTGTGCTTCATACCCTTTTGCAGCATCTACTAAAGCCGCAGCATTAAAGTGTAAAAAGTATTTTTCTATAAAATTTGTAATTGGTTTGTTCATTTTTAATTATTTTCTCACCGTCCTCTATACTTTGTTCTCGATACAATTTTACAAAAAAGAAAAATCACTCGAACTGACAGTATTATCAATATTAATTTTGATAGTCTTTTTTTATTACTATTTATTTTTTTTGAAGTTTATTTACTTCATAAATATCTGTTCTTCTATCTTTTAAATTTCGAACACTTCCAAATTGATTCAAATCTTTCAGCAAATCTAAATCTACATCCGCAATTAAAATCATTTCCGTATTTGTGGTTGCTTCTGCTTTAATTCCGTTTGCCGGAAATGAAAAATCACAAGGTGTAAACACCATAGATTGTGCAAACTGAATATCCATATTGTTTACTTTTGGTAAATTACCAACACTACCTGCAATGGCAACATAACACTCGTTTTCTATGGCTCTTGCTTGTGCACAATGTCTTACTCTAGAGTATCCATTTTGCGTATCGGTTAAAAATGGAACAAATAAAATATCCATTCCTTCTGCTGCTAAAATTCTGCTTAATTCTGGAAATTCTGAATCATAACAAATTAAAACGCCAATTTTCCCGCAATCTGTATCAAATGTTTTTAGCTCATTTCCACCTTGCATTCCCCATACTTTCGCTTCGTCTGGAGTTACGTGTAATTTTTCATAACGTTCTGTAGAGCCATCTCTTCTGCACAAATACCCAACATTGTATAACATTCCGTCTATTAATTCTGGGAAACTTCCTGTGATGATATTAATATTATAGGAAATAGCTAATTCAGAAAATTTCTGTACAATTTCTGGTGTATATTTTGCCAATTCTCTAATGGCTTTCGACTCTGGTAAATGATTATTATCCGCCATTAAAGGCGCGTTAAAAAACTCAGGAAACAAGGCAAAGTCTGATCTGTATGCAGAAACTGCATCTACAAAATATTCTGCTTGCTGCATCAATTCTTCTAAGTTTTTGTACAAACGCATTTGCCACTGAATCAAACCTAAGCGAACTACTTTCTTCTTAATAACGGCTTTTGTAGATTCCTTTTGGTAATACACATTGTTCCACTCTAGTAAAACAGCAAAATCGTTAGAATCTGCATCTCCTTCTATATAGCCTTTCATCACTTTTGAAGGATGAAAATCGTTAGAGATTTGAAAGTTTAAAACGGGATCGTGAATTTCTTTACGTTTTACTTTTTCTATATATTCTTTTGGAGAAATTAAGTGTGAATGTTTATGATAATTAGGAATTCTTCCTCCAAAAGCAATGCCTCTTAAATTCAACTTTTCGCATAATTCTTTACGGTAATCATACAATCTTCTTCCCAATCGTAAACCTCGATATTTAGGCATGATAAAAACATCAATTCCATATAAAACATCGCCTACATTGCTATGTGTATTAAAGGTATAATTACCCGTAATTTCTTTATAGGTATGATGATCGTCAAACTGATCATAATCTACTCTTAATGAAAGTGCACAACCAGCAAGCTCACCATTAATTTTTATAACCACCTGTCCATCAGGAAACTTACTAATTAGTGCTTGTATTTGAGGCTCTTCCCAATGGGTGCTTTGCATATTTGCATACACCTCTATCATCGCCTGTTTTAACTCTTGATAATCGTTAATCGTTAAATACTGCAGTTCTATATTTTCTATGTTTTCGACTTTCATCATTTTTTAAAAATCGTCATCATCATTTTTAAATTTTGATAATTTGCTGAACGGATTTGTAATTTCATCATCGCCCTTATCATATGTATCATCATTCTCTGCAAATTTGAAGCTCAACATTTTGTAAAATAATTTTGCTGCTAAAAAGTCAGAAGATTTTTCGTTTTCATTCGGGCATAATTCAACCATATCAAAACCAACCACATTTTTCTCTTCAAAAACTTTTTTCAAGAATTCTAGTGTTTCATAGTATAATAAACCACCTGGTTCTGGTGTTCCTGTAGATGGCATAATTGATGGATCTAAAGCATCTAAATCAAACGTAATAAACACATTACTAGTTAGTTGATCTATCACATCATCCATCCAATATTCATTTACAGCCATATCGCTTGCAAAAAATACTTTATCTGGATTCATGGTTCTTTTTTCAGAAATATCCATACTTCTAATCCCCACTTGTACCAAATTTGTATTTTGATTTGCTTCGTAAACTGCACATGCGTGATTGCATTTAGAACCTTCGTATTCTTTTCTTAAATCTGCGTGTGCGTCTATATGCAACACAGACAAATTATTAAAACACTCGTTAAAAGCACGAATGGTACCAATAGAAACTGAATGTTCTCCACCAAAAACAGTCACAAATTTATTTCTGTTGATGTACTTTTTTGTTGCTTGATGTACAGCCTCGACCATAGCTTCTGGAGAAGTATTTTCTGTGACAGCTTCCGCTAAAAAAACACCTTCTTTGTACACCTCAGAATCCGTTTCAATATCATATAATTCCATGTTTTCTGAAGCGTCTAAAAACGCCTGTGGACCTTTGTCTGCTCCTTTTTGCCAAGTACTTGTTCCATCATAAGGAACAGGGATAATCACTATTTTTGATGTTGACAGTTTTCCAAACTCTTGTGGAATTCCTGCATATGTTTTCGTTGTATTCATTTTAAATGTTGCAATATTATTATACTTCTTCTTTAATTATTTTTTCTTCTTTTTGTAATGCTTCGCTAGTTGCTCCATACCCTAAAATGGAAAGTAATTCGCTACTTTTTTGTTGCTCTTTAAATATTCTTGTTATCATGTTTCCATTTGCATCTTTATCAATAATTAAATGTTTAGGATGTGGAATTAAACAGTGTTGTAATCCTCCAAAACCACCAATGGATTCTTGATACGCACCAGTGTTAAAAAAACCAATGTACAAAGGTTTATCTTTTTCATAAACAGGAAGATAAATTCCGTTTACATGTTGTTCTGAGTTGTAATAATCATCACTATCACACGTTAAACCACCTAATAAAACACGCTCATATTGTCTGTTCCATTTGTTTAATGGCAACATAATAAAACGTTTATTAATTGCCCAAGAATCTGGTAAAGTTGTAATGAAAGAGGAGTTTATCATATTCCAACGTTCTCTATCGTTTTGTTTTTTCTGATATAAAACCTCATAAATGGCAGCTCCAGATTCACCCACTGTAAAACTTCCGAATTCAGTAAAAATATTAGGAACATCCACTTCGCCTTCTTTACAAGCTTCATTAATTTGATTAATGATTTCATCAATCATATATTGATAATCGTAATCAAAAGCTAGCGAGTTTTTAATCGGAAATCCACCACCAATGTTTAAACTATCTAAAGTTGGACATATTTTTTTAAGGTTGATGTATACTGTTAAACATTTCATCAACTCATTCCAATAATACGCATTGTCTTTGATGCCTGTATTGATGAAAAAATGAAGCATTTTTAAGTTTACTTGAGGGTTTTTAGCTATTTCACGTTCGTAAAAGGAAACGATGTTTTTATAGCCTATTCCTAATCTAGAAGTATAAAACTCAAACTTTGGTTCTTCCTCGGAAGCGATTCTGATACCTACATTTAGTTTTTCATTTGTTTCATCTAATAACAAATCTAATTCCTCATAATTGTCAATAATCGGTATACAATTTTTATGGCCTGAATTGATTAAGCCCCCAATATTTTTGATGTATTGATCGCGTTTAAATCCGTTACAAATTACGAAAGTGGTATCTTTTATCTTCCCTTCTTTCTTTAAATTGTTAACAATATCAATATCAAAAGCAGAAGAAGTTTCTATATGGATATCGTTTTTTAAAGCTTCATTTAAGATGTGTTTAAAATGAGAACTTTTTGTACAATAACTATAAAAGTACTTGCCTTTATAATCATGTTTTTCCATACTGTTTTGAAACCATCCTTTTGCTTTATTGATGTTTTCTGAAATTTTTGGTAGGTAAGTAAATTTTAATGGAGCACCATATTTTGCTGCTAATTCCATTAAGTTGATACCATGCCAAAATAATTTATTATTTTCTGTTTTAAATTCCTCTTGAGGAAAATCAAAGGTTTGTTCGATTAAATCGATGTATTTTGTGTTCACTTTATTTTTGATTAAATATAGGATAATTATTTTAAAACTAAAACTAATTAAAGCTTTAGTTCAAAAAGTACAACTCTTTAAAAGAGATGGTTATCACTGTAATATTTGCAAGTAAACAACATGAAGCTTAGAAAAACGCTTCAAGTCTTTTAAAAAAGAAAATGGAGATACCTTAATTTTTTCGTTGCATTTCCAAAATGCGATGTAACTTTCATTCTCCAAAAGAAAGGTACTTCCGAAATAAGAAAAACTTAACAATTTTACTTAAATAAGTTAAGCAAATGTAAATGATTTTTTAATACAAAAATTAAAAACAAAAAAAAAGTGAAAATAAATTTCACTTTTTAATTTTTCTTTTAGCGTTGTCCGATTAAAATTAGCTAAAGTGTTTTAAAGTATTAGTAGTCTTGATTTTTAAGAGTTTTTAAAGTAGTACACCTTGCTATTAAAACCGCTTTAGAATTTATGATGTATCGAAAAATTTAAAATCGTAATAATATTGTTTTTCAGTTAGTTACATTCAAGTCTTTGTTCTTAATTCTAACAGCGAAAGCGGTCTTTTTATCTTTTATCGGCCAACAATATTTTCTTTTAAATATTATTCTTCAGGTGGGTAACCATGGATTTCTTCAAAAACTTCATCAAAATTAGAACGTAAATACGCATTTAATTTTTTTCGATAATCATCTTTTAGCCAAGTTACAAAGTTGTGTGTACTTTTAGAAATACATTTTGCATATCGGTTAATTCTATCATCGATCTCCTCACCTAGCATTTTGGCTAGAATTAAAGCATCAAAAACATCTTCACTATTTTCAATACACATTTTTGCGTGATGCTCTATTGATTTTTCTAAAACTCGTTTAGAAGATTCTCCAGACCTAATGGTATCAATATAAATAAATTTCATATCGAAATAGGTGTCTTTCGATTTTGCGAATTCTTTTTTTACATCCGCAGGTAATTCATATCTAAAGGTACTTTCTATTTCTTCATCAGACAAAATAGCATTTAGATAATAATCGGGTGCTCTAAACATTTTTTGCCAATCTAAATCTGCTCCCCAAGGACCAAACCTATGAAAGTTGTTTCCTAAATCGATGACATCAAATGAGGTGTTATTGCCATAAATTCTAGATCCACGTCCAATCATTTGATAATATAAAGTCAAAGATTTGGTCGCTCTGTTTAAAATAATGGCTTCTATACTTGGCTCATCAAAACCAGTTGTAAGAATACTTACAGAAGTAATAATAGCATTTGGTGTTTTATGAAACCATTTTAAAATGAATTCTCTCTCCTTTTTAGTATTGGTATTATCTAAATGCGCAATTGGATACCCTGCTTTTTTAAAAGCATGAAACACTTGGATAGATGTATTAATTCCGTTGTTAAATATTAAGGTTTTTTTACCTTTAGCAGTCTCTTCATAAGCCGATATTAATTTAGAAAGCATATCGGTATTGGTATATAAATCTTCGGAAGACTTTACCGTGTAATCTCCATTAGCTCCAACCTCTAATGATGTTAAACCTACATTATAAGAGTACATATTGCCTTTTGCTAGATACTCACTATCTATTAAATCTTGAATTGATTCTCCTACAAATAACTCTTGATAATTCTCATACATTGGTAATTTAATGTTAGAGCTTAAAGGAGTTGCAGTAACTCCCAAAATAAAAGAATCATGAAAAAACTTAAAGATTTTTGTAAAAGAATTATAGTGCGCCTCATCTACAATAACCAAACCAATATCAGAAATATCTAGTTTATCATCATTTAACCTGTTTTTCAAGGTTTCCACCATGGCAACAAAACAGTTAAAATCTTCTTGATCGTCTAATTGGGCGGTTGAATTAATAATTTTATTCTTTACACCAAACTCCACTAACATTTTAGAAGTCTGCTTACTCAATTCAATTCTATGCGTAAGCACTAAAACTTTCTTCTTAAAAGTCTGTATATATCGTCTAACTATTTCAGAGAATATTACTGTTTTACCACCACCTGTGGGTAATTGGTATAACAAATGATAATCTTGGGGTGCAGTTTTAAATCGCTCAAAAATTTCTTTTAAAGCATCTTTTTGATATCCATATAATTCTTTTCCGATATTAGTTTCTGAAGTGTTAATTTCTGCCAAACGTTTAAAAATTTAAACAGCAAAAATAAGACTTAAATAAGGTGCAATGCAAGTTTAAGCTATATAAATCTTGATAAATTTACTTCAGTAATATCAGAATGAGATGCATGGTGCACAGAAACTTCATTTTGAACAACAATTAATTGTGGTGATTGATGCGTTACTTGAAACATAGCACCGATCTCTGCAGAGATATCTCTGTGATTTAACAAATCTAAATAATAGACTTTTAAATTTTGATGTTCTTCTAAAAATAAGTTTTCAAATTGTTTAATCACCATTTTACTAATTCCGCAGCGTGTAGAATGCTTAAACATAAAAACGGCTTCGGTTTTAGATTGTTCCTTAATTGTTTCTAATTGCGCTAATGACGTTAAAGGAATCCAGGTTAAGTATGACTTTTTTTCTTCTTTTGATTTTTCTCCGTCTTTACCTCCAAATATGTTATTTAATATACCCATTCCGTGTTTTTTATTTTTAAAAACACAAAGATAAGAAACTTTACCCAGTCAAAAAGTCAGTAATTATAAAGTTTTTAAGGACAATTTGACTGCTCTTTTACCTGTTCTTTATTTGGTATTAAATTTGATTTTAAGAGAGCGTACATAAAAAATTAACAAATCAATTGAGTTTACTCACTTGGATAAAAAATAAAAAGAAAAATGAATTTTAATAACTATACAACAAAATCACAAGAAACCATTCAGTTAGCGCAACAGTTAGCACAAGGATATGGACATAATCAAATAGAAAATGAACACATTTTTAAAGCTTTAACTCAAGTTGATGAAAATGTACTGCCTTTCTTATTAAAAAAATTAAACATTAATATCGAAATTGTAAATCAAATTTTAGATAAACAATTAGAAAGTTTACCAAAGGTTTCTGGAGCAGAATTAATGATTTCTAGAGAAGCTGGCAAAACGTTAAATGAAGCATCGATTATTGCCAAAAACATGAAAGATGATTATGTTTCTATAGAACATTTAATTTTAGCCATTTTTAAATCTAAAAGTAATATTGGTCAAGTTTTAAAAGATCAAGGCGTTACCGAAAAACATTTAAAAGCCGCCATAGAAGAGCTACGAAAAGGAGAAAGAGTAACATCTCAAAGTCAAGAAGAAACCTATAATTCTTTAAATAAATATGCGAAAAATTTAAATGAATTAGCAAAAAATGGCAAGTTAGACCCTGTCATTGGTAGAGATGAAGAAATTAGAAGGCTTTTACAAATCTTATCTCGTAGAACAAAAAACAATCCAATTTTAGTTGGGGAACCAGGAACCGGTAAAACAGCCATTGCCGAAGGTTTGGCGCATAGAATTGTAGATGGAGATGTACCAGAAAATTTAAAAGACAAATTAATTTTTTCTTTAGATATGGGTGCGCTAATTGCTGGTGCAAAATATAAAGGTGAGTTTGAAGAGCGCCTAAAAGCAGTGATTAAAGAGGTTACAAATTCAGAAGGCGATATTGTCCTTTTTATTGATGAAATACATACACTAGTAGGCGCAGGAGGTGGTCAAGGCGCTATGGATGCTGCAAATATTTTAAAACCTGCTCTAGCAAGAGGAGAACTGCGAGCAATTGGAGCAACGACCTTAGATGAATATCAAAAATATTTTGAAAAAGACAAAGCTTTAGAACGTCGTTTTCAAAAGGTTATCGTAAACGAACCCGATACTGAAAGTGCCATTTCTATTTTAAGAGGAATTAAAGAAAAGTATGAAACGCACCATAAAGTTCGTATTAAAGATGAAGCCATTATTGGTGCTGTAGAATTATCTCAGCGTTATATAACCAATCGTTTTTTACCAGATAAAGCTATTGATTTAATGGATGAAGCCATGGCAAAATTGCGAATGGAAATTAATTCTAAACCAGAAGAATTAGATGTTTTAGATCGTAAAATAATGCAATTAGAGATTGAAATTGAAGCAATTAAACGTGAAAAAGACGAAACAAAATTAAAATCCCTACGTTCTGATTTGGCAAATTTAAAAGAAGAACGTAATGAAATGAATGCAAAATGGAAATCTGAAAAAGAAATAGTCGATAATATTCAAAATGCTAAAGCAGCAATCGAAGATTTTAAAATAGAAGCAGAAAAAGCAGAACGAGAAGGAGATTATGGAAAAGTGGCAGAAATTCGGTATGGAAAAATAAAAAAAGCACAAGAGGATTTAGAAAAATTTCAAAAAGTTTTGGAAGAAAATCAATCTGAAAAATCTTTGATAAAAGAAGAAGTTACTTACGAGAATATTGCAGAAGTAGTTGCAAAATGGACGGGAGTCCCGGTGATGAAAATGATTCAGTCTGAACGTGAGAAATTACTGAAACTAGAAGACCAATTGCACAAGAGAGTTGTAGGACAAGAAGAGGCTATTTTAGCCGTTTCTGATGCTGTAAGGCGTTCTCGAGCCGGTTTGCAAAATCCGAATAAACCTATAGGAAGCTTCTTGTTTTTGGGAACGACGGGTGTAGGAAAAACGGAATTAGCTAAAGCGTTGGCAGAATATTTATTTGATGATGAAAATGCCATGACCAGAATTGATATGAGTGAATATCAAGAACGCCATTCGGTTAGTAGATTAGTAGGTGCGCCTCCAGGTTATGTAGGTTATGATGAAGGTGGGCAATTAACCGAAGCTGTGAGAAGAAGACCATATTCTGTAGTTTTATTAGATGAGATTGAAAAAGCACATCCAGATACTTTTAATGTTTTATTACAAGTTTTAGATGAAGGAAGGTTAACGGATAATAAAGGTCGTTTAGCCGATTTTAAAAATACAATTATCATCATGACCTCGAACATGGGAAGCCATATTATACAAGAAAAATTTGCAGATCCAATAGCAGATTTAGAAGCTGTTGCAGAACTTGCCAAAATTGAAGTAATGGGATTGTTAAAAAAATCGGTAAGACCAGAATTTTTAAACAGAATTGATGATGTGATTATGTTTACGCCTTTAGCGCAATCAGATATTTTTAAAATTGTAAAATTACAAATTGAGCATTTAAAGAAAATGATTGGAAAACAAGAAATCACTTTAGACGCTACAGATGAAGCAATTACATATTTAGCTAAAAAAGGATATCAACCAGAATTTGGCGCAAGACCTGTAAAAAGAGTCATTCAAAAAGAAGTTTTAAATCAGCTTTCTAAAGAAATTTTATCAGGAAAAATAACCACAGATAGTATTATCTTATTAGATGCTT
This sequence comes from Polaribacter litorisediminis, assembly GCF_019968605.1. Lineage (NCBI taxonomy): Bacteria > Pseudomonadati > Bacteroidota > Flavobacteriia > Flavobacteriales > Flavobacteriaceae > Polaribacter > Polaribacter litorisediminis. The sequence goes on from NZ_CP082966.1 coordinate 1,442,329, forward strand.
TTGATGATAAATTGGTGTTTAGAAATCAGTCAAATTTGGTAGAGAATATTTAAAAAATTTAGCTTTGGCATTGGTTTTGTGAGCAAGAAGAAATACTGATTAACAAACATATTGCGTCATCATTTTTCCAAGTCATGCCATACCCATAAAGATAGTTTAGTTAGTTTGTTAATTTGGGGGAAGTGGTGTTTTTAAAAACATCGCTTCTTCTTTTTTAAGTATATTTGATTTTTAAAACAATACTTATGAAAAAATATTTCTTACTTATTATGTTTACTTTTAGTTTTTTAATTTCTTGTTCTTCTGATGAAACAACCACGTATTACTTAATTCGTCATGCAGAAAAAGACAGAACTGATAAGTTAGATAGAAATCCGAACTTGAGTTTTGAGGGTGAAAAAAGAGCTCAAAAATGGGCGGAATATTTTAAAGACATTGATTTAGATGCCGTGTATTCGACAGATTTCAACAGAACAATACAAACAGCAACACCCACGGCAAAAGGTCAAAAACTAGAGATTCAGCGCTATAATCCAAGTGAAATGTATGATTCTATATTTCAGAAAACTACAATAGGAAAAACAGTTTTAGTGGTAGGTCATAGTAATACTACTCCTATGTTTGCAAATAAAATTTTAGGAGAAAATAAGTTTGAAAACATGGACGATCATGACAACGCTAGTTTATATATCGTAACTATTTCTGGCAACAAAATTTCTAGTAAAATTGAAAAAGTTGATTAATTTTTAATCAACTTTTTTACAACCAAGGACCCTTTGTGGTTTATTTTGGCAAAATAGATACCTGTTGTAAAAAGTGCTAAATCTATTTGATTTTCTTGATGTAGTTCAAGTACTTTTTTACCTAAATTATTATAAATACCAATATTTTCAACAACTTTATTAAGCGTAAATATGTTTGCACTTGGGTTTGGATAAATCACTAAATCATCTCTAAAATCAATAGTTTCTGTACTCAAAGAATTACATATATTTAGGTTAAAATTAAGTTCTATCGGGTCATTAGGCATTAAAATACGGTCTGTAAAAGCGGCATAATCTTTTGCATATTTATGAGCTCTAAACACATTGTTTCCTTTTGGCTCTTCTCCTTGATTAGTTGCTTGCTTTACAATACTATTAAAGGGGTTGATATAATTCCATACAATTTCATCATCACTATTTATTTCAAAAAAATTACCTTTACTACCCTCACAAATTAATATATTGCCATTGGGTAAAACCTGTGCACCACTTAAAATAGGAGAATAAAAGTTAGAGATTTCACCTTCCTGAAACTGAGAATATTCATAAATAGGGTTTTCTGGACCAAAAGCAGTATCTTCCGTGTAACTAAAAACGCCATTCGTCTCTGGTAATTCTAAAATAAATACTTCTGAAAAATCAGGATCTCGTCCATTTCCGTTATTAAATAAAATTAGGTCACCTGCATTCCTCAAACCTTGCTCGATATAATACGGATAATGCTGCCCGAATAATTTCCGATTTACTTCTGTTCCTTGTCTATAAGATTGTGGATTTCCCCAACGATATAACAAGTCACCTCCTTTATTATACATACCTCCTGAATTTGAGGCTGCCTCTACTGTTGTTGTAGAATGGTCAATAATCCAAATTTCACTTAAATTTCTTGAGCTTAAAACAATTTGATTACGTTGCTCATCATACTGTATTGAGTTTATATGTAACCAATTTGCACTGCCATTTCCGCCATTTAAAAAATTAATATCTAATTTTTCTGGAGATTTAGCAACATCTCCAAAGTTTTGTTTTGTATCATCAAAATCTTGAATTATATGATCTTTAATATTCCATTCCCAAATAACTTCAATCTCATCGGTTCCGATAGGTTTTACTTCAAGTATTTTTTCACTATACAACCTTTCTTCTGCTATTTTAGAAGAGTCTCTACCCTGACTTATTGCTTCTTCTTTAGACCAAACCTCTGCTAATAAAATTAAAATATGACCATTTGGCATCGGATAAATATCGTGATGTTGTCTTTCTAAGTTACTATTAAAACTATAAGACCAAATAATTTCTCCATCCCAATTAAAAAGTTCTACAATACCTCCTTGTCCACCAAAAATAATATCACTTTTGCCATCTTCTTTTCCTGTTCTGAGTAAATTTCCATTCGGCAATAAGTAAACCGAATTACCAGGTGTAAAATTACTTGTCCAAGTATTCATAACTTGTCCGCAATTATTAATTAAATACGTTTTTGTATCTGCACTAAATAGTGTGTATCCATCAAAAACTTCATCTGTCATAGAAATAGTCCCAACCGTATTTTGGCTTTGAACAAATTGCACAAGAAAAAGAAAAAGAAATGTGAATTTTTTAAACATCATTTTATTTTTTATATAGAACTAAAAAGTAACGTGTATATCTTCTAAAATTATTTCAGAAATTTTTTTAAGTTGATTATTTTCAAAAGCTTTATCTAAATTCAATAATTCTATTTCAGAATTTAAAGGTGCAAAATTAAGATAATCCACAAAACGAACTCCGTTTTTACGACACTGTTCTTTTAAAACTCTAAAACGTTTTCCACCTCCATTTGTATGATACGAATAGGCTAAATAATCAATTAAAAAATCATCTTTTCCAATCCAATAGATAAAGATATCTTCAAAATCCTCTCCTCCACCATTTTCAGAAAACGTAATTTCAATTTTATAATATTCTTTTCCGTTGATGGTTGATGATGGCAGCAATTTTTTATGAACCGCTTTATCATTCAAGCCAAAAGGCAAGACAGAAAAATAGTGAACAGAATTTATCGCATTACTGTATATCGATTGTAAAGAGTCTGAGAGTTGAACAGCATGAGCGCCTATTACTCTTTTGTAACCTGTATTGGTGAGAACTTCATCAATAAAAATGGAGTCTTTTGTATAACTTCTATAGAGCTCAAAATGCCCATTTTCTCTAATTGCCGCATATTCTTTGTCTCTAAATTTAAACGTAATTTCTGAATTTTCAACTTTATCAGAACCAGAAAAAACAATTGTTTTATCGATAATTTGTTGAGCTGTTAAAGTCTTTTCTTTTGATTGACAGGAAATCATTAATAAAAGTAATACTATATAAAAATTACGCATTTTGTTGTTGAGCTTTATTCTATAAATAGACTGCGAATTTACATTTCTTAATCTTAATCAAAAATGTATCTTTGTTAAAATTATTTAAATTAAAAATCAGTCCATGACTGTTCAGAAAAAAATAAATATTCAGAATAAAAAAGCACGTTTCGAATTTGAAATTCTAGACAAATTTGTAGCCGGAATTCAATTAACAGGAACAGAGATTAAATCTATTCGATTGAGTCAAGCAAGAATTACAGAAAGTTTTTGCGAATTTAATGAAGGTGGAGAACTCTTTATTGTAAATATGTACATTCAAGAATATTTGTTTGGACATCAGTACAACCATAAACCAAAAAGTGAACGAAGATTATTATTGAATAAACGTGAATTGCGAAGTTTAAGAAAAGATGTGGAAGCAAAAGGAAATACCATTGTACCCTTACGCCTATTTATTAATGACAGAGGTTTTGCAAAACTAGAAATTGCTTTAGCCAAAGGAAAACAGACACATGACAAACGTGAAGTTTTGAAAGACAGAGATAACAAACGTGATTTAGCAAGAATTAAAAAGAGTTTTAATACCTAATTTAAAATTGCATGTTAAAAGAAAAACTAAAAGACTTTCATGTAATTTTAGCTTCAAAATCTCCTAGAAGACAGCAATTCTTTAAAGATTTACACATTGATTTTACAATTCAATTCAAAGAAGTTGAAGAAGTGTATCCTGAGGAATTACAAGGAACAGAAATTACTGATTTCTTAGCAGATTTAAAATCAAAAGCATTTACAGATTTATCTCAAAAAGATCTTCTAATTACTTCAGATACCATAGTTTGGCTAGAAAACAAAGCTTTAGGAAAGCCAAAAGATGAAGAAGAAGCATTTAAAATGTTACGAAGTTTATCGGGTAAAAAGCATGAAGTTATTACTTCTATTAGTATTAAAAACAACAATTTTCAGAAGATTATAAATGATAGTACCAAAGTTTCTTTTAAAGAACTCTCTGATGAAGAAATAAATTATTATATCAAAAATTATAAACCTTTTGACAAAGCGGGTGCATACGGAATTCAAGAATGGATAGGTTTTATTGCGATCGATACCATAGAAGGAAGCTATTTTAATGTAGTTGGATTGCCTGTTCATAAACTCTATAAAGAATTGATGGATTTATAAAGTGAGGCTTTAAATAAAAGTTTATTTTTACCAAAATTTTTACAACACACTATTTTATCATGAAAAAATATACATACACAGAAAAAAAAGATACACGATCTGGTTTTGGTGATGGCTTAACAGAATTAGGAAGAACAAACCCAAATGTAGTTGCTTTATGTGCAGATTTAATCGGTTCTTTAAAAATGGATCAATTTATAAAAGAAAATCCTGAAAGATTTTTCCAAGTGGGTATCGCAGAAGCGAACATGATTGGTATTGCAGCCGGTTTAACGATTGGAGGTAAAATACCATTTACAGGAACATTTGCAAACTTTTCAACAGGTAGGGTGTATGACCAAATTCGTCAATCTGTAGCATATTCAGGTAAAAATGTAAAAATTTGTGCTTCGCATGCAGGGGTTACTTTAGGTGAAGATGGTGCAACTCATCAAATTTTAGAAGACATCGGTTTGATGAAAATGTTACCAGGAATGACCGTAATCAATCCTTGTGATTACAATCAAACAAAAGCAGCCACGATTGCTATTGCAGACTTTGATGGGCCTGTTTACTTGCGTTTTGGTCGCCCAAAAGTACCTGTATTTATGCCAGAAGATACAAAATTTGAAATTGGAAAAGGAATACAATTAACGGAAGGAGCCGACGTAACCATTGTTGCCACAGGTCATTTAGTTTGGGAATCTTTACAAGCTGCTGAACAATTAGAAGCCGAAGGTATTTCGGTTGAAGTAATTAACATTCACACCATAAAACCTTTAGATGAAGAAATCATCTTAAAATCTGTTGCAAAAACAGGTTGTATTGTTACCGCTGAGGAGCATAACAAATTTGGTGGTTTAGGAGAAAGTGTTGCAAGAACTTTAGCCTTAAACAATCCTACTCCGCAAGAATTTGTAGCAACGAATGATACTTTTGGCGAATCTGGAACTCCGGCTCAATTAATGGCTAAATATGGTTTAGATGCTACTGCTGTTGTAAAAGCTGTTAAAAAAGTAATTTCTAGAAAATAATTACGTTAAACTATTAAGAAAACTTTAAACTGAATAATAACTTAAAAAAAAAATCATGAAAAAAGTAATTTTAGTAATTTGTTTGGCTTTCGGATTTAGTCAAATATCAAACGCCCAATTAGCCTTTGGAGTTAAAGCAGGTATTAACTATAATTCTAACTCTATAGAAAATGTTAGTCAAGATGTATTTGGTGGAGCTAAAAGTAAAACAGGTTTTCATGCCGGAATTTGGACACGCTTAAAAGTACCTGTATTAGGCCTCTATATAAGACCTGAATTGGTATATACAAATTTAGAAAATGAAATAGTTTATACAGCACCAGGAGCAGTAATTGGCGAAGTAACATCGCATACATTTCAAAAAATTGACATTCCTGTTTTATTAGGGAAAAAGATTTTTGGAATTGGTAATGTGTTTATTGGTCCTTCTTTTCAGTATATTTTAGATTCTGATTTTGATGTTGATACTATTTCGAGTATTGATTCTAAAGGTTTTACAATGGGACTTCAGTTCGGTGGTGGCGTTGAATTTGGTAAATTAGGAATAGATATACGTTGGGAAAGAGCTTTTTCTGGAGTAGGATCTTCTTTTGTAAACAATGTAGCGCAAAATGTTAATTATGATACTAGAATTAATCAAATTATTATAGGGTTGTCTATAAAACTTTAAGTCAATAAAAGATATTGCAAAAAAAAGAGAGAAAAATGATATGTTTTTCTCTCTTTTTTATTTGACTTATTTTTTGTTCAATGAACTTAAAAAAAATATTACTTCAGAATTTGAGCAGCATGAGCCTTTGTTTTTACTTTCGTAATAATATCTTCAATAATGCCATTTTCATCAATAACAAAAGTTGTTCTATGAATACCATCATATTCTTTTCCCATAAATTTTTTAGGGCCCCAAACATGAAACGCTTCAATAACGGCTTTATCTTCATCTGCTAAAAGCGGAAAAGGTAACTCATATTTATTTATAAAATTTTGTTGTCTTTTTGCAGAATCTGCACTTACTCCCAATACATCATATCCTTTCGCTAAAAAAGATTGATAATTATCTCTTAAATCGCACGCTTCATTCGTACAACCTGGTGTACTTGCTTTTGGATAAAAGAATAAAACTAATTTTTTACCCGCATAATCTGCTAATTTAATACTATTTCCTTCTTGGTCTTTTGCTTCAAATTGTGGAGCCTTATCTCCTATTTTTAATGATGTCATAAATTTAGTGTAAAAGTTTATAATGTGGAAAGTTAAAAAGTATAAATGGGACAAAAAACTTTTTAGTTAACAATGTGTAAATCTTTAGAAACTTTTAACTTTACAATTTTAGAAACTATATGATGACCAAGCTAGAAAAAGTACAATTTGTAATTGATACGTTAAACAAATTATATCCAGAAATTCCAATTCCTTTAGACCATAAAGACGCTTATACACTTTTAATTGCCGTTTTATTGTCAGCCCAATGTACAGATGTTCGGGTCAATAAAATTACACCTTTATTATTTGCTAAAGCAGATAATCCTTTTGATATGGTAAAAATGTCTGTAGAAGAAATTAAGGAAATTATTCGTCCTTGTGGCTTATCACCAATGAAAAGTAAGGGAATTTATGGTTTGTCTAAAATAATAATTGATAAATACAATGGCGAAGTTCCACAATCTTTTGAAGGTTTAGAAGAATTGCCAGCCGTTGGTCATAAAACAGCAAGTGTGGTTATGAGTCAAGCTTTTGGTGTTCCTGCTTTCCCGGTAGATACACATATTCATAGACTTATGTGGCGATGGAATTTAACCAATGGTAAAAATGTAATACAAACAGAAAAAGATGCCAAACGCTTGTTTCCAAGAGAATTATGGAACGATTTACATTTACAAATTATTTGGTATGGTCGTGATTATTCTCCTGCAAGAGGTTGGAATTTAGAAAGCGATATTATTACAAAAACGATAGGTAGAAAAACTGTTTTGAATAAGTATTACGAAAGTAGAAAATAAATAGTAGTGGCCATTTTTAAAATTAGGGCAAAAGAAAATAATGATCTTTTTCTTTATGGATATGTAAAAAAAGTATAGCCAGTTACCGTTTCTTTTTTAGATGTATTTAATTTTAGTAATTTTAAATGATAAAAGATTTAACTTCCTTAATGATGAGATTCTTTTAAAAAGGTTCTTTAAGTAATTCAGAAAAACCTTAATATCCTCTAGATGTAGCTACCAATAGGTCGCTTTCAAGAGTTTTTTCAAGCTTATTAAAAATTGTTGAATACGTTTTGTTTTTACAAATAAGTTGAATTTTCCTTCTTTTACAGAATTTCCTAAAAGAAAAAAAGGACTTAAAAAAAGTCTCAACGCTAGTTGAGACTTTTTCCACTTTAATTCAAATTCAATTCAATGAAATCTTTTGATTTTATCTTCACAATAGTTAGCGATTTGGAAAAATTAATCAAAAATTGAACTGTTTCTTTTTTCGGTTGCATCTTAATTTTGGATGACTTTTTAGAGTAAAGTTGCATCATATGTTCGATTTAATTTGTTGGTTATAAATTAGTAACGACATATTTTTAACTTTATTGCTAGTTTACTAAAATAATTTTATGTTTTTCTATTAATTTCCGCATATTTATGAGTGCATAACGCATTCTACCCAATGCTGTATTGATGCTAACGCCTGTATTTTCGCTAATTTCTTTAAAGCTCATATCTCTATACATACGCATTTCCAAAACTTCTTTTTGTTCTCCCGGCAACTCATTTATAAGTTCTCTAACATCCGCATAAATTTGTTCTTGTATAATTTTTTTTTCTGCATTTAAATTACCATCACCTAAAACAGAAAAAATATCAAACTCATCTGTGTTTTTAAAAGAGGGCATTCTTTTCAATCTTCTAAAATGATCAATAACCAAATTATGAGCAATTCTCATCACCCACGGTAAAAATTTACCTTCCTCGTTATAATTTCCTTTTTTAAGAGTTTTGATTACTTTAATAAAAGTATCCTGAAAAACATCTTCAGTAACATCACTATCCTGAACTTTACTATAAATAAAGCTAAATAATTTTTGTTGATGTCTTTTTATTAAGATGCCTAAAGCGGCCTCATTTCCTTGAATATAATCACTTACTAAAGTACTATCTGTAACAGTTTTTTTTTTCACCATAACTACTTTTTAAAGAACAAGAAGTTCTTTCAATTTATTATTTTATCAATAATTTAAAAGTAGTTTTTATGTATACGCCTCTAGTTTTGTGTTTCTTAGTAGTCAAAGATAGAATTTATTTTTAGACCAACAAATTTTTTAACAAATTCAATCTCAATCTTTTTTTAAAGTCACTTAAAATAGTAGTATTTTTATAGCTTATATTTTAGATAAATGAAGCCTGATATTTCTACAATTAGCCCCAAAGAAAATATTATTATCAAAGGAGCAAAACTGCATAATTTAAAAAATATTGATGTTGTTATTCCTAGAAATAAGTTGGTTGTGATAACAGGACTTTCTGGTTCTGGAAAATCGTCTTTGGCTTTCGATACTTTATACGCAGAAGGGCAACGACGCTATGTAGAAAGTTTATCTTCTTACGCGCGTCAGTTTTTAGGAAAATTAAACAAACCGAAAGTAGATTATATAAAAGGAATTTCACCCGCAATTGCTATTGAGCAAAAAGTAAATTCTACAAATCCGCGGTCTACAGTAGGTACATCCACAGAAATTTACGATTACATAAAACTTTTGTATGCAAGAATTGGTAAAACCTTCTCTCCTATTTCTGGTAAAGAAGTGAAAAAAGACACCACTTCTGATGTTGTTAATTTTGTAAAAAAAATTGATATAAAAACCAAATTATTATTATTAGCCCCTATTACAATTGATGAAAATCGAGATTTAAAAACTGTTTTACAAGTTCTAGAACAACAGGGCTATGCGCGTTTAAAATGGAAAGATACGGTTTATAGAATTGCAGATTTCCCTAAAGATGCCTATAAAAACGAACCTTTATTTTTAGTAGTTGATAGAATAATTACAAAAGATGATGAGGATTTTCTCAACAGATTAGCAGATGCTATTCAAACAGCATTTTTTGAGGGAAAAGGGATTTGTTTTATCGAGAATTTAGCAGATAATACAGTAAGTGAATTTAGTAACAAGTTCGATTTAGACGGCATGTCTTTTTTAGAACCTAATACACATTTATTCAGTTTTAACAATCCTTACGGCGCTTGCCCAACTTGTGAAGGTTACGGAAATGTCATCGGAATTGATAAAGAATTGGTCATTCCTAATACAGGTCTTTCTATTTTTGATGACGCTATTTTTCCATTTAAAACACCTTCTTTCATTCATTATAAAGAAGATTTAATTTCAGTTTCATATCAATTTGATATTCCTATTCACAAACCTTGGTTTCAATTATCAGAAAAACAAAAAGAATTAGTTTGGAATGGTAACAAACACTTTAACGGAATTCATCATTTTTTTAAGGCTTTAGAAGAAAAAAGTTATAAGATTCAGAATAGAGTTATGCTTTCTCGCTACCGCGGAAAAACAAAATGTACCAAATGCAACGGGAAACGTTTGCGAGAAGAAACCAATTATGTAAAAATTGTCGGAAAAACAATTTCAGACTTGGTTACGCTTCCTTTAGATGAGTTATCCATTTTTTTTAAGGAATTAAAATTAGATAAATACGATGTAGAAATCGCAAAACGTTTATTGACTGAAATTAACAATCGTTTGAAGTTTTTAACCGATGTTGGTTTGAATTATTTAACCATCAATAGAACATCTAATACGCTCTCTGGTGGAGAAAGTCAGCGTATTAATTTAGCAACTTCATTGGGCAGTTCTTTAGTGGGCTCCATGTATATTTTAGATGAACCGAGTATTGGTTTGCATCCAAAAGATACCGAGCGTTTAATTGGTGTTTTAAAAGATTTGCGTGATTTAGGAAATACGGTAGTTGTCGTTGAACATGATGAGGATATCATGAAAGAAGCCGATTATATTATTGATATTGGCCCAGAAGCAGGAACTTATGGAGGACATGTTGTTGCGGAAGGAAATTTTGAGGAAATCTTAAAATCAGATTCTTTAACAGCTAAATATTTAAATGAGGAATTAAAAATTGAAGTTCCTACAAAACGGAGAACATCCAAAAATAAAATTCAAATTATTGGTGCAAGAGAACATAATCTACAAAATATAGATGTGACGTTTCCGCTGAATTGTTTGTCTGTCATTACAGGGGTTTCAGGCTCTGGAAAAAGCACCTTAGTGAAGAGTATTTTATATCCTACCTTGCAAAAAAAGTTGGTTGGTTATGGCGATAAAATTGGACAACATACAGCTATTGAAGGAAATTTTGAGAATTTAAAACATGTAGAATTTATCGATCAAAATCCTATTGGGCGTTCTTCACGTTCTAATCCTGTTACTTATATAAAGGCTTATGATGATATTAGAGCTTTATTTTCCAATCAAAAATTATCAAAAATAAGAAACTATAAACCCAAACATTTTTCTTTTAATGTAGAAGGCGGACGCTGTGAAGTTTGCAAAGGAGAAGGTGAAGTTACCATTGAAATGCAATTTATGGCAGATGTGCATTTAGAGTGTGATGTTTGTAATGGTAAACGTTTTAAGAAAGAAGTTTTAGAAGTAAAATTTGATGGAAAATCGATTGATGATATTTTAAACCTTACGATAGATGATGCTGTTGCTTTCTTCTCTGAAAATCTAGTCACAAAAATTGCCAATAAATTAAAACCTTTGCAAGCTGTTGGTTTGGGATATGTTCAATTAGGGCAATCCTCTTCTACCCTATCAGGTGGGGAAGCGCAAAGAATTAAATTAGCATCGTTTTTAGTAAAAGGAAATACCAAAGACAAAGCTTTATTTATTTTTGATGAACCTACAACTGGTTTGCATTTTCATGATATTAAAAAATTATTAGCTTCTTTTAATGCGTTAATTGACAAAGGACATTCTATTATTGTCATTGAACACAATATTGAACTTATTAAATGTGCGGATTATATTATCGATTTAGGTTTAGAAGGCGGTAAAAATGGAGGAAGTCTCATTTTTCAGGGAACTCCAGAAGAATTAGCAAGAAATAAAAAATCATATACATCAAAGTATTTAGCAGAAAAATTAGTCTTTTAACAAAAGCGTCTCAAACTTTTTAGAAAAAAGTGGATAAAAGTCACTTATTTTAAAAACCTTTCAAAGCAGCCTTGGTATTACTTTCTTTTTCGAGAATTAATAAAATATACGCCTGTCAATATAATTGCTGAGGCAACCATAGATTGAATTGTTAATTTTTCATCTAAAACATACCATCCTAAAAGTATGGCCACTACAGGATTTACATACGTAGAAGTTGATACTTTTTCTGTGGAAACTACTTTTAATAAATAATTAAAGGAGGTAAAAGCGACGATACCACCCAAAAAAATCAATAAAAACATACAAACCTGTACGTTAAAACTCCAGGATAATGGAGATAGCCAAACTTCATTAAAACTTAAACTAGCAATGGCTAAAATTATTCCTGCGCTCAACATCTGATACCCAGTGGTAACAAAAAAGTTTTTAGGTAAATCTGCTTTAGAAACAAAAACGCTTCCATAACTCCAACTGAATACACAAGTGAATATCATGAAAATGCCCAACAAACTCTCGTTTGAGGTAGTAATTTCTTGCTGACTTACTAACAAATACATTCCCAAAATACCTAAAGAAACTCCTATTAGCGATTTTTTTTGGATGGGTTTTCTATCCATTATACGCATTAAAAATAACACAAATAAAGGTTGTGTAGATGCCAAAAGTGCGGCAAACCCAGAATCTACATATTTTAATGCCCAAACAAAAACACCATTTCCATAGACTAAAAACAAAAAACCAGATATAATAGTGTTTAAAAACTGTTTCTTAGTAATCAGCAATGACGTTTTTAACGATTTTGCTATGATCATGATAATACTTCCTGCTGTCAAAAAACGGACAGAACCTAAAAATAGTGGTGAAAGTTCTGTTACAGCAATTTTATTAAATAAATAAGTAGAGCCCCAAATAAAATAAATAGCAATAAATGCTAATATAATTAATACTTTAGTATTTTTCAACGGATAGAGATTGATGCTATCAAAAGTAATCTTTAAAATTATATAAAAACACTTTTTATAAATTTAAACTTGTGTCATCAACGGGTAATTTTTTATGTTCACTAAAATTAAAATTTCTTTAATTCCTTTTTAAAAAGTGCATCTATTTTATTAAAAAAATGATGGATTACTTTAGTACAAACTAAAATAATCTTTATCCATCTTTTCTCCTACTAAAGACAAATCATCCACCAAAGTTTCTATAAATCCTTTTAAATCTTCTTGAAAATCATCAATAGTTTTATAGCGATATTCACACATGAGTTTCCCGATTAAAAAAGCAGCAGAATCTTTATTTGCATTTTCAGTATTTGTTAAAAAGCCAATATAATAATGGATACTATTTAAAGAATTCATAATAGATCTTGGGCAATTTGGATTCAAAATTAAAAACTCTAACACAGTATGGCTAGTTGGTATTTTTCTATAATACCTTCTCATCATATCATAAGTTTCAACACATTTCAACAAAGTTACCCATTCATAACTTGTTCTTACAGAACCGCCAAAGTTTACTTTTTCTAAAAGTGCATCATTATATTTAGAGTTAATAATACGAATTACTTGGTTAGCTCTTTCAATATAAATACCCAACATTATAATTGCATATACCTCATCATGTAATAAAGTAGATCTAATTTTTGTTCGCAAAGAAGCCACACTAGAGGTAATCATAGTGGTAAAATCGAATAAACCACTTTTAACAAAACGCTCTGCTGAATATCCTTTTACAGATCTATTAAAAGTATTTATAGATTCATATAACTCTGTTGATATTAAATCTCTTGCTCCGTTTGCATTTTGTTGTACATTTTTAATCGCAGATAAAATAGAATATGATTTTTCTGGATTTAAACCAATATCAAACAAAATATCACTTTCATTAAACTCGTTTTTTTCTTTTAATTCCTCTTCATCTGCCACAAACAACATCGATCGTAAAACAAATTCTCTAGATTGCGATACTTCATTGGGTGCATCTAAAGATGAAAAATAATTTACGCTTAAATATCTTGCAATATGTTCTGACCGTTCTATATAACGACCCATCCAAAAAAGATTATTGGCTACTCTTGCTAACATAAAATTTTAATTTATTTTTTTAATATCCAAGTATCTTTAGAACCTCCTCCTTGCGAGGAATTTACCACTAAATTACCTCTTTTTAATGCGACTCTTGTCAACCCTCCTTTTAAGACAAAATCTTTGTCTTTTCCTAATAAAGTAAATGTTCTTAAATCTACATGTCTTGGTTCAAAAGAATTTTCATCTTCTATATACGTGGCGTGTGTAGAAAGAGACATAATTGGCTGGGCAATATATTTCCTTGGATTTTCTTTTATTGTCTTTTTTACTTTTTCTATTTCCTCTTTGGTTAATTTATTTCCGATAGAAATTCCATATCCACCAGATTCATCTACAGGTTTTACAACTAACTTATCAACGTTTTCTAGCACAAATTTTAATTCATTTGGTCTGCTACAATGATATGTATGCACATTATTTAGAATTGGTTCTTCATCTAAATAATATTTTATAATTTGAGGCATATATGTATAAATGGCCTTATCATCTGCAACCCCAGTTCCGGGTGCATTTACCAAAGTAACTTTGCCTTTTATATAGGAGTTGAAAAGCCCTGGAACTCCTAAAACAGAGTCTTTATTAAACACCTTAGGGTCTATAAACTCATCATCTACTCTTCTATAAATTACATCGATTCTTTGCAAACCTCTAATGGTTTTCATGTACACAAAATCATTCTCGATAAACAAATCTCTTCCTTCAACCAACTCCACTCCCATTTGTTTTGCCAAAAAAGAATGTTCATAATACGCCGAATTATAAACACCTGGAGTTAAAACCACACATTTAGGAATATCCACTCCTTTTGGTTTTACAGATTCTATAATTTCTAATAAATTTTCTCCATAATCTGAAACATTATGTGGTTTGTAAGAATTAAAAACACCAAATAAAGTCCGTTTTAATGCTTCCCTATTTCCAACAACATAACTTACACCAGACGGACATCTAATATTATCTTCTAAAACATAATACTCGCCATCAGCATGTTTAATTAAATCTGTTCCAGAAACATGATTATAAATTCCTCCTGGAGGATTAAAACCTTCCATTTCTTTTAAATAATTGGCAGATGAAGCAATTAAATCTCTTGGAACAATTTGTTGTTTTAGTATTTTTTGATCATGATATAAATCCTCTAAAAAAAGATTTAGCGCCTTGCTTCTTTGCAATGCGCCACTTTCTAATTTTAACCATTCGTCATTACCAATAATTCTCGGAAATAAATCAAAAGGAAAAATTTTCTCTTTTGTTTCTTTATCACCATATACTTGAAATGTAATTCCCTGATTAAAAAAAGCATCTTTAACTTTATCGTTTAAAGATGCAAAATCACTAACAGAATACTCACTAAATAATTTAAATAAAGTTTGATATACGTCTCTAACTTCCTTATTATCATTGAATATTTCATCATAAAGCTTTGAATCAAATTGATAAGAGGAAAATATGGGTAATTTCATATGGGTAGCCAAAATAAAAATGTTTATTGTAAAATTAATAAAATATTTAGAAATTGCTACTATATTATTGAATTATTCCATGAAAATATTTTTAAACAAGAAATTAAATTTATTAAATTAAGATTTTCTTTACATTATTGATAATTTTACTCACCTTTGTTTTAAAAGATTAGCATAATTAGTTTTATTTTATCAATTAATGTTTTTATTGTGAAAACAGTTATGAATTCACAAATAATTTTAAATTTAATGAATGATTTCACTTTAGTATAAAAAGTAAAAAATTAGTAGAGAGCTAAAATTTATGCTATCTAAAATATTCACCTTAATTTTAGTGTGATTTGTTTCAATTTAACTAATTTCACATTAAAATATTACCCGATTAAACCATGGCATTAAAAGTAGTAATTTCTCATAAAACTAAATATAAATACGATCGATCGGTAAAGCTATCGCCACATATTTTTAGGTTAAGACCTGCACCGCATAGCAGAACTCCTATAGAATCATATTCCTTAAAAATAGAGCCGAAAGATCATTTTTTTAATTGGCAACAAGATCCTTTTGGTAATTATTTGGCAAGAGTTGTTTTTCCTGAAAAAACAGAAGAACTCTCTATTGATGTAGAAATTATAGCCGATTTAAAAACCATTAATCCGTTTGATTTTTTTGTAGAAGAATCTGCAGAAGAATATCCTTTTAAGTATTCTGATAATTTAAAAAAGGAATTAAGTCCTTATTTAGAAGTTACTGAAAAAGGGAAACTCATAGACGGTTTTATTAAAACTTTAGATTTATCTCCCAGAAAAACCATTTATGTTTTGATTGATATCAATCAGAAAATTTATGAATATTTAAGTTACAATATTCGAATGGAACCGGGTGTGCAAAGTTGCGAAGACACTTTAGATAAAAAAACGGGTTCTTGTAGAGATTTTGCATGGTTATTTGTACAAACTTTGCGTCATTTAGGTTTTGGAGCGCGTTTTGTTTCTGGATATTTGGTGCAATTAAAATCGGATGAAAAATCTTTAGATGGGCCTTCTGGACCTCCAGAAGATTTCACAGATTTACACGCATGGGCAGAAGTGTATTTGCCAGGTGCTGGTTGGATTGGTTTTGATGCAACTTCTGGTTTGTTGGCTAGTGAAGGGCATATTCCTTTGGCTTGTACTCCTACTTTTGAAAGTGCTGCGCCAGTTTCTGGTATGTCTGATGTTTGTGAAACTACCTTTGAATTTGAAAACTCAGTAACAAGAATTTTAGAATCGCCAAGAGTTACAAAACCGTACACCGAAAATCAATGGAAAAACATTGTACAATTAGGTCATAAAGTAGAAAAACAACTTCAAAAAAATGATGTACGTTTAACAATGGGTGGCGAACCTACTTTTGTGTCTGTTGATGATATGGAATCTGCACAATGGAATACAGATGCAGATGGCCCTGAAAAAAGAGAACGTTCTAAAGATTTATCGATTCGTTTATTAAATAAAATTGCCCATGGCGGTTTTATGCATCATGCGCAAGGAAAATGGTATCCTGGAGAACCTTTACCAAGATGGTCTATTGAATTGTGTTGGCGAAAAGATGGTCGAAAAATTTGGTTTAACACGGATTTATTTGCAGCTATTTCAGAGACTAAAAAAGTAAATAAAGGAGATGAAAAACTCTTTTTAAACAAACTGACTGAATATTTAGCAATTTCAAATCAACATATTACGCCCGCTTATGAAGATGCTTTTTATTTTTTATGGGAACAAGGTAAACTACCTATAGATTTAAATCCAAGTGAAGATAAAGATAGTTCTTTAGCAGAAAAAAAATTAAAGGAGATTTTAGAAAACGGAACGTCAGAGCCCGTTGGTTATGTATTACCACTAAATAAAACGGAAGGAAACTGGTTTTCTAGTCATTGGAAATTTAGAAGAAATTATATCTACTTAACACCAGGAAATTCTCCTTTGGGTTTAAGATTGCCTTTAGATTCTTTACAAGCTGAACCAGAAAATGAAGTTTTTCCTATTCATGAGCCAAACCTTTTTGAAAAGAAGAAACGTTTACCAAGTTTTAAACAATTAGTTGCTAAAAGACATGCTGCGGTTTTAGAACAAGGAATCAACACTGATTTACCAAACTACTTTGTGAGAACTGCAATTTGTGCAGAAATTAGAGACGATAAATTACATCTCTTTTTACCGCCTTTAGAAGATGCACATGCTTATTTAGATTTGTTAGCATCGATTGAAGCAACGGCAAAAGAGTTAGAAATTCCGATTATTTTAGAAGGATACGGACCTCCAAAAGATAACCGATTAGAGTCTATGAAAATTACGCCAGATCCAGGAGTTGTAGAAGTAAATGTGCATCCTTCTAATAATTGGCAAGAATTAATGGACAATACATTTACCATTTATAATGAGGCTAAAAAAGCCAGATTAGGAACAGAAAAGTTCATGCTAGATGGCAAGCATACAGGAACTGGAGGCGGAAATCACGTAACTTTAGGAGGGGTTTCCCCTAAAGATAGTCCGCTGTTAAGAAAACCTAGTTTGTTGCGAAGTTTATTAACATTTTGGCAACATCACCCAGGACTTTCTTATTTGTTTTCTGGTGCTTTTGTGGGGCCAACTAGTCAGGCACCGCGAGTAGATGAAGCAAGACAAGATAGTTTGTACGAATTGGAAATTGCATTTAGTCAAATTCCGAAAGACGGGGAAGTTCCGTTTTGGTTAACCGATAGATTGTTTAGACATTTATTAACCGATTTAACAGGAAACACACATCGAGCGGAGTTTTGTATCGATAAATTATATTCGCCAGATTCATCAACAGGAAGATTAGGTATTTTAGAGCTAAGAGGTTTTGATATGCCTCCGCACGCACAAATGAGTTTACTGCAAAACTTATTGGTTAGAACATTAGTTTCTTGGTTTTGGAAAAAACCTTATGAACAAAAACTAGTACGATGGGGCACTACTTTACACGATAAATTTTTAATAGAACACTTTGTAAGAGAAGATATTAAAGACATTGTGGCGCAATTAAACAAAGCAGGATACGCATTTGAAACAGAATGGTTTAATCCATTCTTTGAATTTAGATTTCCATTACATGGAATGGTTCAAATAAATAATATTGATGTAGAATTGAGAGCTGGTATTGAACCTTGGAATGTTTTAGGGGAAGAAATGACAGGTGGCGGAACAGCAAGGTATGTAGATTCATCCGTAGAAAGATTGCAAGTAAAAGTAAATAATTTCATGGAAGATAGATATGTACTTACTTGTAATGGTGTAAAAGTTCAGTTACAACAAACAGGGGTTCAAGGTGAATTTGTTGCGGGTATTCGTTATAAAGCATGGAATCCTTATTCTGCCTTGCACCCAACTATTGATGTAGATACTCCTTTGGTTTTTGATATTGTTGATACTTGGAACAA
The DNA here is from genome assembly GCF_019968605.1 of Polaribacter litorisediminis. Classification (NCBI taxonomy): domain Bacteria; kingdom Pseudomonadati; phylum Bacteroidota; class Flavobacteriia; order Flavobacteriales; family Flavobacteriaceae; genus Polaribacter; species Polaribacter litorisediminis. The sequence goes on from NZ_CP082966.1 coordinate 1,460,797, forward strand.
ACATTCTATTGGCGGTTGTACTTATTTTGTAACGCACCCAGGAGGTCGTTCTTATGATACATATCCTGTAAATAGTTTTGAAGCAGAATCTAGAAGAATTAACCGTTTTTGGGATTTTAACCATACACAAGGTGAAGTTGAAAATATCAAGGAAAAACCTAAAGAAGATTTTACACCAGGAAGCAGAGCTATTGTTGTAAAAAAACAAGAGACTTCTAAACGTTTTAAATATCAAGAAACTCCGGTGAATGCAGAATTTCCAAACACCTTAGATTTAAGACTAAAAAAATAATTTTTTAGGAATATGCCGGTTAAAAATTTATTTCAAAAATATTTTAGCGATTTTAAAGACTATGATGAAGTTTTAAAATCAGACATGAGCATCAATCCAAATTGGACGAAGTTATTAACCAACTTTGCGCAAATTGGTGCAGATGATTTAGCAGAAAAACAAAATCAAATAGATTGGTTACTCGCAGAAAATGGTGTAACATACAACGTTTATAATGACCCAAAAGGTTTAAATAGACCTTGGAATTTGAATATTATTCCTTTTATCATCGAACAAAAAGAATGGAAAGGAATCGAAAAAGGTTTACAACAAAGAGCAGAATTATTAAATCTTATATTAACCGATATTTATGGTAAAAGAGAACTTATTAAAAATAAAATTGTTCCGCCAGAAATTATTTATGCTCATAGAGGATTTTTAAGAAATTGTGATCAAATTAAATACAATACATCAAAGAATCTATTAATTCATTCTGCAGATTTGGCAAGAGGCCCCGATGGCAGAATGTGGGTGGTAAATGATCGTTCTGAAGCGCCTTCAGGAATGGGGTATGCTTTAGAAAATAGATTTTCTATAAGAAGAACAGTTCCTAATTTATTTAATCATATAAATGTTGAGCAACCTTCTAGTTACTTTAAAGATTTTCATCAACTTTTAATTGATGCGGCTACGAATTCGAAAGAAAATCCGACAATAGTTATTTTAACTCCAGGACCTCATAATGAGACGTATTTTGAGCATGCTTATTTATCTTCATTTTTAGGATATCCTTTGGTAAAAGGATACGATTTAATTGTGAGAGATAATAAAGTTTTTCTCAAAACATTAAAAGGTTTAATTCAGGTTGATGTTGTTTTAAGACGTGTAGACGGCGCATATACAGATCCTTTAGAATTAAAAGGAGATTCTTATTTAGGGGTAGCAGGTTTGCTAAATGTGGTTCGGAAACAAAATGTAAGTATTCTAAATCCTATTGGAAGTGGCGTTTTAGAAAACCCTGGATTAATTCCGTTTATGAATTCTATCTGCAAATACTTTTTAAAAGAGGATTTGATTTTACCTCAAATTGCTTCTTGGTGGTGCGGACAAGAAAAAGAGCGAAATTTTGTGCTCGAAAATTTAGAAAAATTTGTTGTTAAACCTATCGACAGAACCAACAGAGAACATATTTATTTCTGTGAAGTAATGTCTAAAAAAGAATTAACGGCATTAAAAAAACAAATATTATCAAGACCTTATCACTATGTTGCACAAGAAAAAATTTCATTTTCTACAGCTCCTAATTTTCACAACAATAGTCTTGAGCCTAGAAAAGTAGTGTGTAGAACCTTCTCTGTAGCTAAAAAAGATGCTTACAGCGTAATGCCTGGAGGTTTGGTAAGAGTAGCATCAGAAAAAGAAGAATTACGGGTTTCTAATCAACGTGGAGGAACCAGCAAAGACTTTTGGATTACCAATTCAGACAGTCAAGAACAGTCCTATAACAAACGTTTTCATTGGCATCCATCTACTTCAAACTCATTTTCTAGTATAGAAAATTTACCAAGTAATATTGCAGAAAATTTATTCTGGTCTGGTAGATATTTGGCAAGAACACTTGTAACGGCTAGATATACGAGAATGGTTTTAAACAAAATGGTTGATGTACAATTTAGCAAATTAGATGCGGATGCTAAAAGTTTAGATATTTTATTTCAATCGATTACTCATTTAACGTCAGTTTTTCCGGGCTTTACAGGAGAGAACAAAAAGAAGGCATTAAAAGATCCGTTAACTGAAATTAGTATTATTTTATTCGACAATAACAAGGTAGGTAGTTTAGCAAACTCTATTTCGTCATTTTCTAATTCCTACTATTCTTTGCGGAATTTATGGTCTAAAGATATGTGGCGTGTTTTTGAATCTATGAGAAAAGAATGGAATGATTTTAAGCCAGAAAACAGAAAAAAAATTAAGAGTCTTGTAAAATTATTAGATAGCATTATTACCAAATTAATTGCTTTTATTGGTTTAATTGAAGAAAGCATTCTAGTTGAACAAGGATTACTTTTATATTTTATTGGTCTGCAAATGGAATTTTCAATGATGACCATTGATAAATCTCGTGCACTTTTAGTTGTAAAACATGAAGAGGATGTAGAATATGAAATTTTAGAATCTTTATTAGACAGTCATGAAAGTTTAAATATTTACAGATATAGTTTTAAATCGTATCTAAATTTAGAAAACACGATCAATCTTATTTTGTTAGATAAATCGTATGCTCGTTCTTTAAAATATCAGTTAAATAGAATTAAAAAAGATATTTCTAAATTGCCAGAAAAAAACATCCCTATAGAACTTACTAATTCTTACTTGCAAATTTCTAAAGCGTGTGATTTGATTGAAAATACAAATTCGTTAAAACTCGTTTCTACACGCAATGAACAATATACAAGAGCAAATTTAGATACTTTATTGGCAGATTTAAGCTCGCTAATTCACGATACAACAGTATCTATTACAGATACTTATTTTAATCATTCAGATCAACAAAGACAATTAGTGCATCAAAAAGATACTTGGTAATGTTATTTTCTGTAATCCATACTACGAGCTATATTTATGAAGGGTCAGTTACGTACTGTCATAATATTTCGAACTTAAAACCGAGAGAATTTTTAGGTCAGAAATTGGTAGATTATCGTTTAGATATAAGTCCTAAACCCAATTATATAGAAGAAGATTTAGATTTTTTCGGAAACACTGTTACCCGTTTTTCAATTAATGAACCTCACAAAGAATTAATTGTAACCGCAATAAGCAACGTAGAACGCAATTACAATTTAGAGCCCAATGTTTTTACATCAGAAATATGTAAAAATACAACAGTTAAAGAAGCTTTAGAAATTATTAATAAAGGTGAAGAAGAAATTTTAAAAGTAGTTGAATTTACCTTAGATTCTCAATTTATAAAGGGTATTTCTGATGAAATTAAAGAATATGCAAAAAAATCTTTACAACCAGAATCTTCTTTATTTGAAGCTACCAAAAACTTGATGGAACGCATTTTTAAAGATTTTAAATTTGATGCAACATTTAGTACCATTTCAACTCCGTTAGATGAAGTTATGAAAGCTAAAAAGGGCGTTTGCCAAGATTTTGCTCAAATAGGTATTGCTTGCCTGCGTTCTATTGGTTTACCCGCAAGATATGTAAGCGGTTATATAGAAACGCTACCACCTCCAGGAAAGATAAAACTAGTGGGAACAGACGCTTCTCACGCTTGGTTTTCTGTATACATTCCGAATTTTGGTTGGGTAGATTTTGATCCTACGAATAATCAAATTCCAAAAAATCAACACATTACCGTCTCTTATGGAAGAGATTATTATGATGTTCCTCCTTTAAAAGGAGTTTTATATGGTTCTGGAGGTAGTAAAATGAAGGTTTCTGTGGATATTAGACCTGCTGAATAGTTGCCTATTTCAAGAAAACCTTTTGAAAACATACTACATAAAATTACAAAAAGAAGTTAGTCTTGCATAAAAAATACCCTTTTGATTCTTCTATAAAACATCATATAATCATTGCTTTGGGATTAGCAATTTGGATTTTTATTTTTCTGTATTTTACAGAACCATTAGATGTAAGCGAGTTTAGAGACGATGAAAAACTATGGTTCCTTATCGGTTATGGTTTTATTGGCGGCTTTTGCTATTTACTTTTTTTACCTTTTCAATACATTATTTTAAAGAAAAATGATGCTAAGTGGACCCTTTTAAGTGAAATCACCTTTTTATTTACTTTTAGTTTTTGCACCATTGCGATTGCTCGTTTGTATTATTTATACATCATCATGGCGAATGAACAAAATCCCTATGATTTATGGTATATGTTAAAAAGCATATATTTTCCTGCTATTGCCACTATTTTACCGATTCTTATTTTTGGTCGATTTGCTTTTGGGAAATATAAAAATAAACAGACAGAAGCTAAAAAAATAGAAATTAAAGGTGAAGGAAATTACGAAGGTGTACGTTTATTTTTAAATGATATTATTTGTGTCAAATCTTCTGATAATTATGTGGAAGTATTTTATCGATCAGGAAATGATTTAAAGAAGAGTTTGATTCGAAATAAATTATCTGTAGTTGCCGATGAACATCCTGCGCTTTTAAGAACACATCGCTCCTATTTGATCAACCCTTTTCATTTTGAGCAATGGAAAACCGAGAAAGGAAAACTTTTTGTAGTGTTATTTCACCACATAGAGGTGCCTGTTTCTAGAACCTATCAAAACCAAGTAAAAACAACGTTGAATTCTACCACAACATAGTTGAATTTCACCCCAAAGGTCTTTATATATTGAGTTTATTGATGAATCCTTTCTAGTTTTGTATCAGAAAGTTTAATCAAAAATTAGATCATTATGAAAACTCAAATCACAATTATTGCACTCTTTATTTTATCAATCTTAACTTTATCAGCACAAAAAAATCAACAAGAAGTTTTAATTATGGGAACGATGCATGAAGTTCCGAAAATTGTAAAAAAAAGTTACCAACCGATGTTACGATTTGCAAAAAAATACAATCCTGAAAAAATATTTGTAGAATCTCCGATGGCAAATGATTCCGTTTCCTGGAACTATTTAAAAAACGGTTGGTCTAAAAGCTATCAAAAATTTTATCAACTATCCGATTCCTTGCAAAAAAAATTCCATTTTAATGCTGAAAAATTTATTAAGTTATCAAACAAAAATTATGGTAGTTTAACGAAAAATGAAATTGAATATTTAATGAATAGTTATGGATACCAAAGAGATAACGGAAACTATAATTTCATGAAATATCTCCATAAATATGGAATAAAAGGTGCCAAAAAAGCAACCAGAAATGAAGACGGAGATGTTACCTACAAATTGGCTTTGCATCAAAATTTAAAGGTAACCAATATGGACGATCAGCAAACCAATAAAGCATATCATATTGCTTGGGGAAAATGCAGAAAAGAGGGTGCTAAAAACGGCAACAATGCGGCAAACGCTGCCATGTATAAAAAAAATTATAACAGTTCTATTTTGCCAGCCATTTTTAGAGGTCTAGCAAAACATACAAACAAAAGAAAATCACTAAATCAATTGCATACCATGGCTTCTTTCAGTTATGTTTTAGAAGATACGGAAGGTTGTAAAGAGGGCAGAAAATACTGGAATGAACGAAATATGAGAATGGCAAAAAATATCGCAACACAAGTTCTAGAGGATGGTAAAACTAGAAATATTGTTTTGGTTGGCGCCTCTCATGTTATAGGTTTGGAAAAAGAATTGAAAGCAAATTACCCAAATTTAAAAGTAATTCTAATGAATGAGTATTAAACTTTCTATGGTATTCTTAATTAGAAAACCCTCACTAAAAAAGTGAGGGTTTGTTTTTTACTAATTTCGGTTTTATTTTAAAATTTTTCTGTTTTTTACCTTTAATACCCAATAAATACCACCTCCAACTAAACCAACTAAAAATGAGATTGGTCCTGTTACAAATATTCCTAAAAGTGGACCTTGATTTGAATTTGGACTTAAAATAATAGGACCTATAAAGCCTAATATAAAACCAATACTTCCTACTATAATACCACCTAAAATAACATATTGGGATAGACTGTTAGACATATTTTTTGTTTTTTTCCAAATTAGAATAGCCACACTTAAACCAACTAAAAAGGATATTATATTTGGAATTGCTGGAATATTATGTGCATCTGGAATCAATGAAAATGGCACCCAAAAAGTAAAATAATACGAAGCTAAAAATGATATAAAGGTTAAAATAATTCTGATGAATGTTTTCATAATGTTTGGTTTCTAGTTGTTAATTTTAAAAGGATCATTTACTTTTTTTACTCAAAAGAAGTTTATTTATTGCTTTTATTTTTAATCTAAACTTTCTCTTATATTCTTTATTAGAGAACTCTCACTTTTAGTGAAAGTTTATTTTAGCCTTGTAAATAAGTCTTATTTACAAGGCTTGGGATTAAAACCATCATCAAACTAACTATTTTTCCTCTTCATTTTTAGTTTCGATAAATTCAATATCTCTTAAATTTTTTTGAACTGTAATGGCTCCAAACAAACTTAATAAAAAGGAGATGCCATAAAAACCTTTTTCGCTTAGCTCTAAATCTGCATTTCTTAAGCCAATGATTAATAATAGTAGGGCTGCAATCACAATTACCCAAGTAATTCCGTAGAAAATATTACTTACTTTAATATTTTCTGCCTTGTCTCGAACTGCTTTTTGTAAAGAAATAACCGCATAAATACCCATTAAGAGAATTGAAAAATAATAGCCTTTCTCATTGAGTTCCATATTTGCGTTCCATAATCCGATACAATACGATAATAACCCAATAATTACAACTCCCCAAGTTGCGCCGATATAGGCCGCTGTAGGTTTTTGATCAAATTCATTTTTAAATTTCTTACTTTTTGTTTGTTTTGTTGTTTCTTCATCTGATGAAACTTTTGTTTGATAATTCATGATTTTTAGTTTTAATGATATTTAATGATAATGCAGTTACCTAAACCCAATACTATTTTGAGAATTACTACATATAAAATTGATACATTTAGATATGTGCTTGTTTACACTGGTTTTGGTACTGTTAAAGCCAATTACACTAATGGCAAATAATAGAATGAAGACTGTTTTTTTAAAATCGTTTTTCATGATAGTTTGTTTTTTAATACATGACAAAAATGCTACGAAATGAAGAAGTATAAAAAACTAATTTTTATATTAACTGACGATTAAATAGATACTTAATACTATAAAAGTATATATTTACCATTATTTTTATAACAAATTACTGACGACTTAATGATTAATTTAAAAGAAATAGTATCTAGTTTTTCCATAGAAAAACAACAAGAATTCATTTCTTATTTGGATAAAAAGAGCAAAAGAAAAGATGCGAAAGACATTCAATTGGTAAATTTATTATTGAGAAATACACTATCATCTAAAGAAATCTGTGTCAAAATTTATGGTAAAGAAAACAAAGTTGCTTTCCATGCTTTAAGAAAACGTTTGTTCGATTCCATTATTAATTTTACAGCGAATACCAATTTAAAAGAAGAAAGTTCTATAGATATGCAATTGATTACCTATATTTTATCTGCAAAAACTTTTCTTTTAAAGGGATATTTTGATATTGGGTATAAGATTTTGGCTAAAGGAGAAGTCATTGCCAAAGAGTTTCAATTATTTACAATTTTAAATGAAATTTATCATATTAAAATTCAGTATTCTTATACAAATCCATCTTTAAATCTTGATGAACTCGTGGCTATTTTTAGAGAAAATCAACAACAATATATCTTAGAAGAAGAATTAAATATTGCTTACAGTAAAATTAGAAAAATCTTACAAGAAATAAATCATCAAAATAAAATTGTTGATATAAAAGTGATGATCGCAACTATTTTAAAGGAACATAAAATTATTGTATCAGACTCGCTTTCGTTCAAGGCATTATACCAGCTAATTCAAATTACAAATATTTCTTCTTCACAAAATTTTGATTATCATACTATAGAATCGTTTTTGATTGAAACGTATCAAACCATTAAAAATCATAAATCTAAAGATCGTCAATTATTTTATCATTTAGAAATTTTATATCTTATTTCTAATACGCTTTTTAGGAATAAAAATTTTATCGAATCTTTTAAATATCTTGATTTAATGCATTTTTATATGCAAAAAAATAAAGGTAAATATCAAAAAGAGTTTCAAACAAAGTACTCTTTATTAAAGGCTTTAAATTACAATTTTTCTGGAAATCAACAAAAAGCAATTGAAGTATTAGCGCCATTAACCAAAAAAAGGAGTACAGATATTGTGTATAAATTAGATCTTTATTTATCTTTAATTGTCTGCTATTTTCAACAAAAAGAGCTCAAAAAAGCACAAAGTTTATTTTCTAAATTGTATCATTCTGATCAATGGTTTATTGAAAAAGCAGGTATTGAGTGGACCATCAAAAAAAGTTTAATTGAAATTTTATTACAAATTGATTTAGGAAATATTGATATGGTAGATTCTAGAATATTGAGTTTTAAGAGAAAGTTTTATAAACACTTAAAAGGGATTAAACAAGATAAAGTAATTACCTATTTACAATTAGTAGAAATCTACTACAAAAACCCCGAAATAATTACGAATATTGAGTTTCACGAAAAAGTTGAAAACTCATTTATTTGGATTGGAAGAGAAGTAGAAGACATTTTTATAATGAGTTTCTTTGCTTGGTTAAAAGCAAAAATGACCAAACAAGATTTATATTTGGTCACCTTAGATTTGGTAAAAGGCTAATTTTACTTTTGTCTTTTCATTAATTCTAATTCAATATCTTTTAAAGTAAACCCTTTTGCTTGCAATAACATTAAATAGTGAAATAACAAATCTGCAGATTCATATAAAAATAATTCATCATTAGTATCCATAGCTTCAATAACCGTTTCTACAGCCTCCTCACCTACTTTTTGAGCAATTTTATTAATTCCTTTGTCAAACAAACTGGCAACATAAGATTTTTGAGTGTCTTTATTTGCGACTCTCTCTGCAATTACATTTTCTAAAGTAGAAAAGAATCCGAAGTTTGAATTATTTTTTTCATTCCAACAAGTATCAGAACCTTTATGACATGTTGGCCCCGTAGGATTTACAAAAACCAGCAAAGTATCATGATCACAATCTAGTTTTAAATTTACTAAATTCAACACATTTCCGCTTTCCTCTCCTTTGGTCCATAAACGCTTTTTAGTTCTAGAAAAAAACGTTACCAACTTTGTTTCTTGTGTTTTCTTAAAAGCTTCTTCATTCATATACCCCAACATTAAAACATTTTTTGTTGTTGCATCTTGAATGATTGCAGGTACTAATCCGTCGTTATTTTTATTGAAATTTATTGTCATTATTTTAATTTTAATTCCATTTTTACGTCAGCAGTTACAAAATAAGTGTCTTTAATTTCTACATGTTTAAAACCAAATTTCTCATAAAGATTCAAAGCATTTTGTAATTTACTACTAGACTCTAAAATAATTGTTTCCACTCTTTTTTGCTTGCATAAATCAATACAAATTTGCATTAACTTTTTCCCGATTCCCAAACCTTTATAACCATCCATAACTGCAAATTTCAAAATTTCATACGAAGTTTTATTTATCGGGTTTAAACAGATAGTACCTACTATATTATTATTTACTTTTACTAATAATATGGTTGCTCCATTTTGTATAAATAAATCAGGATTATCTAATAATTTATCATCTGCTTTTTCATACAATTCAAATTTATTTAACCAATGTAGATTGATGTTTTTAAACTGTTTTTGATATTTATCTTCGAATTGTATAATTTCTAAATCTTTCATTGTAGAATTTGAAATTAAATTCTTACCGGAATATTATGATTCTTTAATGCTTGTTTTAATTCCATAATCGGAATTTCTCCAAAATGAAAAACACTAGCTGCCAAAGCTGCATCCGCTTTTCCTAGGGTAAATGTATCTACAAAATGCTGCACGGTTCCTGCTCCGCCAGAAGCAATAATGGGTATATTTAATTCTGAAGATAATTTTGCCAAAGCTTCATTTGCAAAGCCTGCTTTGGTGCCGTCATGATTCATAGAAGTGAATAAAATTTCTCCGGCCCCTCTTCTTTCAACCTCTTTTGCCCAATCGAATAAATTCAGTTCAGTAGGAATTGTTCCTCCTGCTAAATGCACAAACCATTCTCCGTCAATTTGTTTGGCATCAATAGCAACCACAACACATTGACTCCCAAATTTCTCTGCCAATTCATTCACCAATTCAGGTCTTTTTACTGCCGAAGAATTGATAGAAACTTTATCTGCTCCCCATTTTAACAACTCATTTACATTTTCTACAGAAGAAATTCCACCACCAACAGTAAACGGAATATTTACTTGTTCTGCAATTTGATGTACCATTTCTATCATGGTTTTCCTACCCTCTAAAGTTGCAGAAATATCTAAAAAAACCAACTCGTCTGCTCCTAAATCTGCATATTGTTTGGCTAAAACGACAGGGTCTCCAGCATCAATTAAATTTACAAAATTAACGCCTTTTACCGTTCTTCCGTTTTTAATATCTAAACACGGTATAATTCTTTTTGTTAACATAAGCCCATCCTAACCTTCCCAAAGGGAAGGAACTAATTTGTTAATATTTATATTATGATGAATTAATTTAACTAATTTCATTCATAATGTTTATTCGAGTGATTTCGATTTTTATCGAAATTGTATCGAAAACTTTTTTTTCGTTTTTCTTAGATTTGAAACAATCTCTTTTATTTATGAAGAATAAACTCTTCCAATTGTTTCAAACTAATTTTATGCTCGTAAATAGCCTTTCCGATAATCACACCTTCACAACCTAGTTCTGCTAATTTTGGCAATTCATCAAAAGTTGATATGCCGCCAGAAGCAATTAATTTAACAGGTTTTACTTCGGATAAAATATTACCGTAGATATTAAAACTTGGACCTTGTAACATCCCATCTTTAGAAATATCAGTGCAAATTACATATTGAATTCCTTTTTGTTGATAATCAGCAATAAACGGAATTAATTCTAAAGAACTCTCTTGTTGCCAGCCATTCGTTGCAATTTTTCCTCCAAGAGCATCAGGATAAAAATCAGCGCCTAAAATTATTTTTTGTGAACCATATTTTTCAATCCAGCTTTCAAAAATTTCACCATTTTTCACAGCAATACTTCCTCCAGTAATCTGATTTGCCCCAGAATTAAAAGCAATTTCTAAATCCTTATCAGATTTTAATCCGCCACCAAAATCTATTTTTAAAGTTGTTTTTGATGCTATTTGCTCTAGAACTTTATAGTTGATAATCTGACTCGCTTTTGCGCCATCTAAATCTACAACATGCAAATACTCGATTCCTGCTGCTTCAAATTCTTTTGCAACTTCTAACGGATTTTCATTATATATTTTTTTTGTACTGTAATCGCCTTTTGTTAAACGAACACATTTTCCGTCGATAATGTCTATGGCTGGTATGATTCTCATTATTTATTTTGTTGTTGTCACATCGAGTGATTTCGATTTTTCATCGAAATTGTATCGAGATGTTTTGTTTAAATGTTCTCGATACAATTTTTTCATTTTTCAAAAATCACTCGAACTAACATTGTGTTTATAAATTGATAAAATCTGCTGTAGATTTTGCTCTTTGAGAAGCTCTATAATTAGCACCTACAGAACTTGAACTTCTTATTAATTGATTTACAAAAGCATTATATTCTCTTGATTTTGGTACTTTAAACAAAATCTCCAACAATTTAAAGTAAAGTTTTTAGTTCTTACGATTATTTGATTTTTCATAATACTCTTTACTTTTAATATCTAATATTTAACTTTTTATATTAATGAAATTCCTCAAAATTTTTTCTCCTTCTACCCCACTTTTTTCTGGATGAAACTGAACTCCATAAAAATTATCTTTTTGTAAAGCAGATGCATATTCAAATTCATAATCCGTAGTTGCAATAGCTTCATCACAGCTCTCAGCATAAAAACTATGCACCAAATACATAAATTCTTTCTCTTTTATTCCTGAAAATAAATCTGATTTTAAATCATAAATAACATTCCAACCCATTTGCGGAACTTTTACTGCTTTCGAAAACTTCTTAACATCCACATCAAAAATCCCTAATCCTTTTGTATTGCCTTCTTCAGAAGAATTGCACATGAGCTGCATCCCCAAACAAATACCTAAAACAGGTTGTGTTAAAGTAGGAATCACTTTATCTAACCCGCTTTCTTGCAACATTTTCATGGCGGAACTTGCTTCACCAACTCCAGGGAAAATCACTTTATCAGCCGCTTTTATTTCATCAATATTATTGGATAAAATAGCAGTAACGCCCAAGCGCTTAAAAGCAAACTGAATGCTTTTAATATTTCCGGCTCCGTAATCTATAATTACTAAAGAAGCCCCATCTAACTTCCCCAAAGGGGAAGAACGCTCACTCATGTGTTTTAACTTTTCTTTTTTATTTTCCATTTGTGTAATTTCCATTTATTCCCCCTTTGGGGGAAAGGGGGCTTAAAGCATTCCTTTTGTTGATGGCAAAAACATCTTATTTGCATCTCTTTTTACAGCCATTTTCATCGCCTTGGCAAATGCTTTAAAAATGCCTTCAATTTTATGATGTTCATTGGTACCTTCAGCTTTAATATTTAAATTACATTTTGCCCCATCGGTAAAGGATTTAAATAAGTGATAAAACATTTCTGTGGGCATATCTCCTATTTTCTCTCGTTTAAAATCTGCATCCCATTCTAACCAATTTCTGCCCCCAAAATCAACGGCAACTTGTGCTAAACAATCGTCCATTGGCAAACAAAAACCATAACGTTCAATGCCTAATTTATTTCCTAACGCTTTGCTGAATAATTCGCCAAAAGCAATCATGGTATCTTCTATGGTATGGTGCTCATCCACCTCTAAATCGCCAGTTACTTTAATCGTTAAATCCATATTTCCATGACGCCCAATTTGATCTAACATATGATCAAAAAACGACAAACCGGTAGCAATATCATTTTTACCAGAACCATCTAAATTCAGTTTGATATAAATTTTAGTTTCGTTGGTATTTCTAGTGATTTCTGCAACTCTATCTTCTAATTTTAAAAATTGATAAATTTCAGCCCAATCAGTGCTCGTTAGTGCAATGCAATCAAATATTTCTTGTTTAGAAGATTCTATTTCTGCTACGCCTAAATCTGGATTTTCGGATAAATAAATACCTTTTGACCCTAAATTTTTTGCCAATTCCATGTCTGTAATTCGATCTCCTAAAACAAATGAATTTTCCAAATCATACTCCTCAGAAAAATACTTTGTTAACAAGCCTGTTCTTGGTTTTCTTGTAGGAGCATTTTCATGTGGAAATGTTTTATCTATTACTATTTCAGAAAAAACAACGCCTTCTTTCTCAAAAGCACTTATTATTTTGTTTTGAGCTGGCCAAAAAGTATCCTCAGGAAAAGAAGTTGTTCCCAAACCATCTTGATTCGTGACCATCACCAATTCATAGTCCAATTCTGATGCAATTTTTGCCATGTATTGAAATACTTTTGGGTAGTATTCTAACTTTTCTAAACTATCTAATTGATAATCTACTGGTGGTTCTAAAACCAAAGTGCCGTCTCTGTCTATAAATAATACTTTCTTACTCATACGAAAAGCCCATCCTAACCTTCCCAAAGGGAAGGAACTCTTACTCGGGTGTGTAAGAATTTAATTGTTTCTTATTCTTTTCAGACCTGACAGGTTTTGAAAACCTGTCAGGTCTATTTTTTAATTTTAACAATTTGCTAAAACTATATTTCTTTTAATGTTTGTATCAATCTTCCGTTTTCCAAATTCGTTCCCACAGTAAAACGTAAACAATTCTCACATAAAGGCTGATTAGTTCTGTTTCTAATTACAATTCCTTTCGCAATTAATTGATTGTATCTTTTATTGGCGTCATCAACTTTTACTAAAACGAAATTACAATCTGTTGGATAAATTTTTGTAATAAATTTAATTTCTTTTAAATGTTGAATTAAAGAAGTTCTTTCTTTAATGATTTCTGAAACTTCATTGGTTACTTCCTCCATTTTTTGCAAACGCTCAACTGCTTTTTGTTGCGTTAACTCGTTTACATTATAAGGTGGTTTTATATTATTTAAAATAGCAATAATTTCTGTTGATGCATAACCAACTCCCAAACGAATTCCTGCTAAACCATAAGCTTTTGATAAAGTTTGAGTAATAATTAAATTTGGAAATTGCTCGAATTTTTCTAACCAACTTTTTTGTTCAGAAAAATCGATATATGCTTCATCTATAATTACTAAACCATTAAATTTTAATAATAATTCTTCTACTTTATCAGTTGAGAAACTGTTTCCAGAAGGATTATTTGGCGAACATAAAAACAGCATTTTAGTGTTTTTATCAACATTATCAAGAATTTGAGCAACTTTTGGTTGAAAATCTTCCGTTAATAAAACTTCTCTATTTTCTATATTATTGATGTTCGCCAAAACCGAGTACATTCCATATGTTGGTGGTAATGTAATAATATTGTCTTCTTTTGGTTCGCAAAATGCTCTAAAAATTAAATCTAATACTTCATCACTTCCATTTCCTAAAAGAATATTTTTTGTGTCAACATTTTTAATCGTTGATAATAAATCTTTTACCGAATGTTGTTGCGGATCTGGATATCGATTAACGCCATTTTCAAAAGGATTTTCATTAGCATCTAAAAAAATCATATCGTCAGAAGTGGCGTCCTTGTATTCATCTCTGGCTGATGAATAAGGTTTTAGAGATTTTATATTTTCTCTAATGAGATTTTTTATATTGAAATTTGTCTTCATTTTTATTATGCTAAATTTATTCTAGCATTTTGTTGTTTTTTTTCCAGACCTCACAGGTTTTAAAAACCTATGAGGTCTTTGTTGAGTATTATTTTAAATCATCTAAACGTAAAGTAACCGCATTTTTATGCGCTTGTAAACCTTCTGCTGCTGCCATAATTTCTATGGATTTCCCAATCGTTTTAATCCCTTCTTTCGATATTTTTTGAAACGTAATACTTTTCATAAAACTATCTAAATTTACACCTGAATACGCTTTTGTAAATCCGTTAGTTGGCAACGTATGGTTGGTTCCTGAGGCATAATCTCCGGCACTTTCTGGCGTATAATTGCCTATAAAAACGGAACCTGCATTTTCTATATGATCCACATAAAAATCATCATTCTTCGTACAAATAATAAAATGTTCTGGCCCATATTCATTGATTAAATCTAAAGCAATTTCATCTGTTTCAACAAAAATAGATTTCGAATTTTCAATCGCTTTAGAAGCAATTTCAAATCGAGGCAATTCTTTTAATTGACGTTCAATTTCTATGGCAACAGCTGAAATTAATTGTTTAGAAGTTGAGACCAATATAACTTGACTATCTTTTCCGTGCTCTGCTTGACTCAATAAATCTGAAGCTACATAACTTGCATTTGCCGTATTGTCTGCAACCACCAATAATTCACTCGGTCCTGCGGGCATATCAATAGCAACGCCATATTTGGTTGCTAACTGTTTTGCAACGGTTACAAATTGATTTCCGGGACCAAAAATTTTATAGACTTGTGGAATGGATCTTGTTCCGAAAGTTAATCCTGCAATTGCTTGAATGCCCCCTACTTTAATAATTTTTGTAACTCCACAAAGTTTTGCTGCATATAAAATTGCTGGGTGAATTTTACCTTCTTTATTTGGTGGCGAACAAAGCACAATTTCTTTACAACCTGCAATTTGAGCAGGAATTGCCAACATTAAAACCGTAGAAAAAAGCGGAGCAGTTCCGCCAGGAATATATAAACCAACTTTCTGAATCGGTCTTTTTTCTTGCCAACACTGAACCCCTTTTACGGTTTCTGCATATACATTTTCAGTTTTTTGTGCGTTATGAAAAGTAGTAATATTTTTCTTTGCCAATAGAATAGCCTCTTTTAATTCTTCTGATACTAATGAAATTGCTAACGCTATTTCATCCAAAGAAACCACAGTATTTTCTAGCTTTACACCGTCAAATAATTGCGTGTATTTATCAACGGATATATCACCATTTTTTTGAATATCATCAAAAATTTGATTCACATTCTTTTCAATATCATCAATTGTTTTTGTAGGTCTTTGTAATATTTGAGACCAATTTTCTTTCGGTGGATTTATAATCGTTTTCATGATTTACTTGTTACGCAACGCTGAAATTTATTCAATGTCTTTTTAATTCTTTAAGATTTTTTAAAACTGAAGCTCGTTCAGCATACTTTAAATGTTGATAAGATCTAAAGCACCATTTTTTCAATAGGACATACTAAAATACCCTCTGCTCCATTTTGTTTTAATTCATCAATAATTTCCCAAAATTCATTTTTAGAAATTACGGTATGCACAGAACTCCAACCTTTTTCTGCTAATGGTAAAACTGTAGGACTTCTCATTCCTGGTAATAATTTCAAAATGGCCTCTAACTTTTCATTAGGTGCATTTAGCAATACATATTTAGAGTTTCTTCCTTTTAAAACAGACTGAATTCTAAATTGAACTTTCTGTAAAATAGTGTTTCTTTCTTCTGAAATTAATGGTGATACCGCTAAAACTGCTTCCGATTTTAATAAAACTTCAATCTCTTTTAAACCATTTTTGAATAATGTGCTTCCGCTAGAAACGATATCACAAATTCCGTCTGCCAAACCAATATTTGGGGCAATTTCTACAGAACCATTAATGATATGCAAGTGTGCATCGATGTTTTGATCTTTTAAAAATTTTTTTACGGTTTGTGGATACGAAGTTGCTATTCTTTTTCCGTCTAAATCTTTTAAAGAATTTGCATCAGATTCTTTTGGTACGGCTATAGAAACTTTGCATTTAGAAAAGCCTAAACGCTCTATAAACTTAATTTCGCCTCCTTTTTCTATCAAAACATTCTCGCCAATAATTGCCGCATCAACGACTCCATCTCTTAGATATTGAGGAATATCGCCATTTCTTAAATAGAAAACTTCCAAAGGAAAATTTCTTGCCGATGCTTTTAGCTGATCTTTTCCGTTATCAATAGAAATACCAATGTCTTTTAAGATTCTCATAGAATCTTCATTTAATCTTCCTGACTTTTGTACTGCAATTCTTAAGTTACTCATAAGTACATTTTAATAAATTTTAAATCTTCTTTTAGATTCCCTTTTTCAAGGGAATGACAGTTTATTTGTAATCTTTTGCTATGCAAAAGAAGCGTTTTTTCAAATAAAAAACCTGTTTGATTTGCTCAAACAGGTTTATAAATATTTTGATTTTATTCAATACATTTCTAAATCGCTTGATTGCAATTGTAAAAATGATGATGATGATTTTGCGTAATTGTCATGTCTTTTATTCGATGGGCAAATATTCAAATTTTATTTTGATAATTCCAAAGGATGCTCATAAAAATTTCGTTAAAATAAAATATTCATCAAGATTTTGATATTTGTTTAAAATTAAGTTTTTAATCGAGCCATGTTCATTCACTATATTTTTAGAATAAAAAACAAACTTCACTAACCTATAAAATAGCATATTTCAGGTAAAATAAATTCAATCTTTAAATGTTATGTTATTTTTTAGGTTTGATACATCTAAATTAAAATAAAAACTGCAATCAGCATAAAAACAACAATTTGCATCCATTTTAAATACCAACCAATTTTAGCATTTTCTTTAATCTTATAAGAAATAGCGCCCGCCAAAATAGCAATTGTGGAAAATATAAGCAGAGAAACGAGCATAAATATCAATCCTAAAATATAAAATTGAAGTACGTGAGAAATACGATCAGAAAATAAAAAACCAGGAAAAAAGGCCAAAAAGAAAATAGATACTTTCGGATTTAAAACGTTCATAATAAAACCCTGTTTAAACAATTGTAAAGTAGTTTTCTTCTCGACAGCATTCACTGAAAACACAATATTTGCTTTAGATTTGTAAACTTTAAAAGCTAAAAATAATAAATATGAAGCCCCAAATAATTTAATTGCAAAAAATAAGTTTTCCGATTCTTTTATGATAGCGGAAACTCCGAATGCTAATAAAGTAGTGTGCACTAAACATCCAGAAATAAGCCCGAAAACAGTTGCCAAACCAAATTTTCTACCATTAACAATACTTTGTGTTAACACAAAAATATTGTCTGGTCCTGGAGAAATTGCTAAAATAGAAGTTGCGATTGCAAAAGATAAAAGAGTTTCTATCATGGGCGTAAAAATACACTTTTTTATAAGTTTTATAAAAAAGCAACGTCGTATAAACCATTTTTTTTGACGTTAATTTTAATTCAAATTTTAAGAATGATTTGTGTTGATAGCAGAATTAAAAATCATGGACACATCTCGCTTTGTTTGTTAAAAACATTAAAAACTTAAACAATATTAACAATTTCATAGGAACTAAATTTATTATCTTTGTCATTATTTTTTAAACGATAAAAGCTATATATTTTTTGAAATAGATACTCTTTTCCAAAAAAATAGTGTTTCTAAATATCTAAAAGAATATGAATGATGTTTGTTTAGAAAAAGAATAAATTTAAGTTTTAAAATATTTTATTGATGGGGTTTTTGATTGTTTTTGCTACTTTTTGGGGAATGGAATTCATGGCTTGGTTTACACATAAATATGTGATGCATGGGTTTTTATGGAATTTACATTTAGATCATCATGTACCAAACAGAAAAACTTTCTTCGAGAAAAATGATGCTTTTTTCTTAATTTATGCTGTTCCGTCTTGGTTGTGCATTATGCTCGGTTCTATGTTTGGTGCATGGACCGTGATGTATATTGGTTTTGGAATTTTAGCCTACGGAATTGCCTATTTTTTAGTACATGAGGTATTTATTCATCAAAGATTAAAATGGTTTCGGAATAGTGATAACATTTATTTAAGAGCTATTCGAAGAGCACATAAAATGCACCACAAACATATAGGCAAAGAAGACGGAGAGTGTTTTGGAATGTTAATTGTACCCTTTAAATACTTGAAACAAGAACTTAAAAAAGCAAAGGCTGCATGAAAAAGGCTGTTGTGGTTGGTGCCGGAATTGCAGGAATTGCTTCTGCAATTCGTTTACAAAACAAAGGATATGAGGTGCAGGTTCTTGAAAAAAACGCCTATCCTGGCGGAAAGTTAACAGAACTTAAAGGCAATGGATTTCGGTTTGATGCAGGTCCTTCACTTTTTACCATGCCAAATTTAGTAACCGAGCTTTTTGAAATTTCTGGAAAAAAGTCTTCTGATTATTTCAATTACGATCGTCTTGAAACCTTATGTAATTATTTTTATGAAGATGGAACAAGAATTTCGGCCAATGCAAATATCAATATTTTTGCAGAAGAAATTGAAAAGAAAACAAACGACTCTGCCGATAAAGTCATCAAACATCTTAAAAAAAGTGAATTTATTCATAAAGCCACCGAAGAACAATTTCTCAATAAATCTTTGCATAAAATAAATTCCTTTCTCTCATTTTCTACAGTAACATCAATCTTAAAGTTGCCTTTTTTGAATATTTTTAGTTCGATGAATAAGGTCAATGAAAAAGCATTTATAGATTCTAAAACGATTCGATTATTCAACAGATATGCTACTTATAACGGTTCGAACCCATACAAAGCTCCTGGTATATTAAATATCATTCCGCATTTAGAGTTTGGTTTAGGAGCCTATTTGCCAAAAGGCGGTATGCATCAAATTACAAACAGTTTGGTTAAATTGGCTAAGGAAATTGGTGTTGAGTTTCATTTTAATCAAGAAGTAACTGCTATAGAAACCAATCATAATTTAGCGAAAAAGGTCATTACAAAAAATAGTAATTACAACGCTGATGTTATTGTTTGTAATGCTGATATTCATACGGTTTATGAAAAATTAATTCCATCAGCAAAAAAACTAGCAAAAGTAGATCAACAAGAAAGGTCTAGTTCTGCTCTTATTTTTTATTGGGGAATTGATAAAGAATTTGCTGAGTTAGATGTGCATAACATTCTATTTACTGAAGATTACAAAACAGAATTTGATCATCTTTTTGATTCTAAAACAATTTACGAAGATCCAACGGTTTATATTAACATTACCAGCAAACACATTAAGGAAGATGCTCCTGAAGGAAAAGAAAATTGGTTTGTGATGATTAATGTACCTTCTGTATATAAACAAGATTGGGATACTATGATTGCAAAAGCAAGAAAAAATATTTTGACCAAAGTATCTAGAATATTAGGAGAAAATATTGAAAAATTCATTGAATTTGAAGAAATATTAACGCCTCAATTGATACAAGATAAAACAAATTCATATAAAGGGTCGTTGTATGGAACGTCTAGCAACAATCGATTTTCGGCATTTTTTCGTCATAAAAATTTTTCATCGCAATACAAAAACCTCTATTTTTGCGGCGGCAGTGTGCATCCAGGAGGAGGAATTCCGTTAGCACTTTCTTCGGCAAAAATTATTGATACCCTTATAAAATGATAAAAAATATTTCCATTGAAAATCGGTGGATTATCCTTTTGCTTTTGTTCTATTTCTTTGGATTATTAGGAATGTCGATCGTTCAATTTCGTGATTTATTTTTGATGTTTACACCACTCAATTTGCTAATAACCTTGTTGGTTTTTTATAAAATAAATAACGATTTTAGTAGACGGTTTTTAATTTTATCATTCCTTGTTTTTTTAATAGGATTTTCAATTGAAGCCATTGGAGTTGCTACTGGTGTTTTATTCGGAAATTATGCGTACGGAGCTCCTTTCGGATTCAAACTTTTTGAAACTCCGATACTCATTGGGGTTAATTGGCTTTTTTTAGCACTAAGTGCTCATGGAATTGTGCAATCTTTTACTAAAAAAGCATTGTGGCTTATTATACTTCCCTCGTTATGTATGACTTTATTAGATTTTTTGGTAGAGCCTGTTGCTATGAAATTAGATTTTTGGAGCTGGGAAAATGATAGCATTCCGATACAAAATTATGTGATGTGGTTTGTAACGAGTATTTTTATTCATTCGATAATTTACTTTTTTAGTCCTAAAATAAACACGAAAGTGAGTTTTTTTATTTTCGGCGCTCAACTTATCTTTTTTGGCGTTTTAAACCTCGTTCTTTAAATAAAGAAATCTACAATTGTAAGACTATAAAAATCAGCATTTTCTGTAAACAAAGTTTAGAATCACTGCTCTATGTAGCGATATAATATCGTGATAATTCGTTTTTATGCTTATTTTATAAGTCACCAAATATTTCCTTTTGATTTATAATTTAGATTTTTAATATTTGGCAAAAAGCCAGCAATTTTAGTTGAAACAGAAAACTAGAATTTTAAAATATAAATTTTCAGTAAACTCATCTGATAAGAAAAATAGATTAAGATTACTTGAATTTTAGACAAAATAAAGTACTGAAAATTAACTTTTTTGATTAACTAATTATCTCTTATTATAAAGACTCTAAAAAATCAACAGTTATTGGTTTCGTTGTATAGCTAAAAATATTATTGGTATTTTTTGTTTTTAAGATATCATTATCATCAACACTTCCAGAAACCACACATATTTTACATTTTCCTGAAACATTTAAATTTAAAGAATCAAATGCCTTTACAAATTCCATACCATCCATGAGTGGCATGTAAAGATCTAATAGAATTACTTCTGGTAAATTTTCTTCAATCTCTTTATTTTCTTCCAAATATTTAATAGCATCTAAACCACTATTAAACTCTAAAATTTGTTCTGCTATTTTGTTGTTTTTAATTAAAACTTTTACCAAATAATTATCAATTTCATCATCATCGATAATCATTATTTTATTGTATTTAAAATCCATATATTTTTTTAACGGTATTAAAATTATTCATTAATAAATTTCACAAACTCTTCTTGCCTTCTTTTTGCAACAGGTAACAATTTCCCGTCTGGTAACTCACAAAATAAGCCATTATTCTTTATAATTTTAATGATATATTTTATGTTTACAATATAAGAATGATGTATTCTGAAAAAATTATTATTTAAAGAAGGTTCGTATTCACCAAGATTTCTACTAGAAACAATCATTTGTTTATTTGCCGTATAAAATTCGGTGTATTTGCCATCTGCTTTACAAAATACAATATCCTCAACTTTTAAAAGTTCAATTTTATCTACAGATGTAATTGATACATATTCAAATTTCTTTTTAAGCGTATTTATAGTGTCTATTTTTCCAATGATATTTTTTTGAAAAACCGATTCCATTTCTATGTGCTTGATGATTTTATATACAGAAACAATTAAGTTGTTGCTATTTATGGGCTTTAATAAAAAGTCTATTGCATTGTATTTATACGCCTCAAATGCATCGCTTTTATTTTTTGAGATATATAATAATTTTGGTTTAATGATATTTATTTCATTAAATATTTGGGGGTTAAACACCAAATCATCTTTGCTTAGAATTAATGCATCTGGTTTATGGGTGTTTATTAATTCTGTAATATTTTTGAAATCAGGAATAATTTCTACAACTGAAAATAAAACTGAATTTTCGCTCTCAAATTGCTTAAATAGTTTTATAACATTTAGATCATTTTCAATTATAATTGTTCTTAAAATCCGCATTAATATTATTTTAAAGGTTTATTCCTAAAGCAATAATACAAATATTTTTTTATACTTTTCTATAGATTCCTGAACATAATACGAATTCTTTTTTAAAATTACTGTAAAATAAAATGATGATTTTATTTCTTTATAGAAAATAGAAAAATAAAGTAGAGCATTCGTTACAGTTTCTTTTTATGTTGAAATAGAAAGGAAAAAAGGACGTTTTATTGCGGTCATTTCAATGCGGATTTTTTATAATTATCAACATAGAGAATAGCAGTCATAATTATGAATGATGCTAGATTATTGTTGTATAAACTTTGTGATACTCTCTAAAATAATCGTAATTCAGTAAAGTTTATACTATTTTTCTAAGTTCATTTTATTTTACTTAGCTAATATTTAAAACTTTTATCTAGTAAAACGGATTCGATATCAATTATAATAAAACACTTATTCTTTAAAACTTATCACTTATACTCCTATTCTCTCGAGTACGAATAAGATTTTTTATTTATAAATTCATTGAACACTTTCGCTTAAATTTATCAATATTTATAATTGATTGCAGTGGAACTATAAAATATCGATTTTTTAATTTTTATCTAGAATTAAAAAGTAGGCGTTTTGTTACTGTTCAAGAAAGCGACAAAAATATATTGAATACTTTTTGTAACCTATTAGTGTTGAAAAATAGTTAAATTATAATTTTAAATAATCTTTTAATTAAGCTAAAAAAATTGTAAATTTCACGCGTAATTTTTTTAAAAAAAGGTTATCAGAGTATCCTTTTTAGATTGATTCCCCCAAGAATATTTTAGTAATAAGCATATTGAAAGTTTAGTCTTTCAGATGACTTTTCATTATTAGTCATTCCAGTATAATGGTGAATGAATCTTAAACACCCTATAAATGAATAAAAACAAACTAACATACCAAGAATTAGAAAAAGAGGTTGCAATGCTTCGCGAAGAAAAAGATAGATATTTTCGGGATTTCTATGATAACTCTCCTAATATTTATATTTCAGTTTCTCCAAGTGATGGAACAATCTTGAATTGCAATCAAACCTTTTTATCTGAAACTGGTTTTTTAGAAGAGGAGATTATTGGTTCTTCGATATTCAAAATATATCATGATGATTGTATCAATGAAGTAAAAAAGTTAAAACAAAAGTTTTCAAAAACTGGAAGAATTACGAATGAAAACTTAATTTTAAGAAAGAAGAATGGTCGTAAAATGTATGTCATTTTAAATTCTACTGCCATAAAAAACACTTTTGGGGAAACATTGCATTGCATTTCATCATATCGTGATATTACGCGACAAAGGAAATCAGAAATTATTCTTAAAGAAAGCGAATCTAGATTTAAAAAAATGTTTGAAAGTCATAATTCTATTATGCTAATGTTAGAACCCAATACGGGTGCTATTATCGATGCTAATGAATCTGCTATTCGATTTTATGGTTATGACAAGCTTCAACTTTGTTCAATGAACATGGATGATATTAATACGTTACCAGAAGAGCAGCTTATAATGGAACGCATAAAGGCTATAAATGAAGAAATGAATTCTTTTATATTCGCCCATAAATTGGCAAATGATGAAATACGAACTGTTGAAGTTCATTCTTCTCCTATAAGTTTTCATGAAAAAAAAATACTATTTTCTATCATACATGATATTACAGATCGTACAATAGCACAACAAGCACTTTCAAAAAGTTTACAAGATCTTAAAGAACTTAATGCTACAAAAGATAAACTGTTTTCAATAATTTCGCATGACTTAAGAAGTCCTTTTAGCAGTATTATAGGTCTTTCTAGTTTATTAACAGAGAGCGCAGAAAATTTAAATTCTGAAGAATCTAAAGGTATTTTAGAAATGATTAACACATCTTCTAAAAGTGCCCTTAATTTGTTGGATACTTTATTAGAATGGGCAAAAACTCAAAGGGGACAAATTCATTTTAATCCTGTTCAATTAAATTTAGAACCAATCATAACAGATGTATTTGATACGCTAAAAACAACCTCAAAAATTAAAGAAATTTCCTTAAATTTTCCTCAATCTAATGAAATAGACCTGATTGCTGATGCAAATATGTTGAAAACAGTATTATATAATTTGATCTCTAACGCTATAAAATTTAGTTATAAAAAAAGTAAAATCGATATTTATGCTAAACATAAAGGTAATAATATCGAAATTAGTGTTGTAGATCATGGCGTTGGTATTGAAAAAGAAATCATAGATAAATTATTTAGCATTAATAACAACATTACAACGAGAGGAACATTAAATGAAAAGGGTTCAGGTTTAGGTTTATTAATTTGTAAAGAATTTATACAAAAGCATGATGGACAAATTTGGATTGAAAGTGAAGTAGGAAAAGGAAGTGCATTTAAATTTACAGTGCCTTCAAGTATACCAGAAAAGGAACCAGTGAACCATTGATAAAACGCGGGAATTTTATCTAAAGCGAATCAGCTTTCGAAGAGATCTATAAAATAACGTAAGTATTGTGCCCTTAAGGCTAATACCTCGAAGTCCTTTGTTAATTATAGCGTTGCTTTCATTTCTAGAATCATTTGCCACATTTTTTTTACATCTACAGGTTTGCTAAAATATAAGTCAAAACCCGCATTTAAACATTTATCTTCCCATTCTTTACCTGTATAAGCCGTTAAGGCTACATAAATTCCCTTTTGATTTTCTTTAAATTTTAGATTTTGTAAAACACCAAAACCATCGATTTTTGGATCTGCAAGATTTAAATCTAAAATAAAAATATCAAAAGCTTCTGACTTGGCGATATCTATAGCTACAAATCCATTTTCTTCCGTTTTTATTTCACAAAATCCTTTTAGTGATTTTGAAATAACCAATCTAT
Organism: Polaribacter litorisediminis; assembly: GCF_019968605.1. NCBI lineage: Bacteria > Pseudomonadati > Bacteroidota > Flavobacteriia > Flavobacteriales > Flavobacteriaceae > Polaribacter > Polaribacter litorisediminis. The sequence goes on from NZ_CP082966.1 coordinate 1,486,265, forward strand.
TAATTGGGTTATCCTCTACATAAAGTGCTTTCATCATTTTTTTTTTAATTAATGGGTATGTTTACTTCAAAATTAGATCCAAAACCGAGGTGACTTTCTAACTCAATAGTACCTCCTAGATATTCTGTATATATTTTAACAATATAAAGACCTAAACCACTACTAATGTCTTGACTTCCTGTAATATTAGATGACATATAAAAAGGTTCGAATATCTTATCTAATTCCTCTGGATTGATTCCGGGTCCGTTATCTTCTACTGAAAATCGTAGCAATCTTCCATAATTTTTAATTATTATTTTTGCATTTACATGAACAATCGCTTTGGGGCCACTATATTTTAAAGCATTGTTTACTAAATTGATTAAAATTTGACTTAAAATCATTTCATTCGATAAAATTAAAGTGTCAACATTATGAATATGCCACTTTAAAGATTGTCCTTTTGTGTGCGCAATATCTGCGACAGTTTTTAAGTTTGATGCAAAAAAATCGTCTAAACTAATAGAGGTTATTAAGCTTTTTGACGAATCTCCTCCTGTTAAATCTAGATCCATCAAACGATTAAATGTTTGCAGCATTCTTGCACCACTTTGATATATGAGCTGAGCAAATTGGCGTGTTTCTTTATTTTCTGAACCAGATTCATTTATAAGAGTTGCAAGGCCCATAATTCCGTTTAAAGGGGTGCGCATTTCATGACTCATATTGCTCATTACTACGCTTTTTAAACTGTTAAACCGGTCAGCCTCTCTGCCCGATTTTACCATAATATCCACTTTTGCTTGTAATTGCTTTTTCTCTTCTTGCAAAAGAAAGTTAGCATAATTTAAATCATTGACCTTCTTTTCAAGTACTACTTCAATTTGATTACTATTAGATTCATTGCGAAGATGACTTAATATATTAGCCTGCAAAGCATTAAAAAGTTCCTGAATCATTTTTCTATCACTTTTTTGCCAAGGTAGTGATTGATTTTTAACGAGCTCTTGCCAAGCTTTAAAGTTTTTTCGTGGGATAAAAGATTTGTTAGACTCCTCTTTATTCTCTTCAAAAGGTTTACCTGCCCATGTATATATTCTGTTTTTTTCTTCTCTATATAAAATTAAAACAGACCTATCTGGATCATTTAACCTTATTGCTGCAAGACCTGATACGATAGCGTTTAAATCATTTGTAATCTCTTCTTTACGATTATAAAAAAAGGTATTAAGCGCTTGTCCGTTATTCATGTTTTTCTCTAATTGTGCTATAATTTTAAAGACATCAATTTCTTCTAGAACAATGCCATGATTTACAATTGCATTTTTACTGTAAATAGAGAAACCTATTAATTTTAATTCTTTGGATAAAGCAGTCCATTCATGAAGAATTAAGGACTCAAGAGATTTCACTTTACTATTTTGTCGAATATTTCTACATATTTCTTCTTGGGTATATCTGCGGTAATTTTGCTGTTTAATTAAAATAGTTTGCAGCCGAAGAGAAATACCATTGGTAAAGAATATTGCTAACATTCTCTTATTAAAAGATAATGTTTTTGGACTTTTATAATGATGGCAAAAAATTATACCCCATAATTCACCATCGTTAATAATACTTGTACCAAAAGTAGCTGTAACGCCCATATTTTTTAAGTATTGCAAGTGCGTGGGGCTTGCTGTTCTAAAAACTGCGTTACTTAAATCAACTGGGTTGTTATAATTTAAACCATAGATAGGAATTCCTTCATCGTTTATATCAGAAATAGACCTAATAAGATTTTTTTTATAAAGTTCTCGTGCCGGTTTTGGCATATCACTAGCAGGATATCGTAGGCCTAAAAAAGACTCTAAGCCGAAAGATTTTTCTTCAGCTATGACCTCTCCATCTCCATTTTGATCAAATTTATAGCACATTACTCGATCAAAACCAGTAAGCTCTTTAAAATGACTTACAGCACTAGAAGCCATATCTTTTTCTCGATTGAAACTACTTATTGATTTTAAAAAGCAATCTAATGAGGATAGTTTTGCAGTTAAAACTTCAGGTTCATTTTTATCAAATGATTCTAATTCAATAAGTACTTCACCAATAGTAGATTTTGAAAACCGTGCTTGATGCGGAACACCTTCCCAATCAATTATAGTAGGATATATGAGGCTTAAACTTTTACTTTTATTAAATTTTTTGAAACAATTAATTATGGAGTCATTAAAAAGGTGACTCAAAATAATTTTATCTGAATTCTGTAGTAAAGATTCTATTAAATTCTGAAGATTTGATGAAAAATATATTAATTCCTGATCAGAATTAAATCCGAATAGCAATCCATGAGTATCTATTCTTCCTAATTGATGAATAGGTTCTTCATCGCAATTTTGAATATTAACTTTAAACTTATTTGCTAAATCTTTTTTTAAATTATTTTTCAAACGAAATATTAGTTTGGGGGATTTATAGGATGCAATTTAAATAAAAATTATTAATAAATGTTCGCCATAATTACATTTTTAAAAATTTCCTTTCAAAACATGAAACACATGAACATATAAAAGTAAATTCCATCACTTATTGCACTAAACATGACACTTATGTCACCAATAAACTCAACTATATTTATTTTTTTTAAGACCCCCCCTATTTTTAAACTTCATAAAGTGCCTAATAGCTTAAAAATTGTGCAGAATAATTAGAAGATTGTATCAAATGTAAACAACCATATTTTTATCATATTTATATAGTGTTGTCCGATTACAATTAGCTAAAGTGTTTTAAAGTATTGATAGTATTGATTTTCAAGAACTTTTAAAGTAGTACACCTTGCTTTTAAAACTGCTTTAGAATTTATGATGTATCTAAAAATTTAAAATCATAATAATATTGTTTTTCAGTTAGTTACAGCCAAGTCTTTGTTCTTGATTCTAACAGAGAAAGCGGTCTTTTTGTCTTTTATCGGACAACAATGATTTTTATATATGAATTTTTATGAAATCATGCTTAATGAAGTATATCACGCTATTTTATTACTATTTTTTTGATTAATTTAACCTGAAGTAAGTCTGCTGTTAAATCTAGTTTTATAGATTTTTAAAAAATTTTATTCTTTTCTTTTTAGTTTCTATATTTCGTTCTAATAATTTATTTATAATAAATGTAAAATATTAATAAACAATATGTTAGAATACATAAAAGGAAGTGCGAGGTTTGTTTCTAATAATTAAGTTTTCACCAACTTCGATGAATTTTATTCTTGGTTACCTAAATATACTTTATAAAAAACAGCTCCAAAAAGGAGCATGTCCTAATTTTTATCACCCTAAAGAAACCTTATTTTTCCCTGATAAAATTGAATTCAAAAACTATCAAAGAACCCTTTACTTAGAATTTAATCGAAAAGAATTCCTCGATGCTCTGCGTCGGGGTTTCCGTTGAAATTGTCATTCCCGTGAAAACGGGAATCTAAATAATAGAATTTTGGTTTTTGACCTTTTTAGGTCAAAATGAAACGAGCGAAAGACCTCTATGGCTCTGCCTCGAGGATAGTTCGTTTCAAGAAATTCTTTATTTATGCATTCAACTGGGCATTTTCTTCCTCAGTTAAAAGTCTTGAATGGATTAAAAAACGAAGTCCTAAAGGAATTTCTAACGAAAAACTTGCGCCACGACCTTTGGTAACATCTACGGTTAAATGTGTATGTTTCCAATATTCAAATTGATCTTGATTCATATAAAAGTTCACGCCATTTAAGTTCCCTAATAGAATATCGCTTTCATCTAAATACATATCATCTTTTTCAAATAACATGGGGGCAGAACCATCGCAACAACCACCACTTTGATGAAATATTAATTCGCCATGTTTTGCTATTAGTTGCTTTACAACTTTCTCTGCTTCTTTGGTTATTGCTACTCTTTCCATAATTTAAAGGTATTAAAAAGGCTGAATTTAAAATAATTCAGCCTTCACATTATTCATTAATTTCTACTAAAAAAATCCTAATTTATTTTTATCATAAGAGATTAACATATTTTTAGTTTGGCGATAATAATTAAGCATCATTACATGATTTTCTCTTCCAAATCCAGATTTTTTATAGCCTCCAAATGGTGCATGTGCTGGATAAGCGTGGTAACAATTTACCCAAACACGACCTGCTTTTATGGCTCTTGGAATTTGATATAATTGATGAGCATCTCGGGTCCAAACTCCAGCTCCAAGTCCATAAAGTGTATCATTTGCAATTGCTATAGCTTCCTCTTCATCTTTAAATTTGGTTACGCAAGCAACAGGGCCAAAAATTTCTTCTTGGAAGACTCTCATTTTATTATGACCTTCTAAAATAGTAGGCTGAATGTAAAAACCGTTTGCTAAATCTCCATCTAATTTTTTAACTGCTCCGCCAGTTAATACTTTTGCACCTTCCTCTATACCTATTTTAAGGTAAGATTGTATTTTTTCGTATTGGTCGTTAGAGGCTTGTGCACCAACCATAGTGTTGACATCGTATGGATTAGCTTGCACAATAGCGTTCGTGCGCTCAATAACACGTTCCATAAAAGCATCGTAAATATCTTCCTGAACTAAAATTCTTGAAGGACATGTACAAACCTCACCTTGATTAAAGGCAAATAACACTGCACCTTCAATAGCTTTATCTAAATAGGCATCGTCTGCATCCATCACAGAATTAAAGAATACATTTGGAGATTTCCCACCTAACTCCATCGTTACAGGATTCAAGTTTTTAGATGCATATTGCATAATTAATTGTCCAGTTGTCGTTTCTCCTGTAAAAGCAACTTTGTCTACTTTTGAACTTGATGCTAATGGTTTACCTGCTTCCGGACCAAAACCATGAACAATATTAATAACTCCTGGAGGAAACACATCTGCAATTTTTTCCATTAATAAAGTCGCCGAAGAGGGTGTTTGTTCTGCTGGTTTTAAGACCACGCAGTTCCCTGTAACGATAGCTGGGGGTAATTTCCAAGACAGCATTAATAATGGAAAATTCCATGGAATAATCTGTCCAACAACCCCTAGTGGTTCTTTAATATTCATAGATAATGTATGTTGATCTAACTCAGTGGCACCTCCTTCTTCTGAACGAATACATGCAGCAAAATAGCGCCAATGGTCTACACACAAAGGAATATCTGCATTTAATGTTTCGCGAATTGGCTTTCCATTATCGCATGTTTCAACAAGCGCAAACTCTTCTAAATTAGCCTCAATAATATCTGCAACTTTATATAATAAATTAGAACGTTCTGTGGCCGATGTATTTCCCCAACTTTCTTTAGCGGCATTGGCTGCATCTAAAGCCAATTCTACATCCTCTTTTTGAGATCGTGGATATTTAGCAATGAAACTATTATCTATGGGCGATGTGTTTTCAAAATATTGACCACCTATGGGTTCTACAAATTTCCCGTTGATAAAATTAGAATATTTCTCTTTAAATTTTGGTTTAGAATAACTCATAAATGATGTAATTAAATTAGTAATTTGTTGTTTTTTAAATCTTAAAAATAGATTATTTCTATTTTTGATAAAGTTATTTTATCATATTCGAAATATCTTGAACATATTTATTGTATTTTTGAACATATCTCTTATTTTTAATATTTATGTTTTAAAATTTTTAACAGTGAGTATAAATTCCATCTTAAAGCAACATCAAACCAAAAGAAATCTAACCACTTTAGTGGAAAATAGAACGACCTATAATGCAGATTATGCTGAGTTGAATATTTATGAAACCCATGATTTTGCTGAAAAAGTAGCGCTGACATTTGACTTTCCTGTTATAGCCACCATGCTTACTGGAAAGAAAGTTATGCATATTGATGGTTTTAAAACTTTTGACTTTTTTCCTGGAGAATCGGTGGTCATGCCAAAAAACAAGGAGATGGTTATCGATTTCCCTTTAGCGACAAAAAAAAATCCAACGCAATGCCTAGCGCTTGGTATCGAAGCATCTAAAATTAACGAGGTCGTTGAGAAATTTAATCAAAATGTTGCTATTGAATACGAAAACAACAATTGGAATTTAGATAAAACAGCATCGCATTTAGTTAATAATACAGAAATTAATTATTTAATTGAACGATTAACGTGCACGTTTACGAATGATAGTATATCTAAAGATGTTTTATTAGATTTAATGATACAAGAATTAATCATTAGACTTTTACAAACAAAGGCAAAATCTTTAATTATAAATAATCCTAATCAAATTTTCAATGACACCAGAATAGGAACTGTCATTGGGTATATAAAAGAGAATTTAACCAATAAAGATATTAATGTAAATGTATTGGCAAAAAAAGCTTGTATGAGTGCCTCTCATTTTCATAAAAAATTTAAAAACACCTTAGGAGTTTCTCCGATTGATTATTTAAATTCTGAAAAAATTAAATTTTCAAAAAAACTAATGAAAGAAACTAAAGATTTTAGAATGTCTGAAATCGCTTTTAAATCTGGTTTTAACAACACGAGTTATTTTAACAGACAATTTAAGAAGATGGAAATGATGACGCCTCAACAATTCAAAAAATCACTTGTTTTTTGAATAATTTGTGATAGACTCGTAAAATAGAAATACTGTTTTAAGCAGGCATGTTCATTAATATCAAAGTGTTGGTGTTAGTACCCTACCTTTAATTCATTTGTGGATTTTTCTAAATAAAATTAAAGAAGCGCCAAAATATCTTCTAAAATAGGATTGCTATTTTTTTTATTCCAAATTACGGAAAGTGTTGTTTTTTGAGGAATCATATCCAATTCAATAAATTTAATTTTATAACCTCCTCTGCGAGCTAACGATTGTGGCACAATAGAAATTCCAAAATTATTTTCCACTAATTTAAAAATAGAACTAGAGTGAATGGTATTATGAGAAATTAGAGGAGTAAAAGCGCAATCATCAAAAATTTGCATTACTTTTTCGTGGTAAGAGGCACTATACTTTGCATCAAAAAGAATGAAAGACTCCTCACTAAACTGCGCTAAACTTTTAAAATTATTTTTATGAATACTATGATTTTTGGGCAACACCAAACAAAAATTTTCTTTTAAAATTTCTTTTATTTCCAATGCTCTAGGAACCCTCTCTAAACGTACAAACCCAATATCCGAAGAAAAAGAAAGTAAATCATCTATTTGTTGCTGATTATCAATTTCTTTTAAATTAAAAAGTATATCTGGGTGATTTTTCTCAAAACTTAATAATAAATTAGGAATTACATCTTGCATGGCAGAACCCACATAACCAATTTTTAATTCTCCTTTCATACCATCATGCAATAATTTTGCATGATCTAAAGTATAAGAAAGTGTTTTTAGTTGCAATGAAAATTCTTTTTTTAAATACGCCCCAACTTTCGTTAGGAGCACCTTTCTATTATGACGTTCAAAAAGAACAACCCCCAACTCTTCCTCTAGCATTTTAATTTGTCTACTTAATCCTGGTTGAGAAATAAATAACTTCTCGGCTGCTTTTCTAAAATGTAATTCTTCGGCAACTGCTAAAAAATATCGAATGTGTCTTAATTCTATTTGATGCTTCATAGGTATTATTTATTACATTGATTAGTATTATAAAGCATCAAAAGTAATCATAACTTTGTAAAAACTCAACTAATAATAAACAATGTTTAAATACGGAATAGATCAACTTACACTTCTTAAAGTACGAGATATTGCTAACGGAAATTTAAAAACCATCATTACTAATGAAGCCAAAGAAAAAATAATTGCCTGCAGAAAAAAAGTAGAAACCATCACCAAAAAAAACAAAGCGGTATATGGTATAAATACTGGTTTTGGACCTTTGTGTGATGTGCAAATATCACCTAAAGAAACCCATCAACTTCAAACCAATTTACTCATTACACATGCTGTGGGGGTTGGTGAAAATATTGACAAACAATTGTCTAAATTGATGATGATTTGCAAAGTGCATGCATTATGTCAGGGTTTTTCTGGCGTTCGTTTAAAATTGATAGAACGTATTATTTATTTTATAGAAAATGATTTATTACCAACTGTTCCTATGCAAGGTTCTGTGGGAGCTTCGGGAGATTTAGCGCCTCTTTCTCACTTATTTTTACCAATTATTGGTGAAGGAGAATTTTGGGTGAATCATAAAATTCTTCCTGCCAAAGAAGTTTTAGAAAATCATAATTTACAACCTTTAGAATTGCATGCTAAAGAGGGTTTAGGCTTAATAAACGGCACTCAATTTATTTTAGCACATACGATTACCGGACTTCTAAAAATGGACTATTTATTGGATTTAGCAGATGTTTCTGGTGCCATGAGTATTGAAGGTTATAAAGGAAGTTCGTCTCCTTTTAGAGAAGAATTACATCGCATAAGACCGTTTAAAGGAAGTATAAAAGTTGCAGAAAGAATGCGAAATTTATTTAAAAACTCTCAAAACATTACTTCTCATGAGAATTGCGAACGTGTTCAAGACCCCTACTCTATGCGCTGTATTCCTCAGGTACATGGTGCTTCTAGAAATGCATTTTACCACTTACTAGAATTGGCGGAAATAGAAATGAATGCGGTTACCGATAACCCCATTGTATTGAGCGAAACAGAAGCAATTTCAGGAGGTAATTTTCACGGACAACCTTTGGCTATGGCATTAGATTACTGTTCAATTGCTGCATCAGAATTAGGAAATATTGCAGACCGACGTTGTTATTTATTGTTAGAAGGGAAATATGGTTTACCAAGATTACTAACTAAAAGTGGCGGTTTAAACTCTGGTTTTATGATTCCGCAATACACCACCGCAGCTTTGGTTACCGAAAACAAATCGTTGTGCTTCCCTCCTTCTGCAGATAGTATTCCAACTTCTTTAGGACAAGAAGATCATGTCTCGATGGGAAGTATTTCTGGTCGACAATTCAATGAAATTTTAGGGAATTTAGAAAAAATACTAGCTATCGAATTGATGTATGCCGCGCAAGCACTAGAATTTAGAAGACCCAATACATTTTCTAAAATCATAGAAAAAAATCATACAATTATTAGAGAAAAAGTTGATAAATTAGAAGAGGATAGACTTTTAAAGGATGATATTTATAATATGATTCAATTAGTGAGAAATAAAAATATTATCGTAAAATAAAATTAATCATGACGTTTCAAGAACAAATTTTACAAGGAATTCCTGCAATTTTACCTGCTAAAAGAAGCTATCCTAAAGATGCAAATAGAGCTCCAAAAAGAAAAGATATTTTAACAATTGAAGAAAAACAGCTCGCGATTAAAAATGCTTTACGATATTTTCCAAAAGATTGGCATCAAGAATTAGCTACTGAATTTGCGAATGAATTAAAAGAATTTGGCAGAATATATATGTATCGGTTCAAACCAGCGTATAAGATTTTTGCTAGATCAATTGCAGAATATCCTTCAAAAACACAGCAAGCTGCAGCCATCATGTTAATGATTCAGAATAATCTAAACCCATCAGTTGCGCAGCATCCAGAAGAACTCATCACCTATGGCGGAAATGGTGCTGTTTTTCAAAATTGGGTGCAATATCTTTTGGTCATGCAGTATTTAGCAATGATGACAGCAGAACAAACTTTACATGTATATTCGGGTCATCCCATGGGTTTATTTCCCTCCTCTAAAAATGCACCAAGAGTTGTCGTAACCAACGGAATGATGATTCCGAATTACTCAAAACCAAACGATTGGGAAAAGTTTAATGCTTTAGGAGTTACTCAATATGGGCAAATGACTGCGGGTTCATTTATGTATATTGGTCCGCAAGGAATTGTACACGGAACCACGATTACGGTGATGAACGCATTTCGAAAAATATTAAAAAAAGAGGAAAATCCGAATGGAAAAATATTTTTAACAGCAGGATTAGGCGGCATGAGTGGCGCACAACCCAAAGCGGGAACTATTGCAGGTTGTATTACAATTTGCGCAGAAGTAAACAAAAAAGCGGCTATAAAAAGATATGAGCAAGGTTGGGTAGATGTTTTAATTGATGATATTGATATTCTTGTTGAAAGAACCTTAAAAGCTCAAAAAAATAAAGAAATTGTTTCAATCGCTTTTATTGGAAATATTATTCATGTTTGGGAAAAATTTGATGAAGAAAATATCTTTATTCATATCGGTTCAGATCAAACGTCACTGCATATTCCTTGGACAGGGGGGTATTATCCTGCAGATATTTCTTATGAAGCTGCCAATATTTTACTAAGAGAAAATCCTGAATTATTTAAAAAAGAGGTACAAAAATCTTTAAGAAGGCACGCAAAATCTATCAATAATCATACTAAAAAAGGAACCTATTTCTTTGATTATGGAAATGCCTTTTTATTAGAAGCGTCAAGAGCTGGTGCCGATGTAATGGCAAAAAATAAGATTGATTTTAAATATCCTTCTTATGTGCAGGACATTTTAGGTCCCATGTGTTTCGATTATGGTTTTGGACCTTTTAGATGGGTGTGTGCTTCTGGGAATCCTAAAGATTTAGACAAAACGGATGCCATTGCTGCAACTGTTTTACAAGAATTAATGGAGAATTCACCCGAAGAAATAAAACTACAAATGCAGGATAATATCACTTGGATACAGAATGCAAAATCCAATAAAATGATTGTTGGTTCTCAAGCTAGAATTCTATATGCAGATGCTGAAGGGCGCATAAAAATTGCAGAAGCTTTTAATAATGCCATTGCAAAAGGAGAAATTGGCCCAATAATTTTAGGTAGAGATCATCATGATGTGAGTGGAACAGATTCTCCCTTTAGAGAAACTTCTAATATTTACGATGGTAGTAAATTTACTGCAGATATGGCAATTCATAATGTTATTGGAGATAGCTTTCGAGGTGCAACTTGGGTTTCTATTCATAATGGCGGCGGCGTTGGTTGGGGAGAAGTAATCAATGGTGGTTTCGGAATGCTCTTAGACGGCACAAAAGAGGCAGAACAGAAATTAAGAAATATGCTTTTTTATGATGTAAATAACGGAATTGCAAGAAGAAGTTGGGCAAGAAATAAAGAAGCTATTTTTGCCATAAAAAGAGAAATGGAAAGAACCCCAAATCTAAAAATTACGTTGCCTAACTTCGTGGAGGAAAATCTCTTAAAAAATTTATTTGAATGAATGTACTTTTTATAAATATCAAAGAATTAATTCAAGTACGAGAGCACTCCGTAGATTTTATTTCTGGGAAAGACATGAATGTTTTACCCACGATTAAAAACGCTTTTTTATTAGTTGAAAATGGATTCATTGCCGATTTTGGATTGATGGAACACTGCCCTAATATAGCAATTAAAACGATTGATGCTAGCGGAAGAATGATCTTACCTTCTTGGTGTGATTCTCATACGCACCTTGTGTATTCAGGCAATCGAGAAGATGAATTTGTTGCTAGAATTAACGGACTTTCATATGCTGAAATTGCTGAAAAGGGCGGCGGAATTTTAAACTCTGCTAAAAAACTACAAGAAACTTCAGAAGAAGATTTATACAACGAAAGTAAAATTCGATTAGAAGAAATTATTCAATTAGGCACAGGTGCTGTAGAAATAAAATCGGGATATGGTTTAACAAAAGATGCGGAGTTAAAAATGCTTCGTGTCATAAAAAAATTAAAAGAAAATTATTCGGTAGCGATAAAAGCTACTTTTTTAGGTGCTCATGCAATTCCAGCTGCCTATAAAAACCATAAAAGCGGGTATTTACAAATGTTAATTGATGATATGCTACCGATTATTGCAAAAGAAAAGTTAGCGGATTTTATCGATATTTTCTGTGAAACAGGCTATTTTTCTGTGAAAGATACAGCGCAAATCTTAAAAGCTGGACAAAAGCACGGACTCCGAGGTAAAATTCATGTCAATCAGTTTACTGCCATAGGCGGAGTTGAAGTTGCTGTTCAAAACAAAGCATTATCGGTAGACCATTTGGAAGAAATGAGAACTGAAGATATTGAAGCTCTTAAAAACACCAAAACAATGCCAGTTGCCTTGCCAAGTTGTTCTTATTTTTTAAGCATTCCGTATGCACCCGCTAGAAAAATGATCAACGCGGGTTTGCCTTTGGCCTTAGCAACAGATTACAACCCTGGTTCTACACCTTCTGGAAACATGAATTTTGTGGTTGCTACGGCTTGTATTAAAATGAAAATGACACCCGAAGAAGCTATAAATGCGGCAACAATTAACGGAGCTTATGCCATGAATTTACAAGAAAAAGTAGGTTCTATTACCAAAGGAAAATTAGCGAATTTAATTTTGACTAAGAAAATTAATTCTTATAATTTTATTCCTTATTCTTTTGGAAATCATCAAATTGAAAGCGTATTTTTAAAAGGGAATGAAATTAAAAAAGCATAAAATGGAATTCTTTAAAAATTTAAAAGTCGATTACACAACAGGGAATAAAAATAATTATTCTGGTAGAAGTTCTAAGCTTCCCAATCAATATTGGCATCAAGAAATAAAGGTTTCGAGTATTGAAAAACTAAAGATTCCGAATACTATTGATATTGGTTTGATTGGTTATGCTTGTGATGAAGGGGTTCAAAGAAATCAAGGTAGAATTGGCGCTAGAAAAGGTCCAAAAAGCATAAGAACTAAATTAGGAAAACTTCCGATTCATTTTAAAAATAAAAACATTACCGATTTTGGAGATATTATTTGCGTTGATACTAATTTAGAGGATTGCCAGAAAGCACTTTCTAAAAGCATTAGTACATTAATTAAGAATCATGTTTTACCAATTGCCATTGGTGGCGGCCATGATATAGCTTTGGCTAATTTCAACGGAATCAAAGATGCTATTAAAAATACTTCAAAAAATAACATCGGAATTATCAATTTTGATGCACATTTCGATGTAAGAAAAGTGGATACTCAAGGAAATTCAGGGACTCCTTTTTATCAAATTTTAAAAGAAAATGATACTGCTCGTTATTTTGCAATCGGAATTCAGCAACAATCAAACACCAAAGAATTATTTGAAATTGCAGCAGCATATAATGTTTCTTATGTTTCTAATTTTGACTGTGAATCCTTTGGCGAAGACTTAAAAAACAAACTAACTACTTTTATCGATCAAGTAGATTATATATACATCACAATCGATTTAGATGGGTTTTCATCCGCTTTTGCTCCGGGAGTAAGCGCACCTTCTGCACTCGGTTTTTCCCCTAACTTTGTTTATCAAGTTTTAACTTTTTTATTCCAAAGTAAAAAAGTCATTTCTTGTGATATTGCCGAATTAAACCCAAATTTTGATATAGACAGTGCTACCGCAGGTTTAGCAGCTAAATTAGTAGATTTTATGGTTTTGAATTCCTGAATCTTGAGAATAACAATAATTTGATAAAACGTTCGTACTCAAAAATAGCTAAATTTATAGTTGAGTTACTAAAATCGTTATTGTCATTTCATCAATACATAAAATTATAAAGGTATTTAGTCTTAGAGTGATTTCAGTTCTTAATTTGCTTTCAAAACAGATTATCATATTATTAACATTATAACGTATATATTAATTAAATAATAGTATTTGTAATCATTTACATATTTTTTAACTTATTTTTAGTCGATATATTGAATAAAACTCAAAGGTGTTCTTATTGACTAATACACTTATCCCATTAATATCTACATTTATTTTTCAAATGGACTCAAATACTACTGCGCTCTTTTTTTTAGCATTTTTTACTTTCTTTTAGTGTAGTTTTGAAGTGTCAGTAATTGTTAATAACTTATAATTCCCCCAATTATGAAAGTAAATACATTAAAACAAATAGCCATCCTTTTAATTTGTGCAGTAGGATTATACCTTTCAGGTAGTAATTTACTAAACATCGCTGGTATTAAATCTTTATCTGATGCAGCAACTGTGATAACTTTTTTCTCTTGTTTTTTTCCTTTCTCAATTTTGACAATAAACTTATCTATTAACTTTTTACAAATCTTTTTTAAATTTAAACCCCTACAATTATGAAAAAATTAGACAAACTTGAAATTTCCGGAATTATTTTTTGTGTTACCTGCTTATTACCATTGTTATTTGCTTTTTTAGTAGATTTAATGCACAAAGGCTCAAATTTTTAAGAAGCCAAAATTTATGAGCAATCTACATGAGTTTTCCCCCACTTTTTGATTGCTATCCGTATTTTACCCATAAAAAAAACTTGAAGATATTTTCTTCAAGTTTTTTTTAATAATATTCCAATTATTTTTCTTTACCATCTGGTATCGTTAAATGAATAATTGCAGCTAAACTAATTTTTTTGTGATGTTTTATAAATTGATGAAATGAAAGTTTTATTTTTTGAGTTTTCTTGTTTAGAAAATGAAATAAATCAGCATGAAAACTTAACTTTCTTTTCTCAAAACCTCTAATGGCGGACTTTTTAAAACACTTCTAATATTACTCAAACCGATGAATAATACCAAAATTGTAATGCCGGGTAGAAATACTAAAAACGGTACTGCAGAGGGTAAAAAGGGTTCTTTGAACAATAAAGTTGCTAATAATTGACTACTTACTAGCGACAATAAAATTCCGACCAAACTACCCAATACACCTAAATACACGTATTCAAGAGCCGTAATTTGTAATATTTGCTTGCTTTTAGCTCCTAATGTTCGTAACAAAACACTTTCTTTAATCCGCTGATATTTGCTATTTCTAACCGAACCGATTAAAACGATAATTCCCGTAAGAATACTAAAGAATGCCATAAAATTAATAATCCAAGATATTTTATCTAAAATATCCTCTACAATAGTAAAAATCTGTCTTAAATCTAAAATAGAAATATTTGGAAATTTCTTAACCAAATCCCTTTGCAAATCAGCAGACCTCGCTTCGTTAGGTACATAGGTTGTTAGCACATTAAACTGTGGTGCATTTTCTAAAATACCTAACGGAAATACAATAGAAAAGTTCAATTGCATATTTCCCCAATTCACTTTTCTGATACTTCCAATCTTGGTTTCCATTAAAACTCCTTGTACATTTAGTACTACTTCATCTCCAACTTTTAAATCGGCATCTCTTGCTATATTATCTGCAATCGAAATTAAAATCGGTTCGTTCGGATTTGCTTTTTGAACCCAAGATCCTTCTAATATTTCTTCGGATTCTAACAATTCATCTCGATAGGTAGTTCTAAACTCATGGTTTAAAATCCAACGATTCATGTTAGATGTAGAGTCTTTACGAATATCATTTACTAATCTATCTTTAATCCGATGCATTCGCATGGTAACAATCGGTATATTATCGATAACCTCTAAACCTTTAGGAAGAATTGTGTTTACAACCGCTTCTTTTTGTGCACTTTGTACATCCATTAAAATGATATTTGCATCATTTTTTTTATTCTCGATAGCTGTTTTTGCTAATAAAATATCTTTGGTAAAATACAACGTACTAATTAAAAAAGTACCCAATCCGATAGCTAAAATTAAGACCATTGTTTGATTATTTGGTCGATATAAATTCAGCAAACTTTGTCGTTTTATAAAACCCCAATTAGCAGGGAAATATTTTTTGATTGCCCTCATAAATAAACTTGAAACTGCTGCCATAATCGAGAAAGTAATTAAAATACCCACCGTAAATACAATTCCATTAAAAGCATCTTTTAACAACCAAAACGAAAATAAAAAGATAAAAAGTAAAATAGCCGCGAAAGTTAAAAGTCTTGCTTTTCTTGGTTTTACTAAATTTTCATCGGTACCTCTTAAAACTTCTAAGGGCGAAACATACCAAGTACCTAATAAAGGCAATAATGCAAATAAAACCGACATTAAAACACCTAGCATTACACCCATTATTATGGGTTGTATGGTAATCGATATTTGAACATCAAAAGGCAAAAATCCTTTTAAAATATAAGGAAATGCATATTGTAATCCCATCCCAATGGCGGAACCTAAAATTCCACCAATCAATCCTATGCCAAGAATTTGTAATACATAAATTAAAAAAGTTTGTCTTCTTGTCGCTCCCAAACATTTTAAAACAGCTACATTTTTTAGTTTTTCTTTGATATAAATATGCACGGAACTTGCAATTCCTATACAACCTAACAAAAGCGCAATAAATGCTGATAAATTTAAAAACCGGCTCACATTATCATATCTTCTGCCTAGTTGAGCACTCGTATTTGTATGCGTATCAAGATCTGCATTTTCATCATCTAAAATAGGATCTATTTTTTTATTCAACAAAACCAAATCCATGGAAGGTGGCGCAACGAAAAAATACTGATATTCTTTTCTACTTCCTATTTGTAAGAGTTCCGTTTCTTCTATAAAACGAAAAGGAATTAGCACGGTTGGTGCTACTGAACTAGAAATGGCGGTCGTTCCAGGAATTGATTTTAAGGCACCCAAAATCGGGAATGTTAACTTGCCTAATTTAATAGAATCTCCAGGTTTTAAATTATACTGCAATAATAAAGTAGCATCCACCAAGGCACCTCCCATTTTTTGATATTGTTGTGCAGCAATCACTGGTTCTGTATCTAAAGTTCCATAAAAAGGAAAATTACCCTCTATAGCCCTTACTTTTACTAATTTTGTCGCTTCATTTTTTGGAAACGCTGCCATAGAAACAAAATTAACTTCGGATGCGGCAACTTGTAAAGAATCTATAATTGCTTGTACTTTTTTAGAAGGGAGTTGTTTGCTATCAATAATAAAATCTGCGCCCATTAAGGCTTTCGACTGATTTTTAATATTATCTTTTAAATTTTCGCTAAACAATTGAATAGAAACTACTGCGGCAATTCCTAAAATAATGGATGCCATAAATAATAACAATCTAGAAAGACTTGCTTTACCATCTCTCCAAGCCATTTTAAACAGCCATTGCACCGAGGTTTTTGAGGTTAATTTGCTCATAAAATGGCTACCGTTTTTTCATTAGACATTATTTTACCTCCTTTTAATCGCAAAATTTGCTGGGTTCTATTGGCCAATTCTAAATCATGTGTAATAATTACCAAAGTAGTACCAGCTTCTTTATTTAATTGAAAAAGTAGTTGAATAACCTTTTCCCCAGTTTCTTCATCTAAATTTCCTGTGGGTTCATCTGCAAATAAAATTGAAGGTTTGTTAGAAAATGCTCTAGCCAGTGCAACCCGTTGCTGCTCGCCACCCGATAATTGCGAAGGATAATGATGCACACGATCTGATAAACCTACTTTTTGTAAAAGTGCTAAACCCACTTTAGCAGCATTTTTTTCACCTTGAAGTTCTAACGGAACAATTACATTTTCTAAGGCTGTAAGTGTAGGCAATAATTGAAAATTTTGAAATATAAAACCAACTTCTTTGTTCCGTAGCAGCGCACGTTCATCTTCATTTAAATCATGTAAATTATTTCCGCATAATTCGATACTTCCAGAACTCGGGTAATCTAAACCTGCGCATAAACCTAATAAAGTCGTTTTTCCACTTCCGGATGGACCTATAATAGAAAAGATACTTCCTTTTTCTATCTCAAAAGAAATATCGTTTAATACTGTTAATTTTTTGGAACCACTGTTATAGGTCTTCTCAAGTTGATGAATCTTTAATATCTTTGTCATTGTATTCATTTCAAATAAATTTACTGAAAATGCTAAACCTGAAAAATAAACAATTGCAGCCAAACATTAAAGATAGTGCTTTTAATGTTTTCATAAAGTTATGTTATTTTTCATCTGTCATATTGTTACTTTCTTGTGGATCGGATACGTCTAAAAAATCAGAAAACATTGACAATGTAACTCAGAATACTGAAAGTAAGAAAACAGAAAAAAATGTTTCAAAAAAGATTTTATTTTTTGGTGATAGTTTAACGGCTGGTTATGGTTTAGAAGATATCAATGATGCTTTTCCTGCGTTGATTCAAAATAAAATAGATGCTCTTTCTTTAGATTATACAGTCATCAATTCCGGTTTAAGTGGGGAAACGTCCGCTGGTGGAAAAAGCAGAATTAACTGGGTGTTAAATCAAAAAATAGATATTTTTATACTAGAATTGGGTGCAAATGATGGTTTACGCGGCATTCCTTTAAAAGAAACTAGAAAAAACCTACAAGCTATTATTGATGCTGTGCTTGCCAAAAATGCGGATACCAAAATTGTTTTAGCAGGCATGCAACTTCCGCCAAATATGGGAAACGATTATATTACAGAGTTTAAAAAGATTTTTCCTGAATTAGCAAAAAAGAATGGTTTGGAATTAATTCCGTTTTTATTGAAAAATGTTGGTGGAATTCCTGCTTTAAATCAATCCGATGGTATTCATCCAACGGCAGAAGGTCAAAAAATACTTGCGAATAATGTTTGGGCAGTTTTAGAACCAATGCTTACTTCCTAAAAAATTACTACGCGTGTTTTTTTCTTGCAGATAGTATGTTAATGCTTTTTGTCTGTAACTGTTTGTACTGCCCAATCTGGAAAAACGGTTGGATCAATATCAAATATAACAGTACCCCAAACTATTGTCATAATTACAATAATGATCGTTGCAAAGATGTCTATTATGACTCCTGTTTTTATCATTTGAAACATTTTTAACTTTCCAGTACCAAATACAATGGCATTTGGTGGCGTTGCTATCGGTAACATAAAAGCCATGGATGCTGCTAAAGTAACCGGAATCATTATTAATAAAGGATTGACTTTTATTTCTGTTGCTAATCCAGAAATAATAGGTAACATCATTTCTGTAGTTGCGGTGTTCGATGTAAATTCGGTAAGCGTAGACATTAAAGTTGTTAATGTGCCTACCAACATGATTGGAGACATATCTTTTGTTCCTCCTAAAAGTCCACCAACATAATTAGACAATCCAGAATCGATAAATCCTTTGGCTAAAGCAAAACCACCTCCAAATAAAAACACAATATGCCAAGGTAATTTTAGCATGATTTGCCAGTTTACCAAAGCTTCTTTCTTTTTGCTAGAAGGAATAATAAATAACAACATGGCAATAAAAATAGCAACAGTTCCATCATTTAAAAATTTAGGGTTTTGAAAAAAGGAACTCCATCCAGGAATAGTTACAAAACCAAGGTTAAGATTAGATCTGAATACCCATAAAACAGCTAAAGACACAAACAAAATAAAGACACGTCTTTGTTCTGCACTTACTTTTCCAAGAGCTTTATATTTATCACTGAAGAAAGAGGTATCTAAGTTTTCAATTTTTCCTTTTGGTTTATACGTAAAATATAATAGCAACAACGAAAAAATAAAAATCATCACTGTAATTGGAAATGCAAAAGTGATCCATTGCCCAAACGAAATTTCGGGTGCTTCAGGATAAATAATTTCGAAGATTCTTAAAAAGGATAAATTAGGCGGTGTTCCTACAAGGGTTGCAATACCTCCTATAGAACAAGCATGCGCAATAGCTAATAACAAACCGGCAGCAAACGAACTTATTTTTCCTTCCCCATACACTTCTTCTAAAGCTGCTGTTACCGAAAAAGCAATCGGCAACATCATCATAGCCGTTGCTGTATTAGACATCCACATCGATAAAAATGATGATGCCAACATAAAACCTAACATAATTCTAAACGGACTCCCTCCAACAGTTGATAGTATTTTTAGTGCAATTCGTTTGTGAAGATTCCATTTCTCCATCGCTAACGCCATGATAAAACCTCCAATAAATAAAAAAATCACATAATTTATATAGGCATTCGATATTGCTTTTCCGTCTAAAACGCCTAGCATAGGGAATAAAACGATGGGCAGTAATGATGTAATCCCGATAGGCAATGCCTCCGTAACCCACCAAAAAGCCATAAGCACAGCAATAGCCGCCGTATAAGTAACTTCTGGTTTTCCGGGTTGTAGATCTACAAAAAAAATCATTCCAAAAAACACAAGCAATCCGGCAATTATTAATTTCATATTAATTTCTGTGTTCGCTTCAAAAGTTGCCATAAGTAATTGGTTTTAGTTAATTTAGATTTGATATTTCATTACAAACATTCCTTTGTGTGTATCTACTTTTATTCGATTATGAATATTTTAAAAAATAGGTTTGTCTTCATATTGTAAACTTAAGATTTTGTTATAAGCTTTGATACAGTAGTTTATACTCATATCGCAAACCATTATTTTATCATCTAAAACATCAAAATCTGAATACAGTATCGTTATATCGAATTGTAATGGTCTATTATTTTTAAATGTACGGAATAAATATTCTTTTCAAAGGATAAATTATATGTCAAAACTTATTTCAATATTCTAAGATTAAAAAAAAAAAAAGAATGTTTGATGCATACTATAAAAGATGCACTTCAGAATAAACAAATAAAGAGCTGTATGCATTCATTATTTTAATAAGAACCTTTAAAAACCACCTTGAACAAAACGAACTTCAAAAAAATAATTGCATCAATATAATTGTATCTTTGCCTCATTATAAGAAACACATTACACCGAATAAATTTTTAGTTAATTTCTATGCCCTTTAAAAAATTACATGCCTCTATAAAAGAGAAGCTAGAATCTCTTGAAATAAATACTCCGACTCCATTTCAAAGCAAAAGTATTCCTTTGATTAAAAGTGGTGCAAATATATTTTGTACTGCTCCAGAAAATAGTGGAAAAACAACCACATTACTTCTTACCACGATGCAAAAGTTACAATGTGAGGAAGTAGGAACAGCGCCAAGAGCAATTATTTTAGTAGGTGATAATGAAAAAGCAAAAGCCTTGTATGATACTTTTAATGAGTACACAAGACGTACTTCGTTGCGCGTTTATGTATGTGATGAAAAGTTGCACATTGATTTGCTAAAATCAGAAATTTTTGAAGGCACAGATATTTTAATCGCAACGCCTCAAATAATGAATAAGTTGCTTTTATTAAATGGCGTAAATGTTACGCAGTTAAAACTATTTTGCATTGACGATGCTGAATTTTTAAGTCAAAAAACTCCGTTATCGAATATTATGGCAATTACCCAAAGCCTTGCAAAGTGTCAGTTTGTAATTTATTCAGAGAAAATGCATCCGTTTTTAAAGCGTTTTGAATCTTATTTTATGACGAATGCTAGAACGATTGGTCTGTAGAAATTTGACTAATCCATATTATTTAAAGTTTAATTTACGATTAAAAAATTAAAAATAATGATTCCTAAATTACACTATCTCTCTCAAGGAAATTCTCCGAAAGAACATTTAGAAAATATACAAAAGGCATGCTCAGCTGGGGCAGAATTAGTGCAATTACGTTTAAAAAATATATCAGAAAAAAAATATTTAAAATTAGCGGAACAAGCGAGAGAAATTACTGCTCACTTTCAAACTAGATTATTGATAAACGGTGATTATAAAATAGCAAAAAGTATCAAGGCTGATGGTGTTCATTTAGAAAAATCAGGTGCTTGTCCAAACATTGCCAGAACTCATATATACACTTGGCAAATTATTGGTAGTACTGCAAATACCTTGCAAGATTGTGAAACCTTAATTGGCAAACAAGTTGATTATATTAGTTTAAGTCCTTTTAGAGTTTCGAAAGCTCAAGAATCTTTATCAAAACCATTAGGTTTAGCGGGTTATAAAGCAATTATGGATGTTTTAAAAACCGAAACACCTATTATTGGTGCTGGAGGAATTACCTCTAAAGATGTGAAAAATATTTTAGAAACAGGAATTTCTGGAGTGGGAGTTTCTAATGAAATTACAAGGGATTTTAATTCGATTAAAGTGTTGAATGAATTATTGAAAGCTTCATCAACCGAAGAAAAACGGCACACTTTTTAAATAAAACCAATTATTTTTTAAAAGTGAACCTTTAAACCATTAAACTATGAATTTAGAACATTTATTATACGATTACTTTATAAAAACTGGAATAAATGAGACATCAGCAGCCTATTTAAATATGGCTATTTTATTAATTACTGTCTTATCTATAGCCGTTTTGGTTGATGTACTCATTAGAAAAATTATGTTACAATTATTTACCCAGTTTGCCGATAAAAGTAAAACCAATTTCGATGATTTATTAGTGAAAAACAAAGTACCACGTAATATTGCACATATCATTCCTTTAATTTTTGTTTTAGAGTGCACGCCATTAGTCTTTTCAGACTTTCCATATATCGAAAATATTATTCAAAAAAGCCTTGAAGTATTTACAATTGTTTTAATTCTTTGGATTGTTAGAAGCCTTTTAAGCACCCTGAAAGATTATTTTAAAACCTTGCCAGGCCTAAAAGACAAACCCATAGATAGCTATATCCAAGTATTTATGATTTTTGCTTGGGTCTTTGGTATTTTATCTGCTTTTGCCATCATAACAGGCATAGAGTTTATCAAGTTTATTACCACCATTGGAGCTGCTTCCGCTGTAATTCTATTAATTTTTAAAGATACTATCCTTGGTTTTGTTGCTAGTATTCAAGTTTCTATCAATGATATGGTAAGAATTGGAGACTGGATTACTTTTGAAAAATATGGTGCTGATGGTGATGTTATAGAAATTAATCTGTCTACCGTAAAAGTTCAAAATTTTGATAAAACCATTACTACAATTCCTACTTATGCTTTAATTTCTGATTCTTTTAAAAACTGGAGAGGCATGTCGGAATCTGGAGGAAGACGTATCAAGAGATCCTTACATATTAATTTGGATAGTATTCATTATTTATCAAAAATTGAAGTAGACAATTTAAAGAAAATTCAATCTATTCAGACGTATTTAGAGACACGTCAAGCTGATATTGATGACTACAATAAGAAAAATAACATTAACAAAGAGCTTTTGTTAAATGGAAGGAACCTAACGAATATTGGAGTTTTTAGAAAATATATTGAAACTTACATAGAAAATCACTCTGGTACTAACAAAGAAATGATGATTATGGTGCGTCAGTTATCACCAGGAACTCAAGGAATTCCTCTTGAAATTTATGCTTTTAGTAGTGATAAACGTTGGCAAAACTATGAATATATTATGTCTGATATTTTTGACCATGTAATTGCCGCAGTTCCTTATTTTGGTTTAGAAATATTTGAACTTCCTAGTAATTCTAGTTTTATCCGTTCAAAAGAATAAATTATTTCTTAAATTAAGGAATAAAAGTATATAATAGAAAAGAAATCTTCTTATGCGGATTTAATCGCTATTTCTATACGCTTTTATAAAATGCTATTATACCTTTTACAAATCTATATAGTCTTAGTTTTTTTGTAAACTTGTTCTCACAAATTAATAACTCAAAACAAAACGTTGGATTTACTTGCAGTTTTAACATGGTTTTCAGGATTGGCTTTTATCTATTTCGGCATTAGCTGCTTTTATTCAAAGTTTATTATCGATGAGTTTATTCGTTATAAGTTACCAAATTTTAGAAAACTAACCGGATTTCTTCAACTATTAGGTGCTATAGGCTTATTTTTAGGGCTTTATGTATTTCCTATACTCTTACTATTAGCTTCTTCGGGGCTGTGCATATTAATGCTTGCAGGCTTTATTGTCAGGTTAAAAATTAAGGATAATTTTATAAAATCTGCTCCTTCTTTTACGTTTGCAGCTTTAAATTTATTTATCGCTATCAAAACTTTCTACACCTACTTTTAGAACGAATAATAGGCAATAAATAGATTTATACTCATAAATAAAAAAGCTGGAAACGATTTGTACAATGCATCTTTTACCCTTAAATGCATAATTATAGAGCCGAGCAGTAGCGCAGCTAAACCTAAACTTCCTATTATAGCCAAATTCTCAAAATAAATAGAACTCAGTAATATAAGGGCTAAACTTACTTTTAAAAAACCTATGAAGTAACAAAATGACTTAGATAAGCCATATACTCGAAACTCTTCAAATATATTTTTTGCATTACCACCTCTCCACTTGGTCGCTTTTTGGGGCTGAATTAACCAAACATTTAAGATACTAATGCCCACAATTAATTTTAAAGTGATGATAATATAGTCGATTATAGTCATAATTATTTCATTTTTGATAATGCCTAAATTAAGAAAATAATTTTAGTTTAATAGCCATTTCGTATAGAATCTATTTTTATGCATTGTTAATGGAGTATCTCCTACTCATATTTTAAAAATAACAAAGATTTAAGCTTTTATAAAGTGAATGTATCTATATAAATTCGCTGAACCCGTATATTTGTTTTTTTATAAAATTATTTAATCAAATTTGGAGCAAATAAAGGCA
This sequence comes from Polaribacter litorisediminis, assembly GCF_019968605.1. Lineage (NCBI taxonomy): Bacteria > Pseudomonadati > Bacteroidota > Flavobacteriia > Flavobacteriales > Flavobacteriaceae > Polaribacter > Polaribacter litorisediminis. The sequence continues at coordinate 1,510,482 of NZ_CP082966.1, forward strand.
TATTTAGATCAAGTCGCTACGATATCTCAAGCAGATTGGGAGTTTTTTATTTCAAAATTACAGCGTCGTGAGATACCGAAGAAATCCGTTTTTTTGCAAATCAATGAAATAGAAAATCATATTTCCTTTATAGAGTCTGGAGTGGTACGTTTGTTTATCCCAAAAGAAAATCCAGAAAAAGAAATTACATTTGGCTTTAGTTTTAAAGATCAATTTATTAGCGCTTATGATTCCTTTTTAACACAAAAACCCTCTTTATATCAACTGCAATCTCTTACCAAAACAACTCTTTTAAGTATTACTTATCGTGATTTACAAGAAGTTTATAAAACTACTCAGATTGGTAATTTAATAGGGAGATTAACGGCAGAGCGTCTTTTTCTTATCAAATCTAAACGAGAACAAAATTTATTAAATCTTACTGCAGAAGAGCGCTATAAAAGATTATTTAAAGAAAGACCAGAACTTCTAAAAGTGATTCCTCTAAAATATATTAGTTCTTATATTGGCGTTACAGCGCAAGCTTTAAGTCGTATTCGAAAACGTGTTTAATTGATTTAGGTTCATTGTTTGCTGCATTTTATCAGATTATCTTTGTAAAAAAAACAAATGATCATCATCCTTTTTATCCTAACGCTTTGGTACGGGGGCTTATTTTTTCAATCTTTCTTTTTGCATCGGTATGCCGCACATCAAGTTTTTACGATGTCTAAATTTATGGAGCGTATGACATTCGTTTTTACTTGGATTTTTCAAGGTTCTAGTTATTTGAGTGCGTATGGTTACGGAATTATGCATAGAATGCACCATGCGTATACGGATACTGAAAAAGATCCCCACTCCCCTTCTTATGATGCCAATTTGTTTGCAATGATGTGGAAAACCAAAACCATATATCAGGATATAAATGATCAAAAAATTGCTGTAGATGCAAAATTTACTAAAAATGTTCCGCAATGGAAAACATTTGATGCTTTTGCAAGCTCTCGATTTTCTCGACTGCTTTGGATTACTTTTTACATCCTTTTCTTTGCTTATTTTGCAACAGCTTTATGGCAATGGTTTTTGTTACCCATCGCACTTTTAATGGCACCAATTCATGGTGTAATTATCAATTGGTTTGGTCATATTTATGGGTATGTAAATTATAAGATGAAAAATACGAGTAAAAATTTATTTCATTTTGATTTTTTAATGATGGGCGAAGGATATCATAACAATCACCATAAACATGCTAGTAGCGCAAATTTTGGGGTAAAATGGCATGAAGTTGATGTAACCTACATGATTATTAAAGTACTAGATTTCTTTAAAATAATTCAGTTAAAGAAAAATTAGTACAACATAGGTGTTTTTTGCAGCTAAAATCTAAACGGTATACATTCTAACTTTCTTCTTTTTTAAGCGAGCGTTATTCAGTTTTTCCACCAAACTTTCGGCTAAACTCAAAGGAACGGCTACAAAGGCACAATCTTGTTTCAATTCGATACCTCCCAATTGATCTTTAGATAATTTGCCTTGTTTGATAAACAATCCTGCAATATCACCTTTTGAAATTTTATCCTTTCTTCCGCCAGAAATAAAAACAGTTTCCCAATAAGCAGGTTTTCTTTCTGCTTGTTTAGAAATATCTTGTACTGCTGCATTTTTTATAAAATCGGGTAAGTGTTCGTCTTTCCATTTTAAAACATAAGCGGTTCCAGTGGCAGAAACTCTTGCTGTTCGCCCATTTCTGTGTGTAAATTCTTCAATAGCATTTGGCAATTCATAATGAATTATATAATTCATTTCAGGAACATCAATTCCTCTTGCTGCTAAATCCGTGGCAATTAAAATTTGATTGGTTCCGTTTCTAAATTTTATCAAAGAACGTTCTCTATCTTTCTGTTCCATGCCGCCACTAAAACAACCATGTCTAATATTTTTACTTTCTAAAAAAGTACTCACATTATGGATGCTATCTTTTAAGTTACAGAATATAATTCCTTGCTGATTGCCTAAATGATTTAATAAATGTAACAAGGTATTTAGTTTATTTTTGGCTGGAGAAATTACCGTTTTTACAACTAATTTAGAAGTTGTTGCTTTTAAATAATTTACGGTATTTGGCTTTGTTAAACCAACAAAATCAGGAATCTCAACTCCCTGTGTAGCAGAGGTTAATATTCGTTTATCTAAACAACTTAATTGATTGATAATTCCTCTCATTTCATATTCAAAACCAACTTCTAATGATTTATCAAACTCATCTAAAATTAATATTTTTATAAAATCTTTAGAGAATCTTTCATTTACAAAATGGTCAGAAACTCTTCCTGGAGTTCCAATTAATATGGCAGGCACATGTTTTAATTCAATTTTATCTTTAGACATGGGTCTACCGCCATAAACCGCATTTACTTTATAACCTGACCCCATAGAACGAATGACTTGTTCAATTTGAATGGCTAATTCTCTTGAAGGCACTAAAATTAATGCCTGAACTTCTTCTAAGTCAGGATCTAATCTTTTTAACAACGGTAACGAAAAAGCCAAGGTTTTTCCGGTTCCTGTTGGCGAAAGTAGAATTGTATTCTCATTTTTATTGATGGTAGCAATAGCTTCCTCTTGCATCGGGTTTAACTGAACAATATTCAGTTTTTGTAATATTTCTTTTTGTCCTTTGATGTGATTTGCCATAATGATTGCTAATTTTTTATCTGTTTGATGCTCCTAATTTTAAGGCCATCTATTTTTAAAATATACTTTTGTTTTCAGTAACAAAAGTCGATGCACACAATTTAATTTTTCTATAATTACTAGTAAAATTACAAAAGGATAAATAACAAGAATCCCATTGCAATTTTCGAACAAATTACCGTTGTAAGAGGAGTAAACTTACCAATCTATTGGAAAATAATCTTTAAGAAACTTACCTGACCAATGTTTTCCGGTATTAATTCCATCGATTAAAGGATCCATCACTCTTGCTGCACCATCAACAATATCTAACGGTGGTTGAAAATCGTGTACTTCTTCTTTCTTTTTTGATAATTCTGCAGGATCCTCATCAGTAACCCAACCTGTATCTACTGCATTCATATAAATACCTTTCTTAGCAAACGTGGCAGATGAAGTATGTGTTAACATATTTAAAGCCGCTTTTGCCATATTGGTATGCGGATGCCTGTCTACTTTTTTAAATCGATGAAACTTTCCTTCCATTGCAGAAACATTGATAATATGTTTTTTACCTGTGTTTTCTTTCATCATTAAATTAGACAAACGATTGCATAACACAAAAGGAGCTACCGCGTTTACCAATTGAACTTCCACCATTTCAGTAGTTTCGATTTCACCTAATTTTAAACGCCAACTATTGGTTTTTCTTAAATCTACTTGTTGCAAATCCGCATCTAATTTTCCTTCCGGAAAAACTTCGGCAGTTTGTAAAGAAGTATCGAAACTATAGGGAATTTGAGATAATGCTGCCGAGTTTCGCAATCCGATGCCAGGTTCTGGACCATGCCAAGTTATGGGTAACACATTATTTTTATTTGTTTTAGAAGATGAAGCGCTCAGGTCTGCAATTTCTTTTAAACACTCTTGATGATTTTCTAATAATCTTTGTGCCAATTTTGGTAACTCTGAAATAGGTTTTTTCTCATTTTCCATCAAATGAAGGTAAAAACCAGAAGGCCTTCTTACAGTTTGTGCCGCATTATTGATTAAAATATCCAAACGATCATATTTTTGTTCAATATAGTTGCAGAAAATTTCTACACTAGGAATGTGTCTTAAATCTAATCCATGAATGTGTAAACGATGACTCCAATCTTTATAATCTTCTTCTTTTGCAAAACGAATAGCAGAATCCGCAGGAAAACGGGTGGTTGCTATCACCGTTGCTCCAGATCGCAAAGCCATTAAGGTTATGTGATACCCTATTTTTAATCGAGAACCTGTAATGACTGCAACTTGATCTTTTAAATCTGCGGATTGAAAACGTTTTGCATAATTTAAATCGCCACAATCTGTGCACATGGTATCATAAAAATGATGCAATTTTGTAAAAACAGCCTTACAAACATAACAATTTCTGGGGGATTCTAATTCAGGAGTATCCTCTGATATAGAAGCTGCTGATAATAATTTCGGAGCTACAAATAACTCGGCTTCTCTTGCAGAACGTATTCCAGTTGATTTTCTTGCATGTTTATCGCTTTCTATTTGCTTGCGTTTTGCAGCTTTTTTAGCATCCTTTCTTCTTCGCTGAAATTCATTTCTATTGGGTCGAGACAATTCTCCTGCCACCTTAAAAAGGGCTATTCTTTGCGCTTCAGGAATTTCAAAAAGCTGATTGGTATTCTCCAATAAACTTTGTAAAGTTTTAATACAAGCAGTAATTTCTGGATTGTTATTTTTATCACTCATAAAAAAATACGTTATCTTTTAAAAACAGTTTAATTTTGAAACAAAATTGATGGTTATAAAATTATTTTCTCTTTGTTTTTTTAGAATCTTCCGTTTTAGAAATTTTTGAATTTGTTTGATTTAAATAATCTGCCAATACTTTTTCAATCAATTCTTCTTTTGTTAAATGATGAAAAACCGTTCTAACCTTTCTTTTAAAATCTTCAGAAACTGTTTTGTTAGGTTTGGTTTTAAATATTTTTTTTGCCCATAAGAGACCGTTATTTTCTTCTATACTTTGGGCATCTGCTTTTTGATAGGCATTAAAAGTAATGCCTAATTCATTCTGAAAATCAGCAATATCTGCTGCTTCTTCTTTCTGTAAAATGGTTAACGAAAGTCCCTTTGCTCCTGCTCTTGCCGTTCGTCCGCTTCTATGCACATAGGCATCATAAGTGTCTGGTAAATGATAATTCACCACGTAGGAAATTTCTTTTACATCAATTCCTCTAGCGGCTAAATCTGTAGCTACTAAAATATCGATATGACCTTCTCGAAATTGTCCCATAATTCGATCTCGAATTCCTTGCGTTAAACTTCCATGAATCGCTCCAGAAGAGAATTTATGAATGGCTAAATTCTTAGCTAATTTATTAACAGCGGCTTTCGTTTTACAAAAAATAATACCTCTTTGCCCTTCTTTAGCGTTTAAAAAGTGCAATAAAACCTCTAGTTTTTCTATTGGTTCTACAATTACGTATTGGTGCTCAATTCCTTGATGTCCTAAGGTTTTCATATCGGCTTCAATTTGAACAACCTCCTTAGACATATAATTATTTACGAGCTGTCTAATCGATCCGGGCATCGTTGCTGTAAACAATAAAGTTCTTCTTTTTTTGGGAATTTCTCTAATAATACTATCCAATCCTTCTTTTAAAGCGCTAACCATTTCATCGGCTTCATCTAAAATAAAATAAGAAATATTTTTTATGTTGATGGCTTTACGGCTCACTAAATCAGCTAAACGTCCGGGCGTTGCAACCACAATATGTGTGGTTTCTTTTAATCTTTCAATTTGAGGTTTAATCGGAATTCCCCCACAAATAACTGCCATGGATATTTCTGGAGTATTTGAAGCAAATGCTTTTAAATTTGCATGAATTTGTTGTCCTAATTCTCTTGTTGGTGCTAAAATTACAGCTTGAATATTGTCCTTTTTTGTATCCATTAATTGGAGTAATGGCAAACCAAAAGCCGCAGTTTTTCCGGTTCCTGTTTTTGCCAAGGCAACTACATCTTCTTTTTGATGCAATAGTACAGGAATCACCTTTTTTTGAATATCTGTGGGTACAGAGATTTTTAAAGCCGTTAAACTTTGTTGTAATTGTTGATGAATTCCTAAATCAGAAAAGGTCTTTGACATTTTTAAAATTTGTACAAAGGTAACGACACTTTTTAAAAGGAAAAACACCAATGACTTATAATTATTAAAATCATTTAGTGTTTAAATATGTGAAATTCCTTGAGAAGACTATTTTAAAAATGTTATAAAAAAAAACTATCCTCAAATGCAAGATATTAACAAGCAATATGATATTTTGTGTTTTCTATGATGTAACTTTTTAAAACTCCTTTAGTTTTAAGCTCATCCATAATTGTATAAAGTGACAATATCATGTTTACATTGTCTACTTTTTTTAAAATTTGAAAACTTGTTAAAGGTTCTTGTTTGATCGTGTTTAATACTGATACTTGTTCTGGAGTAAGATTGTTTAGTTTCATAATATGGGGTTTTAAAATATGGGGTTTTATACTGTAAATTTATAGAGATGTAAGCGTCAGGTTTATAATATTAGACAATCTCCCATTTACAGTCTTCGAAATGTAAGTTTTTATAGATGAACTGTATTTTTTAATTATAAAATATCGACGAATAGGATTTTAAGTATTTTTTACAAATTTAGAATCTATAGAAATTTTAGACATTTTATGAAAACAATAAAAAAATTGCAGCAAAATTTTTATAATGGCTGAATTCAAATCTTAAATGACATCTCTTTTTTATTTGAAATAATTTAATTTGATTCCATTTTTTTTAAATACTCGACTACAGCTTTTCGAATATCAGAAGCTAATTCATCTTCTTTAGGGCTATAAACACTTAAAACCTCTTTATTTTCGGATGATAAGAAAGGAATATCAAATCCTTTTAATAAATAGTCAGAAAAAGCGACTGTATATGTTTTATTGATATTCAATTCTTTGTTTTGAATCATCCACTTCTCTCCTACTTTTTCAGCATTAAAACGTTGTAAATAGGCTCCTGTTCCAGCTGCTAAAAGTCCATAATCTAAAACACGTTTTAACAATCTTCCTTTAATTTGAACTTTTAAAACAGGACCTCCATAAGGCAGCACTCTAAAAATATCAACAGCATTAATGGCGCCTGTTAATTGATCATCAATTCTTATGGATCCTCCGTTCACCAAAGCACAATCTACTGAATCATCAAAAGCGAAAGACATCGATTTTGTAATGATTTCTCCTAAATTAGTTTGAATACTTCTAATTGGAGTATCTCGGCCATCTAAAGGAGTTTTTGCAGTGTAAATTACTTCCTCTGGATTAGGAATAATATTTTTAATTTTTGAAGTTAAAATAGTTTGCCATTTATCAACAATTTGAGCAACTTTCTCATCTGATTTTATGGAAGAATTTATTTCTTTCAATTCAGATTTTACACTTGTTTTTTTTGTCTTTTTATCAAAAGAAATTCTATGAATATACGCTGTTTTAGCATTGGCATCCGCTTTAGAAATAAGCACACTTCCAATGGTGTCATATGAATTGGTATGTTCATGACCTCCCATAATTAAGGGCAAATTAGGAATTAATTTTGCAATTCTTTTATCGTTGGTTAATTTTACATGTGTTAACCCAAAAACAACATCCACAGAATCTTGTAATGCGGCATAAGAGGCTCTTGCTTTTACAAACATATTACCGTATTGTACAAATTCTTTTGGATTAGACGGAATGCAAACACTTATAAAACCTACTTTAATGGTCGTTCCATCTTCATCAGAAAATTCTTTGATAAAGGTTTCGTTTACAGGTTCTTTTTTACCGTTTATTTCTTTGTAAAAAGGCATCGATTTTTCTTTAGTTTTTAATTTTACATTCGCAGAAATCCAAGGAAAATTACTTTCATTTAAACGTTTTTGTAAATCTTTCTGTGAAATATCAAATTCATGATTTCCAAAGGCTACCAAATCAAAATTCATAGAATTCATAACTTCTACCATTTGTTTTCCACGAACTCTTTCTCCATCAACTTTTATAGTTCCTAGCAAAGACGGACTTAAAAAATCTCCCGCCATAAAAAGCATGGTATTCTTATTTTCTTTTAGTAATTCTTTGTGAACGGTTTCTACTCGTGCCATTCCGCCAAATTCACCTCCTTGAATAGGTGCAATTTCATATACATCGTTTACCTGAAGAAATGTAAAATCTATTTTGCCATCTTCTTTTTGACAGGAAAAAATTGTAAATACAATAATTAAAAGGAGTATTTTTTTATAGAGTTCCATAAAATTGTTTTAAAACTAAAAAATTAATTTATATTTTTTACAAAATATGTTTACAGTTTCAAAAGTAATCACATAAAACAACAAAACCCATCAAAATTGATGGGTTTTGTTCTGAATATATAAATTTATTTATTCATTAGATCCAATATTACCCTGAGCTACAATAGTACCCAATTCACTAGCACTTAAATGTACATTAATATAACCGTTATATGTTAATATGTCTTCATAAGTGATTGCAGTATTATCATCTAATGAACTCACTTGAGTTGTACTCATTCCTGTAGTACCATCAACGGCATTAAAAGTGAACGCAATTCCACCTCCCGTGGCAACATCATTCTGATGAATGTGCGCAGGGTGTATACCGCCAACTGGTGTGTTTTGAACATTTAAAACAGCTAGAGCAGAACCATTTACTCTTTTATAAAAAGTTGCCGTACCTGAAATACCCGCAACATCTTTTTCAGCTAAAGTATACATCTTTGAATCTCCAGTTAAATCATTCTGACCAATATCCCCTTGGGCAACTATAACTCCTAATTCAGTTGAACTTAGGTGTACATTTACATAACCATCTAAACCTTCGATGTTTGCATACCCAAAAGAAGAACCATCATCAAAAGACGCTACATTTGTTGCACTCATTCCTGTATCTCCATTTACGGGAGTAAAAGAAAATAGAATCCCTCCTCCTTCTACTGCGGTATTTGCATGGATATGAGCAGGATGTAAACCTCCAGCAGGTGTTCCTATTAGCATGATTTCAGCCAAGGCTTCTCCATTTTTACGCTCTGAAAAAGTAACAGTTCCTGAAATACCAGGTACCGCTTTCTCTCCTAAATCATATGATGTTGTCATTCCTGTAAGATCATTCTGACCAATATCCCCTTGGGCAACTATAACTCCTAATTCAGTTGAACTTAGGTGTACATTTACATAACCATCTAAACCTTCGATGTTTGCATACCCAAAAGAAGAACCATCATCAAAAGACGCTACATTTGTTGCACTCATTCCTGTATCTCCATTTACGGGAGTAAAAGAAAATAGAATCCCTCCTCCTTCTACTGCGGTATTTGCATGGATATGAGCAGGATGTAAACCTCCAGCAGGTGTTCCTATTAGCATGATTTCAGCCAAGGCTTCTCCATTTTTACGCTCTGAAAAAGTAACAGTTCCTGAAATTCCAGCTACTGCTTTCTCTCCTAAATCATATGATGTTGTCATTCCTGTAAGATCATTCTGACCAATATCTCCTTGGGCAACTATAGTGCTTAATTGTGTTGCGCTTAGATGTACATTCACATAGCCGTCTAAACCTTCTATGTTTGCATACCCAAAAGAAGAGCCGTCATCAAAAGAAGCTACATTTGTTGCACTCATTCCTGTATCTCCATTTACGGGAGCAAAAGAAAATAGAATCCCTCCACCTTCTACTGCGGTATTTGCATGAATGTGCGCAGGATGTGAACCTCCAGCAGGTGTTCCTGATAACATGATTTCAGCCAAGGCTTCTCCATTTACTCTTTCAGAAAACGATACTGTTCCTGAAATACCCGCTACAGCCTTTTCTCCCAAATCATAAGATTTCGTCGATCCAGTTAAGTCATTTTGTCCAATATCTCCTTGTGCGACGATAGTTCCTAATTCGCTAGCACTTAAGTGAACATTCACATATGCATCTAAAGTTTCAATATCTGAGAAGGCAAATGCAGTCCCATCATCAAAACTAGTAATATTGGTTGCACTCATTCCTGTATCTCCATTAATAGGTGAAAATGAAAGTAAAATTCCTCCACCTTCTACTGCCGTATTCGCATGAATATGCGCTGGATGAACTCCGCCTTCTGGCGTGCCTGCTAATGTAATCTGAGACAAAACTTCTCCATTATTTCGTTCTGCAAACATTACGCTTCCCGAAATTCCAGGTGCTGCCTTTTCTCCTAAATCATAAGTTTTAGAATTTCCATTTAAATCATTTTGTCCGATATCTCCTTGCGCCACTATGGTGCCTAATTGATCTGCACTTAAATGCACATTAATGTATCCATCGAAATTCATCAACTCATCTAATGTAATAGGAGTTCCATCATCTAAAGTTGAAAACGTTGTTACACTTTGTCCATCGCTACCATTTACTGGATTAAAACTAAGTGCGATTCCTCCACCTTCTGCCGCGGTGTTAAAGTGTATATGCGCTGGGTGACTCCCTCCGTCTGGTGTTCCAGAAAGATGTAAAACTGCGGTTATAGATCCATTGCTATTTTCTATAAAAGTTGCTCCCCCAGAAATTCCGTCAACATCTTTTGATGGTAAATCGAAACCTAAGGTATCTGAAGGTACTGGTATCGTATTGTCATCATCGTCATTACAATTATAGAGCACTAAAGATGTTGTAATTAGTAATAAAATTAGTTTAATTTTTTTCATGGTTTATTTTATTTTAGTTTAATGTTTGTGTGAATTATCAATACTTACGATAAAAGTTATGTTGTGGTTTTAAAAAAAAGTATTTTTTTTACAATTATTGAAAAAACTAACTTTACAGCGAAACCATTTTTTTAATTTTTTTCGAACAAATATAAATCGAAAACTTAATTTTGTTTAACTTTTGCACAGCAAAACTAAACAATATATCTATGACGTTTTTAACTAAAAACTGTTTTAACATATGTTTAACCCAAGAAAGCATAAACAAAAAATAGATTGAAACAGATTTTTTTTGGAATTTAGTAAGAAAAATAAATGGATTGATAAAGAACCTGTTATACGTAAACAGCTTTAAAACCGTTTGTTTTTGAGTATTTTACGATAATTTTCATTTCTAGTGCTGATTGAATTCAATGAATTATCTTTTAATTCATTGAAATTAAAAAATAGGCGAAATAAGGATGATTTATTGCAACATTAATTGTCTGAAAATCGTATTCGTAGTTGTTGTAACTGAAGTGCAAGAATATTTATAGATGTAGGTAGAATTAAATAAAGACCTCTAAAGCCTTATTATAAGCGCTTTCAAAACTCATCGGTTTTATATTTGTATCGGCCTTTGCCTCAGTAAAATAACTTAATAATTTTTCCGTTGGCATATTTCCTGTCAATTCGTCTTTTGCCATTGGGCAGCCACCATACCCTTTAATTGCGCCATCAAAACGGTTACAACCAGCTTTGTAGGCGGCATTTACTTTTTCATGCCATTTGTCTGGAGTGGTATGCAAATGTGCTCCAAATTCTATGGCTGGATATTTCGGAATTAAATTTGAAAATAAATAGTCAATTACCTCTGGAGTTGAGCTTCCGACTGTATCGGAAAGGGATAAAATTTTTACGCCCATTGTAGCTAACTTTTCTGTCCAATTGCCAACAATTTCCTCATTCCAAGGATCTCCATACGGATTGCCAAAACCCATCGATAAATAGGCAACAACTTCTTTGTTTGTTTTATCAGCAATAATTAAAATTTCATCGAGCGCTTTGATAGATTCATCAATTGTTTTATGCGTATTACGCATTTGAAAGTTTTCTGAAATTGAAAAAGGATATCCTAAATAATCAATCTCCTCAAATTGAGATGCGTCATTGGCTCCTCTTACATTTGCAATAATTGCAAGTAATTTACTCTCTGTTCTAGATAAATCTAATTTTGCTAAAACTGCAGCTGTATCTCGCATTTGAGGAATTGCTTTTGGAGACACAAAACTGCCAAAATCAATAGTATCAAAACCTACTTTTAGCAATGAATTAATATATAATGCCTTTTTTTCTGTGGATATAAAATGAGATTTTATTCCTTGCATTGCGTCTCTCGGACATTCTATAATTTTGACTTTTTTCATCATTTCAAATATAAAGAAACTAAAGTATTCATAGATCAATTTAACGGATTATTAAACCCTTTTTTATTAATTTCGTTTGCTTAAAATGAAAAATTCTAAACTTATACTTCCCGTTATTGTTATCTCTCAATTTTGCTGCACTTCTTTATGGTTTGCAGGCAATGGAGTAATGACCATGCTTGTGGAAACGTTTCATTTACAAGAAAATGCCTTAAGTCATTTAACATCTGCAGTTCAATTTGGTTTTATTTTTGGCACTTTTACATTTGCTTTATTCACAATTTCTGATCGTTTTTCACCTTCAAAAGTATTTTTTATCAGTGCTATTTTAGGCGCAATTTTTAATTTAGGACTCGTTTATTCTTCGCAAAATTTATTTAGCTTAATAGTTTTTCGTTTTTTAACTGGATTTTTCTTGGCCGGAATTTATCCTGTAGGAATGAAGATAGCCGCTGATTATTACCAAAAAGGATTAGGAAAATCGTTGGGTTATTTAGTGGGTGCTTTGGTTTTAGGTACTGCTTTGCCTCATTTATTGAAAGATATTTTAATAAATTATTCATGGAAAAGTGTTTTGATTTCAACTTCTTCTTTATCTTTTTTAGGAGGATTATTAATGATTACCTTTGTAAAAGATGGTCCCTATAGAAGACCAAGCGTAGGATTAAATTTATCAAGTAGTTTTCAGGTTTTTAAAAATCTGAATTTCAGAAAAGCTGCCTTTGGATATTTTGGTCATATGTGGGAGTTGTATACTTTTTGGACTTTTGTGCCTGTATTTTTATTCATCTATCAAGATTTACATCCAAACATAACTATAAATATTTCTATATTATCTTTTTTTATTATTGCTGCTGGAAGCTTGTCTTGCGTTCTATCAGGATTTCTCTCTCAGAAAATAGGCGTTAAAAAAACTGCTTTTGGCTTTTTATTATTATCCTGTATATGTTGTTTTGTTTTTCCTTGGATATTTCAATTGGAAAATAAAAATTTATTTATTGGTTTTTTAGTTTTTTGGGGAATGGTTGTTATCGCTGATTCTCCTCTTTTTTCAACTTTAGTTGCAAAGAATGCTCCTTCAAAAGACAAAGGAACCGCTTTAACGATTGTTAATTGTATTGGATTTTCGATTACCATTATCAGCATTCAATTGATAAGCGCTATCCAAGAATCCTTAAACTCGAACTTTATTTTTCTGGGGCTAGCGCTAGGTCCAATTTTAGGATTAATGGCTTTAAGAAGAAAATCATCTCTATAATTTTAAATTAGTAAGCAAAAAAAACTCCTAAATTTCTTTAGGAGTTTAAAATATAATTTTGATAATTTTAAGCGTTTTGCTTTTTGATTAAATTTAAAGCAGAACCTTCGTTATACCAAGTGATTTGAGAATCATTATAGGTGTGATTCACTTTAAAAACATCTTTACTTCCATCTGCATGAACGGCTTCTATGGTTAATTGTTTTTCTGGAGCAAATTCGTTTAAATCTAAAAAGTTAAACGTATCATCTTCTTGAATTAAATCGTAATCTGATTCGTTCGCAAACGTTAAACCTAACATTCCTTGTTTCTTTAAGTTGGTTTCATGAATTCTTGCAAAAGATTTTACAATAACAGCAGCAACACCTAAATGTCTCGGTTGCATTGCAGCATGCTCTCTAGAAGAACCTTCACCATAATTATGATCACCAACAACGATGGTCTTAATCCCTGCTTTTTTATAAGCTCTTTGCACAGCAGGAACGGCATCATATTCTCCTGTTAATTGGTTTTTAACAAAGTTTGTTTTTTTATTAAACGCATTGATTGCTCCGATTAAAGTGTTGTTTGCTATATTATCTAAATGACCTCTAAAACGCAACCAAGGGCCAGCCATAGAAATATGATCCGTAGTACATTTACCAAAAGCCTTTATTAATAATTTTGCTCCTGTAATGGTATTTCCTAAAGGAGTAAAAGGTTCTAATAATTGTAATCTTTCTGAATCTTCATTTACAGCAATTTTAACATGACTTCCGTCTTCTTCAGGAGCTAAATAACCATTATCTTTTACCTCAAAACCTTTTGGAGGTAATTCCCACCCCGTTGGTTCATCGAACATTACTTCTTCTCCGTTTTCATTGATTAAAGAATCTTTTAGAGGATTAAAATCTAAACGACCAGCAATTGCAATGGCTGCAGTTATTTCTGGTGATGCCACAAAAGCGTGTGTATTAGGGTTGCCATCTGCTCTTTTCGCAAAGTTTCTATTAAAAGAATGCACAATACTATTTTTTGGAGCATTTTTAGGATCTGAATATCTTGCCCATTGGCCAATACATGGACCACAAGCATTGGTAAATATTTTTGCATTTAAGCTTTCGAAAATTCCAAGAATTCCATCTCTATCTGCAGTGTATCTTACTTGTTCTGAACCAGGATTAATCCCTAATTCTGATTTCATTTTTAACCCTTTATCAATAGCTTGTTGTGCAATTGAGGACGCTCTTGACAAATCTTCGTAAGATGAATTTGTACAAGAACCGATCAATCCCCATTCAACAACAAGAGGCCAATCATTTGCACTAGCTTTTTCTGTCATCTCAGACCCCACATTTGTTGATAAATCTGGTGTAAAAGGTCCGTTTAATAAAGGTCCTAATTCAGATAAATTTATGTCAATTACTTGATCAAAATATTTTTCTGGATGTGCATATACTTCAGCATCTGCGGTTAAATAATCTTTTACTTTATTCGCTGCATCTGCCACATCTTCTCTATCTGTTGCACGTAAGTAACGTTCCATCGATTCATCATAACCAAACGTTGATGTAGTTGCACCAATTTCAGCTCCCATATTACAAATTGTACCTTTTCCAGTACAGGACATTGAGGTTGCTCCGGGTCCAAAATATTCTACAATTGCTCCTGTTCCGCCTTTTACAGTTAATATTTCAGCAACTTTTAAAATTACATCTTTTGGAGCTGTCCAACCTGATAATTTCCCAGTCAATCTTACTCCAATCAATTTCGGAAACTTTAGCTCCCAAGCCATACCAGCCATTACATCTACAGCATCTGCACCACCTACACCAATAGCAACCATACCTAAACCTCCTGCATTTACCGTATGAGAATCTGTACCAATCATCATTCCTCCAGGAAATGCATAATTTTCTAAAACTACTTGGTGAATAATTCCTGCTCCTGGTTTCCAAAAACCAATTCCATATTTATTTGAAACAGATTCTAAAAAATTAAAAACTTCACTACTTGTGCTGTTAGCGTGCTTTAAATCTTTAGCCGCGCCTTCTTTAGCTTGAATTAAATGATCACAGTGAACGGTTGTTGGCACAGCAACTTTAGCTTTACCTGCTTGCATAAATTGTAAAAGCGCCATCTGAGCGGTGGCATCTTGACAAGCAATTCTATCTGGAGCAAAATCAACATAATCCTTACCTCTTGCGAGTTCTTTAGTAGGTTTTCCTTGCCATAAATGAGAATATAAAATCTTTTCAGATAATGTAAGTGGTTGTCCAGTAATTTTTCGTGCAGCATCAACGCGTTCTGTCATATTTGCGTAAACCTGCTTGATCATATCAATATCAAATGCCATATTCAGTTGTGATTTTAAAATTTTTCGTAAAACAAATTTACAGTTTTAATATCACTTTTAAAAGATAAATAATAGATTGGTATAATTAATGAATAAACAAAAGCTATTTCCTTAAATCTTGAATATTATTCAAAGAAAATAGTTTTTAATTTTACTTTTGAAAGTGTAAAAAGAAAATAAAAAAGCAGACTAATAAGCCGAATTCTGTACCCTAAAATTTTTAAGGCTCTTATCATTTATCTAGTTCTAAAATTACTTTTAGAATCTATCTGCCTACCCTTTAGAATCGAGCGAGTAGCCCTCAAGCTCTAATATACATGGCATTGCACATCATAGAGTTTACCTGGTTTCACTACAGCCGAACTGTACTTGCTTTCTGTTGCACTTGTCCTCAACTTACGTTGGACGGATGTTATCCGCTATGAGCACTCTATTGTGTCCGGACTTTCCTCTTTATTCCGAACTTAATTTTAAAACCTTTGCTAAAATATTTCTATTTATGAGAAGGGTGTAAAAAAAAATCATCAAAAGCGATAAGAAAAGTCTGCTTTCTATTTTGTAATTTATTTCTTTTACATTGAAAAAAAACCCACTTAAATAAAATTTAAGTGGGAAAAATTGCTATGAAAAAGAAAAAGTGTTATCGATTTCTCAATAACACTACAAATGTAAATTAAAATTAATTCATAAAAAACATATTTCATAAAATAATCAATCTTTTTTTTACTTTTTATTATTTTATTAAGAAAACATATCCTTTACTTTCTCAAAAAATGATTTATCGGATGTATTTGGACTTGGCGTAAAATTATCGTCTTTAGCCATTTTTTCAAAAAACTGTCTTTGTTCTTTATTTAATTCTTGTGGAGTCCATACATTGGTATGAATTAAAAAATCACCCGTTCCATAACGCTCAATACTTGGTAATCCTTTTCCTTTTAATCGTAAAATTCTACCTGATTGTGTACCTGCATCGATTTTAATCTTCACTTTACCCGTTACAGTCTCTACTTCTTTACTAGTTCCTAAAACTGCTTCAGAAAAATTAATATATAAATCATAATGAATATTGGTGCCTTCTCTCTTTAAAGTAGCATGAGGTATTTCTTCAATCAATACTAATAAATCTCCTGAAATAGAATTTTTACCGGGAGCTTCATTTCCTTTTCCTCCTACTTTTAATTGAACCCCTTCTGTTACACCCGCTGGAATGTTAATAGGTACAGTTTCTTCCTTAATAATTAACCCTTGCGCATCTGCCCCGGCCGGTTTAGAACTTATAATTTCTCCTGCTCCAGAACAAGTACTACAAGTGGTTGCTGTTTGCATTCTACCTAAAATAGTGTTGGTCACACGCATTTGCTGACCAGAACCATTACAGGTTGTACAAGTTTTGTATCTAACACCTGTGGCTTGCACTTTTCTGCGAACTTTTACTTTCTTTTCTACTCCTTTCGCAATTTCTTCTAAAGTTAATTTTACACGAATTCGCATATTACTTCCCTTCACCATTGCTTGTCTTTGACCACCGCCACCGAAGCCTCCGAAACCGCCGCCACCGCCAAAAATATCTCCAAACTGACTGAATATATCATCCATATTCATACCGCCACCGCCAAAACCGCCACCGCCGCCTTGAGGACCATCAAATGCTGCATGACCATATTGATCGTAACGAGCTTTTTTATTTTCGTCACTTAAAATCTCATAAGCTTCTGCTGCTTTTTTAAAGTTTTCTTCAGCAGTTTTGTCATCAGGATTTTTATCTGGATGATATTTGATTGCCATTTTTCTATAGCCTTTCTTAATTTCTGCCTGCGAAGCCGATTTTGAAATTCCTAATATGTCGTAAAAATCTTGTTTTGCCATTATTTTTTATTTCTAAATCATTGCGAGGAACAAACAAATCTATTTATTCATTCATAGATGGTTTTGTTCCTCGCAATGATTCTTAATTACTGTCCTATTACTACTTTTGGATAACGAATTATTTTATCACCTAGCTTATATCCTTTTTCTACACAATCAATTACTTTTCCTTTTAAATCGTCTGAAGGAGCAGGAATCTGGGTAATTGCTTCATGAATTTCTGCATCAAAAACATCACCTGGATTGGTTTCTATTTTTAATAATCCTTTAAGCTCTAAAGTATTATAAAATTTTTGGTAGATTAATAAAACACCTTTTCTTAACTCTTCAGTTTCTGTATCTTCTTTTATATGTGCCAAAGCACGCTCAAAATCGTCAACAACTGGCAGTAAAGATGTCATCAATTCTTGTCCTGCAGTTTTAAACAACTCTATTCTTTCTCTAGTTGTTCTTTTTTTATAGTTTTCAAACTCGGCAAATAAACGTAAAAACTTGTCTTTTTCAGCTTGAATAATTTCCTCTGAGGTAGGTTCTTCTTTTACAACTTCTACTTCAACTTCTTGATTATCTTCAACTTGAACAGTTTCTTGCTCGCTTTTTACTTCTTCGCTTTTTATTTCTTCTTTTTTACTCATTTCTTGATAATAATTAAATTGTCTTTCACTTATTCGCAAAAATGTTGCCAACAAAAAAATAGTGTCAAACTGACACTATTTTTTTAGATCTGCACATCAGACCAATTTTCACCTGATTTTATTCTATGAATTTGGGTGTCAGAGACTCCAAATCGCTTGGCAATCATCGATATTCTATTATTTTTATTTTTAAGCTGTCGCTTTATAATTTTTACTTTTCCTACAGATAATTTAGCAAAATCTCTACTCTTATTTTTTAAAATTTCATTCCAAGTTGGGTTGTTAAATTGATGTAATTCCTTTTCTCTTTTCGTTGCCCATTTTAAATTTTCTACGCTGTTATCCTCTTTATCGTAATTTAAATGTATCACATAAATTTGATCTTCAGTTTCTTTTTCAATAAAGTGCTGTGCTACTAATTTATGCACATATCTACTCGTTGATTTTTGGTTAACTTCTTGTTTTAAAGAAATGTTTTCATAGCCTCGGATAAAAGTTGGTTTTCTTAAATATTCCTTTTCATTGGAACAATTAATAACTCTGCCATAATTAGAAATTTTAAACTTAAGTTTTTTTGATATTTTTTCATCAAACTGAACTTCTTTCCATTCTTCGTTATAAATATTTCGTATCATTTTCAAAAAATTAAGTTACAATCATTGATTAAATAATTTTCTTAATTTTCAATTCTTTCAATTTTAGCCCCAATAGATTTTAAGCGCGCCTCAATATTTTCGTAACCTCTATCTATTTGTTCAATATTGTTAATAATTGAGGTTCCTTTTGCCGAAAGTGCCGCTATTAATAATGAAATACCTGCTCTAATGTCTGGAGATGTCATTTTGGTTGCTTTTAAAGAACTTTCAAAATTCATACCAATTACAGTGGCTCTATGAGGATCGCACAAAATTACTTTTGCGCCCATATCAATCAATTTATCAACAAAAAACAATCTACTTTCAAACATTTTTTGATGGATTAAAACCGTACCTTTTGCTTGAGTTGCGATGACCAAAATAATACTCAATAAATCTGGCGTAAAACCTGGCCAAGGAGCATCTGAAACTGTTAAAACAGAACCGTCAATATAATTCTGAATTTCGTAAGATTCTTGTTCTGGAATGTAGATATCATCACCTCTTTTTTCAAATTGAATTCCGAGTTTTCTAAAAACATTCGGGATTTGCCCTAAATTTTCCCAGCTAACATTCTTAATTGTTAACGCTGAGCGTGTCATAACAGCAACTCCAATCCAAGAGCCAATTTCAATCATGTCTGGTAAAACGTTATGCTCGCATCCCACTAAATTATCAACGCCTTTTATCCTTAATAAATTAGAGCCAACACCTGTAATATTTGCCCCCATAGAATTCAACATTTTACATAATTGTTGAATGTAAGGCTCGCAAGCAGCATTGTAAATTGTTGTAGTTCCGGTGGCTAAAACTGATGCCATTAAAATGTTAGCAGTTCCGGTAACCGATGCTTCATCTAATAACATATCTGTACCAAACAATTCATCGGCTTCTACACCGTAAAAATGTTCTTCTTTATTATATCTAAATTTTGCACCTAAATTAATAAAACCCTCAAAATGCGTATCTAATCTTCTTCTACCTATTTTATCTCCTCCAGGTCTAGGAATATATCCTTTTCCAAAACGAGCTAATAATGGACCTACAATCATAATAGAACCACGCAAAGAACTGCCATCTCTTTTAAAATCAGCAGATTCTAAATATTTTAAATTGATGTTATCTGCCTGAAAAGAATAAGAGTTTCTGCTTAACTTCTCTACTTTAACCCCCAGTTCTCCTAAAATAAAAATTAATTTATTTACATCTATAATATCAGGAACATTATTGATGATTACTTTTTCTGGAGTTAATAAAACTGCACAAAGTATTTGTAAAACCTCATTTTTTGCTCCTTGTGGAGTAATTGTCCCTTTTAATTTATGACCGCCTTCAATTTTAAATGATGCCATTAACTTTTATCTTTTTCTATTTTTATTCTGGTTGCTGTGATGTGTTTTCTTGTGTGAAGTTTTAGAACTACTTTGACCTTGAAAATTTCTTTTTCTTAACAAGTTTTTACTTTCGGATAATTCTTCATCAGAATTTCTTAAATCAAATTTTTCACCAGACAAATCAAATAAATGTTTAAAAATTACGGCATCATCTACCGTATCTTTATTCCAATTTAAATAACATTTTTTCATGTGATTTGCGATCGTAAAAACCAATGCTTCTCTCTTTTCGCCTTCTTCCCAACTCAAAGCAATGTCTATCATTGTTTGAATATTGTTACCGTAATACCTATAATTAGAGGCATATTTAGGATACGGTAAACTTTCTGGTTTTTCTTGTAACTCTTCTCTAGACGGAATTGGATATGGTGAATCTGCGTCTAATTTAAAATCTGACATTATATAAAGTTGATCCCATAATTTATGCTTAAAATCTGGCACATCGCGCAAATGAGGTTGTAAATTTCCCATTACATCAACAATTGCTTTTGCCATTTTATCGCGCTCTTCTTTCGTTTCTAAAGCGATACAATGATCTACTAATTTCTGTATATGCCTGCCGTATTCTGGAATAATCATTAACGGTCTTTCTGAATTATATTCTAAATCGAATGTCATTTATCTATTTTTGAAGTGTGTTCTCGATGCATTTTCTTACGTTATTTTAATCAAAAGAAAACACTCGAACTGACAATTTATACTATTGTAGTTATTTAACGTTGCAAAATAGCAATTTATTTTAGTATTATGAATGCTTTTTAACCAATAATTTTCAATTTCACAAAACGCAATAGAAGATTCTTCTTTCCCGCGGTGCCAAATTTAATCATTGCTTTTTTATCGGGCCCTTTCCCTTCTAAAGAAAGGACTTCTCCCCTACCAAAACGATCGTGTTCTATAATATTACCAACCACAATTTTATTATCAAATAAATTTGATTTAGAGACAGTTTCTGATGCCTTTTTTAAATTTTTAGGAACTGTGATTTCTTTCTTTTTAACCAAATCGCGCTCCATTTTTTTGCGCTGAATAGGTTTTTGAAAACGAATTCCTTTAGGTGCATCTTCAAAAATACTTTTGTCAATAAACTTATTTACAGAGGGTTCTGGCATTTTTGGAGTAATATAATACAAATATTGGTCATCAATTTCTTCTAAAAACCTACTAGGTTCAGCATCAATTAATTTACCCCAACGATACCTTGTTTGTGCATAACTTAAATACGCAACTTTTTCTGCACGTGTTAACGCCACATAAAATAACCTACGCTCCTCTTCTAATTCACTTCGAGTATTCATGCTCATGGCAGATGGGAATAAATTTTCTTCTAGACCCACAATATATACATACATATATTCTAATCCTTTAGATTGATGAATTGTCATGAGCGAAACACTGGGTTTGTCATCATCTTTTTTAGAGTCGAAATCTGTAGCCAAAGCAACATCTTCTAAAAACGAAGTTAATGAGGTATCTTCTCCTTGTTCTATTTTATCTGTAATAAAATCTTTAATTCCGTTTAAAAGTTCTTGAACATTTTCTACTTTACTAACAGCTTCTGGAGTTCCGTCTTTTTCTAGATCTTTAATTAATTGTGTTTGTTTCACTACAATTTCTGCAATTTCAAACGCATTTTTTGTTTGAGATTCTATTTGCAAACGCAAAATCATGTTCATAAAATTCTGAAGTTTATTTTTAGTTCCAGAATTTATTTTTAAATCGATTTTGTCAATATATTTTAAAATATCAAAAATTGATTTTTTATAATGATTTGCAGCTATGGTTAATTTATCAATAGTAGTTGCACCAATTCCTCTTGCAGGATAATTGATGATTCTTTTTAACGCTTCTTCATCATTTGGGTTGATTAGAATTCGCAAATAAGACAAAATATCTTTGATTTCCTTTCTTTGATAAAAAGAAATTCCACCATAAATTTTATAATCAATTCCTTTTTTTCTTAAGGCGTCTTCAATGGCTCTCGATTGGGAGTTTGTTCTATACAAAACGCAAAAATCATCGGGTGTTAATTGATGATTCATTTGGTTTTCCCAAATAGATTGTGCAACAAAACGACCTTCTTCTCCATCAGAAATAGTTCGCATTACGTTAATCGAATCTCCAGCATCGTTAGAAGTCCAAACTTCTTTATCTAATTTTGTTTTGTTTTTGGCAATTACAGAATTTGCAGCATTCACAATATTTTTTGTAGAACGATAATTTTGTTCAAGCTTAAAGGTTTTTACCTCTGGATAATCCTTTTGAAAATTTAAAATATTCTGAATATTTGCCCCTCTAAAACTATAAATACTTTGAGAATCATCACCAACAACACAAATATTACCAAACTTATCTGCCAAAGCTCTTACAATTATATATTGAGAATGGTTTGTATCTTGGTACTCATCTACCATGATGTACCGAAAACGATCTTGATATTTTGCCAAAGATTCTGGAAAACGAGCTAATAATTCATTAGTTCTCAACAATAAATCATCAAAATCCATAGCACCAGATTTAAAACATCGGTCTACATATTCTTTATAAATATCTCCGACTTTAGGTCTGCTAGCATGCAAATCTGCTTCTTGTAAATCACTATTATTAAAGTAGGCTCTTACAGTAATTAAACTATTTTTAAAGGATGAAATTCGTCCTAATATTTGTTTGGGTTTATAGCGCTCTTTGTCTAAGCCCATTTCTTTAATAATAGCACTGATTAACCGAACGGAATCTTGCGTATCGTAAATGGTAAAGTTTGATGGAAAACCCAATTTATCCGCTTCCGAACGTAAAATTCTTGCAAAAACCGAATGAAAAGTTCCCATCCAAAGATTTTTTGCTTCACTTTGACCAACAACTCCAGCAATTCTTGCTTTCATTTCTTTGGCAGCTTTGTTGGTAAATGTGAGCGATAAAATATTAAAAGCATCCACGCCAGATTGCATTAAATGTGCAATTCTATAGGTTAGAACTCTTGTTTTACCAGAACCTGCACCTGCAATTATAATCATGGGTCCGTCTTTTTGCAAGACCGCTTGTTTTTGTGCTTCGTTTAAAGAATTTAAGTATGTATTCAAGCCTAAGTTTTGTAAGAATTTAAAAGTGTGAAATTATGAAATGTTCATCAATAAATTTATCACTTTTGTAAAATTATAAATACATTTACGCAAATAAATCTAATATCATGAAAAAAATTAATGTATTGGTGCTGTTTTTAATGTTTTCAAACTTTATTTCTTCTCAAAGTAATAGAGAGCCAGGTAAAATTATAAAAAACTTTGGAGAAACATTTCATGTTGAAAATGTGGATATTAAAACCGATACTACAGCACAACTTAAGGTAATTTTTGATGTATCTAAATCTTCAGAAAAAGTAGATATTATAAACAAAAATATTGTGACCGCTGCTAGATTTTTAAATATGCATGCAAATGAAGGTATGAAACCTCATCAGCTAAAAGTAGCAATTACAATACATGGTAGTGCTTGGAAAGATGTTTTAAATGATGAAGCTTATATGGAAAAATATGGTGTAAAAAATCCTAATTCAAAATTAATTAAGGAACTAAACAATGCAGGAGTAGATGTAATTATTTGCGGACAAACATCAATGTACAGAAAAATTGATAAAATGCTTGTTTTACCCGAAGTAAAGTTTGCACTTTCTGCTATGACAGCTTTACTCCAGTACCAGAATAAAGGTTATAAATTTATAAAATTTTAAATAATGGAAGACAAATTTTTAGAAAGTATCGCTTATATTTTACCTGCTGTTGTTACCGGTTTTGTTGCTTATTATATGTTTAATGGGTTTATTCATCATAAAAATGCTGAGAAAAAATTAGAACTGTTAGCCGAAAAAAAGAAAGATTCTTTGCCAATTAAATTGCAGGCTTACGAACGCCTTTTATTATTTTGTGAGCGTATAAATCCTGTTAAAATATTGATTAGAATAAAACCATTATCAACAGATAAAAATGAATATTTACAGCTTTTAATTGGCAATATAGAACAAGAGTTTGAACACAATTTAGTACAACAAATCTATATTTCTGATGAAAGTTGGACTGCTATTTATGCTGCCAAAAGTGCCGTAATTAATAAATTAAAACAAGTTGCAGAATCTTCTAATTCAGCAAATGATTTACGAGAAAATGTATTAATCGATTATTCTAAAATGTTACCTCCTACAGAAACTGCGATTGCTTTTATTAAAAATGAAGTAAAGAAATTATTATAAAAAAAAAGGCTCCAATCTTACTAAATATATCAGTAATTGAAGCCTTTACTTATTTCTCAATTTAATACCAACTATCATATTAAATAACGGGTATCACTTTCTCTCTTAAAAATTGAATATTACTTCAATTTTGCAATTTCTATTTTTAATTAAAATAGATTTTACTCGGTATTAAACCCACAGTAAATTCTTTCAATTCCATATTTGTAGTTGCGTCAAATATTTTTAGAGTTCCATTACTTGAAAAGTCTTTAGCATCTGTTACGTAAATTTTATTTTCGTTTACAGATATTCCATAAACGTTCGTATTTATGATTGGCGAAGTTGGCACAGAAGTAGCTTCTTCACTCATTTTATAAATACTATTAGAAGTTGATAAAAACATAATTAAACCATCTATTACCATAGAATTTGGATGAAAACCAGCAGTAAAATTTAAAGTATTACTTACCTCGTTTGTAGCAGTATTAATCGTTACTAAACTTCCTAAAACCTCTGTTGGGTTCCAAGATGTTTTGGCGCTACCTTCGCAAGAAACTAAAATATTACCGCTAGCATCAATAGCTAATTCATCAGGAATATCTCCGACAGAAATGGTGGTTACAATTGTGTTTGTTGATGCATTGATTACACTAACCGTATTTCCAGACCCCCAGCCTCCTTTATGGGATACATATAAAAAATTTCCCTTGGCAATAATTTGCTCAGGTCCTTCTGTTACAGTTATTTTACTAGAAATGGTGTTTGTTGCTAAATCGATCACAGCAACAAAATCATCTGATGTGTCCGAACCCTGGCCCCAATTTGTAACAAAGCCTTTTCCGTTTGCAAAAGCAATATATCTTGGGTTTACTAAACCTTCAGAAATTTCCGTAATCTTTTCCATCGTAAATCTATTTGCTACGGTTATTTTACTCCCTACATTTGCAATTAAATACGCATCATCATTATTAAATCCTATGGATTGTAAAATGGTTCCTATATTTTGATTATTTACTTTATTGTAAATTTTTTCTTCGGCAACTGTATAATCATCAGAAATAAAACTTATGGTTCCTGTGCCTCCAGAAAAAGCACCTTCGTTTGCAATTAAAATTCCATTATCGTAATTTCCTTTTGGTAGTTCTAATTCATTATCATTATCGCAAGAAGTCAATAAAAAACCTGTGATGGTTGCTAAAAATAGTGTTTTTTTGAAATTCATTTTTTTTAAAAATTTATGGTTGTTGTGATTTGAAAATTAATGCCAGGCATTGGTCTATTTAAAGTATTTTGATACTTTTTATTGTATATATTATGGATTACAAAACCAATATTTGGTTTATTTTTTAATCTTGAGAGTTCATAGTTAATACCGACATTAGAAACTTGAAAAGCAGAAATTGTATCTACTAAAAACCGAACATCATCATTAAACAATATTTGATAAAAGGCGCTCCAACTTTTATGCTGATAATTAAATAGTGCATTGAATCTATTTTTTGGCACTGAAATTAATTGTTGATCTGTTTCTAAATCTTTAGCATCCGTATAGGAATAATTTGCATTGATTTCTAAAATATTATTTTTGAAAGCCGTTTTATAATTTGCAGAAAATTCAAGTCCGATGTTTCTAGTTTCATCTGTATTTGTTGGACTCCAAACATCATATTCATTCGGAATCCATTGAATTAATTCTGATGATTTTATATAAAATCCGTTTACTTGAAAAGAAATATTTTTAAAACTGATGGCATTCCCAATTTCAAATTGATAAGAATCCTCTGGCTGTAAGTTGATATTTCCTCCAGGTTGCCAATACAAATCATTAAAAGTGGGAATTCTAAAGTTTTTTGAAGTATTGAATGAAAGCGTATAATTTTTATTCAGTTTTTGCTCAATTCCTAATGAATATAAAAAAGGCGACTCAAAATCATTTTGAAAGTCTTTTCTAAACTGAATGCCATAACTTAGTTTTTTTGTAAGCTGATGATTTAAAGAGAAAACCCCCGAAAAAATATTTCTAGTATTGGAATCAAAACTAGATCCGTAAGCAGAAACAGCTTCAAAACCAAGAATGCCATTTATTTTTAATTTTCTAGAAACGGAATTATTATAATCTATTTGAGCAATTTTTCTTTCGGTATTTCCTTCAGAAAAAATGTCTTTATTTTGATTATTGTCAAAGAATTTAAACTTTTCAAAAATGTAAGAAACTCGTGAAGTAATGTGTTCTTTAGGTGATAAAAAGAAATTCCATTCTATTAAATTTTTACTATTAAGATCTTCGTACCCGTCATTAGAAGGTGCATTTAATGTTCTAGATAAATTTCTATCAGCAAAAAAAGTGCTTGAATAAAATTTAAATTGATGTTTCTTGTTGAATTTATAACCGTAATTTGCATCAAAATTATAATTAAAATAATTACCATTTCCATTGGTTAAATTAGAGTCTAAATAGTTAAAATCATTATCAGAACTATTTGTACCCAAACCAATATTGATAAAACTTTTATCGGTAGCTTTCATATAATCATAACTTATATGTTGTGTGTTAAAGCTTCCATAATTTGCAACTATTTTATGACTTTCTTGTTCAGAAAATTGAATAAGATTGTCTAAATGTATGGTACCACCAATAGCACCACTGCCAAAAAGAACACTTCCTCCTCCACTTCTTACAGATATATTGTCATAAGAATTTGCTGAAATTGCATTGAAATCAATCTGGCCGTTTAATTGCGAATTAATATTGATACCATTCCAAATTACTGCGGTATGTGAGGCACTTGTTCCTCTAAAAGAGGGCGAAGAAACCATGCCTAAACCATTTTCTTTAAAGTAAATAAAGGAGTTAAATTTTAAAATATCTGTTAACGAACGAATATTTCTAGCCACTAAACTGTCTGAAATTAAGATGGTGTGATATCCTTTAGAAAAATCATTTACCTTAGCAATAGAGATTGAAAAAGCATTTAAATTTATAACAACAGCATCTTTTTGCGAGTATAAACTACCTGCAAAAATAATCGGTAAAACGAAAATAAAAAGTCCTTTTAAGTTCATATCTCATAAAATCTTTATCCCGAAGATTTTTATAAATTTAAGATCCTTGGCAGGTCTCCTGACTTGTTTTTATGTTATGATACCTTCCCAACAAAAAATGTCAGTGGTAAAAGAGTTTATAACATCCTCAAACGAGGTACTAAAATAAATTTAGTATCAACTTACAGTTGCGGGAACAGTTCTAGATTTTAACTAGATTCCCTTTTAATTTGATGTAAAATGATTTGTACATCAAAACCAAAAATCATGCAAATATAAATCGAATTGAATAAACAAGCTAATTAATAATGATTTGAAAAGTTATATCTTTAAATTCGCATAAATTAAACTATTATGAGGATAGAAAATGAGTTAAAACTTGGTTTTAAAGATGTAATGATTCGTCCGAAACGATCTACATTAAAATCACGTTCGCAAGTAACTTTAGAGAGAGAATTTACTTTTTTGCATAGTGATTTGGTTTGGAAAGGCATCCCAATTATGGCTGCAAATATGGATACCGTAGGTACGTTTAAAATGGCAGAAGCTTTGGCTAAAGATGGCTTATTTACTGCAATTCATAAACATTATTCCATAACAGAATGGCAAGAATTTGCTAAAAACGCTTCAGAAAAAGTTTTAAAAAATATTGCAGTAAGCTCAGGGATTGGAAAAGATGATTCAGAAAAAGTAGCACGTATTTTAAATGAATTTCCGCGGATAAACTTTATATGTTTAGATGTTGCTAACGGATACTCTGAACATTTTGTGAATTTTGTCAAAAAAATGCGCAAAAATCATCCTAATAAAATAATTATTGCTGGTAATGTTGTTACGGGTGAAATGGTCGAGGAATTATTATTAGCAGGAGCAGACATTATTAAAGTAGGGATTGGTCCTGGTTCTGTTTGTACAACTCGTGTTAAAACAGGCGTTGGCTATCCGCAATTATCTGCAATTATAGAATGTGCCGATGCAGCTCACGGAATGGGTGGTCAAATTATTTCTGATGGCGGTTGTAAAATTCCTGGAGATATTGCAAAAGCTTTTGGCGGTGGCGCCGATTTTGTTATGCTAGGCGGTATGCTTGCCGGCCATGAAGAAAGTGGCGGTGAATTCATTGAAAGAAACGGAGAAAAATTCAAAGCTTTTTACGGAATGAGTTCTACAACCGCTATGAATAAACATGTTGGTGGTGTAGCAAATTATAGAGCATCCGAAGGAAAAACAGTAGAAGTACCTTTTAAAGGAGATGTTGAAGAAACCGTAACAGATATTTTAGGCGGCATTAGATCTACATGCACCTATGTTGGTGCCCGTAGATTGAAAGAACTCACCAAAAGAACCACATTTATTAGAGTTCAAGAACAAGAAAACCAAGTTTACTCTTCATGAAAAATTTAAAATTATCAACTCTTTTTCTGTTGCTTTTTATCTCTATTTCTTGTAAAAAAGAAGTTGTTAAAATTGATAATAAAATACAAGCGAAAAGTAGTATTAAATATGCAAAAGGATTTGATATTATTCATGAAAACGGAACTAAAAAATTAATTATCAAGTCTGCATATCAGAATTCTAACACAATTTTTGAATATCATATTAAAAATAAAAATTCAAAGACCAATTTAAACAATACATATAATATCATTGAAGTTCCTATTCAAAAAATAGTAGTGACTTCTACAACGCATATTCCTATGGTTGAATTGTTGCATGAAGAAACTTCAATTATAGGTTTTCCATATGCTAACTATGTTTCATCAGAAAAAACAAGAAAATTAATCGATGCAGGAAAAATAACCGAAATAGGAAAAGAAAGTTCCTTAAACACAGAAATTTTATTAAACTTACAGCCAGAATTGGTTGTTGGTTATAGTGTTTCTTCTGCAGATAAATCTTTAAACACGATTCAAAAAGCAGGAATCAATGTAATTTATAACGGAGATTGGCTAGAAGAAACGCCTTTAGGAAGAGCTGAATGGATCAAATTTTTTGGAGTTCTGTTTGATAAAGAAAATCAAGCTGACAGTATTTTTAAAGTGATAGAAACTAATTATTTAGAAGCAAAGCAAATCGCATTAAAATCAACAAAAAAACCAACTATTTTGTCTGGTGCCATTATGAGTAAAGACATCTGGAATTTACCAGGTGGTGAAAGTTTTGTGGCACAGTTTTTAAAAGATGCTAATCTTGATTATCTCTGGCAAAATTCAAAAGGGAAAGGTAGTTTATCTTTAAGTTTTGAAAGTGTTTTTGAAAAAGGAAAAGATGCGGATTTTTGGATTGCTCCGGGTTACTTTTCATCTAAAGAACAACTTTTACAAACCAATCAATTATATACAAAGTTTAAAGCTTTTAAAGAAAATAACATCTACACGCCAACAACTAAAAAAGGAAAAACCGGTGGTGTGCTTTATTACGAATTAGCGCCTACAAGACCAGATTTGGTGCTAAAAGATATTATCAAAATTACAAATCCAGACTTATTACCTAATTATACCTGCACCTTTTTTGAAAAAATGAAATAAGTTCTATTGCAGAGAACCCTTTCTGTAAATAAATTAAAGCCAATCGTTGCGAAAATCTGCGATATATCGAAATAATAAGACAATCAGCCTTAGCATTTTCTGATTTTTTGCCAGTTTCTGCCATTATTTCATCTAACAAATCCCATCTGTTTTCAGACTGAAGTTTGGCTATTTTTCCAAAATCAAAGGAATTAATCACCACTTCTGCAGAATGAGTTTTTCCTAATCTAGTTGCATTCAATTGGTTTAAAATTCGATAATATATTAAGATTGATTCTGGAGTAATCCCACCAATTAATCCTATTTTTTTATGATTTCAGCTTTAATTTCTCTAAAGAATTTTCACGCATATATAAAAACAGCGGAAAGGTAAAAGCGACAGCGATTAAAAATGTTAACGGAATTAAAACCCACCAAAATTTAACTTTTAGTCGTAAAGATTCCGGAATCATAAAAGCAAAAAAAGTGAAGCAAACTACTGTTAAATCTGCTCCAAACGATTTTCCTGCAAAATTTTGCTGGGCATCTTGAAAAAAACCAATCAAATTTGCATTTTCTACAGTATTAAAATATTGAATATTGTAGTACCAAGTGTAACAAATTCCTAATATTGCTAATAGTAAATAGATGTGTTTTAATTTCATTTTTCGTGAGTATTAAACCTCAAAGGTTTGGGTAACGTTAAATTCTAAAACAACTTTTGCTGATTCTCATCATTATTGTCTTTTTTCTTCTGAATGGCTTTCTTTAAAAGTGCTTGCTTTTTTTCTTCTTTAGCCTGCGTATCTAATGTTGAAGGTTTTTCAATAACTGGTGTGTCAATTGGCAATTTCTCATCAATAACTTCTTCATCTACAACTTCTATTTCTTCGGAAGTTTCTTCTTTTGGTTCTTCAAAAGGCAAAGAATCTAATAAATTTACATTTTTAATTCTATCTGTAGTCAATTGATTTCCTTGTGCTTTTATTCCTTTTACAGCAATAAACTCCTCAAAATTTATTTTTTCATTTTCTAAACTTCTTTTAGAAAACTGAATTTCTGCAACAGGTCTATAATCTGTGGCTACAATTTCTAACTGACTTTTTGGATGATTAGAAATAAACTCTTCTTCTTTTTCTATGGTTTCAATCAAGAAACGTTTTACATAATAGCGTTCTTTTTCACCATCAAAATAAATTGCAGAAATAGGTTTATTTGGGTTCCATTTTTCTAACACAATCATATCATCTTCGAAATGCATCGCCAAATCAGGTTTTACAGCCTTGGCTTTTCCACTTTGTGTAATAATTAATAGTTTATCTTCAGCTTTAAATTCGCCCAACAACTCCCCTCTTTCATCAACATTTAAACGTTGCACAGCATCATCAAACCAAATTTTACGAGGTTTTAAGGTAGAAACTCCTGCGGATTTAAAATCGATACTTTTAATTGAAAATTTCGTAATAATATTACCACGAATTGCTCTACCTTTTACACCTAAATCAGCAAAATCAATATCCCATTTCAATTTTTTTATAGTTCCCACAGAACGTAAATTTATGGTCACAACTTCTGCTTCTCCGTTTGGATTTGCTGAAAAATAATGAACAACAGATCCTTTGTTTTTACCCGCTAAATTATATTCTTTGTCACGCGTAACCGAGGTAACATTAAAACGTTTCATATAACTAGCGCCACGTGCACCATCTCGATACATATAATTGTAAACTGTGCGCCTATCTTTCTTTTTAAAGACTGCCACATGAATGATATCTTTACCTACAAAGGTTTTAGAATCAATTTTTGAAACCATCATGCCTCCATCTTTTCTGAAAATGATAATATCATCGATGTCTGAACAATCGGTCACAAATTCATCTCTTTTCAAGGAAGTTCCGATAAAGCCTTCTGCCCTATTCACGTATAATTTAGTGTTATTCATAGCCACTTTTGATGCCACAATATCATCAAAAATTCGGATTTCAGTTTTGCGTTCTTTTCCTTTTCCGTACGTATCTTTTAATCTTTTAAAATAATTTATTGCAAATTCAATTAAGTTAGCTAAATGATCTTTAACAACGGCTATTTTCTCTTCTAAACTGTCAATGAATTGCTTTGCTTTATCAATATCAAATTTTGATATTTTTTTAATTTTAATTTCAGTTAAACGCGTAATATCTTCCACAGTAATTGCACGTTTTAAATGCTGTATATGTGGTTGTAAACCTTTGTCTATAGCCGCAATAACGCCATCCCAAGTTTCTTCTTCTTCGATATCTCGATAAATTCTATTTTCTATAAATATTCTTTCTAAAGATGAAAAATGCCATTGTTCTTCCAGCTCATTTAATTGAATTTCTAATTCTTTTTTCAGTAAATCAACCGTTAAATCTGTAGAATGTTTTAACATTTCTGAAACTCCCACAAAAACAGGCGTATCATTTTCAATGGTGCAAGCCAAAGGAGATATGGAACTCTCACAATTTGTAAAGGCATACAAAGCATCAATACTTTTATCAGGAGATACATTAGGCGGTAAATGCACTAAAATTTCTACTTCTGCTGCAGTATTGTCTTCAATTTTTTTAATTTTTATTTTACCTTTTTCATTTGCTTTTATAATGCTGTCAATTAAAGAAGTTGTAGTCGTTCCAAATGGAATTTCACTGATAATTAAGGTTTTTTTATCTTGTTGTGCAATTTTTGCTCTTACACGAACCTTTCCTCCTCTTTTTCCGTCGTTATAATTGGTAAAATCTGCAATTCCTCCAGTTAAAAAATCAGGAACTATTTTAAAACTTCTTCCTTTTAAATATTTAATAGAAGCATCAATCAATTCAATAAAATTATGGGGTAATATTTTGGTTGATAAACCTACAGCAATTCCCTCTGCACCTTGCGCTAATAATAAAGGGAATTTTACAGGTAAATCTATCGGTTCTTTTCTACGGCCGTCATAAGACATTTTCCAATCTGTTGTTTTTGAATTAAAAACAACATCTAAAGCAAATTTAGATAAGCGAGCTTCAATGTAACGAGAGGCAGCAGCTCGGTCTCCGGTGAGAATATTTCCCCAATTTCCTTGCATATCAATCAACAATTCTTTCTGACCAATTTGCACCATGGCATCTGCAATTGAGGCATCTCCATGCGGATGGTACTGCATTGTGTGCCCAACAATATTCGCTACTTTATTGTAACGACCATCGTCTAAATCTTTCATAGAATGCATAATTCTACGTTGCACTGGTTTTAAGCCGTCTTCTAAAGACGGCACCGCTCTTTCTAAAATTACATAAGACGCATAATCTAAAAACCACTCTTTGTACATGCCTGTAACTTTGGTAATGGTTTCTTCTTGGGGTGATTCTAATTGTTCACCTTCGTTCGTTAATTCCTCTTCGTGTTCGTTTTCGTTTATTTCTTCACTCATTTAGCCCCCTTTTAATTCCCCAAAGAGGAAATTTAGCTTGTTTGATTTATACTCTTGAGGATGTATTCTTAAACCTCAAATTTTATTTTTATAGAAGTTTGCTTCTTTTCACAAACTTGCTAAAAGTCCTTTACTTTGAAAAGGATTTAGGATAAGATTATAGTTAATTCATATTGGGCGTTCCCTAAAAAGGTCGGGCTTTACGTTCTATCTTTTTATTTTGTTCTCGATACAAATTTGTTTATTCTTCACAAATTCACTCGAACTACAATAAAAAGAATACCACTTCAATCCCTAACCCAGCACATTTGCCAACTTTTTGTTTTATTCTATATCTTTTTTATAATCAACTTTTGTTCTTTTTTTTGTCATTGCAAAGAAAGTTTTCACTTTCTGTGGCAATCTCGTAATTAATTAACAGATTGCTTCGTTCCTCGCAATGACATTTCTAATTTTAATATTTACTGCAATTGCGCTATCACTATTCAAAACACTTAACAAAATTGCAACTCCTTATTCTGTAAAGACTATTGGAGCATATCGTAAACCCATCTTATAAGAATTGGAGGTCACAAATTGTGATTTCCAATTTTAGCTAGTTCAAACATAAAATCATCTTGAAAACGATTTAATTTTCTTTTGACTGCTTGTTTTAAAACTCTTGTTTCTACTCGATATAATTCCGCCAAATCTCTATCTAACATTACCTTTTAATCACGTATCAAATAGATTTTATTCTTTCATTTTTTTATCTTGAAGTATTAAAATAGCTCTTCAAGTTATTTTTTTATCTTTTTAGACATGAGGTCGCAATTTGCAAACTCATCTCTAAAAGTTATTCATCTTTATTTTTAAGCTGCATTGAAATAATAAACAATGCACCTGCTAAAACGCCAAAAAAAAGTCCAGAATTTGTTCTGCTTGATAAGTTATTCCAATCGATTTGAAACAACCAGAATAGCAATACCAAACCAAACATTACTGTAAAAATATTCTTAATTAGTTTTTTATTATATTTTTTCTTCAACATAATTTAATTTAACCTTTAAAATTTAGTTTTAGAAAGATTGATAAAACCATAAATTGTGAATTCTAATTTAAGTCTTACAAAACCTCTCAGGTTTCAAAAACCTGTGAGGTCTTCATGAACATTGATATTTTATCCAGAAACTTGCTACAAAATCCTTTCTTTCCAAAAGTATTTAAGATAGACTTGCTTCCTCTTCAATAGTATCTAACTCTATCTTTAAATTCTCAATAATAAATTTTTGTCTATCAGGGGTATTTTTTCCCATATAAAACTGCAACATTTGCTCAATCGGTATTTCTTTGTCTAACATAACAGGATCTAAACGAATATCATTACCAATAAAATGCACAAATTCATTAGGCGAAATTTCACCCAAACCCTTAAAACGTGTAATTTCTGGTTTGCCTTTTAATTTTTGTATAGCTTCTCGTTTTTCTTCATCAGAATAACAATAAAACGTTTGCTTTTTATTTCTCACTCTAAAAAGTGGCGTTTCCAAAATATATAAATGACCTTCTTTGATTAATTCCGGGAAAAATTGGAGAAAAAAAGTGATCAATAATAATCGAATATGCATGCCATCTACATCAGCATCTGTGGCAATTACAATGTTATTATAACGCAAATCTTCTAAGCCATCTTCAATATTTAATGCCGCTTGTAATAAATTAAACTCTTCATTCTCGTATACAATCTTTTTACTCAATCCAAAAGAATTTAAAGGCTTTCCTTTTAGACTAAAAACAGCTTGTGTGTTTACATTCCTAGATTTTGTGATGGAACCCGAAGCAGAATCTCCCTCGGTAATAAATAAAGTAGTTTCTAAATAATTTTCTTTTTTAATATCGCCCAAATGAATTCTACAATCTCGCAATTTTTTGTTATGCAAACTTGATTTTTTTGCTCTATCTCTCGCTAATTTCCGAATCCCAGAAAGTTCTTTCCGTTCTTTTTCTGCTTGAACTATTTTCCGCTGAAGTTTGTCTGCCACTTCTGGATTTCTATGAAGAAAATTATCCAGTTTTGTTTTTACAAAATCATTAATATAGGTTCTCACCGTTGGCAACTCTCCTCCCATTTCGGTAGAACCTAGTTTCGTTTTCGTCTGACTTTCGAAAACAGGTTCCATGACTTTAATGGCAATCGCAGAAATTACGGATTTTCGAATATCCGAAGCTTCAAAACTTTTTCCGTAGAAATCACGAATTGTTTTTACAATAGATTCTCTAAACGCTGCCTGATGTGTACCTCCTTGGGTGGTATATTGCCCGTTTACAAAAGAATGGTACTCTTCTGAATATTGCGTTTTACTGTGCGTAATCGCAACTTCAATATCATCGCCTTTTAAGTGAATAATAGGATATAACATATCATCCTTATTGTTATTATCTTCCAACAAATCTTTCAATCCATTTTTGGATAAAAATTTTTCACCATTAAAAATAATCGTTAAACCAGGATTTAAATACACGTAATACTTTAGCATTTTTGCTACATATTCATTTCGGTACTTGTATTTTTTAAAGATTTCTTCATCTGGGATAAAAGAAACTTTGGTTCCTTTTCTACGAGATGTTTCTTCTAAAAACTCTTGATTTTGTAAATTTCCTTGGCTAAATTCCGCCGAAGCAGATTTCCCTTCTCTAGAAGATTCAACTCTAAAAAAAGACGAAAGGGCGTTTACAGCTTTTGTACCAACACCATTTAAACCCACTGATTTTTTAAAAGCTTTGGAGTCGTATTTCCCTCCAGTGTTCATTTTAGAAACTACATCAACCACTTTTCCTAGAGGAATTCCCCGACCATAATCTCTAACCGTAACTTTACTTCCTTGAATAGAGATTTCGATAGTTTTCCCTGCGCCCATCACATATTCATCAATAGAATTGTCTAGCACTTCTTTGACTAAAATATAAATGCCATCATCTGCAGAAGAACCATCACCTAATTTACCAATATACATACCAGGGCGCATTCTAATATGCTCTTTCCAGTCTAATGATCTAATATTATCTTCTGTATATTTGGTTTCTTGAGTCATGTAATGTCTTACAGTAATTAAGTTTAAGGAATCACAAGATAGCCATCTCATTAGAAAAAAGGAAAGACAAAAAGAATTAGTTATCAACATGATTTCAACGGTTTTTATTGCCTTCGCTCTTCACTTTTAACAAATAAGCTAAAACCCAATAGCTGCTAAAAATCACAATAAAAAACAATTTGTTGTATTTTTAAACAAATTGAAATTTATATAACAATTTGATTACTTTTGAAATCTAAATAAATGATAAATCGTGGAAAGAACACAACTTTTAGAATTAGCAAATACATACGGAAGTCCTTTATATGTATATGATACAGATAAAATTGAATCGCAATATAATAGATTAACAAATGCTTTTAATAGCGTAAAAAATTTAAAACTCAATTATGCGGTAAAAGCACTTTCTAACATTAATATTTTAAAATTTTTTAAAAATTTAGGTGCCGGTTTAGATACTGTTTCTATTCAAGAAGTACACTTAGGATTGACTACTGGAATTGATCCGAAGAAAATTATTTTTACACCCAACGGGGTTTCTTTAACAGAGATTGAAGACGTTGCAAAATTAGGTGTTCAAATAAATATTGATAATCTTTCAATTTTAGAATTATTCGGACAAAAGCATCCAGAAATTCCGGTTTGTGTGCGGATCAATCCACATATTATGGCAGGTGGAAATTCTAAAATTTCTGTAGGTCATATTGATTCTAAATTCGGAATTTCAATTCATCAAGTACCACATATTAAACGTGTTGTAGAAAATACTGGGATGAATATCAACGGAATTCACATGCACACAGGTTCTGATATTTTAGATATTGATACTTTTTTACGTGCCACAGAAATTTTGTTTGATGTAGCAAAACAATTCGAAAATATTGATTTTATTGATTTCGGAAGCGGGTTTAAAGTTCCTTATAAAGAAGGCGATATTTCTACAGATATTGAGCAATTAGGTTTGCAATTATCAGAAAGATTCAATGAATTTTGTGTTGAATACGGAAAAGAGATCACCTTAATGTTTGAGCCAGGAAAATTTTTAGTTTCTGAAGCGGGTGTTTTTCTTGCCAAAGTAAATGTTGTAAAACAAACAACTTCTACAGTATTTGCCCATGTAGATTCAGGTTTTAACCATTTGGTAAGACCTATGATGTATGATTCTTACCATCAAATCACCAATATTTCAAATCCTACAGGAAGAGATCGCTACTACTCAGTGGTTGGCTATATTTGTGAAACAGATACCTTTGGTTCTAACCGAAGGATTTCAGAAATTTCAGAAGAAGATGTATTGTGTTTCCACAATGCTGGGGCGTATTGTTTTTCTATGGCATCCAATTACAATTCTCGTTATCAACCAGCCGAAGTAATGCTGTATAAAGGAAAAGATTATTTAATTAGAAAAAGACAAACAATTGAAGATATTCTGCGTAATCAAGAAGTTGTAGAGTTTTCAACAAATAATGCACTTAAAAAAGAAGCAATTACTGCCTAAAAACTTCTAGAAATAATTATTTTAGCCACAAATTCATAAATTATTTTAGTGAATTTGTGGCTAAACTTTTTAAACTACTTTTTGATGAAAATTAGACGATCTACTGCGGATGATATTCCGAATATTATGACCCTTATTGATGATGCAAAACAATATTTAGCATCTCAAAAAATTGATCAATGGCAAAATGGTTATCCGAATGCTGATCAAGTTGAAAATGATATCCAAAAAGAAGAAAGTTATGTGGTTGTTCATGAAAATAATGAAGTTATTGCTACGTCCATGTTTACCTGTGAAAAAGAACCTACATATAAAGTAATTGATGGTAATTGGATTGTAAATGAAGATGAACCTTATGGTGTTATCCATAGAATGGCCATCAAAAAAGAATTTAGACAATTGGGTTTGGCTACTTTTATGTTCAACGAATTTCATCAGCAATTAAAAGCTCAAAACATACAAAGTTTAAAGATTGATACCCATGAAAAAAACATAGGAATGCAATCTTTACTTAAAAAATTAGGGTATCGATATTGTGGAATTATTTACACAAACTATAAGGCAAAACGTTTGGCTTTTGAGAAAGTAATTGCATAAAAAACATCTCGACACAAAATTCTTATTCTGTATACAATTTAATTTCATTTATAATCGAATAAATTACTCAAATTGAAAGAATTTCACTCGATGTGACAATGGGTAAATATTTAAATGCATCAGTAAGAAAATGATGTAACTTCGAATGTTTTTTTTGGCGTATAAAGAAAAATTGCACCGAGAAGTTTTATATTCATCATATCCAAACACAAAATAAAAGTATATTTACATCCTCATAAATTTAATTTTATGAGGATTTTTTTTTCTTTAAAATTTAATATAAAAATGCAAATTCTTCCATATATAATTCAACAAACGCAACTTTCATCAAAAGCCATAGAAAACACCATTTCTCTTTTAAATGAAGATGCTACAATTCCTTTTATCAGTAGATATAGAAAAGAAATGACGGGTAATTTAGATGAAGTTCAAATTGGAGAAATTGTAAAATTTAAAGAGCTTTTTGAAGGGTTAGAAAAACGAAAAAAAGCAATTTTAAAAGCGTTAGAAGAACAAGGTGTTTTAACACAAGAGCTAACGTTGAAAATAAACAATTCTAGAGATTTAATTGAACTAGAAGACATGTATTTACCCTATAAGAAAAAGCGAAAAACCAAGGCAGAAACGGCACGTTTACAAGGTTTAGAACCCTTGGCAAAAATGATTATGAGTCAGCGCGTAAATGATTTAGAAAACACGGCCTCAAAATATACATCTAAGGAAGTTGAAAATATTGAGCACGCATTAGAAGGCGCTCGTTTTATCATTGCAGAATGGATAAATGAACGCACAGATATTAGAAATACTATTCGAAGAGAATTAGAGCGTTTTGCAACCATTTCATCCAAAATAATAAAAGCAAAAAAGGAAGATGAAAAAGCCCAAAAGTTCAAAGATTATTTTGACTGGAGCGAATCTTTAAACAGAATTCCATCACACAGATTGTTGGCAATTTTAAGAGCAGAAAATGAAGGTTTTATTCGCGTGAAAATAGAAATTGATGCAGAAAGAATGTTACAGAGAATTGAGAATCGAATTATTAAAACTCAAAACGCATGTGCTACTCAAATTGAATTGGCAATTAAAGATGCTTTTAAACGGTTATTATTTCCTTCTTTATCTAATGAAGCTTTGTCAATTGCCAAAGAAAAAGCAGATGAAAATGCCATTTTAGTATTTGCTAAAAACTTAAAGCAATTATTATTGGGCTCGCCTTTAGGTGAAAAACGAGTCTTGGCAATTGATCCTGGATTTAGATCTGGCTGTAAAATTGTTTGTTTAAATGAACAAGGAGAATTAAAACATAATGAAAACATTTTTCCTCACGAACCTCAAAAACAAACCATTGAGGCCATAAAAAAAATTAACTTCTTAGTGGAAGCTCATAAAATTGAAGCCATTGCTATTGGAAATGGAACTGCCTCACGAGAAACGGAACAATTGGTGAAGAAAATTCAGTTTAAAAATCCTGTTGATGTTTTTGTGGTAAGTGAAGCTGGAGCATCCATTTATTCTGCTTCTAAAATTGCACGAGATGAATTCCCAAATTACGATGTTACTGTTCGTGGCGCTGTTTCTATTGGTAGAAGATTGCAAGATCCTTTAGCAGAATTGGTAAAAATTGATGCAAAATCGATTGGAGTTGGACAATATCAGCATGATGTTGATCAAACCAAACTTAAAAAATCTTTAGATACTACTGTTGAAAGTTGTGTAAATACGGTGGGTGTAAATATTAATACGGCAAGCGAATCTTTGTTAAGTTATGTTTCTGGAATTGGCCCTAAACTAGCAGAAAATATTGTGAAGTATAGAAATGAAAATGGTTCTTTTTTATCAAGAAATGAAATTAAAAAAGTACCTCGTTTGGGCGGAAAAGCATTTGAACAAGCTGCTGGTTTTTTACGAATTAAAAACGGGGAAAACCCGTTAGATGATTCTGGGGTGCATCCAGAAAGTTATGTTTTGGTTGATAAAATGGCGAAAGATTTAAAAACTAAAGTTGCGGATATCTTAGGAAATAAAGAAATCCTTCAAAAAATTAATCTTCAAAAATATTGCACAGAAACCATTGGTTTACCTACTCTGAAAGATATTATCAAAGAATTAGAGAAGCCTGGAGTTGACCCAAGAGCAAAAGCGAAAGTGTTTTCTTTTGATGCAAACATTAAAACAATTTCTGATGTAAGAATTGGTCAATTATTACCAGGAATTGTCAACAACATTACCAATTTTGGTTGTTTTGTAGATATCGGAATTAAAGAAAGTGGTTTAATTCACGTTTCAAATTTATCAGATACTTTTGTAAAAGACGTGAATTCAATTGTGTCTTTACAACAACAAATTATTGTAAAAGTGTTGGAGGTGGATGTTGTGAGAAAAAGAATTCAATTGGCTTTGGTGAAGTGATAAAAGTTAAAAATCTTCATTTGAAAATTTTCTAATAAAAACTTCTGGGGAAGTAAAATACATTTCTTTAAAATGTCTTGATTGAACAAAACTTAGTTTTGCTTCTTGTTGTACTTTTTTACAATTTTCTATTTTTATCAAATCCTTTGGTTCTTCAAATTTTTTATGAACCAAACTGACATAAAAACCATTTTGTTTGGAAATATCTTTTTGTTTTGGATTATAAAACTCATTCCTAATTTCTTTTGCCGTTTTTACTTTATTCAAATTATATTTTTCTGCAAAATCATTGTAATCTAAACTTTGAGCAGCTGCTCCTTTAATTTTTAAAGTATGACTTGAAAAAAATTTGGAGTAGTATTCTTTATCTTCTTTTGTGAAATTTTTATTCGTTTCTTTTTCTAAAAGAATTCTAAATAAAATATTCGCTTTCTGAATTTCTTCAATACATAAAACATAAATTGCATAAGCTCTTGCAATTCGATTACCATCAAATAAATAATCTGCATCATCGAGCAATGATTTAGAGTTATTAAAGCATTTGTGAATTCCAGTTTTAATTTCTTCTTTATCTAAATGAACCATTATCTTTTTTGTATAAATTTAAATGAAATTATATTATAACAAAATTGTTTATAAAATTATAATCTACTTAAAAATATAGGCTTAATATTTTTTGTTTTTTCATTAATTTCGACCTTATAAAATCAACCAATATTGAAAGTCTGTATCGCAGAGAAACCATCTGTAGCAAGAGAAATCGCTAACATTCTAGGAGCCAACACAAAACGTGATGGTTTTTACGAAGGAAACGGCTATGCTGTAACCTATACATTTGGACATTTATGCACACTTTTAGAACCCAAAGATTACAAACCTCACTGGAAAAGTTGGGATATGAATAATCTCCCAATGTTGCCAGAACGTTTTGACACCAAAGTTACCGGCGATGCAGGAATTAAAAAACAATTCAGCATTGTAAAATCTTTGTTTGATAAAGCTACTGTGGTCATTAATTGTGGGGATGCAGGAACAGAAGGAGAACTCATTCAGCGTTGGGTCATCAATCAATGTGGTTATAAAGGCGAAGTACAAAGACTCTGGATTTCATCGTTAACGGAAGAGGCTATCAAAGAAGGCTTTAATAATTTAGAATCGTCTAAAAAATATGATAATTTGTACTATGCAGGATATTCTAGAGCGATTGGAGATTGGCTTTTAGGCTTAAATGCAACCCGTTTATACACCATAAAATTTGGCGGTTACAAGCAAGTTTTGTCGGTAGGTAGAGTGCAAACTCCTACCCTAGCAATGCTCGTAAATAGGTATTTTGAAATTCAAAATTTTAAACCAGAACCGTATTGGGAATTGCAAACTACCTATAGAAGTACGCTTTTTAATTACGAAGATGGTCGTTTTTTAAAAGAAGAAGACGGACAAGTATTAGCCAATAAAGTAAAAGAATCTGACTTTGAAATAGTATCCGTCACCAAAAAGAAAGGAAAAGATTACGCTCCTAAATTATTCGATTTAACAGGTTTACAAGTGTATTGCAATAATAAATTCGGATTTTCTGCGGATGAAACCCTTAAAATGGTTCAGAAGTTATACGAAATGAAAGTAGTAACCTACCCAAGAGTTGATACCACTTTTTTACCGAATGACGTATATCCAAAAATTGCAGGTATTTTATCGAAATTGACGAATTATAGTGCCTTAACACAACCGCTTTTAGGTAAAAAAATAAAGAAAACAAAACGTATTTTTGATGATACCAAAGTAACCGATCACCATGCCATTATTCCCACCGGAATTCAAGGAAATTTGCAATACAATCAACAACGAGTTTACGACATTATTACTCGCAGATTTATTGCTGTTTTTTATCCTGATTCAGAGGTTTCAAATACGTCTGTAATTGGTAAAGCTGCCAATGTTCCTTTTAAAACAACGGGAAAAGAAATTTTAACAAAGGGCTGGCGAGTGGCTTTTGAGACCGAAGAAAGCAAAGCTAAAAAAGAATTAAACGAGCAAGCAACTTTACCCTCCTTTGTAAAAGGTGAAAAAGGACCTCACGAACCTTCGTTTTTAGAAAAAGAAACAAAGCCGCCAAG
Source organism: Polaribacter litorisediminis (assembly GCF_019968605.1). Lineage (NCBI taxonomy): Bacteria > Pseudomonadati > Bacteroidota > Flavobacteriia > Flavobacteriales > Flavobacteriaceae > Polaribacter > Polaribacter litorisediminis. Next base: position 1,553,325 of record NZ_CP082966.1, read on the forward strand.
AAATTTTACCGAGGCAAGTTTATTACGTGCCATGGAAACTGCCGGAAAGCAAGTTGATGATGATGAGATGCGAGAATTGATGAAAGAAAACGGAATCGGTAGGCCTTCTACAAGAGCGAGTATTATAGAAACTTTATTTCGACGAAAGTACATTGAACGCAAGAAAAAATTAGTATTACCTACCCAAACTGGTATCGATTTAATCAATATAATTGACAATGAATTGTTAAAATCTGCTGAATTAACTGGACGCTGGGAAAAGCGTTTAAAAGAAATTGAGAGAGGAGAATTCAATGCAGGAACTTTTATCAAAAACATGAAAAAAATGGTCGATGATTTGGTGTATGAAGTACGCTCTAACACTTCTAAAAAACGGATCTCTTCAAATTCTAATGGTATGCCAAAGGGCAATGAATTGAATCAATCCGCAGTTTCAAAAACCAAATCGAAAGCAACATCAAAAAAAGAAGTTGTTGGAAAAACCTGCCCAAAATGCAAAAAAGGACAACTTTTAAAAGGATCTTCCGCTTTTGGCTGTTCGGAATACAAAAGCAATTGTAATTTAAAGATTCCGTTTAAGATCTATGATAAAAAGATTTCAGAAAATCAAATAATAAGATTGATTGATAAGGGTTGTACCACCAACCTAAAAGGTTTTGTTTTCAATGATCAAAAGGTAGAAGGTTTAATTCGATTTGATGAGGATTTTAATTTAAAGTTAGCACCTAAAAAACAGCTCAGCAATTCGAATTTAGTTAAAAAATCTTCTGATAAAATTCTCTGTCCTAAATGTAAAAAAGGAACCGTTTTAAAAGGTAAAACGGCTTATGGTTGCTCTAATTATAAAAATGGCTGTGATTTTGTATTTAAATTTGAAAATATCAAAAAAATTGCTAACGGAAAACCATTAACGAAAGAATTGGTTTTGGAGATTATTTCATCATAAATTACAATTATTATTTCTCCTAAGCTAGTAATTTACAATTTTAAATTAATTTTCTTAAACATTCTATAGATTCCCTTTTTCATGGGAATTCCATAAGAAATAATACTACGTTTTTCTATGTAAACATCCAATAGGGCTTGCTTATTTTCAATAGGATTACCTTCATAAGAATCGTTTAGTATTAACGATTAAATTCTGATGTTTTAAAAATTTTGCAAAAAATATTATTCTCTAATACTCCAAATTTCATGAATTGGACTCCCTTTGCTTGACAAGCCTGAATGATGCCAAGTACCATCAATCAATTCATAATCAAACTTTAAACTACGTCCTGTTTTAGAATCGTCTTTAGAAAAGAACTCGATATTTTCTGTATATTTTCCGTTTTTAGTAGTATAAGTTCCTCCTCCCGTTCCCATAAACTGTTTTGTTTCGGTATTGTATGCTATCCATTGAAACCGAGTTCCTGATAAAATTTTCATAGTTTTTCTTGGTTTACTTGTATCCCTTAACTGAGTTTTACCATCTCTAATTCTACCAGACATTAACCAAGCTCCTTGTAATTTTCCTGGTGAGCCATTATCTAATCTTTTTAATTTAGAATTACGGTCAATTATTTCTATTTCATCGTTTGTAATACGTACTTTAAAACTTACTTGTGCTCCAACAAGATCGGGGTTGTCTGTATGAAACTCAATTTCTTCAGTCATCATATTACCCTCTAGTTTCCATTTACCTCCATTGCTATTTATAAATTTACCAGTAGTAGCATCATAAGTTGTAGCTACTTGATAACCATTTGAAAAAATTACGACTGTTTTTAATAATTCTCCGTTTTTAGAAGTAGAAGAGCCTTCCCATGCACCAATAATTCCCTGGGATTGAAGCATCAAAGAAAAGGTAATACTAATGAGAGATAAAATTATTTTTTTCATGCATGTATGTTTTTAGTAACTTCCATATTTTCATAGCAATTATTAATTAGCTCTTCTACTTCTTTATTTTAAAATTGATTATTAAAAACAATATAATTGATTATTTATTTATTTATTTAACTCTTGGATCTTGACTCATTTCGATTTTATATTCTTTTGGTGGATTGGCTTTCATAAGATACTTTAAAAAATAATCCCAGCGTCTGCGCATAATATAATAACTATCTCTACCATAGCCATGTCTGGCATTTGGAAGCAAGATAAAATCGAAATCTTTATTCGCTTTAATCAACGCATCGGCTACCAAATAAGAATTATAAGGAGGCACATTATCATCCATACCTCCATGAATGAGTAATAATTTTCCTTTTAAATTTTTAGCAAGCGTCTGATTTGCTTGTTTTTCATAGTTTGATACGCCATCATTATCAAAAGTCTCCAGACCTATATAACGCTCTCCCCAATCGTCTTCGTAATTTCTGTTATCATGGTTTCCTGATTCTGAAATTCCTACTTTGAAAAAATCAGGATATTGGAACATTGCTGCTGCAGTTGCAAAACCACCTCCTGAGTGTCCCCAAATTCCGACTTTCTCCAAATCTAGAAACTTGTATTTGTCTTGCAATTGTTTCAACCCTGAAATCTGATCTGACAAGGTATTTTCTCCCATGTTTCCATAACATGCATCATGAAAAGATTTTGATCTATTTGGATTACAACTCCCTTCAATTTGCACAACAACAAAACCCAATTCAGCTAGTGCTTGATTATCTCCCCTTGAAGCACGAAAACTCCATGAGCCAACACTACCTCCCTGAGGACCAGGATATATATAAACAATCACTGGTAATTTCTCATCAGCTTTTATTTCCTTAGGAGTGTATAAAAGCCCATATAAATCCCACTCCCCATTGCCTGATTTTACTTTAAATGGAGTTGCAGGTTTCCATCCTGTCGCTTTCAATCTTGAAATATCCGTCTTTTCTAAAACACTTACTAGTTTGCCTTTGATGTTTTTTACTTGATGTATAGGTGGTACATCCGCCTGCGAATAGGAATCAATAAAATAATTTCCGTTAGGAGATACATTAATGCTGTGATGTCCTATTTCTGGCGTTAATAACTTTAACTTTTTACCATTAAAGTCAACTTGATACAAATAACTAAAATAAGGATTGTCTTTTCCTTCATGATGACTTGCTATAAAATAAATTTTACGATTTTTCTCATCGATTTTTACAATTTCACGAACTACATAATCTCCATTAGTAATCTGATTTTTTACAACTCCAGTGTTGGCGTCATACAAGTATAAATGCCCCCAGTCACTTTTTTCTGAATACCAGATTATCTCATTAGTTTTTGAGAAGTACCTCCAATTGATTCCTCCTTGACCAGATTCATATTGCGTAGCTACAGTTTCTTCAAAAATATCTTTAACTTCCCCTGTTTCTGTATTGGCTATTCTTATATTTTCTTGTTTATGATCACGACTTGTAGACACAAAAACAAGTTGTTTGCTATCTTCACTCCAAGCCACATCATCAAAACCACCTTCGCATGAAATATCATCACATAATGTTCCACGTCTCGCATCAGAGGCCATTTTTAATTTAATTATTTTTGGATCTTTATGAATATCAATGATCACTCTATGAATACGAATGATGGCTGAATCTCCAGGAATAGGATATTTCCACTCTTTTAACTCTGGTGCACCTACTTTAGTCTTCACCAAATACATGTTGCTTACATGTCTTTGATCTTGCTGAAATGTTGCTATTTTTTTCGAATCAGGAGACCAACTCAAAATAGGTCGATCACTATGTTTCCAACCAGCATTGTCGGTTGCATAACCAAAATCTTTTACACCATCTTTGGTTAAGGCGATTTCTTTGCCTGTTGCTACTTCTTTTAAATATAAATTCCAATCTTTAATAAAAGCCACATACTTGCCATCTGGTGACAATATCTCTGTATAAGATCCCCCTTTTTTATCTACTGAAACATTCGCTTTCTCGAATAATTCCTTTTGAGAATCTGCTAGTATTTGCTCCTTATTTTTAGGGTCAAACAACTTGAATTCCATTTTATTTTCAGTCAATGATCGATACCAAAGTCTGCCATCTGGCAACCACCTTGGTCTTATATTATTATCTATCAATTTATTTGTATTTACTGATAGCGTTGCTGCTGCACGATCATAATCTGCATTTGAATATGTTCTAGCGTTTTGTCCTTGTCCTTTGGTGCTTATTAAAAGAACTAAAAATAAGAATAGAGGAATAAGTTTACTTTTCATAAATGGAATTTTAGAAGTTTGGGAATGTTTCATTGATAAAATTTTAATAACAAATACTAATCTTTCAAAGTACTAAATAAATTTCGAACCAAGAAATGTAGCAGAAAATCTTGTAAATTTAAGTAATTGGCTTTAAAACTCCGATGAACCTAATGCGCTTAAGTAATAAAAAGCAGCTAATAACTATGTGATGAACATTCATTTACCAACCCCAAGGCTCAGTATTTGAGGGATTCCCCAAAATGGTAAAAAAATACAATTCTTCATTATAAGCAATCAACAATTATTAAGTTCTTTAAGAGTTCGATTTGTCTTCATTATAATCTTAGTGAATATTTAACTTTTTACGCTTCCCAATAGACAAATACAAGATTGAACCTAAAATAGGAAGAAATATGACTACTAAAATCCAAATTAGTTTATCATTATTCTCAAACTTATGCTTCAGTAAATTTATTAAGCAATAAATCGAAAGTAGAATTGAAACAAGAAACGATATTTGCATTATTATAAGCCCTAGAGAAAATTCAGAAATTAGTGTTTCCATAAAATAATATTTAGTTCATCTTTTTTAATTCATCATGTAAAACTTAAATTCAAGTTTATATATCAGAAAAATAGTCTCTTTTCTTTTTGAATGATACAGTGAGACCAAGTTAATTGTATGTTCTTTTTCATTTGCTAATCATGTCTAAATACAACTGTTCTACTTTAGCTCTTGCCCAAGGTGTTGTTCTTAAAAACTTTAAACTCGATTTGTAGGTTGGGTTATTTTTAAAGGCATTAATGTTTAGTAGGTCTCCCATTTCTTCCCAACCATATTCAAGAAATAATTCTTCTAACATGGTTGCTAGTTTTATTCCATGAAGTGGGTTATTGGGTTGTTCTTTACTCATTTATTTTTTAGATTTAGCAATTTCTTCTAGTTCATTAGAACTAAAAATAGTTTGATTTTGTGGATGATTCGCCAGCTTTTTCATGGCAATAGCAATTGTTTTCGGATGAATCATTTTATATTTTTTGAATCCGCCAACAAACAGTGGGTTTAATAAACTCATAACTCCTTTAGCAATTCGTTCTCCTACTCTATTTTCATCACGATTTCCGCCAATTAAAGAAGGTCTTACAATATAGGTGTTTTGAATGTTTTGTTGTAAAATAGTACGTTCCATTTCGCCTTTTGTTTTATTGTAAAAAACAGTGCTGTTTTCGTTTGCACCCATAGAAGACATCACTACAAAAGTTTGTATATGATTCTTTTTAGCAAGTTTTGCCGCAGCTACAGGAATTCCGAAATCAATAGCTTTGTAACGATTTTTATCTTTTGTTTTAGCGGCAGTTGTGCCAATACAACAAAAGACTTCGTCTGCCGTAAAATCTTTTGCAGAGGTCTCTAAATTTAAAAGATCAACTATAAATTCTTCTATTTTTTCTGATGAGTTTGCTACAGAATTTCTAGAAAATAATTTAATAGTGCTATAGTTTTTATCTGCTATCAATTGCTCTAAGAGCATACCTCCTGTTAAACCTGTAGCTCCTAAAATTATGGCTGTTTTGTTCATTATTTATCTAAATCTGGTAAAACAAAATCATTTAAAACTGATTTTTTTGCCATCATTTTTTCAATTTCTTCTGATTTTCTAGGAGCTTCTCCTGATAAATTTACAGGTTTTCCATCAGTAACTAAAATATCATCTTCAATTCTTACTGCTATTCCCCACCATTTTTTATCACAAGGACTTCCTTCAGGAATATAAACTCCGGGCTCCATAGTAACTACCATATTTTTCTCAAAAGTTTCATAATTACCTGGATCATGCACATCTAATCCAATGTGGTGTGATGTTCCATGCGGCATATAAGGATGCTCTTCATCAACAGATTTAATAATCCCTAATTTTACCAATCCTTCATTAATTAATTTTTCTGCAGTAGCTCTTGGAGTGCTCATTTTCTCTCCTATTACATATTTTGCAATACCAGCTTCCTGTCCAGCATAGACCAAATCATAAATCGCTTTTTGTTCTGGAGTAAATTTCCCACTGGCAGGAATTGTTCTAGTTACATCTGCGGTAAAACCTCTATATTCTGCTCCTAAATCCATTAAAACCAAATCATTACCCACCTTAGTTTTATTATTTTCTATGTAATGTAAAATACATCCGTTGTTTCCAGCACCCACAATTGAAGGATAGCCTTCATATTCCGCGCCATATTTTTTATAAACAAATTCATGAATACCTTGCAATTCTACTTCAGACATGTGAGGTTTCATGGCTTTCATTACCTCAACTTGTCCAATTGCTGAAATACGGACAGCCTTCGTTAATAGTTTCATTTCTTCTTCCGTTTTTATTTCTCTCATAGTTGCCATTTGAGAAGGAAAAAAATCTAAATCAATATTTGTTTGTGGCTGAAGCGCTAAACTAACTTTTTGTTGATAGTCTTGAGCTAATTTTTCATCAGAAGCATTTATATAATTTTGAATAAACTTGTCTTCTTTTAATTCGGAATATTGCTCTTGAAGACCTTTAATTCTAGCAACTGTTTCTTCTCTTTTTTCTGGTGTAGTTTCTTTTATAAGACTGTAAAAATATTTTTTCATTGGAGATAAAAAAATTGCAGGATTATACCCAGACTTTTGCTTAAAACTCTTTACTAATTTAAAAACATCTGCATTATCATTAGAGTTTCTATGATCATCTTTAAATTTACCCTCAATAAAAACTTTGTCAAACTTTTTGAAATCAATTTTAGAATTGATAAAATCAATACCATTAAAAGCTAAATCAAATCCTAGTTCATTTTTGGCGCCTTCAACTCCTAAACGTTTACCATTCCATTGTTCTGCTCTTTTGTTTCTTTTTTGCACATATAAAATTTCGTTATACGAGTTTCCATTTTCATCCGTTTGATCTTCAGAAAACACGACCAAAACTGCATTAGGCTCTCTATATCCTGTTAAATAATAGAAGTTTGGATCTTGATGAAAAACATAATCCACATCATTCGCTCGATTTCTTATGGAATTAGAAAATACTACGGAAACTGAATTTTCAGGCATTTTAGACCTTAAAACCTCTCGTCTATCTTTGTGAAATTCTTTGGACAAAAAGTCCGTTGGCGTTTGCGAAATAAGTTTTGTTGATAAAAATAAAAAGGTAACTATAAGAATTTTAAAAAACTTCATGCTGGTATTTTTTAGATGTTTTCTCAAAAGTAATATTATTTCTTTTTTATTTGTGAATATTTACAGATTTTTATTGCTAGGTTATTATGAATTTTTCAATAATTTAGCCGAAATTTAAAGAATTATCAAATGAAAAATATAGCATTACATCACGTTCACGAAAATTTAGGAGCAAAAATAGTGCCTTTTGCCGGTTATAATATGCCGGTATCTTATGAAGGTGTTACCGCAGAACATCTTACTGTTAGGGAATCTGTAGGAGTTTTTGATGTAAGTCATATGGGAGAGTTTTTAGTTTCTGGAGAAAATGCTTTGGCATTGATTCAAAAAGTAACCTCTAATGATGCTTCTAAATTGGCAATTGGTGATGCTCAATATAGCTGTTTCCCAAATGAGGAAAATGGAATCGTAGATGATTTAATCTGTTACCGCATAAAAGAGCATCAATATTTATTGGTCGTAAATGCATCAAATATTGAAAAAGATTGGAATTGGATTTCTAAATATAATTCAGCATTTAAAGCTGACTTAAAAGATTTGTCAGACGATTATTCTTTATTAGCCATTCAAGGGCCAAAAGCAGTTGAGGCAATGCAGTCTTTATCTTCTTTAGACTTAGCAGACATTCCTTTTTATAAATTTAAGGTTGGTGATTTTGCAGGAATTGAGCATGTTATTATTTCGGCAACTGGATATACAGGTTCTGGAGGATTTGAGATTTATTGTAAAAATTCTGAAGTTGAACAGATTTGGAATAAAGTATTTGAGGCAGGAGCAGATTTTGGTATCAAGCCAATTGGTTTAGCCGCAAGAGATACTTTGCGTTTAGAAATGGGGTATTGTTTGTATGGAAATGATATTGATGATACTACTTCTCCCATTGAAGCAGGTCTAGGATGGATTACAAAATTTACGAAAGATTTTGTAAATGCTGATGCTTTAGCAAAACAAAAAGCAGAAAAACCTGAAAGAAGATTGGTTGCTTTTGAGCTAAATGAAAGAGGCATACCAAGACAAGGGTACGACATTGTAGACGGTAATGGAAATGTCATCGGTAACGTAACTTCTGGAACCATGAGTCCTAATTTAGGAAAAGGGATTGGTATGGGATATGTACCTACTTCCTTTGCAAAATTAGGAACTCAAATTTACATTCAAGTTCGTAAAAAAGCGATTCCCGCAACAATTGTGAAATTACCATTTTATAAAGGATAAAGTTACTCGATGTAAAACCTCACAAAGTTTGTGAGGTTTTTTATTGCAAAAGGCCTTTTATTTTCAGAATTTTCAAAAAAATAAAGTATGAATTGTTTACTGACAGGTGGTGGCGGAATTGTAGGAAGTCATATACTTTTTGAATGGATTCGAAAAGCCATTGTTGAGCAATCTGTAAATCATCTTTTTGTCATTATAAGAGATAGCGCCAAACCTGCAAAGCAACGTTTACTCGATATTTTACAAGATCCATCTCGCCCAGCATTTTTAAATCAATTTACCTTAAAGGAGTGTTTGCAAAAAGTTACTTTAATCGCTGGTAACTTATCTGACATCAACAAAAAAACAATAGAAAACTATAGTTTTGACACTGTTATACACTGTGCAGGGTCTACAAGTTTGTTACACACCAACGATTCTAAAGAAAAAGTGCACACAGAAAATTACTTGATTACCAAACATCTTTTAGAACAATTACCCCAAGCGGTTAATCGTTTTATTTATATCAGCACTGCATATTCTTTTGGTATTCAAAAAGAAAAGGTCGATGAACAAATTGAAAATTACCAAGTTTCTACTTTTAGAAATCCTTATGAGGAATCGAAATATAAAAGTGAAATCTTTGTAAAGAAAACATGTAAACTTAAAAAGATACATTGTCAAATTTTAAGACCTAGTATTATTTGTGGTCGGTTGATAGAATTTCCTTTGTATGAAACTCCAAAATTTGATGTTTTTTATTCATTAGCGATGTTTCTAGCAAAATATGCACACAAATCAAAAGATAATTTTAGAGTTTGGATAGATAAAAAAAGTGGTTTAAATATTGTTCCTGTAGATTTTGTTGCAAAAGCGATTTTATATGCTTTTTTAAACCCCACTATCAAGGAACTTAATATTATAAATCCTAAACAAATATTGCATACGGATTATGTAGAGAATTATTTAGACTATTTTAAAATCAATTCTTTTGAATATGTGGAGGATAAACCAAAAAATCTTAATGCTTTTGAGCAATTATATTATAAAACCATTGGATTTATTTTCGAAAAATATGTTTCTGTTCCAGATTTACAGTTTGAGCCCGCGCAAATATTAAAGCTAATCAACTCATTAAAGTTAGCGAAAAATCTAGGAGTTCATGACAACTTTATGAAACTGATTCATTTTTCAGTGGAAAAGGAATTTAAAAAAAGTTATTAATATTCCTATTTAGATTTAAAAAAAAAATCTTCTTTTGTTGCCTATACTCCACTAAAAAAATTACTTTAACACAAAAAATATTTCTATTTATTGGATTCATTAACTCAAATTGTTTTAGGTGCCGCTGTTGGCGAAGCTGTTCTCGGTAGAAAAATTGGCAACAAAGCCATGCTATATGGTGCCATTGCAGGTACAATTCCGGATTTAGATGTCATATCCTCATTTTTTACAGATACAGTTACTGCATTAGAAATGCACCGAGGTTTTACCCACTCTATTTTTTTCTCGGTTGTTTTTGCACCCATTTTTGCTTTCATTGTAAGTAGATACGAGCGTTATAAAAACATAAAAGATTGGTCTTGGCTTTTCTTTTGGGCATTTTTAACACATTCTATTTTAGATGCACAAACAACTTGGGGAACACAACTTTTTTGGCCTTTAGATATTAGATTAGCTTTTAAAAATATTTTTGTAGTTGATCCTTTATATACAATTCCCTTTTTAGTTTTTTTAATTTTAGCAATGCGTCAAAAAAAGGAAGCGAAAAAAAGACGTGTTTATAATAATTTAGGGCTATTTGTTAGCAGTAGTTATTTGATACTTACTTTATTTTTAAAGTGGTTTGCGTATCAAAATTTTAGTCAAGAACTTAAAAACCAAAATATCCATTATAAAGCATTTACAGTAAAACCAACGCCTCTAAATACTATTCTGTGGACTGCAAATGTAGAAACCGAAAATTCTTTTTTAATCGGATATAATTCTTTTTTTGATAAAAATCCGATTCAATTTTCTAGGTATCCAAAAAATCATCATTTATTGGGCGATTTAGCGAATCATCCAAAAATAAAAAGAATGATTAAAATTTCTAAAGGTTTTTACACCATTAATGAGCTAAATAACGTTTTATATTTTAATGATTTACGATTTGGTGTTTTAAGCATTCAAACGAATGCCAAAAATTTTGTTTTTAAATATGCAATTGAGTTAGATGAAGAAGGAACACCCTTTTTTATGGAGGAGACTAAAGAAAAACAAGAAGGTAAAAAATTATTATCCGATTTATGGATTAGAATTAAAGGAAATTGAGATTTCTAAAAATTCTTTTTATCCTATAATAATTATAGAAATCTATTCTTAAAAAATTTGTTATGATATTGATTTGATTCGAATCACTTTTAACTTTTTTACCCGATTCCTTACATTGCTTATCAACACTAATAAAGAAAAAAGCACCAAAACTAAAACTGAATACTCAAAAAATTGAACTGCTAAAGTTTTAAAAAAAACTAAATTAAAAGATTGAATTAACATAAGTATATATTTTAGATACTCAAAAGTACTATTTATACAAATAGTTGTTTATACTTATTATTCAGATGACCTTTATCTATCGATGAACTGAAGTTTACAGACGATAAATTTGTTTGAAAAAAGATATTTCATGTTAATTTTATTGAACTTTTGCTAGAATACTCTACAGTAACTATAAAAATAAAAAATCGTCTAAAAAAATATTTTTAGACGATTTAAACTGCTTACTATTTAATGCTAAACAAGTTTACTATTTAAGGAGGTGTACTTTAACCTTTATTTAGTTAAACATTAAATCTAAAATGCATCACATCGCCATCTTTTACAATGTAATCCTTCCCTTCTACCTTCATTTTACCAGCCTCCTTTACCTTTGCTTCAGAACCATAGGTAACATAATCATTATAGGCAATCGTTTCTGCTCTAATAAATCCTTTTTCAAAATCGGTATGAATTACTCCTGCTGCTTGTGGCGCAGTTGCTCCAATAGGAATTGTCCAAGCTCTTACTTCTTTTACCCCAGCAGTAAAATAGGTTTGTAAATTTAGTAATTTGTAGGCAGAACGGATTAATCTTGCAACGCCTGCTTCTTCTAAACCAATATCTGCCAAAAACATTTGTCGTTCTTCGTAATCATCTAATTCGGTTATATCTGCCTCCGTACCAACAGCTAATACAATAACTTCTGCGTTTTCATCCTTTACAGCTTCTTTTATTTGATCAACATAATCATTTCCAGAAACTGCGGAATTTTCATCAACATTACAAACATACAATACTGGTTTTGCTGTAATAAATTGCAAAGGTTGTACAAATTCCATTTCTTTTTCTGTAAACTCTAAAGTTCTTACAGAAACTCCTTTTAATAAAGTTTCTTCAATTTTTAACAAAACAACTAATTCTGCTTGCGCTTCTTTGTTTCCTGTTTTTGCAGTTCTTTTTACCCTTTCTAGACGCTTTTCAACGGTTTCTAAATCTTTTAATTGTAATTCTATATCAATCGTTTCTTTATCTCTAACAGGATCTATAGACACATCAACATGAATAATATTATCGTTATCAAAACAACGCACAACATGCAAAATAGCATCTGTTTCTCTAATATTTGCCAAAAATTGGTTTCCTAAACCCTCACCTTTACTAGCGCCTTTTACCAAACCAGCAATATCTACGATCTCTACAGTTGCAGGCATTACACGTTCTGGATTTACCAATTCTTCTAATTTTTCAATTCTTTTATCTGGCACATTTACAACGCCTAAATTCGGTTCTATGGTACAAAAAGGAAAATTAGCACTTTGCGCTTTTGCGTTCGATAAACAGTTAAATAAAGTCGATTTTCCTACGTTTGGTAATCCTACAATTCCAGCTTTCATTTCATGTATGTATTATGATTATAAATGATATTAACTTAATTTAAGGTAATTATTCATAATTTTTTAAGAATGCAAATATAATACTTTGTTAAAAGTAAATGTTCTTTTATTTAGAATTCTCAAATTGTGCTACATTCCCCAAAAATTAATATTCATGACTAAAAAATTACTTTTTACTTTTCTTTTTTTCTTCGGATGTTTCCCTTTAATTTCTCAAACTATTACAGGTAAAATAGTAGACAAGGTTTCTTTAGAACCGATACAAAATGTGGCAATTATTACAAATTTAAATAGAGGAAGTACTTCTGATATACATGGAGAATTCACTTTACAAAGTAAAAATTTAGAATCAATTACATTTTCAAGTTTGGGCTATGTGACACTAACTTTAAGTTTTGATCAAATTAAAAAGCTTAATTACACGATTTTATTGGTAGAAAAAGTTAATAAGTTAGATGAAATTCAATTGAATTTAGCAAAAATTTCTTTGGATTCTATTTTGATAAAAACACAAAAAAGTATGAAAGAAAATTACGTTTCAGGAGCTTTAAATAGTCGTTTTTACAGCAAAGAAAATAGTGTTATAAATTTTAAAAAACTCGAACTGGATTTAGACAAAAGTTCTTTACTAAACGGAAAAAATAGAAAAAAAGCTAAAAATGAATTGACAGAATATGCTGCTAACTTAAAAAATAGTAATCCTAATTTTTCAAATGAATTTTATGGAAATATAAGAACAAAAAAAGTGTATTCAGAAAAAACAAAAAAGTATTTAAATATAGATAAGGTTGACAGTGTACAAGGTTATAAATCGATGCAAAACAAGAAAAAAATTACCATAGAAGAAGCTCAAAAAGATTTGCAAAATATCGTTTTAAAACATCTTCATAAAAATGAAACTTATAAAGTAAGTTCTGGTTTGTTTCCAATTGAAGATTCACTTTCTATAAAAGAAGTAATCAATGAAGTGGATTCTGTGCAAATTAAAAATACTTTTAACGAATATCCTGCCATGAGTGGTTTTAACACAGCAAGTGTAAGAGCTAAATTCTTTAATTTTAAAAAACAAAAAAACTTTTTAAACGAAAAATATTACCATCATAATTTAGAAAATAATACTTTTATAGGAACCCAATTATTGTATGTTTTACGTTTTGAACCCAAAAAATCAAAGTCTAAATACAGTGGGAAAATCTTTATAAATCCAAGAGATTTTACAATTGCTAAAATTGAATATGAATTTGCAGACGGAAAAAGAGGTCAGAATTTAAATTTAAAATGGTTATTGGGTATTAAAGTTTCAGAAGACACGAATAAAGTAACCTTATTGTATGAAAAAAATAAAGCAAACAAAGTATATGTTTCTTATTACAAAGAAACTAGAGGAACGTATGCTTATGTGCATCGACCGATAAAATTTAAAGAAAATTCTGCAACAAAAAACAAAGTAAAATTCGATATTAAGATAGAATTAGATACAAAAGAAATTACAGAAGTTTTAGTTTTAGATAGTTATAAAATTGAAGCCGAAGAAACAAAACCAGTTACTAAAGACAATCCAAAAAAACGATTTGGGTATATGTCTTTTGATACTTACATGAAGACCAATTGGAAAAACAGACAATTAATTACTGATTATTTACAAAAATGGAAATAAAAAAAACCTCGATGAATTTCGAGGTTTGTATTTAAATTTCTAATTAAAATAAAATTAAAAAGATTATTCATGATGCATAAACTTCTGTTTTGCTATTAACTCTTCTTGAGTTTCTACATTGTTATCATCTGGTACACAACAATCTACAGGACACACTGCGGCACATTGTGGTTCTTCATGAAAACCTACACATTCTGTACATTTATCTGCCACAATAAAATAAATCTCATCCGAAACAGGCTCTTGATCTTCATCTGCATCTACAGATTTACCGTTTGGTAATACTGCTTTTCCAGATAAATCAGTTCCATCGGCATATTTCCAATCTTCAGCGCCTTCGTAAATTGCTGTATTCGGACATTCTGGTTCACATGCTCCACAATTTATGCACTCATCTGTTATTATAATTGCCATAATTTTCTTTTCTGTTTTTGTACATTTGCAACTGCAAAAATAACCCCAAAATCATTTACATCCAAAATAAATGAGTAGTATTCAAAATAGAATTAAAGCATTCGTGAAGTTGGGTGCCTTTTTAAGTCAGTTTTCAAACGATAAAATTGAAAAAGTTGATGCGATTGAGCATAATGAAATCTTTTTTGACGGTTTTTTACATCAGATAAAATTAGCCCAAGAAAAAAACTCTTGGTTTACGAAAGATAATATTTTATTTTCTTTAGAAAGTTGGAGTAAAGCACTTACAGAAAACAACTTAAATAGCTTTGCAAAAGATTTTTATGCGCAAGATATAGCCTCTAAAAAAGTTGCCATTATTATGGCTGGGAACATTCCTTTGGTGGGCTTTCATGATTTTTTATCCGTTTTAATCTCTGGGCATTCCGTTTTGGTAAAACAATCCTCTAATGATCAACATTTACTTCCTTTTTTAGCGAAATATTTAGAATTTGTTGAAGAAAGTTTTCAAGGAAAAATAACACTAACTCAAGAAAAATTATCAGATTTTGATGCGGTAATTGCAACAGGAAGTAATAATACGGCTCGTTATTTTGAGTATTATTTTAAAGGAAAACCGAATATCATCAGAAAAAACAGAAATTCCGTTGCTGTCATTACAGGAAAAGAAACCGAAGATGATTTTATAAAACTATCAAAAGATATTTTTCAGTATTTTGGATTAGGCTGCAGAAGTGTTTCTAAATTGTATGTTCCGAAAGGATTTAATTTTGATCTTTTTTTTACAGGATTATATGTGAAAAAAGAAATTATCAACAATGCAAAGTATGCCAACAATTATGATTACAACAAGGCAGTTTATTTAATGAGCGAGTTTGATTTGTTAGAAAATGGTTTTTTAATGATCAAGGAAGATGAGAGTTACTCCTCTCCTATTGCAACCATTTTTTATGAGTATTATGAGAATGAAGTAGATTTAAAAATAAAACTATATCAAGATAAAGATAAAATACAATGCATCGTTGCTAAAGATTTTATTGAAAACGAAGTTGGTTTTGGACAAACACAACATCCAGCGTTAACGGACTATGCAGATGATGTAAATACTTTAGCGTTTTTATCAACCATTTAAAAAAGTAATTCCAGAATGTTTTATAATTTTAGAAATTTTTATCAAATTTTAAATTATAAACACAAAATAGTAAACTCACTTATTGTATGAAAAAACATAATTTTAGTGCGGGCCCTTGCATTTTACCGCAAGAAGTTTTGCAAAAAGCTTCGGAAGCAATCCTGAATTTTAATAATGATAACTTGTCTTTGATAGAAATTTCTCATAGAAGTAAATCATTTGTTGCTGTCATGGAAAAGGCACGATCTTTAGCGTTAGAATTGTTAGGTTTAGAAAACAAAGGCTACAAAGCGTTATTTTTACAAGGTGGTGCTAGTTTAGAATTTTTAATGGTTGCCTATAATTTATTAAACAAAAAAGCAGCCTATTTAAATACCGGAACATGGTCTGACAAAGCGGTTCAAGAAGCAAAAGCATTTGGGGAAATTGTAGAAGTTGCATCTTCAAAAGACAAAGGTTTTACTTATATTCCTAAAAAATATTCAATTCCTGAAGATGTAGATTATTTTCACTGTACTAGTAATAATACCGTGGCGGGTACACAAATGAAGTCATTTCCAGAAACAAATGTTCCTTTGGTTTGTGATATGAGTTCAGATATTTTTTCTCGTCAATTAGATTTTGAAAAATTCGACTTAATTTATGCCGGTGCGCAAAAAAATATGGGGCCTGCGGGCACCACGTTGGTTATTATTAAAGAAGACATTTTAGGAAAAGTAGAAAGACATATTCCATCAATGCTCAATTATCAAATTCATATTGATAAAGATAGTATGTTTAACACGCCCGCTGTTTTTGCCGTTTATGTTTCTATGTTAACATTGCAATGGTTAAAAGATTTGGGGGGCATTCCTTTTATTGAGGAAGTAAACAACAAAAAAGCCGAACTTTTATACAATGAAATTGATAGAAATCCTCTTTTTAAAGGAATTGTAGCCAAAGAAGATAGAAGTACTATGAATGCAACTTTTGTTTTAACCGATGTAAATTTGACTAAAAAATTCGACAACATGTGGCAAGAAGCAGGAATTAGTGGTTTACATGGTCATAGAAGTGTTGGGGGTTATAGAGCCAGTATGTATAATGCTTTGCCATTATATAGCGTTCAGGTTTTAGTTGATGTGATGCAAAGCCTCTCCTAACCTCTCCAAAGGATAGGAACTCTCACTGTTGGAAAAATCACTTTTAAGGGTTTATAAAAAAAATAGAATCGTTTTTAAACTTATAAAGTTTGAAGAAATAACAAAAAATAATAAACAATAAATAAAACTCCTTCCCTTTGGGAAGGTTGGGATGGGCTCATGAGAATATTAGTAAACGACGGAATTTCACAAAGCGGAATTGACGCTTTAGAAAAAGAAGGATTTGAAGTAATGAACACAAAAGTTGCTCAAAATCAGTTAGAAAATTATATGAATGAACATCATATTGATGCAATTATAGTTGCGGGAAGAACCCAAGTACGCCAAGAATTAATTGAGGCTTGTCCGAGTTTAAAATTAATTGGTATGGCTGGGATTGATATGGATGCTATTGATGTCGATTATGCCATTGACAATGGTTTGCAAGTCATCAACACATCTGGCGCTTTGTCTAGCGCTGTGGCAGAGTTGGTTTTTTCTCATTTATTCGGAATGGTAAGATTTCTGCATTCCTCTAACAGAGAAATGCCTTTAGAAGGGGATTCTCGTTTTGCTGAATTAAAAAAGGCATATGCTCAAGGAACAGAATTAAGAGGAAAAACACTGGGAATTATTGGTTTTGGAAAAGTAGGACAAGAAGTTGCAAAAATTGCTATTGGCATCGGAATGAATGTTTTAGCAACAGATGAAGTTGTAGAAAGTACTGCTATTACTTTAGATTTTTTTAACGGTCAAAAAGCAATTTTTAACATTGATACAATTGATAAAGAAGAACTTTTTAAAGAAGCAGATTTTATTACTTTACATGTTCCAGAACAAGAAGAATTTTTAATTACTGCAACAGATTTCAATAAAATGAAAGATGGTGTTGGTATTATAAATACAGCAAAAGGTGGGGTTATTAATGAAGTAGATTTGATAAAAGCTATTAAAGAAGGCAAAGTACAATTCGCTGGTTTAGACGTCTTTGACACACAGCCAACACCTGCAGTGCAAGTTTTAATGAATCCAGAAATTTCTTTAACACCAAACATTGGGGCATCCACAAAAGAAGCACAAGACAGAATTGGTTTAGAGTTAGCAACGCAAATAATTACTTTATTAAAGTAAACTTAGATTTGCATAAATATTAAAAATTAAAGCCAAATCACTTTTAAAATATGGCCATTGTACACCCCTTTAAAGCCGTTAGACCCAGCAGAGATAAAGTTGCTTTGGTGTCTTCAAAATCATATGAAGCATATACTCCTGCGCAATTAGGTGCTAAATTAGATTTTAATCCGTATACTTTTTTACATATTGTAAATCCTGATTATAAATTTTTACAAGAGGTTTCTACAGAAAGACGATTTCAATTAGTACACAATAGATATCAAGATTTTAAAAGAAATAATATTTTTGTAAAAGATAAAGTTCCTGCATTTTATATTTATGAAAGAACGAACATACATAACACTTTTTGCGGAATTATTGGTGCCACCAGTATTGCAGATTATCTAAATGGCTATGTTAAAAAACACGAAGGCACTATCCATAAAAGAGAGCAACTTTTTGAAAAATATTTAAAAATAATAGGTTTTAATGCCGAACCTGTTTTATTAACTTTTAAGGATGATAAAACATTAACAGAAATTATCAACCAAGAAAAAGAGAAAAGACCAGAATATGAGTTTTCTACAACCGATAAAAATTTACATAAACTTTGGTTGGTTACGAATGAAAATATCAATCAGAAAATAATAAACGCTTTTGCAAAAATTGACGCTTTATATATTGCGGATGGTCATCACAGAACGGCTTCTTCTGCTTTGTTAGCTAAGGAGTTAGCATCAGAAAACAAAAATCATAATGGTAGTGAAGATTATAACTTCTTTATGAGTTATTTGATTCCTGAATCTCAATTAAAAATCTCTGAATTTAACCGTTTTGTAAAAGATTTAAACGGATTGTCGGTGGCTGAATTTTTAGAGAAATTAAGCAGTTCTTTCACTATTAAAAATCGAGGACAACAAGTTTACTTTCCTGATAAAAAACATCATTTTAGTATGTATTTAAATGGTGAATTTTATTCACTATATTTAAAGGAAAATATTTATAATTTCACAGATTGTTTAAGTAAATTAGATGCTGAAATTTTATACAGAACAATTTTAAATCCTATATTGGGCATAAAAGATCTTACAAATAATGACAGAATTGGTCATTCTGATAATAAAAAAGACATCGTTTCTATAAAAACAAAGGTTGATTTAGGTTTGTATACCGTTGGTTTTAGTTTGAATCCGGTCACCATTAAAGAAATGAAAGAAATTTCGGATGCTAATTTAAAAATGCCTCCAAAAACAACTTATATTCAACCTAAGTTAAGAAGTGGTTTAACGATGTATGAGTTTTGATTGTTCTATCATTCTAAATTTGATGCTTCTAATTGCAACTGTTCAAAATCTCATCACAAAATAGCTTAAAAAATGATTACAAAAAATATAAAAGAATTTAAATTAAAAATACCCGAAAATGTAACCTTAGTTGCCGTTTCTAAAACCAAACCGATTGAAGATTTACAAGAAGCTTATGATGCTGGTCAGCGCGTTTTTGGTGAAAATAAAATTCAAGAAATGGTGGATAAATATGATGCTTTGCCAAAAGATATTCAATGGCACATGATTGGTCATTTACAGAGTAATAAGGTGAAATATATGGCACATTTTGTCGATTTAATTCACGGAGTTGATAAATTTAAAACTTTAAAAGAAATTAACAAGCAAGCAAAAAAACACGATCGAATTATCAATTGTTTGTTACAAGCAAAAATTGCCAAAGAAGACACAAAATTTGGACTTACTTTTGATGAAATAGCAGAAATTTTAAACTCAAAAGAAATACTAGAACTTACCCATATAAAAATTGCTGGTTTTATGGGAATGGCTACGTTTACAGATAATCAAGAGCAATTAGCAGAAGAGTTTTCATTACTAAAAACCTTTTTTGATACTCAAAAACAACAAACTAAAATTCATAACTGCCATCTCGAGATTTTATCAATGGGCATGAGTGGAGATTATGAATTAGCCATCAAAAACGGGAGTACAATGATTAGAGTTGGAAGTTCTATATTTGGTCATCGAAATTATAATTATTAAATTTAAAAAAAATTAGAAGAAGTTGTATGTTATTTTAGATATTGAAACTACGGGAGGTAAGTTTAATGAAGAGGGAATTACAGAAATTGCTATCTACAAATTTGATGGTCATCAAGTTGTAGATCAATTTATATCGCTTGTAAATCCTGAAAAACCCATTCAAGAATTTGTGGTAAGGCTCACTGGCATTAATAATAAAATGCTGCGAAATGCGCCCAAATTTTATGAAGTTGCAAAACGCATTGTAGAAATCACCAAAGATTGTATTCTTGTAGCGCACAATGCTACTTTTGATTATCGAATTTTAAGAACAGAATTCGATAGATTAGGCTTTGATTTTTTTAGAAATACTTTATGCACTGTTGAATTAAGTCAGAATTTAATAGAAAATCAAACTTCTTATAGTTTAGGCAAGCTCACAAAATCTTTAGGAATCCCTATTACAGATAGGCACAGAGCAAACGGTGATGCTTTAGCAACCGTGCAATTGTTTAAATTACTTTTAGAAAAAGATTTTGAAAAAACGGTCATTCAAAATTCAGTGAAATATTTTGATAAAAGACAGGAAAAAGAAAAATTAAAAAACTTGATTGACGAAATTCCGAATGTTTTAGGTATTTATTACATCCATGACAGTGAAGGAAAAGTAATTTTTATTGGCAAAGGAAAAAATATAAAAGCCGAATTAAATAATCTCTTTATAAAAACTTCAAGGCGCGCAGTTAAAATACAAGATAGAGCTAATAGTGTTACTTATAATAGAACAGGTAATGAACTTTTTACCCGTTTAAAGTATTATTTACAATTAGAAAAAATAGCTCCCAAATTTAACTTTAAAAAGAATTTTAAAATTACTAAGGAAGATTTTAATAACGATAGTTTTATCATTTTTGATAAAGGCAGAGAAGTTGAAGAACATGCCGTGATTCTTATTGAAAATAATATGGTAACGAGTTATGGTTACACCAATTTAGCGCATCAAGAAAATAATTTAGAAATCTTAAAATCGGTTTTAACGTCGATAGAAAATAAAGAGATTTCTAAAACGATCATCAAAAATTATTTGAATCGAAATAAAGTGCAAAAGATTATACGTTTCTAAGGAAAAAAAAGAATTTCATTCCCTATTTATATTCGTAATGTTAAATTATTTTTTATTTTTAAAAAAGAAACCAAACTAACTTTATTTCTCTATTTTAGCGGTCGTTATATGGTAGATCAAGAACTTTTAATTTTACAGTTTCAGAAAAAAGATGTAAAAGCATACGAAAAATTGTATGGTTTATACTGTGATAGTATTTCTGGAGTTGTAAATAATATTGTTAAAAACGATAATCTTGCCCAAGAAATTACCCAAGATGTTTTTATAAAAGCTTGGAATAATGCTGAAAGTTATTCTCCAAAAAAAGGTCGTTTTTTTACTTGGATGCTAAACATCGCTAGAAATGCAGCCATAGATTGCACGCGTTCTAAAAAATATAAACAGTCGAAGCAAAACCTTAATGCAGATTTTCTCGTAAATATATTAGAAACTAGTAGTAGCTTAGACAACACAACCAATACAATTGGACTAAAAGAATTTGTAACCAAATTAGGCGATACTTGTAAATCTGTGATTGAATTATTATATTTTAAAGGGTTTACACAAAAAGAAGCATCTGAAGAATTAGAGATGCCACTTGGAACCATAAAAACAAAAAATAGAACCTGCATTGGTGAATTACGCACCATGTTAGGAGTATAAAAATGAACACAAAAGAATACATAGCATCTGGAATATTAGAACTGTACGTTGCAGGCTCGCTTTCTGAAAAAGAAAACGAGGAAGTGTATGCGGCAATTCAAGAAAACCCAGAGCTATTGGTAGAAATAGAATCTATAGAAAAAGCTATTTTACAATTAACAGCAGCAGCTAAAAAAGATATTCCCTATTCTTTTAACGATATTAAAGATCAATTAAATAGTGAAGAGCCGAAAGTAATTACCATGCCAAAACCCAACATAAAACAGTATTTAGGTTGGGCAGCTGCTTTTATTTTAGGATCTACCTTAATTTTATCTGTACTTCAAAATAATATATTAAAAGAACAATTAGCTATTGAAAAAGAACAACTGGAAGAACAAATAAACAAATCTTCGAATAGTTTAGCGGAAGCTGAAAAACTAATTGAAATATTTAGAGACAAGGATATTATTTCTATTCCTTTAGCGGGTCAAACGGTATCACCAACATCGTATGCAAAAGTATATTGGGATAAAAAAACAAATTCTATTTATTTAGACGCCAAGGGTTTACCAGAACCACCAAAAGGAAAAGTTTATCAAGTTTGGTCTTTAAAATTAGATCCTTTAACCCCAACAAGTTTAGGTACTTTAGATTCTTTTACTACGGATGCAAATAAGATTTTTACCATTGACAACGGAAATGAATCAGAAGCTTTTGGTATCACTTTAGAACCTGCTGGTGGTAGCCTCTCTCCTACTTTAGAACAGTTGTATACTTTAGGTACCGTTGCTTCTTAAAAAAACAAAATAGATTATTTTAGCCGTAAATTCCTTTTAGTGCAGAAAATCGTATACTTTTGATGAACACTGAGTCAATATCAAAAAGACAAACTACAAATGATAATTCCTATAAAAACTAATTTTAAATTATCCTTTTTTTATACTACCCTTTTATATGTGCTGTTTTCTTGCAATTCAAAAGTTGTAGAAATCTCCGAAACAAGCTTTTGTGAAACCATCCAAAGAAATGATAGTATTTCCTTGACCAATGAGCTAAAAGGCATGGAGCAAAAAATGGACAGTTTAACTGGAACTTATGTACTTGAAGATGGCAGTGGTTCTATGGTGGCAAGAGCTTGGTTAACACAATATGCAGAAAAAACTATTGACGTGCAATATTTTATTTTTTCTATGGATAATGTAGGGCTCATTGCTTGTGATTATTTAATTAAAGCAGCAGACCGAGGTGTTAAAGTTAGAATTATTGTGGATGATATTATGGTCGATGCAGATATTGAGGATATACTAATGTTTAATTCTCATAAAAATATTTCTGTAAAAATTTATAATCCTGGCGTTAATTTAGGGAAAAACATCTTCGGGAAAATTAAAAAATTTACCACAGATTTTAAGTCTGCCAACCAAAGAATGCATAATAAAACCTTTTTGGTAGATGATAAAATAGTCATTACAGGTGGTAGAAACATAGCCGATGAATATTTTGATTATGACCATGAATATAATTTTAGAGACCGAGATATTTTGTTGATGGGTAAAGCTGTAAAACAAGTTAAAAATTCTTTTTCTGACTTTTGGAACAGCGAATTTAGTAAAGATGTAGCTGAAATTGTAGCAATTGATTCCGAACTAGTATATGAGGACAACAGATTCAATAGATTGCATGAATATGCCTGTAATCCTGATAATTTTTGGCCACAGATTAGAGAAAGAATTAAAAACTTACCCGATACTTTTAACAAAATCAAAAAATCTGGCGATTTAGTTTGGTTAGAAGATGTGCAGTTTATTTCAGACATCCCAGGTAAAAATAATGGTTTTAATGGCATGGTTGGTGGCGGCGCTAGCACTAGCGCTTTAATTAAATTAGTGCAAAACGCAAAAATATCTATAGACATCCAATCTCCTTATTTAATTACAACAGAATTGAGTAGAAATTTATTTAAAAAAGCTGTAGATCGTGGTGTAAAAATAAGAATATTAACAAACAGCCTTGCCTCTACAGACAATTTGGAAGCCTTTAGTGGTTACCAAGAAGACAGAGAAGAATTACTAAAAACAGGGGTTCGAATTTTTGAATTTAGACCAGATGCGGCAAAAAGAATGAGTATTATGACCGGTGAACTTCAAGAAACTTTAGAGCATAAACCCGTTTTCGGATTGCATGCAAAATCTATGGTTATTGATAACAAAACCACTGTTATTGGCACTTTTAATCTAGATCCTAGAAGTGCAAATTTAAATACGGAATGTATTGTCATTGTAAAATCAAATAAAATTTCGGCAGGAGTTTTATCAGGAATGAACGAGGAATTTCTTCCTGAAAATTCATGGGAAACAACAATCAACTATAACCCTGATAAAGAAGTTGGTAAGTTCAAAAGATTAAAAACGTGGACAAGAAGAATTATTCCAAATAAAATATTATAATTCCAAAAACTGTAAAATAGTATATAGAAAAATAAATGCTCAAACTTTAAAGTTTGAGCATTTGTATATTATTTTAAAAATTTTTTCTATTTTCCAAAAAGTCCACCCAACATTCCGCCAAGTCCGCCAGATTCTTTTTTATCACCTCCTAAAAACATACCAGCAACATCATCAACGACACTCCCATCTCCATCTGCATCTAACATTTTTTCAAGAAAACTTTGTTCACTTGTAGCACTGCTTCCTCCTACTAAACCCCCAATAAGTCCTGTTAAATCTCCTGAACTACCAACATTTTGCTCGTTTTTTTGTTTCGCCAAAAATCCCATTAAAATAGGTGCTGCCACTTTT
The DNA here is from genome assembly GCF_019968605.1 of Polaribacter litorisediminis. NCBI lineage: Bacteria > Pseudomonadati > Bacteroidota > Flavobacteriia > Flavobacteriales > Flavobacteriaceae > Polaribacter > Polaribacter litorisediminis. Next base: position 1,577,815 of record NZ_CP082966.1, read on the forward strand.
AAAATATGGGCTACGGAACTAGCATCTAAACCAACTTTTTGACCGATAAATTGCTCTAATCCTTGCTGCTTACTTCCTAAAATATGACTTAAAATCCCTGCTCCATCTTGTTTCACAGTATCATCTACTCCACCACCAAACAAACCACTAAGATTGTCTAAAATACTACCATCGTGTTTTCCGGATAATGCACTCATTAAACCTTCGGCCCCTTCTGGCGTTTTTGCATTTCTTTCCATAGCTTTCATTAACACAGGCAAAGCCATTGTTAAAACACTACTTGTTTTACTAGAATCATTTCCTGTAGAACCCGCTACTCCAGATATAATTGATTTTCCTAAATCGCTATTTAATAAGTCTAAAATCCCTGCCATTGTATGTTTTTAATGATTAATATATTTTCTTCCCAAAATTAGGACACAATATAACAATAAAGTCACGCTAATTTTAAATATTTTTTTATCTTTCCCTTTCTTAATTAATTTTGAAGCAACTAAATGAAAAAAGTAGCATTACATTGGAAAATTTTAATAGGAATGGTTTTAGGAATCATTTTTGGTTTTATCATGAATTCTGTTGACGGTGGTAAAGGATTTGTAACAGATTGGATAAAACCTTTTGGAACTATTTTTATCAATCTTTTAAAATTAATTGCAGTACCCCTAATATTAGCCTCTTTAATTAAAGGAATTTCTGATTTAAAAGATATTTCTAAAATTAAAAAAATGGGACTAAGAACCATGATTATTTATATGATGACAACTCTTGTGGCCATTATCATTGGTTTAGGAATTGTAAATATTGTGAAACCAGGCGCAGGAATGTCTGCTGATACCATTGAGAAAATAAAATCAAAATACGAGAGCTCTTCTGATGTTGCAGATAAATTAACCAAGGCAACGGCACAAAATGATGCAGGTCCTTTACAAGCATTAATCGATATTTTTCCAAGTAATATTTTTACGGCCTTAGGAGATGCTAGTATGTTACAAATTATCTTTTTTGCCTTGTTTGTAGGTATTTCTTTACTTCTAATACCAGAAAAGAAAGCAAAACCACTAATGGATTTCTTTGACTCTTTAAACGAAGTCGTCATGAAAATGGTCGATTTAATTATGTTATTTGCACCTTATGCTGTTTTTGCTTTGTTAGCAAACGTTATTATTGCTTTCGATGATACAGAAATTCTTTTAAAACTCTTAGTATATGCGCTTTGCGTAGTGGGTGGTTTATTGTTAATGATTGGCTTTTATCTTACCTTGGTTCGTGTATACACAAAAAAATCTCCGCTATGGTTTTTAAAACAAATTAGTCCTGCGCAATTATTGGCTTTTTCAACAAGTTCTAGTGCAGCAACTTTGCCTGTAACCATGGAAAGAGTTGAAGAGCATTTAGGTGTTGATAAAGAAATTTCTGGTTTTGTTTTACCAGTGGGTGCTACCATAAATATGGACGGAACAAGTTTATACCAAGCTATTGCGGCTGTGTTTATTATGCAAGTAGTTTGGCCAGAAGGGTTAACATTTTCTAACCAATTAATTATTGTGGCAACGGCATTATTAGCTTCTATTGGATCTGCAGCCGTGCCAAGTGCAGGCATGGTCATGTTGGTTATTGTATTAGAATCTATCGGTTTTCCTCCTGAACTATTGCCTATTGGTTTAGCACTAATTTTTGCCGTAGACAGACCTTTAGACATGTGTAGAACTACTGTAAACGTTACTGGAGACGCCACAGTTTCTATGATTATTGCAAAATCTTTAGATAAATTACACGATCCTAAACCAAAAGAATGGGACGACAACTATGAAAAAGTAAAGTAGAATTATAACGGATTACTTTCAATAAAAAATGACTTTACAAATTTCAAATCCTTTGGTTTCTGCAGATTGGCTTTACAATCATTTAGATGCCAAAAATCTTATCATTTTAGATTGTACAATTCCGAAAGTTACGGCGGTAGCATCCGTGCAAAGTGAAGCTAAAAAGCAAATAGCAGGCGCTCTGTTTTTTGATATCAAAAATATGTTTTCTGATACAACATCAGCTTTTCCAAATACGGTTTTACCACCTAAAAACTTTGAAGAAAAGGCACGGAATTTAGGGGTTAAAAAGGATAGTTGTCTAGTAGTTTATGACGATTTAGGCATCTATTCTTCTCCAAGAGTTTGGTGGCTATTTACTTTAATGGGTTTTAAAAATATTGCTGTTTTAGATGGAGGTTTGCCTGCATGGAAATCTAAAAATTATCCTATTCAAGTTCCGAATAAACATTCTTTACCGCAAGGAGACTTTCTTGTAAAATATCGTCCTGAAAAACTAAAATTTACGAATGATGTTTTATCAGCCATAGAAAAGCATCAGTTTTTAATTGTGGATGCACGTTCAGAAGATCGTTTTTATGCAAGAGTATTAGAACCTAGAAAAGAGATTAGAAATGGTCATATACCGACCTCTGTAAGTTTACCTTTTACAGAAATTGTTGAAAACGGTTTTATGAAAGAAAAAGACCAACTTCAAGAAATTTATACAAGAATAAACCCAGCAAAGAAAGATTTTATTTTTACTTGTGGAACAGGAATTACAGCATCTATTTTGGCTTTTGGAAGCGCATTAGTTGGTATTCAAAATTCTGCAGTATATGATGGTTCTTGGACAGAATGGGGATCTACAAATAATTTACCAATAGAAAAATAAGATGGAAAACAGCACTTGGTCTAGAAAAGAATTTGAAGCTTATGTGCTGCTGTACGCAGCTCATTGTAATCATTTTGAAGATATTGAAGAGCAAAATTATATTTTATCGAAAGTAGACATAAAAACATATCACAAAATTCATACGGAAGTTGTGGCCGATTCTGATGAAAATAATTTGAACAAAATTCAGCAATATATCTCCGAAAATAAGTTTAGTCAAGCTGAAAAAGAAATACTTTTAAAAGAATTAAAAAATGTTTTTTTTGCTGATGGTTCTGTTGATGTCATCGAGAAAAAAGTATTTAGCATTCTTAAAAAAATTATTGATTAATATTTTAGTGATTGTATCAACAAAACTAGACATTGCAATAAAACCTATGCAGGCAACAAAGACTAGCTCTCTTTTTTAGTAAGAAAATCAACCAGAAAAAACCTCCTTTTTTAAAACAAAAAACCTTGCAAAAGCAAGGTTATAGACGTATTCTGAAATAATTATTCTTTTATTTCAGGTGCTTTAATACCAAGTTTTTTCATCACTAATTTAGTAATATCAAAATTTTCGTCTATGTAAGCAAACTGATTTCCTGCTTTTGTAAATATTTGAGAATATCCCTCTTCCTTTGCTATTTCAGTAACCGCTTCGTTTAATTTTTTATATAACGGTACCATTAATTCATTCCGCTTTAATTGCATCAGTTTATTTCCGTTTTCTTGAAATTTCTTCACATCTTGTTCTAACGCTGTCAATTCATCAACCAATACTTTCTTCATCAGCTCACCCATTTCTTTTTCTTTCGCCCTAAAATCTTTCACTCGCTTTTTATAATCTTCCATTTTAATAGAAAAAGTAGAATCTAATCTAGCCCCGTATTCTTGTGATCTTTCTATCACAATTTTAGCCTCAGGCATTATATTAATGATATAATCGCTGTCTATGGTCCCTACTTTACTTTGCGCCATAGCCGCACTGCTTATAAAAGCAATAAAAAGAATTGTAAATTTTAATTTCATGATTTCGTTTTAGATTGACAAAGATAGAAAAGGAATTGATTTACAGAAACCTACTTGCCTTAAAAAGCATTCATCTTATCTAAAATTGTTGTAATTATTTTTTTTTCGTTAGTTTGATACTCAAACCATATTGTTTCTGTATCTCTTTTAAACCAAGTTAACTGTCTTTTTGCAAAACGTCTGGTATTTTTTTTAATCTCAGAAATGGCAAATTCCTGCGTAAAATCGTCCTGAAAGAAAGAAAATAATTCTCTATAACCAACAGTTTGTAAAGCATTCAAGTTTTTATGAGGGTACAAATTTTCAGCTTCTTCTATTAAACCATTTTCAATCATTAGATCTACTCTTTGATTAATTCTATGATAAATAATTTCTCTATCTGCCGTTAATCCTATTTTTATAGATTTAAAATTTCTGGGGGCTTTGGGTTTATTTTTAAAAGTTGCATACGGAATTCCTGTACCCAAACAAATTTCTAAAGCTCTCATAACACGATGAGGATTATCTATCGCAATAGCATTATAGGTCTCTAAATCTAACTCTTTTAATTGTTGCTGTAAAACTTCAATGCCCTCTTCTTCTAATAATTTGGTAAGATTTTCGCGAATCTGTTTATCAACTTCAGGAAAATAATCTAACCCTTTTAAGACAGCATCTACATATAAGCCACTGCCTCCAACCATAATCTGAATTGGATTTTTTTCAAATAAAGTATCTAAAGTCGCCAGGGCATCTCTTTCAAATTGACCCACATTATAATCTTCAAAAATGCTTCTATTTTGTATAAAATGGTGTTTGGCTGCAGCTAACTCCTCTGCATTAGGAACAGCGGTTCCAATAACCATTTCTTTATAAAACTGTCTAGAATCGCATGAAATAATATCCGACTTAAAATGATTTGCTAACTGTATACTTAAGGCAGTTTTACCTATTGCTGTAGGTCCAACAATGGTTATTAAAGTATTATGTATTTCTTTCATCAGGATTTAAAGTATCGCCACAATTATAACAAAAAATCGAATTTTCTTTGTGTCTATCTGCCAAACAGTTGGGGCAAGATTGTGTATTGAAATCAAGATCACTTCCTTCATGTTTTGTCATTTCTGAACTAACTATTCCGGTTGGAATTGCTATAATACCATATCCTAAAACCATGATGATACTTGCAATAAATTGACCAAAAGGGGTATTTGGTGCAATATCTCCATAACCAACAGTAGTAAGTGTTACAACTGCCCAATAAACACTTCTTGGTATACTTGTAAAGCCATTTTCTTCACCTTCTATCATATACATTATGGTACCAAGAATTAAACACAATATAATTACAAAAAATAAAAAAACTAAAATTTTAGCTCGGCTTGCTTTTAAGGCAACTATCAATCTATTGGAAGCGCCTATATATCTTGCTACTTTTAATATTCTAAAAACTCTTAATAAACGCAAAGCTCTTAAGGCCGCCAAATTATGCGACCCAATGATGATAAATGATAAGTATTTCGGAATTGTTGATAGTAGATCTATGATTCCAAAAAAGCTAAAAATATATTTTGACGGCTTTTTTATGGTAATCACCCTTAAAACATATTCAATAGAAAAAAGAATTGTAATCACCCATTCAGAAATATTTAATTGATCGTGATATTTAGTATCAAAACTTTCTACACTTTCTAGCATGACCAGTATAATACTCGCAATAATGGCTACCAATAATATTACATCAAAAAGTTTGCCTTCTTTGGTATCTGCTTCATAAATAATTTCATGAAGTCTTTCTTTCCAAGAGGGTTTATTTGCTGAATTTTTCAATTTTAAATTAAATTTCTACTACAATACTACAAATATTATATGAATTGTTGATTTTTTTACGCCTGTTTTTCTCTTTATTCATTGGGGTTTCTAAAATAAATTCAAAAAAAACAATTTTTTTAAAACCGTATCTACTTTCTTCTCGTAAGTATTGGTGAGATTCAATTAAAAATAACTTAAAACTCACAAAATGAAAAAAAGTAAAATTTTAGTAGCAACCGTTTTCGCAGCGATTATCGGTTTAATTACAATCGCAGCAGATCATATTGATGCGCCTGCAACCAGTGGAACCAATGCGGACATTACAGACTTCTATGCCTTTCAAGGAGAAAACACACGCAACCTTGTTTTTGTAGCAAATGTTCAAGGGCTATTGAGTCCATCTGCATCAGCAACTGCCTCTTTTGATGAAAATGTGTTGGTAGAATTTAATATTGACACCAATGATGACAAAGTTGAAGACTTGGTGATTCAAGCAATTCCGAGAGACGGAAACATGTATTTTTTCGGTCCATTTGCACCATCATCAACAGGATTAAATAGTAATATTAATGAAATGGCAACAAAAAATGAAGTAGCAATTACTTCTTATGGAACCAGTGCAACAATCTCAGAAAGCAATGGAATGAAATTTTTTGCAGGGCCAAGAGATGATCCTTTCTTTATGGACTTTGCACAATATGGAGCAATTCTTGGCGGAAATGCATCTGGCTTTAACAATCCTGGGGCTGATACTTTTGCCGGCAGTAATGTACTTTCTATAGTCATTGAAGTACCTAAAAGTCAAATTGGAGGTTCAGGGACCATCAACACTTGGGTAACTACAAATACAAAACAATAATTATAATCAACTTTAAAAATAATATCATGAAAATTTATAAAATTAAATACATAGCAATTGCAATCTTTTCACTATTCATAATAAGCTGCGACAATAATGACGAGAACACGATGACCCCAGTAGCAACAGATTTTTCTGGAACGTTTTCACAAAAAGATCAAATGGGTAGACCAGCAGTAAACACTGTTTTTGTTTCAGCGGATAGCAAAGATGCTTTTAATGTTACCATTCCTTCTCAACAAGGAGCTATGTTTCAATCCATGTTCGAAACAAATTTAACCGGTTTAAGTCCTGCGTATGCAAATGCAGGAGATGCGAATGCATTAGGATTGGATGCACCTTCTTTTACCAGTTTACTAGCTACTGATGTATTAAATGTATCTTTAGACGGAACTACAACTTTCTTTGATGGCACCAACGTTTTAACAGGACGAGCTTTAGCAGATGATGTAATTACGGTGGAGTTATTGTTGATTTTTGGTGGAGAAGATTTTTCTGAAAACCCTACCCTGTCGGATGATCATGTAAGTGCAAATGATAAAGAATTCTTAACCTCTTTTCCTTATTTAGCATCTCCATGGTAAAATACTGAAGACACCCTCTTCAATTAAAAAACCGGCATGCTTTGAGGGGTGCGTGTCGGTTTTTACCTTTTAACCACTCCAATAATAAAACTACAAATTATGAAGTACATCCAACTTATTTTAATATTTGTAACTATTTCAATCACAATTAGTTGCAATAACCATAAAACCAAACAAATAACAAACTCTAAAGATTACAATAGCTTTCTAAACTTAACTGAAAATACATCTTTAAAAAATGCAATAAATGATTTAAATTTTTGGGGAAACAAATTAAAGCAGGCACCTAGCCAATATCCTTATCATTCAAAAATAGCTGCTGCAAATTCTAATATATTTAAACTTACAGGAAACATCCAACAGTTAAAAGAAGCAGAAAAGAATTTAATAACTGCCAATGAAAAAACAAATTACAACAATACAGGCTATTTAAGAAGTTTAGCAACCAATTATATTTCTCAACATCGTTTTCAAGAAGCTCTAGAATTATTGACCAAAGCGGAATTTATCGGTGAAAAATTACAACAAACGCACTTGATGTTAATAGATGTTTATTTAGAACTTGGCAACCTTCAAAAAGTAGAAGAATATTTATCGAAAGTTCAAAATTTTAAAGATTTTGACTATTTAATTAGGGTCTCTAAGTACAACGATCATATTGGTAATTTAGACAAAGCAATTGTGTATTTAGAAAAGTCTTTAGATATTGCGACATCGTCTAAAAATAAAAATTTAATGCAATGGAATTACACCAATTTAGCGGATTACTATGGTCATGCAGGTAGAATTAAAGAATCTTACAACGCCTATTTAAAAGCATTATCCATCAACCCAAATAATACGTATGCTAAAAAAGGAATTGCTTGGATTGTTTATTCTTATGAACGGAATCCTAAAGAGGCTTTAAGAATTCTAGAAACCGTATCAAGAGAAAATGCTGGGCCAGAATCTCATTTATTAAAGGCTGAAATAGCAGATTTTATGGGAAATAGAAATGAACAAGAAAAACAAATAACTCTATATAAATCTAAAGTGACCAATCAAAATTATGGAGCTATGTATGCAAAATACAATGTGCTTTTATTTGCTGAGGATGATAGCAACCAATCAAAAGCAATAGCAATTGCTAAACAAGAGGTAGCATCAAGACCCACAGCACAATCTTATGACTTGTTAGCTTGGTCTTTTTTCAAAAATGGGAACCATAAAAAAGCAATGCAGATTGTTAAAAACCATGTAATTGGCAAAACTTTTGAACCCGAAGCTTTGTTACACACAGCATATATTTTAAAAGCCAATGGTAAACATACAGAAGCAAAAAAGTTAAAAACTGAATTATTAGGAGCCATTTATGAATTAGGTCCGAATTCTGAACAAGAAATACATACTATATAATGAAATATTTAATAACATTTTTACTTTTGATTCCAATAAGTTTACCGGCATTTGGTCAGGCTTTAAAAGGAAGTGTTGTAAACTCTTTTAATGAACATTTAGAAAATGTTTATGTTATAAACGTAAATTCAAATTCGCATACCCATACCAATGAAAACGGTAGTTTTATGCTTGAAGAAACAGTTTTAAATGATACTATTCAAGTACATATTCTAGGCTTTGAAAAAAAAATAATTCAAGTTAGTAAAGAACATTTAGAAAATGGAATTATCATTGAGCTCACCACAAAAATTTTCCAGTTAGAGGAATTGGTTTTACGCAAAGAAATCAACGCATTGCAAACAATGGCAAAAATCGATTTACAAGTGAATCCTGTAAATAATTCTCAAGAAATTTTAAGAAAAGTTCCAGGATTATTTATAGGACAACACGCCGGAGGAGGAAAAGCAGAACAGATATTTTTAAGAGGTTTTGATATTGATCACGGTACTGATATTACGCTTTCTGTAGACGGAATGCCGATCAATATGGTGTCTCATGCACACGGTCAAGGATACTCTGATTTGCATTTTATAATTCCTGAAACCATACAAAAAATAGATTTTGGTAAAGGACCTTATTATGCAAATCAAGGTGATTTTAATACAGCGGGATATGTAAATTTTTCTACCCATACCAATATTCGTAAAAATATGATTTCGGTGGGATATGGAGATTTTAACTCCGTAAGAACTTTAGGGATGTTTCGTATTTTAGAAAACAGTAAAAACAGTAATGCCTATGTTGCAGTTGAATATATCGAAACCGACGGACCTTTTGAATCTAAACAAAATTTTAATAGACTCAATATTTTTTCAAAATACCATACTTTTTTAAACGGAAAAGATCAGTTGACATTAACAGCATCACATTTTACAAGTAGTTGGGATGCTTCTGGTCAAATACCACTTAGGGAAGTTGAAAACGGAAATATATCACGATTTGGTGCCATTGACGATACGGAAGGAGGTTTTACATCTAGAACAAATCTAAATGTTCAGCTAAACAAAACTTTATCAGACAAATCTGTATTTAAAGCCAATGTTTTTTATTCAAAATATGACTTTGAACTATTTTCTAACTTTACATTTTTTCTTGAGGATGCTGTAAATGGAGATCAAATAAGACAATTAGAAGACCGCAATATTTTTGGGATGAATGCTAAAATTATCAATTCTAAAAATTATGGTGATGTAGAGGTGAAATTTACTAAAGGAGTTGGTTTACGGCATGACTTTATTAAGGATAATCAATTATCTAGAACTAAAAATAGAAGTGAATTGTTAGAGAGAATTCAATTTGGCGATATAAAAGAATCTAATTTATATGCATTTTTTAATTCAGAATTTGAACTTGGAAAATTTAAGATATCACCGGCCGTTCGTTTGGATTATTTTAAATTTTTATACAATGATCATTTAAGCGATGTTTATAAAACGTTATCTAAAACGAAAGCAATTATCAATCCGAAGTTAAACTTTTTATATACCCAAAATGATCACTTACAATGGTTTTTAAAATCCGGAATCGGTTTTCACTCAAATGATGCAAGAGTTATTTTACAACAAAATGCAGATAAAATTTTACCAAAAGCATATGGTTTAGATATTGGAAATATCTGGAAACCCGCCAAAAAATTAATAATCAACACCGCTGCTTGGTATTTATTGTCTGAAGAAGAATTTGTATACGTAGGTGATGCTGGGATTATAGAACCTTCAGGAAAATCAGAACGTTATGGGATAGATGTTGGGTTGCGGTATCAATTCACAAATCAATTCTTTTTGGATTCAGATGCAACTTTTACAAATGCTAGAAGTTTAGAAAATAGTGCCGGTGAAGATTATATTCCTTTAGCACCCAGTTTTACAATGTCGGGAGGATTGTCTTTTAGGGATTTAGGAAATTTTTCTGGCGGATTTCGGTATCGTTATTTAGCAGACAGACCTGCCAATGAAGATTATAGCATTATTGCCGATGGGTATTTAGTAAGCGATTTTAACATCAATTATAAAAGGAAAGACATTATTTTTGGTATATCGGTAGAAAATATTTTTAATGTAGCTTGGAATGAAACACAATTTGCTACCGAAAGTAGATTACAGAATGAAGAAGACTCGGTAGAGGAAATACATTTCACACCCGGAACCCCATTTTTTGCAAAAGCAACAATTACCTATCAATTTTAGTTTGTGATCTTCTATCATAGTTGTTTACTGATAATAATTCAATAATATTTAATACATAGTTTGGTTAGTTTTAGTTGGATGGGAAGCCTGTTGCAGAAATGTAGCAGGTTTCTCGTTGGCGTTTATTCAACTTTACGGTGTCTTTTCCCAATTTCAGTTAAATACTGTTAACAATATATTAAAACACCTTTTTTGATGAAACGTTTTTAAAGATCAGACGTCTTTTCAATAGATAACAAATAACTAAAAAATTTCTATTATGAAATCATTAAAATCAATCATTGCCATTATCGCTATTAGTTTAGCCACTACTTTTTCTACAACAGCAACAGAAAAAGAACCATCAAAAATTACAAAAAAATTAAGAACAGAAATTGTTTCTATGCTAGGAGATAAAATTCCGTTTGTACTTGAAGAAACTAGTTCCGCAGAAATTTCTTTCGTCATTAATAACAAAAACGAAATTGTAGTTCTTTCTGTAGACTCTAAAGTAAGTGAGTTAAGCAATTATGTAAAGGGAAAACTGAATTATAAAAAAGTAAAAGTACAAGGAACTTTAGAGGGAGAAACGTATACAATACCTTTAAAAATAAATGCTGCAAAAAATTAACAATAAGTTGGTTAGTTGGTGCCCAAGATTAGTTTTACCGCTAACTTGGGCATTTTTTTTCTGCTAATCTTCGTATTGTTTCATTTCATCATCATAAAAAAAACCCGCTTTATCCATTCAATAATAGCTTTCAAAGAAGGCTATAAAATTAGGAGTATCTTGTTATTTTTCTAATTTCAGTTAAATACTGTTAACAAAATATTAAAATACATTATTGATGAAACGTTTTTAAAAATCAGACGTCTTTTCAATAGATAACAAATAACTAAAAAATTTCTATTATGAAATCATTAAAATCAATCATTGCCATTATCGCTATTAGTTTAGCAACTACTTTTTCTACAACAGCTTCTGAAAAAGAACCATCAAAAATTACAAAAAAATTAAGAACAGAAATTGTTTCTATGCTAGGAGATAAAATTCCGTTTGTACTAGAAGAAACTAGTTCCGCAGAAATTTCTTTCGTCATCAATAACAAAAACGAAATTGTAATTCTTTCTGTAGACTCTAAAATAAGTGAGCTAAGCAATTATGTAAAAGGAAAATTAAACTATAAAAAAGTAAAAGTTGAAGGAACTTTAGAGGGAGAAACGTATACAATACCTCTAAAAATAAATGCTGGAAAAAATTAACAACAAGTTGGTTAGTTGGTGCCCAAGATTAGTTTTACAGCTAACTTGGGCATTTTTTTTTGCTAATCTTCGTATTGTTTCATTTCATCATCATAAAAAGCACCCGCTTTATCCATTAAATCAGCCAATTCAGTTGCAATGTCTTCTTCATTTTCTCCTGTTAAATCCTCAAACCACTCTATTTCATCATCTTTAAGGTTAATCATAAAACGCGGAAATTCTGTATGCAACACAAAAACATCTTCCGGATACTCACTATTATCTGCTAATAAAAATTTGGGTAAAGTCATTTTTTCTTTTAATTTGATGCAAATTTACAAATATCTTTCCTTAACGATGTTTAAATGATGAATTTGATGTCCAGAAAATAAATACCCTAAAGCTCTCACAGACATTTCATTTCCAGAACCAACACCAATCCGCAACAAAGCTTCCTCTGAAAAGCTTTTATACAATAAGATTGTTCCTGCTCTTACAACAGCCATTTCTTCCAATAAATCCTCAAAATTTCTTACATCTACAGCTGCATTTTCAACAAATAAATCTTCATCAAAACCTGGTAAAGAAGTTTTATCGCTTCTAGAAAAACATAAGGCTCTATAACAAAAAACACGTTCTGTGTCTATAATATGCTGAATTAATTCTTTTAGTGTCCATTTTCCTTCAGCATAGGCATAATTTTGCTTTTCTACAGGCAAATTTTCAAATGTTTTTTTAAAAGCAGTTTGCGCTAATTCTAAATTCTCAATAATTGATTTTCCGTTTTTCTCAATAGCCTGAATATATTGTGCATAATAAGGCGCGTATTCGTTTTTAGGAATCATATCTATAGGTTTGTGTTTTTTGTGCTACGAAATTAATCATTTTTTTGCCATCAAATAAAACAACTTATTTAAGCGAGTAATTCATTTGGAAAAAAGTTTTGAGAATTTGAAGCATTCATAGAACATAAAACTAACCGTTGTAACATTCCCAAAGCAAAACTTTGTTACGATTTTTACCCTAGTTTATACAATCCTATTTCATCGAATCATTATATATTTACAAAAATTAATAGTCATGTTTTTTAGGCTTTTTTCATATTTTAAATTTATACTAAAATCTACAAATCAACATGGAGTGCATTCGCCTTTTATGTTTGATTTTGTAACCAAAGGTTTATATAAAAAAAGGAACTTAAACATTCAATTAGACGATTTTAATTTTGACGTTAAGCGCTCTAAAAAAGAAGAAGAAATCTTAAAAAAAGTTATAGGATATTTTCAGCCTTCTGCTGTAATCACAAATTTAAAAACTACAAGCACCTGTATAAACAACAATCTTAACTTATTGTATTTTAAAAATTTGAAAGATTTGAAAGACATAAAAGTATCTACATTAAGTGTAAGTCATCCAAATAGTTTTATCATCATTAAAAATATTCATCAGGATAAACTAGTCTTTCATTATTGGACAGAAATTACGCGTTTACATGAAGCAACGGTTACTGTAGACTTGTTTTATTTTGGTATAATTTTCTTTAGAAAAGAACAAGCCAAAGAGCATTTTATAATAAGAGTTTAACAGTTTAACATAAAGAAACTTTGTAACTTTGACACTTTAAATCTTTGTAACTTAAGTAAAATGAAAATATATACAAAAACTGGCGATAACGGCACAACAGCTCTATTTGGCGGAACGAGAGTAAAAAAATACAATTCGCGCATAGAGAGTTATGGAACAGTAGATGAGCTAAACGCTTATATTGGTTTGATTAAAGACCAAGAAATTAGTGAAAAAGTGAAGGACTCATTGCTTAAAATTCAAAATGAATTATTTACTTTAGGAGCAATGTTGGCAACTCCGCCCGAAAAAGAAACATTAAAAAACGGCAAGGAACGTTTAAATATTCCAAAAATTGATGATTCTTCTATACTTTTTTTAGAAAATGAAATAGATGAAATGGATACTGTGCTTCCACAAATGACGCATTTTATACTTCCTGGAGGACATCAAGCGGTGTCATTCTGTCACGTTGCTAGATGTGTTTGTAGACGGGCAGAACGATTATCTGTAGCGCTAAATGACGAAGAACCTTTGAACGAAAATATTTTAAAGTATTTAAACCGGCTTTCTGACTATCTTTTTGTGTTGGCACGAAAATTGACTCAAGATTTGGAAGTAGCGGAAATCAAATGGATTCCCAAAAAAAATAGTTAAGTTCTTTTTTTATCGATTTTAAAGAAATTAGATTTTTTTACACTTTAAAATACTGATTTAAAGTACATTAAAAATACAACTAATATATTAAACGTAAATTTCTTAAAAAAGACTTGCATAATTGAGTAAAAAAATTATTTTTGCACAAAATTAAACATTAAGAAAATGTATTGGACATTAGAATTAGCATCTTATCTAGCAGATGCACCCTGGCCAGCAACCAAAGACGAATTAATAGATTATGCTATTAGAACTGGATCTCCTCTAGAAGTGGTAGAAAATCTACAAGATATAGAAGATGAAGGGGATGCATATGACTCGATTGTTGAAATTTGGCCAGACTATCCTACAGAAGATGATTATCTTTGGAATGAGGATGAATACTAAACATAATAACAACTATAAAGTCTCAAAAGAGACTTTTTTTTGTTTAGTTAAAAAAATACTTTTTTACAATTGATAATAAATTGATTTACAATCAAATAATACAGCTAATTTTTAGCTGATAAAAACTTATATAGCATGAATATTTTAAATTCAGTAATTAAACTTTTTGTAGGTGATAAACAGCAGAAAGATTTAAAAAGCTTACAGCCTGTTGTGGAAGATGTTAAGAAATTTGAAATGGTAATTTCAAAACTTTCTCATGATGAATTAAGAGCGAAAACCCAAGAATTCAAGAACATCATTAAAACAGCTTTAAAGGAGTTTGATGATAAGATTGCAACCTTAGAAATAGAAGCCAAAGGTGCTGATATTGACAGGCAAGAAGATATTTATACTGAAATTGATTCTTTAAAAGATGAGTCTTATAAAATTTCTGAAGAAACATTATTAAAAATAATGCCAGAGGCTTTTGCCGTAGTAAAAGAAACTGCAAAACGTTTTGCAGAAAATAAAGAAATTGAAGTAACAGCCTCTCCTTTTGATAGAGAAATATCTGCAGAAAGAGACAATGTTACCTTAGAAGATGACAAAGCATATTGGGCAAATTCTTGGGATGCTGCAGGAAAACCAGTTACTTGGGATATGGTGCATTATGATGTTCAATTAATTGGAGGTTCTGTATTGCACCAAGGTAAAATTGCAGAAATGATGACTGGTGAAGGGAAAACTTTGGTTTCTACCCTACCCGTTTATTTAAATGCATTAACAGGAAATGGCGTACACTTAGTAACGGTAAACGATTATTTGGCAAAACGTGATAAAGCATGGATGGGCCCAATTTTTGAGTTTCATGGTTTGTCTACAGATTGTATCGATTATCATCAACCAAATTCAGATGCCCGTAGAAAAGCTTATAATGCAGATATTACATACGGAACCAATAACGAATTTGGTTTCGATTATTTACGTGATAATATGGCGAGTTCTAAAGACGATTTGGTACAAAGACCTCCAAATTATGCCATTATTGATGAAGTAGATTCTGTTTTAATTGATGATGCAAGAACACCTTTAATTATTTCAGGTCCCGTACCACAAGGAGACCGTCATGAATTTACCGAATTAAAACCCTTAGTTGCCGATTTAGTTTCTTTGCAAAAACAACATTTAGTAAGTGTTTTAGCAGAAGCTAAAAAGTTATTGGCAGCTGGAAATACTAAAGAGGGTGGATTTTTATTACTAAGAGTGTACAGAGGTTTGCCTAAAAACAAGGCGTTAATCAAGTTTTTATCGCAAGAAGGAATTAAACAAATTCTTCAAAAAACGGAAAACACCTACATGGCAGACAATAATAAAATGATGCCAGAAATTGATGAAGATTTATGGTTTGTAGTGGAAGAAAAAAACAACCAAATCGATTTAACGGATAAAGGAATTGCACATTTATCAGAAAAAACAAATAACGATACATTTTTTGTACTCCCAGATATCGGAGTTAAAATTGGCGAAATTGATACGGCGGATATAACTACAGAAGAAAAAGCAGCAAAAAAAGACGAATTATACAAAGATTTTAGTATCAAAAGTGAACGTATTCATACCATGAATCAACTTTTAAAAGCCTACACCGTTTTTGAAAAAGATGTGGAATATGTGGTCATGGATAATAAAGTAATGATTGTAGATGAACAAACGGGGCGTATTATGGATGGCCGCCGTTATTCAGATGGTTTACACCAAGCAATTGAGGCAAAAGAAAATGTAAAAATTGAAGATGCTACACAAACTTTTGCAACGGTAACCTTACAGAATTACTTTAGAATGTATCGTAAACTTTCTGGAATGACAGGAACGGCAATTACAGAGGCTGGCGAATTATGGGAAATCTATAAATTAGATGTTGTAGAAATCCCTACAAATAAACCAATCCAAAGAGATGACAAAGAAGATTTAGTATACAAAACTGCGCGTGAAAAATACAATGCAGTTATTGAGGATATCGTAAAATTAGTAATACAAGGACGCCCAGTTTTGGTGGGAACAACTTCTGTAGAAATTTCAGAATTACTAGGTAGAATGTTACAAATGCGTAAAATTCCTCATAATATATTAAATGCAAAATTACACAAACGAGAAGCAGATGTTGTTGCCGAAGCTGGTAAGTCTGGAGTCGTAACTATTGCTACCAACATGGCAGGACGTGGTACTGATATAAAACTATCTCCAGATGTAAAAAAGGCAGGTGGATTAGCTATTATTGGTACAGAAAGACATGATTCTCGAAGAGTTGATAGACAGTTAAGAGGGCGTGCAGGTAGACAGGGTGATGTTGGATCTACACAGTTTTATGTAGCCCTAGATGACAATTTAATGCGTTTGTTTGGTTCTGATAGAATTGCCAAAATGATGGATAGAATGGGCTTAAAAGAAGGTGAAGTAATTCAGCATTCCATGATCTCGAAATCTATTGAAAGAGCGCAAAAGAAAGTTGAGGAGAATAACTTCGGAATTAGAAAACGTTTGTTAGAATATGATGATATTATGAACGCTCAACGTGAGTTTGTTTATAAAAGAAGACGTAACGCTCTGGATGGAAAACGTTTACAGGTTGATATTGCCAATATGATTTATGATACTTGTGAATCGATTATCAACGAAAATAAAGCCACAAAAGATTTTCAGAATTTTGAGTTTGAATTGATTCGCTTCTCTTCTACTACCTCTCCTTTCTCTAAGGATGAGTTTGAGAAAATGTCTGACAAAGATTTAACAGATAAATTGTATGATGTTGTAACAGAACACTACAAAAATAAAATTGAGAGAAATGCAGTTTTAGCGTTTCCTGTAATTAAAGATGTTTATGAAAATGAAGGTGATCGTTATGAACGCATTGTAGTTCCTTTTACAGATGGCAGTAAATCTTTACAAGTAGTAACCAACTTAAAAGAAGCTTACGAAAGTGAAGGAAAAAGTTTGGTAACCGATTTCGAGAAAAACATCACTTTAGCCATTATTGATGAAAACTGGAAAGAGCATTTGCGTAAAATGGATGAGTTAAAACAATCTGTACAAAATGCATCTTACGAGCAAAAAGATCCTTTATTAATTTATAAGTTTGAAGCTTTTGAGTTGTTCAAGAAAACGGTTGATGAAATCAATAAAGAGGTTTTATCATTCTTGTTTAAAGGAGAATTGCCTGTTCAAGATAGGTCTCAAATTTCTGAAGCCAGAAATCAAAAAAGAGAACGCCTAAATACAAGTAAAGCAGATGTTCAAAACTCTACGGAACAAGCAATTCAGAATTCTCGTCAGTCACAACCTGAGCCTATTGAAACAGTGGTAAGAGAGCAACCAAAAATTGGTAGAAATGAACGTGTTACCATTAAAAACATCATGAGTGGCGAAGAAAAAGAGGTTAAATACAAACAAGCAATTCCTTTAATTGAAAAAGGTAAATTTGTTTTAGTAAATAAATAATGATGAATAATCCTATTTTAAATCCTTCTAAGAAAATAGTAATATTCCTTTTAATAGCATGGTGTATTGGTGTTTTATTGTTAGTTTTAGCAAGTACTAATCTTTTTACGGAATCTATGTTTCAAAGAAAATATACGATTACAAATGGTCTAATTTTTAGTGCAACGATAACTGCTTTAGTGGTGACAAAAAATTATTTAAAAAGTAAGAAATAGATTTCTGAATAGAAGAATTCATTACAATAGTAAGTTTAAAAACTCAAATACAAAAATCCGTTCAGAAAACATCTAAACGGATTTTTTTAGTTGATAAAATGAATGCAATGTTATTCTTTGATAAATTTAGTAGTATAATTTGATTCTTCCGAAGAAATTTTAATCAAATACAAACCACTAGATAACTCTTGGATATTTAGTTTTTCTAAATTGCTATTAAATTCAATAATCTTTTTTCCAACCACTGAATAAATTTCAACTTTAGTAATGGGTTTGATAGATGAACTTATATTCAAAATATTTTTACTTGGATTTGGAAATATTTTTACTGATTGTTGTAAAATAGTATCTTCTGTGCTTAAAGTACAATTAGATCCGACTGTATAAGAGAAGTATTTAGTAACTGCTAATCCGCCTGCAAAAGCAAACTTACAGGCATAACTTATGGTTTGTCCATTTGTTAAACCACTAACTGTTTGAGAAAACTTTTTAGTAGATACTTCGTTCATCATCGTTTCGGCAAACGGAGATTGTCTAAATAAATAAGCCACAACCCCTGTTTTATCTGTATCTAATAATTCGAATGTAATGGTAACATTAGAGCCATTGGTTTCAAAACTATAGGTATAACCAATTGAAAAAGCCCCGTCTATAGCTTCACTATCAGTACCAGAACATTCAGAATTAGAGTTTACCAAAGTAGTTGCTTCTAAGACCAATGGGTTATTTGAAGCCAAATTACCTGACAAATCTTTGGCAATGACAGAAAAAGAATAAAACGTTTCTTCCTCTAAATCATTTATAATATAAGATTTTTGTACCCCTGAATCTCCGTTTACAGTTTTTATTGTATTTCCATACGTTATCTCATAAACTACTTTACCAGATTCATCTGTGGCATTCAATAAAAGTTCTACACTAGATGCGGTTATATTTCCTATGGAAGCAGTAAAGTTTTCTGGAGCAGTTACATCAGAAATACTGCCTGTACAACTGTCTCCCACTACATATTGAAAATATTTTGTAACAGAGAATCCACCAGCATAAGCAAATTTAGCTGCATAACTGATGGTTTCTCCTGTGGTTAACCCACCAATTGTTTTAGAAAATGTTAAACCTGATACTTCATCAAATTCAGTTTCCATAAAAGGATTTTGTTGCCATAAATAGGCCACAACCCCTACTTTATTTGTGTCTAGTAACGTAAATGTAATCGTTACACTGTTACCTATGGTTTCAAAATTAACCTCATATCCTTGAGAAAAATTTCCCTGTTGTGCTTCCGCAGAAGTTTCAGTACAAGATTTTTCTTCATCGACCGAAATAGTGACAGGTTCAGAGGTAGTTTTTGCCCCCATATTGTCCGTAGCTATTGCAGTAATTTCGTGACTGCCTACACTAGCTCCAATCCATACAAAAGTAAAAGGTGCGGCAGAATCTTCTCCTATTTTATTGGTGCCATCAAAAAATTCCACTACTTGAACGGTACCATCTAAATCAGTGGTGATTGTTGTGATGTTAATATCTTCTCCTTCTTTAAAAGTAGTTCCATTACTTGGTGAAGTAATAGAAATTGAAGGACTTAAATTACCTTCCGCAGATACAAGAATTAAAACTTCATCAAAAGCTGAATATGTGCCATCACTAACTGTTAATTTACATTTATAGACTCCATTTTCAAGATTGGAAATATTTGGAGATACCGTCGTTGTGCTATCGAAATTGATAATTGATGGTCCATAAACCTGTTCCCAACTATAGGTAATTGTTTCTCCTTCTGGATCCATACTTAAAGAGCCATCTAATGTTGCGGTGGTTAATGGCGAAAGTACAGAAACATTTTCTCCTGCATTTGCCACAGGTGGAACAAAAGTTAAGTCACTTTTATATGAAAAAGTCATCCTTCCTAGATTGAATTCTCCGCTTTCGATAAATAGGCGTAAAATATGCTCACCTTTTGTTAATTCGATATCAGTAGCAGTATTAGTTATCCAATTTTCCCAGTCATTAGAAGTTTGCACAGAAATACTTGGACTTATCTTATTACCTTCTATTTCAAAATAGAAAGGGCCTCCTCCGCTAGAATTACCAGAAGCAGCTCTAAAACTTAAATCATAAATACCCGCTGTTTCTACATGAATAGAATATTCCATCCACTCTCCTGCGCCAAGCTCTCCAACCGTTGCTCCTTCTCCATTTACGATATTAGCATCTACATTTTCTTCTGTTCTAAAATTCCCATTATTTCCTATAGAGTTATCTACGTATGTTATATTTTGACCAATACCACCTTGAAATTTATCATAAAAACCAGGTTCTATAACGCCAGGAATCACCATTGGAGTTCCGGAATACGGAACTTGTTCGCCAACTTGAATATTAACAATATTGGTTACATTAAACTGATTATTAACAAATACTTTTGCATAAAAACCATGAACGCCTAAAGTAAGATTTGTTGCTTTTATTTGGTAAGGAGCCGTTGTAGTTTCACCAATTGAATTTGCGCCATCAAAAAATTCTACTTTTGTAACCCCTTCTCCAGTAATTGTTGCAGATAAATTTACGCTTCCACCAGGAAAAGCTTGGTCAAAATCTGATGATAAAACGCCAGAAACATCGATATCTCTGCTCGTTTTCATTTGGTTTGCAGGCACAATTAATTTAAATCCGTCAGAAAAAGAAACTGTGATTTCTGAATCAGAATAATTATGTGCAACATAGGTAGTTTCTCCATTTTGTTTAAATACAGCTGCAATTGGGTAATCTGCAGTAATTGTGGCATCTACAATTCCCATTGCATTTACTCCATGCAACCAATGATAAGTTTGTGCATCAGAAACACCAAACTTTAAATTTCTTTCTGGGTAGGCGTTATATAAATCTACAGCTTTTTGAGGATCTGTAAATGATAAATATTTCCAATACGTATCATGCCATAAATTATCATTATCCTCTCTACTTAAAACGCCCGTATTCGATTCAATTTCTGCCCAAAGTTTTTTAGAATATTCTTGATTGTGACCTAAATAAAAAGAACCACCATGAATGGGATACATTTCTATACCATAAGAAGCAGCGATATCTGCCGTCCAGAATGTACCATTATCGTAAGAATTTCCCCAAACTCTAGACACTAAACTATATTGTTGCGTTGCTTGAAAATTACGCTCGTACACATCAAACCAATACTCCTCTATAGCAGTTTGTTCTGTTGTATAAATATAAATCCCTAAATCCCTAATGCTATTATTTTCAGTAATGGTTCCCCAGTGGATTAAAGAAGAAGCAAACTGCATACTTTCTGATGTAGATTCTTGATCATTTCCTTGTGGAAACGTTGCAAAACCATTTGCCCAACTATGCCCAGCATAAGGACTATAGTTTCTTAGAAATGGAAATTGAGTGTCATTTCTATCAAAAGAAGCAGCATCTCTAATTAGAGTATTAATCATATCGCCCCATTCTGCAGCCCAACCTGGATCAAATTGTTCCATAAAAGCGGCGGCGTGAATGAAATATCCCCAATGAAAATGATGATCATTCAAGTTATTATCTTGACCATGACCTGCAGGATATCCTATCATTGCAGACCAATCGCTATTATAATAAAACAAGAAAGCTACTTCGCCAGACTCATAACTTAACCAATCTTCTAATCGCTCTTTAATCGTAGCAATCATTTTATCTCTCGCCTCAATATTTCCTGTTTGATTTGCTATTCTGGCTGTTTGAATTAATCGATTCATTACTTGACCTTCATTGTAAGAATCTGTCCACGTTGCTAAACCATCATTCTCTATTTGAGAAATTTTTGCATCTAAATCCGAAGGACTAAAACCTTCACTATAATTTGCTAAATAAGGAATTGTTGGTAAAATACCTTTGTAAGTATTTTCTACCGTAAAAGTGTTGCCATCTAACATTTTTAATGCTCCTCTTATAGAACTATATTCATATGTATTCGGAGTTGGAGAATTAGACGCTAAATTATACCATTGGTGTGGTAATAATCCTAAAAGCATGTTAGAATGCGTACCTTCCTTTACATCTACAGATGTTGTAAAAGTTGTAGTAACTTTAGAATTACTTTCATTGTAACTCCAAGAGGTTTCTGTATTGGTAGGGAATACATACGCATATTTCTTTAAATCTTGTGCTACAGCATTAACGTTACTTGTATTTTGTGGTAACATTGCCATAGACCAATAATCCTTGCCATTTAAAGTGGATGTATATACATTGCCTGCTTGCTCCCAGATACTTCCCAATGGTGCGTAAAAAACAAAATCTGCTCCTGCTGAAGCATTTTCTATCGTTAACATTTCATTTGTAATACTAGCAGAACCAGAATTTACTTTAATAGAAACGATATCGTCAGCATCTTTTTCAAAGTATAAAAAAGGCATTCCGATACCTGAAGTAGCTTTTAACTCATGATTATTATCTTTCCAATTCATGGTCATTGTCCAATCTGAATAATCAGAAACTGTTGTTCTAGGCGCATTTAATCCTGTTAATCCTACTTCGATTGGTGCAGAATCTCCTATCACACCAAAAGGAATGTAGGTAACAATTAAACCTGAATTTGTGGTTTTCATGGTCATTGGATAATTGAACAAATTATCTGCATGATTTTCTTTTATCAGTTTAGACCACCAATCATTTGTAGGTACTGGTTTCCCGATAGCGTTTCCGCTTAATTGAGGTGTGCCCGAAGGAAAACCATTTCTACCTGCAGCATCTGTTCCAGGATGCATGTTGGCATAACTACCACTGCCTACCTGAGTTGTTTGAGCTGTTGCTATGGTAGAAAAAGCTAAAATAAAGTAAATAAAAAGTATATAATTTTTCATAAAAAGTTTAAATAAAAATTCTGTAATATATTTCGTCAAAGTTAATTAATTTAAAAAATAAACGACTAGATAACACACTACAAAAACAATACAGCACTTGTTTTTCATGAAATCGACCACAACATACACTGTAACAAAATTTCTTTATAAATTATTAACCAGATGATTACATGAAGTTGTTGCACAATACTTATGTTTTTAAAGCACGTTCAAAACATAAGACTAAATCAATCAAATTATATACTTAAAAAAATTGATAAGAATCTAAAAACAAATTCTTTTAAAAAAAAATAACCGTTTAGAGAATTTCTAAACGGTTAAACTATTATTAAAATCCATTGTTGTCCGATAAAAGATAAAAAGACCGCTTTCGCTGTTAGAATAAAGAACAAAGACTTGAATGTAACTAACTGAAAAACAATATTATTACGATTTTAAATTTTTCGATACATCATAAATTCTAAAGCGGTTTTAAAAGCAAGGTATACTACTTTAAAAGCTCTTGAAAATCAATACTATCAATACTTTAAAACACTTTAGCTAATTTTAATCGGACAACACTAATTAAAATCTAAAAAACAGTTACTTTTAATCAAAATCGGTATCCATTTTTAAATAATCAAGAAATTCTCTTTTTGTATCTTTTTCCTTAAATTTACCACCAAACTCTGCCGTTACGGTAGAACTTTCTATGTCTTTTATGCCTCTAGAATTTACACATAAATGTTTAGCATCAATTACGCAAGCAACATCTTGCACTCCTAAAGCTTCTTGCATTGCTTGCACGACTTGCATTGTTAAACGTTCTTGAACCTGTGGTCTTTTTGCAAAATATTCCACAATTCTATTCATTTTAGATAAACCAATTACCTTACCTCCAGAAATATAAGCAACATGTGCTCGTCCAATAATGGGCAATAAATGATGTTCGCAAGTAGAATAAACAACAATGTTTTTTTCCACTAACATTTCACCATAATTGTAATTATTATCAAACGTAGATGCTTTTGGCTTATTTTTAGGATTCAATCCCATAAAAATCTCATTTACAAATGCTTTGGCAACTCTTTTGGGAGTTCCTTGTAAACTATCATCTGTTAAATCCATCCCTAAGGTGGTTAAGATATCTTTAACACTTTCTTGGATTTTTTTAATTTTTTCTTCGTCAGAAATATCAAAAGCATCGGCTCTTAATGGCGTTTTTGCAGAAGTTGCTACGTGGTTCTCTCCTATTTCTTCTATTCTGTCGTCATTCATTTTGTCGGTCAATTCAAAGATTTCAATCAAAATTGTAGTGCAAATTTAAGGGTTTGAAACGTATTATTTTAACTTTTTGCATCAATTATAATTATGTTATGATAAAATTATGATAAACTAAATTTTAGCGCTTTTATGCAAGCTCATAAAGTTTTGATCATGATTATTTAAAAATTTAAAACAATAAATTATACGCAAATATTTTAAAAAATTCTACTGTTTTAAAGTTTGGAATGGTGCTAAATAAAATCTATATGAAATTCTTTACTACGATCGATAAAACAAATGGTAATGATGACAAGAATACTGATTTAAAAAATATTTCGTGTTCAAATTATTTCAATGTTTCCACCAATTCTGATAAAGAACAATTTGTTTGTTCTCCTAAAATCATATTTTTTAGGGTAAATTCTTGTTTTTCCATTTCTTGAGATCCTACTAAAACAACGAATTCAATTTCACGTTTATTTGCGTAATTCATTTGTTTTTTCATTTTAGCAGCATCCGGAAAAAGTTCTGATTTCACATTGTTTTCTCTTAGTAAAGTTATTGCTTTCATACAATACAAAGCTTCAGCTTCCCCAAAATTGACGAACAATACTTTTGGTTTTGGTAAACTAACCGCTTTAAACAAACCTAACTCTTCTAAAACTAGATAGATTCTATCCAATCCAAAAGAAATTCCGACTCCCGAAACATCTTTTAAACCAAAAATACCTGTTAAATCATCATATCTACCACCGCCGCCAATAGAACCTATTTTAACACCCTTTGGTGCAGAAACTTCAAAAATAGCACCTGTATAATAATTTAAACCTCTTGCTAAGGTAACATCAACTTCTAAATTAGCAGATTTTAAGCCTAAGACTTCCACAGAATTTATCACAAAGCGCAACTCTTCAACTCCTTTTGTTCCTTCTTTGGATGTTGCTAACATTTTTTCTAAAGCGTCTAAATTCTCTTCATTATTGCCATCAAAGGAAAACAACGGTTGTACTTTTTGAATTGCTTCAACAGTAATTCCTTTAGACAACATTTCTTGCTCTACTTTTTCCTGACCAATTTTATCTAATTTATCTAAAGCTACTGTAAAATCAATTAATTTATCTTGGGCACCAATCACTTCTGCAATTCCAGATAATATTTTTCTATTATTAATTTTAATGGTAGTATCTAACAAACCTAAATGAGTAAAAACAGTATCATATAATTTTACAAACTCAACTTCTTGCCATAAAGATTTACTACCAACCACATCGGCATCACATTGAAAAAACTCTCTAAAACGTCCTTTTTGAGGTCTATCTGCTCGCCAAACAGGCTGAATTTGATACCGTTTAAAAGGAAATGTAATTTCATTTTGATGTTGTACTACATATCTTGCAAAAGGAACTGTGAGGTCATAACGAAGTGCTTTTTCGGAAATTTGACCAGTAACTTTTAAACTATCTTTTGTCGCTAATAATTTTTCATCAGCTTTGGATAAATAATCCCCAGAATTCAAAATTTTAAAAATCAAGCGATCTCCTTCTTCACCATATTTCCCCATTAAGGTTGATGAATTTTCAAAACTTGGTGTTTCTATAGGTTGAAATCCGAAGGTTTCAAAAGAAGTTTTAATCGTGCTCATTATATATGAACGATTTGCTACTTCTGTTGGTGAAAAATCTCTTGTTCCTTTTGGGATGCTTGGTTTCATTAAAAAATTTTTAGTTAGTTTTTGGTTTTTAGTTTTCGTAGTGCTACTCAAAACTAATCACTTAAAATTGCACATTTACAATTAAAAATTGCGTTTGCAAATATCGTGAAAACTTATAATTCTTTACTGATTGTATCACTTTTATTTTGATTTCTTAATGCGTTGATGGATGCATTTAACTCGAACCCAAGTAAAAGAATGATTGAGTTTAACCAAATAAATAACATTAAAATTAAAAGCGTACCAATAGAGCCATATAACTCGTTATATTTAGCAAATTCGTTTACATAATAACCAAATAAATAAAAGGTTAAAATTGATAAAATAGTAGTAAAAAATGCACCAGGAGAAAAGAATCTAGAATGTTTTCCTTCTTTTGTTCCGTATAAATAGAGCATTGAAACGGTCATAAAAATCATGAGTATAAAAATAATTCCACGCCCCAATTGCACCCAAATTAAATTATCTTCTAGCCAACCAATTGTTACAAATTCTTGTAAAACTAATTCGATAAATATGATTAAAACTACAGTAATGAGCAAGAAAACAACAATCACAATAGATACTAACATGGCTATAAAATAAGATCTAACACTGTTTCTTACTTCCTTAATATGATAGGAATATTCGAACCCGCCAAATATTGCATTGATACCATTGGTCATTAAAAAAATGGATCCAATAAAACCAAAAGACAACAAGCCTCCATATTGGTTTTTAATAATATCAACCAAAACAGAATCTACGGCATCAAATGTTTTTGGCGGCAACACATCTGCTATTAAAGATAGTAAACCTTCTTGAGCTCCTGGTATGGGTACAAACGGAATTAACGTAAGTATGAATAACAAAAACGGGAAAATCGCCATAAAAAAACTGTAGGCAATTCCGCTTGCCCTTGTGGTTAAAGCGCCTTCAATAATACCAATAATATACATTTCTAAGACATCATATAAAGACATGCCTTCTAATCCTGGAATTTTAATTTTCTTCCCGAATCTTACCAAAATATTTAAAATTGGTATTTTTTCTAGTTTGTCTTTAATTTCTTTGCTCATCAATGACTTTTCTAAGGAAAAAATCTATTTACTATTTACATTTATAAATAAATCTTTAAAAATAAATTCTTTTACAATTGGTGTTATAGAATCTTCTAAAAAGATACGATCTGTGCCAAAACCTAAACTTGCAATTAGTCCGTAATTTTCATGAAACACTAATGTTTTATAACGATTTTTATCTTTTTTAAGTTGATACATTTTATACGCTAAACTCTTCGATTTATATATATTTGGAATTTTGTTAAAAGTGTCTAAATCTACCAAAATTACATCCTTTTTTAAGTGATGTCTTAATGTAATATTTTTCAAAGAATCGCTTTTTTGTATATATTTAAAACTAACGATCGAATCTGTTTTGTTACTATTTAATTTTATTTTTTGAATTTTATTTTGTCCTAATTCATACCCATACATCGAGATGCTCTTTTCATTTCCTTCGCAAGAAATGAAAAGAAAAACGAGAAAAAATAAGGGATACATCAAATTTTTCATTCAATAATAATTTTATGGTTTAATAAAAGTCCGTCTATGGTATTTCTACTAAATTTTGCGTTTTTTAATCGGTTCTGTTGCGGATTGATGTTAAAATTAGAGGCAGTTCTAAAATCTGATTTTTCTAAATCCGTTTGATCAAAAATTGCTCCTTGTAAATTACAGTTGTCAAAAACAGCATTTATCAACCTAGTTTCAGTAAAATCTGTTTCCTCTAAATTACAATTTTTAAACTTTGTATCAGAAAGTTTTAATTGATAAAAAGAAGAGAAATTTAATTGACAATCTATAAAGTTTATTTGTAATAAAAACTGATTTACCTCATTAAACTTTACTCCTATCATTTTACAATTTATAAAACGTACATCCTTAAAAGCGGTATCTTTTACAACAGCGTTGCTAAAATTACAATGGATAAACTCACATTCTACAAACTGAATATTTGAAGCATGCACGTTCTCAAAATTACAATTTGAAAATGTACAATTGTCATATTCGCCTTTTTTGATTTTTATTTTGGTAAAATCAATTTTTGAATATGCTTCGCTGTCAAAAAAATCTTCCATATTTTTTTATCATGTTAAATTTAACAGTCAAAATTGTTTCATAATCAAAATTCAACTTGAACTTCTAAACCATAAATTTTAGAGCGCTTTTAAGCTCAAATCCAAATTATAAACTGAATGTGTTAAGGCGCCTGATGAGATAAAATCGACACCGCATTCTGCATATTTCCTGATGGTTTTTTCGTTAATTCCGCCAGAAGATTCAGTTAAACAACGATCTCCTATTAACTGAACTGCTTTTTTAGTATCTTCATAATTAAAGTTGTCAATTAAAATTCTATATACGCCTTCGTTAGAAAGGATTTCTTTGATTTCTGTTAAACTTCTCGCTTCTACAATTATTTTGATTGCTAACTTTTTATCGGCCAAATATTTTTTTGTTTTTGTAATTGCTGCTGTAATTCCACCGGCAAAATCGATATGATTGTCTTTAATCATGATCATATCGTAAAGAGCAAATCTATGATTCTCCCCTCCTCCTATTTTTACAGCCCATTTTTCTAATGCTCTAATTCCCGGGGTTGTTTTTCTAGTATCTAAAATTTTTGTGTTGGTTCCTTTTAATAAATCAACAAAAAAAGCGGTTTTTGTAGCAATTGCGCTCATTCTTTGCATGGCATTTAAAACCAAGCGTTCTGCCATTAAAATAGATTGAGATTTGCCAGAAACGTGAAAAACAACATCGCCAAATTTTACTTTTGTACCATCTTTTATAAAAGTTTCTACTTCTAAATCTTTATCAACATAGCTAAAAACTTGCTTTGCAAATTCCACACCAGCAATAATTCCTTCATCTTTTACCAGCAATTTTGCTTTGCCTTTCGCATCCGCAGGAATGCAAGAAAGTGAGGTATGGTCGCCATCTCCAACATCTTCACGAATTGCATTTTTTATAATTAACTCTAATTCCTTTTCAAATTGTGCTGTCGATATCATATTTTCTTGAATTCTGCTGTAAAAATAACAATGATTTTGAACTTTATGGAAGTTCTATTGAATTTATGTTTTAAAACTGATAAATTTGTAGCGGTAATGATAAAAAACTTCTCGTTACAATTCTGCCAAAAAGCGAAATACCAAGAAGTGAAAACCTTAAAAATTATGAAAATTAAATTGCTAGCCATTGGTAAAACGGATCATAAAAACTTAATTCCTTTGATTCATGAATATCAAAATCGTTTAAAACATTATGTAAAGTTTGAGCTAGAGGTTATTCCTGATCTTAAAAATGTAAAAAATTTAAGTGAAGTTCAGCAGAAAGAAAAAGAAGGAGAATTGATTTTATCGAAACTACAAAACACAGACCAGTTAATTTTGTTGGATGACAAAGGAAAACACTATACATCCATTGAATTTTCTAAATATTTACAAAAAAAAATGAATGCTGGCTTAAAACAATTAGTTCTAGTGATCGGCGGCCCTTATGGTTTTTCTGATGCTGTTTATAAAAAGTCACAAGGAAAAATATCACTCTCTAAAATGACATTTTCTCATCAAATGATTCGTTTATTTATTGTGGAGCAATTGTACAGAAGCTTTACGATTTTAAAGAATGAACCTTATCATCATGAATAAAAATCTGTTAACATTGTTTTAGTTTTAAAAACTCTTGAGGAGAATATGTTGTTATTTTTTTAAAAGCAGTAAAGAAAGGGTTATAAGATGCAAATCCTGTTTTGTAGGCTAAAGATTCAAACGTTTCTGTATTTAAAAAACCTTCTTTTATGAGTTCTATGGCATCTTGTATTCTACTATTCATTCTATATTCTGAAAAAGAAATTTTAGAATGATATTTAAATAAATATACGATATGACTTGCAGGAACTCCTAATTTTTCTGCAATATCACTTTGAGAAATTTTTGGATTTCTAAAAATTAATTTTTCTGTACTCAATTGATCTACTTCATAAATATAATTTTTAATGTTTGCTCTAATCTTCTCTTGTAATTTCTCATCTTGAGTAGTTTTTTTAGAACTTGTTTCTAATATCCAATTATCATCTGGGGTGGTTACTATTTCTTTCTTTTCAGATACAATTTCGTTATACTTTAATAAAGTACTATTCAATATCGGAAGTCCAAATAATATTTCTGGAGATATTAAGATTTTAAAAAAAATAACCAACCAAAACACCAACGAAAAAATAGCCATCGTTTTTCCGGAAGCACCTATACCCTGTCTAAATTCTTGAAATAAAGAAATTAAAACCATAATACTAGGAATTATATTAATTATATAAAAGAATATAGTCCAATTTTTTATCAAAGAAAAGTGTTCATTATTTAAAAGCAAGGTTTTTCTGAACCATATTTTTTTTCTCAACAAATTAAAAGCTATTACTAAATAAAACATTATAAATAGTAGCACAAAAAAGAAATTCGTGAAAGGTCCAAAATAGAATATAAAACTATTATCTAAAGCTTCGATTGCATTGATAAGATATAAAAATACAATGAAAATTAAATGTTTTAAATCTTTAAGGTTATAAGATTTTGCCTGAATTGTTAAGTATTTATAGTATAAATAATAACAAGGAACCAGAATTAAATAGAATATTGAATTTTTACCTGTAACGGGTTTAAAAACTGATTGTAAACCTAAGTGATAACTACCATGAATAAAAAACCTAAAAAAAACAATACTAATAATTAAAACTAAAAAAAGATTACAAAAAGGATTAGATTTATAAGACCTTAGCAATAATGCAAGGGTTACAAAACCAATGATCGCAGTGAACAAAAATAAAAATGATTCTAACAAATCTATTATGGGGATTTTAAAAGTGAAAGATAATATTTCTTTTTAAATATTATTTACTGATTCGTTAAAACTCTTACTGATTTACTGAAAATAGCGATATATCAAGGGTTTACAGAAGGTGATATATTATTTTTTATTATATTCGGACTACCAATTGGAATGAATTAAAAAAGTCCAATTATAATCCTACAAGCTTGCCAGTACAATTTTAATAGAAGATTTATAATTTTCAGTTCTATTCGGGGGAATATTATAAGAGTATATTTTAAATCTACCTAAAATTAAAGCTGGCAAGTTTCTTTAAATACTTTTTTCTTTAAGCACTTTTTTTTAGCAACTATTTTCCATATATCTTTTAGACTACTTTTTAAATTTGTCTTTTAATTTTACAGCGTAAAATAATAGCTACAATTACTTGGGTTATTACCTGATATTACCATGAAAAACAAAAAACATCCATCCTTTTAGCATTTTTTAGCTTTTGAAATTTACATGCTATATTTTAATATTTTGTTCTGATGGGTTCTTAAATATTCATTTATAAATTGATTACATTTGTCATAAATTAAATAGTTTTGATGAAACTCGTCTTCGCAACCAACAACTTAAATAAACTGAAAGAAGTACAAGAAATGTTACCGCAATCAATTCAATTACTGAGTTTAAAAGACATTAATTATTTTAATGAAGTTGAAGAAACAGCCATAACTTTAGAAGGAAATGCAAAATTAAAAGCCAACGATATTACCATTAAATTTGGTTTTAATTGTTTTGCAGATGATACGGGTTTAGAAGTAGCAAGTTTAGATGGCAAACCTGGAGTATATTCTGCACGTTTTGCTGGTGAACCAAGTAATTCTGAAAATAACATGCAAAAATTATTATTAGAATTAGAAAATAAAAAAACGAGAAAAGCACAATTCAGAACGGCAATCTGTTTAAATATTGACAAAAATCAATATATTTTCGAAGGAATTTGTAAAGGTGAAATTCTAAAAGAGAAACAAGGCGAAAAGGGTTTTGGATATGATCCTATTTTTAAACCAGAAGGATTTCATCAATCTTTTGCAGAAATGAGTGCTGAAGAAAAGAATAAAATTTCACATCGGGGAATTGCCATTCAAAAATTAGTCAGATTTTTAAAGAACTATAAATAAGGTTTTCAGACCTCAATGATTTTATAAATCAATAGAGGATTTTCATCATAATGGAACAAAAATTATACACAAAACACTTTATATTCTTATCAGTTTCGCTGGTGATTTTGTTTTTTATAAACATTAGTTTAGGCTCTGTTTCCATACCGACAAAAGAAATTATAAATTTCTTAACAGGTAATTCAACATCCAACGAAAGTTGGGATATTATTTTGTTTAATTTTAGAATTCCGAAAGCAATCACAGCTATTTTAGTGGGTTCAGGATTATCTATTTCTGGATTATTAATGCAAACCTTATTTAGAAATCCGTTAGCAGGCCCTTTTGTTTTAGGGATTTCTTCTGGCGCAAGTTTAGGCGTTGCGTTGTTAATTTTAGGTTCTTCGGTTTTTGGAGGATTTTTTCTAAGCAGTGCTGTTTCTAATTGGTCCTTACCAATTGCATCAAGTTTAGGTGCTTTTTTAGTATTATCAGCAGTAATTATTGCCGCTAATAAAGTTAAAAACACCATGTCTATTCTTATTATTGGTTTGATGTTTGGTAGTTTAACATCGGCGGTTATTAGTGTTTTAGCGTACTTTTCTGAGGCCGCAAAAATTCAGCAATATTTATTTTGGAGTTTTGGTAGTTTAGGAAATTTATCTTGGAACGAAATCAGTGTTTTTATCATGATATATATCCTTGGCTTATTAGCAACCTTAACCATTATAAAACCTTTAAATAGTTTTTTATTAGGAGAAAATTATGCAAAAAGTTTAGGCATCAATATAAAAAAAAGTAGAATTATTATTTTATTAATTACGAGTGTATTAACGGGCGTTATTACGGCTTTTTCCGGACCTATTGCTTTTGTAGGTTTGGCGGTTCCGCATATTGCCAGGATGTTTTTCACAACCTCTAATCACAAAATATTAATTCCGGCAACGGCAATCATTGGCGCAATTATTTTGTTAATTTGTGATGCTATTGCACAATTACCAACGAGCGAGTTTACCTTACCAATTAATGCAATTACCTCTCTTTTTGGAGCACCTGTGGTTATTTGGTTATTAATGAGAAAAAAGAAGATATTTGTATAAAATTACAAACTAATCCTCCAAGAATTAAAGGGTTAGAAAGTTGGTATAGGTAATAATAAAAATGGTGAGTACTCGTATTTACAATTCAGAAAATAAACAATTACAAAATTAAACATCAAGATAAAAATATTGTCCTAAAAACTGAAAACCTAACCATAGGCTATCAATCTAAAAAAGCGCAAACTATTGTAGCTTCAAATCTTAATCTTGCTATTGAAAAAGGCAAACTAGTAACTGTTTTGGGTAAAAACGGAATTGGAAAATCTACTTTATTAAGAACCATTTCTAAAGTACAAGAACCTTTAAACGGAAATGTTTTTATCAATACTAAAAATGTAAAAGACTTTGCTAGCAAAGAACTCGCTGCTGTTTTAAGTTTGGTGTTAACAGAACGTTTACCCGAAAGTCAAATGACTGTTTTTGAACTCGTTGCACTCGGAAGACAACCCTATACAAATTGGATTGATACACTCTCTGATCTCGATTTACAAAAAATACATTGGGCCATAGAACAAACTGAAATTGAGCATTTAAAAAATAAGTTTTTTTTTGAATTGAGTGATGGTCAGTTACAACGTGTTTTAATTGCCAGAGCTTTGGCACAAGATACAGACCTTATTATTTTAGATGAACCCACTGCTCATTTAGATTTGCATCATACCATAAAAATATTTTCTTTACTGAAAAAATTAGTGGATGAGACTTCTAAAACCATTATTCTTTCGTCTCATGAAGTAAATTTATGCATTCAATTTGCAGATGAAATCGTTTTATTTACCAATGAAAAAGTTCAAATAGGCACCCCAGAAACCTTAATACATGAGGACGCTTTTGATGATTTATTTCCGAAAGATATTATTAATTTTAACAGAAAATTACAACAGTTTATCATAAACAAAAAGTAATTTTGATTTTGCTTAAACTTTTTGTTACTTTTGAGAACGAATCTCAAATAATTTAATACTTTTTTAATTGATGAAAAAAATACTTTATGTTGCTAGTGCTATCGCTTTTATGGCTTGTAGTTCTAGTAAAGAGGCATCTAAAAATACAGATGCAAATGTAGATCAGGCTGAAAAATATGCCGCAACAATTACTGCAAAAGAACTAGGAACACACCTTTTTACATATGCTTCAGATGAGTTTGAAGGAAGAAATACAGGTGAACCTGGTCAAAAAAAGGCAGTAGAATATTTAAAAAACTTTTATGTAACAGAAGGCATTATTTCCCCTTTAGGAGGCGATGATTATTTTCAAGAAGTACCCGCAGAATGGATAAATAATAACACGCGAAGAGGAACTTTTAAAGATTCTGAAAACGTCGTTGCTTTTATTGAAGGAAGCGAGAAACCAGAGGAAATTATCGTGATATCTGCTCATTTAGATCATGAAGGTATCAAAAATGGTGAAATTTATAATGGTGCAGATGATGATGGCTCTGGAACTGTAGCTCTTTTAGAAATTGCACAAGCTTTTCAAATGGCTACAAAAACGGGTAAAGGTCCTAAAAGATCAATTTTATTTTTACATGTAACGGGTGAAGAAAAAGGTTTATTAGGTTCTAAATATTATGCAGATGAAGATCCTTTATTTCCATTAGCAAATACTGTTTGTAATTTAAATATTGACATGGTTGGTAGAATTGATGACCGACACAAAGCAGACCCTAATTATGTTTATTTAATTGGTTCAGACAAATTAAGTACAGAATTGCACGAGTTGTCTGAGGCAGTGAATAAAAAATATATGAACATTAATCTAGATTATAAATATAATGATGAAAATGATCCTAATCGTTTTTATTACAGATCAGATCATTACAACTTTGCAAAAAACAATGTGCCCATTATTTTTTACTTTAATGGTACGCATGCAGATTACCATAGACCGACCGACACTCCAGACAAAATTAATTATGAGTTGTTAGAAAACAGAGCTCGTTTGGTTTTTCATACAGCTTGGGAAGTTGCTAATAAAGAAACTAGAATTATAGCTGATAAAGCGGAAGTTAAAGAAGCATCAACAGGAAAATAATTTTCTTTTTTTCTAAATATTTTAAACCAAGTGATGAAAATTACTTGGTTTTTTGTTTTAATCAACAGTAATCTTACCTTTATTTTGATCTAACAAAAGAACATCAAAATGGCGGACTAATACCATCTGCAACTTGAATTTACCATAATAAAACACCCTTTTTTCTTTTACGGTAAATTCAAATCATAAATGGTATAAATTCGTTTCAATTGGTGTCACATTTAAATATGATATACCGCTTTACATGGACATTCAATCAACATTAAGATCTAATTTAAAGTAATAATCTACGAACTTCTATTCAATTATTTGAAGAGTTTTAATTTACATAAACATTCGCTTTGTACTAAAATGATGCTCAGGATAAAATTCGTTTTTAGCACAACAAAAGGATACCCAAATTTCATCATGCAAATAGGTTAAGAAATATTTTTTAATTTTATTCTCTCTGCTCTAATCCAATAAAAAATAGAGAAACTAATTCTAAATTTAATGGTAATGAGCATAACAAATTGAACGAAAATACAACTGCAGATATGTAAAATAAAATTTAAAAATAGGAGTCTGACTAAATAGTTCTAATGCTTATTTTCCTTCAACAATTCAGGAAACTTACTTTTAAACTTATTTAATCTAGGTACAGAAACTGCTTTTACATAGCCTTGATTTGGGTTTCTTCTTTCAAAATCTTGGTGATATTCTTCAGCCTTATAAAATTCAGTAAACTTGGTAACCTCTGTCACTATTTTACCATTGTATTTTTCTACATTTAATTTGGCAATCGCATCGTCTATAATTTTCTTTTCAGAAGCATTGGAATAAAAAGCAATAGAACGATATTGGGTTCCATAATCTGGATGTTGCCCGTTTACAGTGGTTGGATCATGAGAACCAAAAAAAACTGTAACTAAAGTTTCGAAACTCACTTTTTTAGGATTGTAATATACAGCAACAGTTTCTGCATGCCCCGTTCTTCCTGTTCCGATTGATTGGTACGTAGGATTTTTTGTTTGTCCGCCCGCATAACCAGAAACGGCTTCCTCTACTCCTATTACACTTTCAAAAATAGCTTCTACACACCAAAAACAACCACTAGCAAAATATGCGATTTGAGTATTTTCTGAAGGAATGTAAAGTGGCTTTTCTTTTATGGAATCTTCCTTTTTAGAGAAACCCAAACAAGAAATTAATAGGAGAGATATTGCAATGGTAAAAAATGGTTTTATAAATTTCATAGTATCATTAGTTTTTAAATGAATTGTGTTAAATTTTAGTTTTCAAGTTGATTTCATTACCAGATATCTATTCAAATCTTCCGAAAACTATATAAAAAGCTCGAATTCCATAAACCAGATATACTAGCATTTGCTAATTTTCTATTATAAAATTTGCACCAAGAAAAAGCGAATATCTTCTTGGCACAAATTTCCGAACTTTTAATCCGATAAAAAAACTCGAATCATTTTTTTTGTCGCAATTACATACCACTTTATACAATTTGTTTACAACTTTAGCATTTTATTAAGAAACCATCTTGTAAAACAGTAAGTAGATACTTATTTTTGTGACTAAATCTAAATAAATAAATGGAGCATTTTATAGTTTCTGCACGTAAATACCGTCCTCAAAATTTTGTGGATGTTGTTGGGCAACAAGCCATTACAAACACGTTAGATAATGCTATAAAAAATAATCATTTAGCGCAAGCGCTATTATTTACAGGTCCGCGTGGTGTTGGGAAAACTTCTTGTGCTAGAATTTTAGCAAAGAAAATTAACCAGCAAAATGCTGAACTTTCTGAAGATGAAGATTTTGCATTTAATATTTTTGAATTGGATGCAGCTTCTAATAATTCTGTGGATGATATTCGGAGTTTAACAGACCAAGTTCGTATTCCGCCACAAACTGGACAATATAAAATATACATTATTGATGAAGTTCATATGCTCTCTGCATCTGCATTTAATGCTTTTTTAAAAACTTTAGAGGAACCACCTGCACATGCTATTTTTATTTTAGCAACTACAGAAAAACACAAAATAATTCCGACTATTTTATCTCGTTGCCAAATTTTTGATTTTAAGCGAATTGGTGTTTTAGATGCTAAAAACTATCTAAAAATTATTTGTGAAAAAGAAGGAATAACAGCAGAAGATGATGCGTTGCATATTATTGCTCAGAAAGCAGATGGTGCCATGCGAGATGCACTTTCTATTTTCGATAGAGTGGTTAGTTTT
This sequence comes from Polaribacter litorisediminis, assembly GCF_019968605.1. Classification (NCBI taxonomy): domain Bacteria; kingdom Pseudomonadati; phylum Bacteroidota; class Flavobacteriia; order Flavobacteriales; family Flavobacteriaceae; genus Polaribacter; species Polaribacter litorisediminis. Next base: position 1,615,099 of record NZ_CP082966.1, read on the forward strand.
TCTGGAAAAAACTTAACGCGACAAGCGGTTACGGAAAATCTGAATGTATTAGATTACGATACGTATTTTAATATGACAGATTTGTTGTTAAACAATAAAATTCCGGAAGTTCTAAATGCCTTCAATACGGTTTTAGCGAAGGGCTTTGAAGGACATCATTTTATAAACGGATTGGCTAGTCATTTTAGAGATTTATTAGTGGCTAAAGATAAAATAACCATAGAATTATTAGAAGTTGGTGATGCCGCTAAAAAGAAATATTTAACGCAGTCAATAAAAGCAAGCATTCCTTTTTTAATGCAAGCTATTCACAAAGCAAATGATTGCGATTTAAACTATAGGGCGAGTAAAAATAAACGATTGCTGGTCGAGTTAACTTTAATGCAGATTGCCTCTATCACTTTTGATGGAGAAAAAAAAAAGCCAGCTAATTACATAATTCCAGCAACATTTTTTCAAGCACTTTCTCCTGCACCAAAGAAGATTATAAAAATTGTTCAGAAAAAAGTTGCACCTTTAGAAACTCAAAAACTTTCAGAACAAAAACCAAAACTAGAAAAACCGGTTCTAAAGTCTGCCCAAAGACGCACATCATCACTTTCTTTAAAAAGTATCCATCAGAAAAAAGTAGTAAAAAAATCTGTTGTTGAAGAAAATTTTGACAATCACCCAAAAGATTCTTTTACAGAAAAACAATTACAAGATCTTTGGATATCTTATATCACTTTTCTTCAGCAAAAGGGAGAAAGAAGTATCGCTTCTATTTTTGCCACTGATGTTCCTAAATTAGAACCTAATTTTAAAGTTTCTTTTTCAGTGCCGAATAAATTAATGGAAGAACAGTTTAGAAAAGGAAGACCAAAATTATTGAATTTTCTGCGTAAAAAATTGAATAACTACGGAATTGATATTTTTGTTAAACTTAATGAAACCATTGAAAAAAAGTTTGCCTATACACCTTTAGAAAAGTTTAATAAAATGAAAGAAGTGAATCCGTTATTAGAAAAATTACGTCAAACTTTTGAGTTAGACTTGTAACAAAAATGTATAGGACTATTAGATTTAAAAAAAGTGGCTTATTTTTCTTGAAAATCCATTTCTTTGCCCAAATAAGACAATACCAAATCTTTCATTTCTAATCCAAGTTTTTCAAACTCTGCAATTAAAAGAATATCGTCACCTTTTTCAATGAACAATGGAATTGATTTTTCTTCTTTTCCCAAAAGTTTAATGGCATTCTGATATTCTTCTTTAGAGTTAATACTAACCTCATGAATTACAGGGCTTTCCCTAAAAGCCTCACTTAAATTAATAAAATCATCATTGGGTGTAAAAAATGTTTTTCTTTGCTCATCCGTTGCATTTTTAGCTTCAACAGAAGATGCTATTTTATAAGCACCATGTTCTCCAAAATCTTTAGAAAAATTCATGATGGCATGGTTATTTACTGCATCACTACCCGAAATGGCTATTAAATAACCAACATCATTTAACTCTATATTATCCGTTAAATTATCATCATAGATATCCATGATAATCGCTTCTAAATCCTCTTCTAGAGCTTGCTCAATAAAATACTTATTCGAATCAATTAATACAATACGTTTCCCTTTATCTCTTAAATATCCGGCAATTAGTCTAGAAGGATTTGAAGCACCTACAAATAAAATTGCATCTGAACTCTTTAAAAACACGCCTACCATTTTCGCAAATAATCTAGCTGTGGTAGCATTTAATAATACGGTTCCTAATACAATCATAAACACCAAAGGGGTAATATATTCAGCACCTTCCACGCCTTCTTTTAAAAGTTTACTTCCAAATAATGAGGCAATTCCTGCTGCTACAATTCCTCTTGGACCTACCCAACTAATAAATAATTTTTCATTTAATTTTAATTTTGAATTCATGGTACTTGCAAAAACGGCTAAAGGTCTAATTACAAAAACAATAATCGCAAACAAAGTAGCAGTTTTCCAGGTATATAAAAGCATTAAATCATTCATATTAATGTTTGCTGCGAGCAAGATAAATAGAATTGAAATCAATAATACGCTTAAAGATTCTTTAAAATAAAGCAATTCTTTTAAGTTTTTTAATTTTCCGTTTCCTAAAACCATTCCCATTACCACGACTGCTAAAAGGCCTGATTCATGAGCAAAAACCTCTGATTCTACAAAAACCAATAAAACAGTTGATAAAGAAACTACATTTAATAAATAATGAGGAATCAATTTTTTATTAATTGCATACGCCAATGCATGGGCAAATGTAAAACCAAAAGTTGTACCGAATAACAAGATTTTACCAAATTCAATTAAAGCTGTTTTGGTAAAACCGCCGCCACCGCCAACACTAATAAACTCAAAAACTAAAACGGCAACCAACGCTCCTATAGGATCAATTAAAATGCCTTCCCATTTTAAAACAGTAGAAATATCTCTTTTTAATGGAATATTTCTTAAAATTGGTGTGATTACAGTAGGACCTGTAACAATGATTAAACCTGCAAAAAGAAAGGAAAGATCCCAACCTAAATCAAAAATATAATGTGCTAAAATACCTGCGCCAAAAAATGTAATTGCCGATCCTAAAGTAATTAATTTTGTGATTACAGGACCTACATTTTTAATTTCACTTCTTTTTAAAGTCAATCCGCCTTCAAAAAGAATGATACTAATTGCTAAAGAAACAAAATAATACAAACTCTCTCCAGGAAACAATCCTTTTTCACCGTTCCAAACAGGTTCTATCCATTTAGTGCCATCTTCGCTAAAATAAGTAGCAGCAATTGGTCCAACCAGTAATCCTATTAATATTAAAGGTAATATTGCCGGAATTTTTAGCTTCCATGCAACCCATTGTGCCAATATTCCTAAAATAATAATTCCTGCTAATTCTATCATATTTTTAAATCCTTATGAATTGCTAAATTTAAGCATGTTTAGCCATCTTTAAAATTAAATTCAAAGTTTTTTTCTTAATCACAAAGATTATCAACAAAACAATCAAAATTATAAACAAGTTATTATTTGTTGAAATTTAATAAAACAACTATTCGTTTCGGTTAAGTATAAAATGAACAGGATCTTAGAACATTTATTATTTTAATTTTAGTGTTGTCCGATTAAAATTAGCTAAAGAGTTTTAAAGTATTGATAGTATTGATTTTCAAGAGCTTTTAAAGTAGTACACCTTGCTTTTAAAACCGCTTTAGAATTTATGATGCATCGAAAAATTTAAAATCATAATAATATTTTTTTCAGTTAGTTACAGCCAAGTCTTTGTTCTTGATTCTAACAGCGAAAGCGGTCTTTTTATCTTTTATCAGACAACAATGATTTAATTTACTGGTATTATTTAAAGATTGGAACTTTCTATGATTATAAAGAAGAATAATTTGCGCAACACTGTTTAATTTATATCTTTAGCTTTTAGCTTTACCAAAACAAACTTGAATGCCCATAAAATCAATACTATTTTTTTTAGTCGGATTTGTAATCGTTGCGATAGCAGCCAATCAAATTGCTAAAGTCTTTCAAAAAATTAAATTCCCTCTCATTACAGGTTTAATCATTACAGGTATCATTGCTGGTTCTTCCGTTTTAAATTTTATTCCGGTTGATGCCATCGATAAACTACACTTTTTAAATGAAATTGCATTGGCTATTATTGCATTTTCTGCGGGTTCTGAACTTTATTTGAATGATTTAAGAAGTAGAATACAAAGCATTAAGTGGATGACTATTGGTCAATTAATAATCACTTTTGTGATTTCTTCTTTGGTCATTTATTTTGTAGCAAATTCAATTCCTTTTATGGCTGGTTTGCCTGCAAAAGCTAAAATAGCGATCTCTATTTTATTCGGAACTATTTTTGTTGCACGTTCGCCTTCATCTGCCATAGCCGTTATTAATGAAATGCGGGCAAATGGTCCGTTTACCAAAACGGTAATGGGTGTAACGGTTGTAAAAGATGTTTTAGTAATTATCCTGTTTGCTATTTGTTTCTCCATATCAAAAGCGTTTATCAATGGCGATGAAATTGGTATTTTCTTTTTGGTCATTTTATTTTTAGAGTTGGTTGCTTCTTTCGGAATTGGATATCTTCTTGGTAAGTTGCTACAAATCCCTTTTAATTATAAAATTCCGCAAAGTTTAAAAGCTTTTATCATTGTTATTATTGGTTACGGAGTTTATATTTTTGCTTACTATGTAAAATTAGAAACGGCTATTTATTTGCATCACGAGTTTGTTTTAGAACCACTTTTAATTTGTATTATTGGTAGTTTTGTGTTGACTAATTACAGTAAACATCGAATTGAGTTTTCTGAATTGTTAGAAGAAATTAGTCCTTTTATATATATTGTTTTCTTCACTTTAACGGGTGCTTCTTTATCGTTACAAGTGCTATATAGTGTCTTCGGAATTGCATTTGCCTTGTTCTTTTTACGTTTACTAACGATGTTTTTTGGTGGAATATTTGGTGTTTATGCAGCCAAAGATAAAAAGGAATATCGCTTTATTGCTTGGATGCCTTATTTAACGCAAGCCGGGGTTGCCTTGGGTTTGGCAACCATTATTTCTAACGAATTTCCTACTTGGGGTTCTGAATTTGAAGCCATCGTTATTGCTATTATCGTCATCAATCAATTAGTTGGACCACCGTTGTTTAAATGGGCGTTAAATTTTGTAAAAGAAAGTCATACCAAAGCCAGTTTGCAACAGTTTGATGGCACAAGAGACGCCGTAATTTTTGGTGTAGAAAGTCAATCTATTGCATTAGCTAATGAACTAGAAAAGAAAAATTGGGAAACTCGTTTAATAGGATTTGATACCACGGATTTTAATAAGCAAACTAATTTTGAATATGTGCATTTAGAAGATATTTCTTTAAAAAGTATCTTATCACTTCAATTAGAAAAAACAGAAGGAATCGTTTTAATGTTAAGTGATGAAAAAAATTATCAATTAGCAGAACTAATTTACGAAAACATTGGCACAAAAAATGTGGTAGTCCGGTTAAACAAAAGAGAGAATTTTGATAAATTTCATCAATTAGGAGCCTTAATTATCGAACCTGCAACCGCCATGGTAAGTTTATTAGATCATTTTGTACGTTCTCCAAATGCCACCTCTCTCCTATTGGGTATGGATGAAAATCAAGATTCTATGGATGTAGAAATTAGAAATGAAGATATTCACGGAATGCGTTTACGAGATTTACGTTTACCTTCTGATGTGTTGGTTTTATCCGTTAGAAGAAGAGGTCAATTATTAGTTTCTCATGGATATACTCGTTTGCGTTTGGGAGATATAATGACTCTTGTGGGCTCTAAAACAAGTTTAGAAGCCTTAAATTTTAGATTTGATACTTAATAATCATGTTTCATAATTGTAAATAATGCTTTTAAATTTGATAAAGTTTTTGTCTGTTTTACACTAAAAATAGGAATATGTTTTACTTTTACATTTTAAACCATATCGATGTTAGGATTACAATTTGAAACCACAACTTCTTGGGCAGAAATAGCCAAAGATAATTTACAACAAATACTTACAGATCATGCTTTTTTAGAACAAAAAGCAGCCTCAAACGCCGTTTCTATTATTATCAATTATTCAGAAGAAACTGAATTGGTAAAAGAAATGAGCAATATTGCTATTGAAGAAATGCAACATTTTAAAATGGTACATTTATTAATGGTAAAACGAGGAATGGTTTTAGGACGTGAGCAAAAAAACGATTATGCGATACGCTTGCAGAAATTTTTTCATAAAACAAAAGATAGAACCAATGCTTTGGTGCAACGTTTATTAGTGGCAGCTTTAATTGAAGCGCGAAGTTGTGAGCGTTTTAAAGTGTTTTCTGAAAATATGGAGGATGAAGAATTGTGTAAATTCTATAACAACTTAATGATTTCTGAAGCCAACCATTATACTACTTTTTTAAAATTTGCAAGAGCATATCAAGATAGAAAAATTGTTGATGAAAAATGGAATTCCTTACTAGCTTTTGAAGCAGAAATGATGAAAGAAAGAGGCAATTTGGCTAAAATTCATGGGTAGAAATACTCAAAGTTCAATATTTAAAATTCTAAATTTTGAACTTGAATCTTGAATCTTAAACTTTAACCCTTCACTACAAAATGTTCTCTAAAGAAGAAGCTGCTGCTTTGCGAAAGTTATTTTGGACCAGTTTTGGAAAATCTTTTCCAAGAAAATGGTTACTATACAACACTAAAATAAAAGGGTTCTCCTTTAAATTTGTTGCGGATAGAAAAAAAGCAATGGTTTGTTTAGATTTTGAACATCCGGAAGATATTGCGAATGAATTGTTGTATGACCAATTAATTTCTTTAAAAAACCTATTAGAAACAGACTTTTTACCAGATGTTATTTTTGACGAAAACTATCAATTAGATTCAGGTAAAATTATTAGAAGAATTTATGTTCCTTTTGATAGTAAGTTTAGCATCTATAATAAAAATACTTGGCGAGATTGTTATGAGTTTTATGTTGATAACATGAATCAATTTGAACTCTTTTTTTATGAATATGAAGACTTTATACGTCAAGCAATTTAAAACCTAACTTTCTCTTCATACTTCAATACGCCCGCGTTAAGGATTGTAGTGAAAATCCTTTTCATTTGTTTAAATGAAAAGATTGTAGCGAAAAGCCTGACCAAGTTTTTTTACTTGGTAACGCCCAAAAAAACATACCTATATTATTTGATAAATTTTATGGATAATGGATAATTCGGAACCTCATGATTACTAGCCCTTATAGCATTTATAATTGGAAATATCAGATAGAAAACACCGATTGTAATTAAACCTAAAATACCTAAACCCAAAAATAAAATCAAAGGAATACAAATTAAAATGTATAAAAACATGGATATTCTAAAGTTTAAAATTGCTTTGCCATGCGCATCCATTCCTAAAATTTCATCTTTTTTAGTGAGCCATAAAACTAACGGAACAATGAAACCTCCAATACCAGTTGCAAAATCTAATAATTGACTTAAATGTGTTAAAACCAATAGCTGTTTATCTTCTTTCATTTTGTTGATTAATTTTGTTATACCTCTACAATTAGGCGTACAAATTCTTGTTTCGTTACACGAATTAATTACAAAACTAAACATCTATTTTAAATAATCCGTATCCGAAGTTCAATAAATTTTTAAAAATAAATGAATTCAAATGGCATTTATCATTGTAAATTATAGTGATAACATGTGTTTTTTACTATAGTATTTTATCAAAAAAAACAGTAACTAAGTCTTTACTTTTCCTTTTATTAAAAGAAAAAAATGATCTTCTTTAACATATTTTCAAAAAATAATAGTGTTATTTTTTATGAATTAAATTAAAAATCACCCTTCTTTTATATGCGCTAATATCTAAATTGTATGAGCAAATTCTAACTAAAATTTAGCGTTAAATTTGTGTTGAATAAATTAATAATTAAAACTACATATATGGATTACTTGAACATAGAGAAGGAAAAAATATTACCTGTAGTAACTGAATTGAATGTTTTATTAGCCAATTATCAGGTATATTATCAAAAATTAAGAAATTTTCATTGGAATATTTTAGGAAAAAATTTTTTTGATTTACACAGCAAATTTAAAGAAATGTACCACGATACAAGGATAAAAATTGATGAAGTAGCAGAAAGAATTATCACCTTAAAATATCATCCGATAAGTAAACTGTCTGATTATTTAGAAGTCTCAAAAATAAAAGAATCAAGTCCGTTATTATCTGATAAAGAAATGGTTGAAAATATCATTGGAGATCATAAAATTTTATTAGAACAATTAGGAAAGGTAATTAACAGAGCAGAGAAAGCAACAGATCAAGGTACCGTCGATTTAATTCGTCCTTATGTTAGGCGGTTAGAAAAATCTACATGGATGCTAAATACTTGGTCTAAAGACACCAAAAAGGAAATGAATACAACTTTTGTAGAATAATAAAATTTTTTATTATATCGTATTTTTGTATTTTTAACGATGAAGCTCAACACATAAAAAGTGTTGGGCTTTTATTTTGTGTAAAATCTTTATGTATTTTTACATCATGATTCAAAACGATACTATTATTGCATTGGCAACTCCTTCTGGAGTTGGTGCAATTTCTGTAATAAGACTTTCTGGTGACAATGCTATTGCTATTGTGGATGCATTTTTTAGATCCATAAAAAAAGGAAAATCATTAAAAAACCAGAAAACACATACCATTCATTTAGGACATATTTTGGATGAAGAAATTATTTTAGATGAAGTTTTAGTTTCAATTTTTAAAAATCCACGTTCTTATACTGGAGAAAATGTAGTAGAAATATCGTGTCATGGATCTACTTTTATTCAGCAAGAAATTATTCAATTATTTTTAAAGAATAATTGCAGAATGGCAGATAATGGCGAGTTTACCATGCGCGCATTTTTAAATGGTAAAATGGATTTGAGTCAGGCTGAAGCTGTTGCCGATGTAATTGCTTCTAATTCTGCCGCAAGTCACCAAATGGCGATTCAGCAAATGCGAGGCGGCATCACCAATGAATTAAAAGAATTACGCGGACAATTGTTAGATTTTGCAGCTTTAATAGAACTTGAACTCGATTTTTCTGGAGAAGATGTAGAGTTTGCGGACAGAACAAAGTTTAAAGAATTAGTGGCTAAAATTACCTTTGTTTTAAAACGATTAATTGATTCTTTTTCTTTTGGAAATGCCATGAAAAACGGAATTCCCGTAGCTATTATTGGGGAACCTAATGTGGGAAAATCTACCTTACTAAATGCACTTTTAAATGAAGAAAAAGCCATTGTTTCTGATATTGCGGGCACTACTAGAGATGCCATAGAAGACGAAATTATTATTGACGGTGTTGCCTTTCGATTTATTGACACTGCTGGCTTAAGAATTACAAAAGATGTAATAGAAAATATTGGGATAAAAAAAGCGTATGAAAAAGCAGATAATGCACAACTCATTATTTTGTTAATAGATGCCAATAAATTTAGTACGGCTCAAGACTTATTTCTAACTGAAATCCAAACAATAAAAACTCGTTTCCCCAATAAACGTTTGTTAGTCATTGCAAACAAAATTGATCATCTTTCTCTAGATCAAACTACTATCCTACAATCTGAAATTGAGAATTTAATTCTAATTTCTGCAAAAAATAAAACGGGTATTGATGCTTTAAAAGAAGAACTTACGTCTTTGGTAAATATTGGTGCTTTGAGTAATAATGAAACGATTGTAACCAATTCTCGTCATTTTGAAGCCTTAAACAATGCTCTACAAGCAATTACCTCTGTAAAACAAGGCATCGATTTAGAAATTTCTACCGATCTATTTTCAATTGATATTAGAGAATGTTTACGATATTTAGGTGCAATCACAGGAGATTACGATGTTGATAAAGATATTTTGGGGCATATTTTTAGCAACTTTTGTATTGGAAAGTAATTACCTTTCTTTTAACACATAACTAACTGATATTATGTAATTTAAAATATTTTACTTGCTTTTAGTTGTTGCCTATTCATTCTTTTTTAATTAAATTTATTGTCCAATCGTTGCCTTTATTGATTATTTGTTGCCCAAATTGGTAAATTATTATTTATATAAATAATTATGCACTATAGCGCTACATAATGTATCATATAAGGCTCTACCTCACTCCTAACCCAAAAACCCAAACAGAAAGAGTCGTAAATAAAAAGACAAAACAATGAGCTGAAACTATTTGCGCTCAATGACAAATAGAAATGCAAAATGGAATTTATGGATTTTAAGATATTGAAAAGTTAAAAAGCGGCTTTATCAGTTATGTAAAAATATTAGCAGAAACAAAAAACAATAGTGATGGTAACTATGGCAACCAGAATAGCTTGTTAAACACTTATATAAATTTTGTCCAAATGATATTACTTTTAAAGATGTAGATAAAAATTTTGTACAAAATTTTAGAAATTATTTTGATAAGGATGCAATTGCTAGAGCTGGAAAAAAACTATCTCAAAACTCTAAACATTCATGTTTTGGAAAATTTATGTCAAGTTTAAAACAAGCTATTAAAGATGATATTCTAAAAAATAAATCCTGGTCAAAATGTAAAGCATTTTAAACAAGGCGAGCCTCCTCATCGTGAATTCTTAACATTAGATGAATTACAAAAAGCAGTAAAAATAGAATGCGAAATTCCTATTTTAAAACTGCCTTTATTTTTTCAACATTAACCGATTTAAGGTGGTCAGCTATAGAAAAATTAAAATAATCTGAAATTTAACACTTCAAAGAAATGGGACATTACATAAGATTTACCCAAAAGAAAAACGTTGGAAAGGTATGCAATCTCGCTGTAAACCTTTAACTGTGCAATTATTTCCTTACTTCAAAAACTATTGCACCATATTCCAAACTATTACAACATTTATGGCTGATACGTGGTAAATCTAGTGCTATACTGTTGCTTTGTTGATTTTAAATTGTTTATATAAATCGTTTAAATTAAAACCCATCACAAATAGCTCGTATGTAACCGAAATATTGAAAACTCTTTCCTTTCCCCCTTTCACATTCCTTTTAAAACCCAATCCCAAACGGTCGTTTTACCCCTTATTCTTCCCAATGGATCAGTCAACAAGGCATATATCGTTGGCCTATCGGCACGCTATATGCTTAGTTATTGGCTGTAGGTTTTTGTTTTTTCAATTTATTGAATCATTGAATATTCTTTTAGCTTCTTTTATGTTAATTCTCGCCTTTGTTCCGTGCTTTTCTAATAAATGGAGTAAGTTACCACCATTAAGTAAAGTTAAAGGTTTTCCTTTAGCATCAAGGGTTAAAATAACTTATCATTTCGGGCATTGAAAAAATAAATAGATATTAACTAATTTAAAAAAGCAACTTGTACCCCTTGTTTATTATATACTCGATGTGTGCCCAGTATGGACATCTTTAATTTATCGAAAGATAAATAATTAATCTAGAGGGTGCAAGACCCTTATGGGCAAGGGGTAACCCTTCGGCTTCGCTCAGGACATGCCAAGCAGAAACCGCACCAGCCTGCCGGAAGGCAGGTACAGAGGCATAAGTATTTGGGTCAGCGAGCACATCTTTGTAACGCCCAAAAGAGTAACAAAAGGGTAAATATGTAGACACTCCATATCATTAAAACTAAATTTATGGATTTTTGTTGATGAATAAATCTTATAAAACAAAGCCTCTCATTTTTGCAAGGCTGTTTCATATTTAGAAACATTGTTGTCCGATAAAAGATAAAAAGACTGCTTTCGCTGTTAGAATAAAGAACAAAGACTTGAATGTAACTAACTGAAAAACAATATTATTATGATTTTAAATTTTTCGATACATCATAAATTCTAAAGCGGTTTTAAAAGCAAGGTATGCTACTTTAAAGGCTCTTCAAAATTAATATTATCAATACTTTAAAACACTTTAGCTAATTTTAATCGGACAACACTAATTTAGAAATGCTGTGCTATATTATATTATTTTTTTGAATGACGAAAGTCATTTTATTGCCGTTTTACTTATCTTATATTTGACCTGCTTGCTCAATTAATAATTAGCATTAATCTAAAACTTAAGTATATGAAAAAAATTATTTTAGGCTGCTTGATAGTTGTCATAAGTGCACTATTTACGACATGTCAGGACAAGAAGGAATCTATAGATGCTTATTCAGGTGCTACCAAGAAAAGCATTTCGAATATGAAAGCTACCAGCAATAGCGATTGGTGGCCTAATCAGTTAAACTTAAGTATGCTTCGTCAAAATGCTGCTTTATCGAACCCTATGGGTAAAGACTATAATTATATCGAAGAATTTAACAAACTTGATTACGACGCGCTTAAAAATGACATTCGTAAAGTATTGACAGAGTCACAAGATTGGTGGCCTGCAGATTATGGTAACTACGGTGGCTTGTTTATTAGAATGGCATGGCACAGTGCAGGTACGTATCGTACGGGCGATGGACGTGGCGGTTCAAGGTCTGGTCAGCAACGTTTTGCTCCCCTCAACAGCTGGCCTGATAATGTTAATTTGGATAAAGCAAGACGGCTTTTATGGCCTATAAAACAAAAATATGGTGATAAAATTTCATGGGCTGATCTATTAATACTTACAGGTAATGTAGCTCTTGAATCAATGGGTTTTGAAACTATTGGTTTTGCAGGTGGTAGAGAGGATGTGTATGAGCCTAATATGGATGTATATTGGGGTAAGGAAACCAAATGGTTAGATGATGAGCGTTATAAAGGGGATCGTGAACTTGAAAATCCTTTAGCTGCTGTGCAAATGGGATTAATTTATGTGAATCCTGAAGGACCAAATGGTAATCCCGATCCTGTTCTTGCTGCCATAGATATTCGTGAAACGTTTGGTAGAATGGGGATGAATGATGAAGAAACAGTCGCTCTTATAGCTGGAGGACATACCCTAGGAAAAACACACGGTGCAGGACCCGCTTCTCATGTTGGTCCTGAGCCTGAAGCCGCAGATATTGAAGAGCAAGGGTTTGGATGGAAAAGTACGTATAAATCAGGTAAAGGAGCTGATGCTATTAGTTCTGGTCTAGAAGTCATTTGGACCTCTACACCTACCCAATGGAGCCATTTATTCTTTTTTAATTTATTTGAAAACGAATGGGAGTTGAGCAAAAGTCCAGCAGGAGCACATCAGTGGGAGGCTAAAAATCCAAAAATGATGGTTCCAGATGCTTTTGATTCAGAAAAAATGCATAATCCTACGATGCTAACGACAGATTTATCATTACGATTTGACCCTGTTTATGAAAAAATCTCAAGAGAGTTTTATGAAAATCCTGATAAATTTGACAAGGCCTTTGCACGTGCCTGGTTTAAGTTAACACACAGAGATATGGGGCCAAAGACGACTTATTTAGGACCAGAGGCACCAAAAGAAGATATGATCTGGCAAGACCCTATTCCTGCAGTAAATCATGAGTTGATTACTGCTAAAGATATTTCTGATTTGAAAGCATCGGTTTTAAATTTTGGTTTAACAATCAGCGAAATGGTTTCTACAGCTTGGGCTTCAGCCTCTACATATCGTGGGTCTGACCGCAGAGGTGGTGCTAATGGTGCAAGAATACGCTTAGCACCTCAAAAAGATTGGAAAGTAAATAATCCAGAGCAATTAGCAAAAGTTTTGACGGTACTTGAAAAAATTCAAAGTGACTTTAATGCTAAATCTGGCGCTAAGAAAGTATCCCTGGCCGATTTAATTGTTTTGGCAGGTAATGCAGGAGTTGAAAAAGCAGCTTCAAACGCAGGGTATCCTATTGAAGTTCCATTTACACCTGGACGCATGGATGCCATCCAAGAGCAAACAGATATAGCGTCTTTTGAGTTACTAGAGCCTATGGCTGACGGTTTCCGAAATTATTTAAAAACTCCATATAAGATTTCCACAGAAGAGTTGTTACTTGATAAAGCACAATTACTCACACTAACACCACCTGAAATGACTGTTTTAGTCGGAGGTATGCGCGCTCTAAACGCTAACTTTGATGGATCGAAACACGGCATATTTACAACAAATAAAGATAAATTAAACAACGATTTCTTTGTTAATCTTTTAGATATGAGCACGGAATGGAAAGCAACTTCAGATACAAAAGAAGAATTTGAAGGTAAAGACAGAAACACTGGAGAAGTTAAGTATACAGCTACCCGCGCGGACTTAATCTTTGGTTCAAATTCCGAATTGAGAGCTTTGGCAGAAGTTTATGGTAGTAGCAATGCCAATGAAAAGTTTATAAAAGACTTTGTCGCTGCATGGGAGAAAGTTATGAAACTAGATAGGTTTGACTTAATCTATTAATAAGTCTTAATTTAATAGCTTGCGTAATTAAAGTATCTGCTTACTCAAAAAGCCAAGAATGATTTTTCAGCAATAAAACCAGTCCTTTTGGGCTGGTTTTACTGTTTTTCGAAAGCGGCAAAGCCTAAACGATTTGAGAAGAACAAATTTATCGGGAAAAACCTACAATTTCTTATACCCTAAGCATAATATTTTAAAACTGAAAGCAGCCAAGTTTTCAACTTCAACAGCAATTTATCTTATATACTCAGTTGTTAGGAATAGCTTATGCCTCTTTTTCAGGATTTTGAATTGAAAAGTCGGTATAAAATCAATTAGCCGATATTTGTTATAAAATATTCGAACCAATAATTTGGTTACAAGTTTTGTAATTTTTAAATGTGTACCAACGTGTTTGTAATCGAGTAGGTAAAGGGAGTTTCACCCTAAACCTCTCACAGAACCGTGCTTGAAAGTCTCCCCTCACACGGCTCTTCTTATACAAATCTAAGCGATTTTTACGTTATTTATAAATTCATCCTCAAATTAATTGAGTTGATAAATAAATAACTGCGTATAAGCTAAGCCCTTTGCTCCATTTCCATTACAGAAACTTCATCACTACTGCGGCTTAGTCTGCCTCTGCTTATAACTTCGGTATGCTACCTCTTGGTTGTTCCAATTGAGTATTTCCCTTTTTACTGGAAGCGAATCCTCTAGCGGTAGCCTTAAACAAGTCTGACATTTATAAGCAGTTTCCCAAGTTCCGTAAATAAGCCTAAATAAAGGTCTTGCCACCTGAATGACGCCAGACTTACAGAAAATAAATAGGTTACTTCTGTAATTATTATACTCTAATTGAATTCAATAATTTTCACTCAGTATCATACTTCGTAGCTTTTGACTGGAGGTTTGCAACTTCTCGACACCTCATCAGCGGTTCATTTTCATTCAACTCCTTTATTCATACCTGCCAACCTCATGGGCTGGATTCTCCTAAACGCTCAGCACCATAACTGTTAATTACAGCACCTTTAGGTGGTTTAAAGTCTCGCTTATACAACGACTCTGATAGACCTACCATCATCTTATTTACAGCATTCAGTCAGTTTATTGCCGTGACTGATTCTTGGCACACTATGGTTTGTTGCGTGGTTTAAGCACCTAATTTAGCAAATAAAAACCGAATAGAAAATCCGCAAGGATTTTCGTAAGTAGGCTAGAACTAGCAATAAATTATATACGGTGTTACCAGCTGGGTTTTGTTCTTTAATCCATTTAAAGTCTTGTGTCAATTAGCATTAAAGTATCTTGTATTAAATTGTCTAATTCACTTGCAGTAATAGTATGTGGGTTTATTCCGATTATCGAATAGTTAGGTGCAGGATTTCCGTGATGTGGCATCCAGGAAACACTATTTATCAGATTCAAATTATTGATTATATCAGAGCGATTTCCATTATCTCTGAAAATCACACCTGATGTATCTAAAAATGAAATTAATCTACCGAATGTCTGTTGTCCAGTCATTGTTCGCAATTCTCTATAGAATTTAAAGCGTAAATGAGATTCTAAAACGTTTCTCAACCATCCGAGAACTGTATCTTTTATAGAGTGGTCTGGATTAGTTCGGAAATTTTCTAACGCTTTGAGATGTTTGAAATAATCATTTTGTACTAATTCCTCAAGGTTGCAAGGTTCTAATTCAGATGAATTGGCTGAGAAGTTTTGTTTAATTCTCAATGTACTTTTATCTGCAATAGGAATGTCTTTTCCAATGGCGTGCAAAAAATATTCATTATGACTTAGAACAATTACTTGTTTAAGTTGAGATAAAGCTGATTTAATTATACCAATAGTATATGTTCTTCTATTTGTGTCTAAACTTGACAAAGGATCATCAAATACTAGTATTTTATTTTGATGATTTGGGTCTATATCAAGCTTTGATAAGAAAAAAGCTAAAGCAATTGTACTTTTATCTCCTTCACTCAAACATTCTTTTGCGCTAAGAGGTTGATTAGTATCAAATGAAATGGGATTGCCATTAATCGTAAGCGTGTAATTTATCTTACTTTGAGTAGCTCTTCCTCGTGGTGCAATATGCTCTACAGTATCAATTCTAAACGGTGTTTTGAAAATAGCACCTAAATAATGATTAATTCTGGTTTGATAACTGCTGAAGAATGCGGTTGCTGCTGTATTTTGTTGTTGAATTAATATTGGATATGCAGTTGTTAGCGCTCTCAAACGTTGCTTTTCAGCAACTATTTGATTGCAAATTTGAACAATAGCTGGCTCAAACCTTTTCTTAATTCTCTTTAATCTATCAACTTCTAATTGAGCATTTTCTATTGTTTGAATTCCGCCTTTAAATGCGGTTATAGCAGTATTGTATAATGTAACACTTTGATTATATGCAGTGATATTCGTTGTTAAATCTTGTATTAATGTTTGAAAAGTGGTTAATGAACTTGTATTTATGGCTGTTGTTGGATTTTGTATTTTTTGTTCCACTAATGAAATTAGAGTTTGAAACTCTGTCTGTAATTCACTAGCATTTGAAATCAATGAATTTATTGGCGCTTGAACCGTATTCGGTAAATGATTTGCCCAAAATGTAATTTTACTATTATTAGATGTGCAACCAGTATTTATGCCTTGAATGGTGGCGTCCAAATTAAAATTTTGAAGTGATGTTAGATGTGTTCTTAACCTAACTAAAAATGCATTGAATTCTTCTTTAAACTTACTTGTGTAAGCACTAATAATATCCATACTATTATTAATACTTTGTTGGCAGAATGGACAATTTAAATCTGTTTCGTTTTTAGATTCTTTAGAAGTAATATATTTATAACCAGTTTGAAGCCAATTTTCGGCTGATTGAATGGTATTATCATTTAAATCTTGACAGTGACTTGCAAATAACTGTTCTAATGTTTGATTTTGAATAGACTGTATGGTTGTTTGTAAATCTGTGAGTAAAGTTGTAAAATTAATATTTGCATTAACAGGCGCAATCGGTATCGTTAATTGTAAAGTTTGGATTATAGAATTTGCCCTTGCATTTGTTAATTTCAATTCTGCAGCTGTAATCGCTGGGTCAATTCCATTGAAATCTGTTGATGGTATTGACAAAAAGCTGGTAATTAATTCAGAAGTAATATTGTTGCCAACTTGCTGAATTAATTGTGATTCTAGAATAGTTTGATTCTGTCTTGAATTTGCTTTATCTAATTTATTTTGCTCTATTTGATTTTGAATAGCAACACCTTGAGCACCAATAACAAATTGGTGAAGTTGTTTTTTATGTTCTTCGTTAAAGTCAAATCCAGAGTATATATTTTCATTAACAAAATGAATGTCAAAAATTTCAATATTAGGAAAGGGTCTTGTCCATCCAGAAGCTCCAAAAGTGTGATAGATGTTTGGTGTTCCAAGCTGTGTTATTTGAGCAGCTTGATTTTGAGTATGAGCTGTAGAAATTCTACTTCTAATTATTGAAGGATTATCCGAAGTAAGCGACCTAAGTACAGAAGTCAAAGTTGTTTTTCCGCCACCATTATCTCCATAAATTAAAGTAAGTTTTTTGAAATTAACTTGTCCTGTGGCTGTGTAATTACGATACTTTCCTATTGATACAAGTTTCTCAATTTTATTAATCATATTCTAATTTTGCTTTGATGCGCAATGTTTCTTCAACCTTGTTGCCAACGGTCTTGTGTATGGTTAGTTGCGTGGTTAAACAACTAAGTTAGCAAACAAATCACAGATAGAAAATTCCAGCGGAATTTTCGTAAGTCGGCAGTGACCTAGCAATTAAATATACACGTTGTTGGGCTTAGTCTTTCTTCTATTATTTAATTGTTTTAGGGAAATGTTTATCGAAAAAACCTTTTTTATTTAGTAACACTATTAATGCTAATAGCATTGCATAAATAATAATTCCTGTGTAATCGTAAATCCAAGAGGGGAAATTTGAAATCTTAATATTATATAAACCACCTATTTCCCAATTTGTTCCAAAAAACGTAAAATTAACCCAATTAACACCACTATGGACGCCAACTACTAACCAAATAGAACGAGAATAATAATATAAGAGAGAAAAAACATATGAAAATCCAAAAAGACCTATAAAATAATGAGCATCAAACTCTCTTGCTATAAAATGCCCAAGTGTAAATATTAATCCCATTATAACAAAAATGATATGCGGATTTATGTATTTTTTTAATTTTTCAATTGGGTATGCTCGTGTTCCAAGTTCTTCAATAAAAGAATTCCACGCTATAAAACCAATAAGAAAGTAAATGTAATATCCAACATAAGTAAGAAATGAAACGCTATCGGGAACAGTAATAGGATTGTATTCTATGGTTTCTGCACTTATACCATAAATTATGTTTTTACTCGCTACTATTATTACACCAAATAGGAAGCCGAAAAATAGATTTCGTCCAATTTTAGGTTTAAATCCAAGTTGACTTAATGGTTTTTGATGAATATATTTTTGCGCTAACCAAATTATGGTGATGGAACATATTCCAAATAGAAAGAAAAAGAAAATGAGACCAAAACTTGGTTTAAAGTTTAAACCCGTATTCTCTTGAATATTTATCCCAAATAACGATGCTAACTTTACTAAAGGCAACATTATTGCAACAGATAAAAATACAACCATTACTACTACCAATATTTTAACTGCTAAATATTTTTTATATTTTTTTCTTATCATTTTTATCATAAGACAAAAGTATTTAGTTTAAATAAGATAGAATTGTATGAGACTAACCTTTCAGTATTTTTTTAAATTGACTAGGCGTTATTGATAATTGCTTTTTGAAGATTTTATTGAAATGACTTTGGTCAAAATAACCATTATCTAAAGCAATATTCCTTAATTTATCTTCAGAGTTAACTATTTCTTGAATAGTATGCTCAAATCTGATTTTTTCAAGATATTCAGACAATTTGTAACCTGTTTTCTCTTTAAATTTTCTGATAATATAATTGGGGTGCAATTGAAATTCTCGTGCAAATTTATGTAATGATATATTTTCTGTTGGATTGTCGTTAATATAATCTATAACATTATTAATCCATTTCAATTTACCTTTCACTTTATTGCACTCAAAATAATCTGTAATGGTTTCATAGCATTTTAAATCAATAATATCTTTATCCTCATTTTGATTTATTGAAACAAGAAGTTTAGAGATGCTAATGGATATTTGTTTTTCAAATTCATTTGTAGGAAGTTGGATGTTGTTTATTGAGGTAAATAAATCTGAGTTTCTTAATTCTAAATTGAGGCAACTATTACTATTTGTGTTGAACACATTTGAATGTTCATACTCGGCTCTTCGATAAAGTAAAGTTCCTGAATTTACAATACTTTTGCTATTACTTTTTTCCGTATAATTTCCTGATAACAGCAAACATAAATATGGTTTGTTGTGACTATGATTAGGAATTATTTCGTCCTTATTATGATGAGTTATTGAAACATTAAAGTTTTCAGTAGTGATGTTTTTTTGTTTTACTCCATAATATATGTTCTGTTTATTGTTCATTTTCGATTAAGCCCAACAATTATATAACCTCATTGCTGTTATATCGTATATAGTTATAATTGTCACATTTTTTTTTAAATCTTTGTCGATCTTTGTAAATGTAGTGAAATCAATTTGATTTTTCCGTTGACTTTAAAAATTCCGAAAAGTACAAAAAACAGCTATTTGCGAGTTTTAAATACTCCCAATCGTTTAAAAAGTTGTTTTCTAATTAAAGAATACTCAAAGCAGAACGAATTTGTAAGATTGCGAATTATTAAGAGTCACACAAAAACATTGGTTCCTCCCCTTATCCTTCCCAATGGATTAGTCAACAAGGCATATAGGAGCCTATACCGAAACACGGCGCAGGTCGGCACACCATATGCTTAGTTATTGTACTTTCGTTGTTTTTATTTTTCCAAATATTTTAAAATTGTTTTCGCCTTTTGGGTATAGCGTACCAAGTCATTTCTTATCAGTAATCTATAGGCACCAATCAATCCTATTTGTGTTTTTAAATATTTATTATTCTTCATTTCATTCCATTCTACATTATATTTCCATGAATAATTTAATTCTATAGAATTGTTCCCTGCAAAATAATCTCGATTTAATAGTGGGCTATGGAATTTTGACATTTCATCCCGATAGTCATACCAAGCGGTTTTAAGGATTCGGTTTTTAAAAAGTTCAGCCCAATTATTACGAATATAATAATCATCTAGTAGTCTTTTTAACTCAACATCATTAAATAATTGAATGTTATTACTGTTTATTAAATCATTATATGTTGCAGATATTACAGTTAAATTTGGAATAAATCCAGTAAAAATGATTGACTTCATAAGTCTAGAAGTATCTACCTCCATCAAATTATTATCCAAAAAATCAGCAAGGTAAAATCCTTCTGTTTCGGCTGATGTATTAATCGTATTAAGTCTCTCTAAATTTTCTAAATCTTTTTTTAGGTCAACCTTTAAATTTTTTAAATACGATTTTCTTATACGAGTGTTCTTTCTTTCCTCATTCCAATTATTAACCTGAAGTGCCAATAAAATTCCAATCATCACAAGAACAATCTCACCAATTACATATTTAAAATACCTGCCTGCGGCAAAGGCAGGCTTTCCAGTTTTGCCTGCCTGTCCGGTAGGCAGGTTTTCCATAAGCAAGTTTTGTCTAATTTTTCTAAAGAATTTTATCATTGTTTAGCGGTTTCTGGTAATGAAGCACAACCTTTTGGCTATGCGCAGTATTGATATATCGCATTTATGTTTTACGTTTTAAAATTAGTCTTTTCTAGTAAACTATCCCAAGGACTTTTTATGTTTTTCCTTGTTATTTTAATTTCTTTAATATCAGGAAAAGTATTCATAATTCCTGCGATCTGTCCTATTGCATCTTGCATCATAAGTTTTTTTTAAAAAATTCAAAGTCAATGTTTTAAATGATTTTAAGAATTTCTTTTTTTCTATAGTTTTTTTCTAGTATTATGTCATTCAATCCCTATTAGGCTAACATTTTTAAAAAATTGATAAACTCCACGCTCAAATCCATTTATCTAAATTATTTGTTAGTTTCATTTTGTTAACAATAATAAAAACTCATAATTATGATTACAAAAACAATACAAATTACAGAAGTTTCAATTGATGAATTAGCAGATAAAGTTGCTGATAAGTTGTTGCTAAAAATTGAAGATTATTTAAAAAAAAATAGCAAAAACCAAAAATGAAGAATTGCTGACGAGGCAAGAAGTAGCAACTTATTTAAGAATAAGTCTTGTAACAGTTAGTTCTTGGTCTAAACATGGCATAATAAATCCCATACGTATGGGAAATAGAATATTATTCAAAAAACAAGATATATTAGATGTATTAGAGAAACAATCAATAAATAAAAAAAAGCGGCAAATATAAGTGCCTTGCTTCATCTAACGCACAAAGTCACTTTTTTCATAGCACATCTTTTTTCTTTTAAATAAAGGATTAACAGCGCAAAACCTTTATCTCTCCCCTGCTCTAATTGTTTATAATAAAGACTAAAACAAAAGATAAAAATACAGAATTTAATGCAGCCATATCATATGTGTTAAATAATGCTATTGGGGTTCTGCACCAAATTTTAGTACTGATTATACTTTAGCTTTATGAAGCAGAGGAAACTTATCAAGTGCTCAAAATAAAACTACTTATTTGACGACAGCAGAAAAAGTTAGTTTCTGTTTGGATGATAATTCAGCGGAGGGAATGCAAACGCTGATAAAAAAGCGATGTTGTTCGTGTAAAATCCTAACAAAAAAAGAATCAACTTTAGATGGTGCTGATAGATTTGGAACGCAAACAGTTTCAATACCAAGTAAAAAATTTCAGGTTTAGATTTTTCATAATTAAATCCTGTTTTCGAATATAGCTGAAAAATGGCATAAAATAATTCTCCTATTTCTCATTGGCATTATCCATTTTTTAGTTGATTCCTAAAAATTTCCTTCAGCCTTTTGCTAAGTAATATAATTAATCCGATCAGTATCTATTTTAGAAATAAATTAAAACTGTAGGGTTTCCCCTAAATTAATAGAAATGTCTGCATTCATTTTTTTAGTAAACAGTATTTTTTTGGTCGAAAAAGAAATATTTCAACGTTTCATCAATTCATTACTATTTTGTTATCAATTTTAACAAACTTAAATCGAAGTGTTTACGTAATAAAAGTTAGTGAAATTCACTAATTAGAGAAGATAAAGGTTTTAACTCGTTTTCTTCCATAAAATGTTGATGAGGATAACGATTGGAACACGTTAACTTTACATTATTTGGTAGTTTAAATTCAACACAAGTAAAATCTTGTTCGTCTTTAGACCACGAAATTGTAAATTCTATATCCCTTTTAATTAAAATTTTATAAAGTAAATAGGAAGTTTCATTTGTAACATACAAAGCATTATTAACTTGTTGATTTTTAAAAAAACATAAGCCTCTTAAACTAGTATATCTAAAATTAAAAAGCGGAATTTCAATTTTAGTATCTATTTTTTCTGTTTCATTTTCTAAATTAAAAATAAGGTAGTGCTCTAAATTTAATTTCCAACTTACACCCGTATCTTTAAGCTCTTTTTTGTTGAGTATTTCCCAACTTTTTACTTTTTTTAATAGGGCTTTAGAACTTTCAGGCATGGTCAATAACAAATAAGAAACATTATAAATGCGACTATTCCTGTCTTTTATAAAAGGAAAATAATACCTGTTTTTCTTCTCTACATAGTCCAAACGCTTTTGAAATTCATTTTTTTTCAAACGCCCAATGAGTACACTTTTATCAAAAGTTTCTCTTTCACCTAAATATTGTTGATAGTGCATTCCAACAAATCTTTGCACCTTGTTTTTAGCTGTTTTATCAACAAGCATATTTCCTATATAATTTTCTAATAATCCCGATTTTGTTGGCAATAATGGTAGGTCTTTAAAACCATTATTTTCTTTTTTTAATTGATTAAAATTAGTATCTTTTAGATTTGAGGGATATAAAATTATCGATTTTAAATTTCTTTGGTTGTTTTGTTTTCTTGCATTTTTAATTTCATCTTGTTTTATGAACTCCTTAAAAACCAATAAAGGATTGTCTGTATATTTAGAGTTTTCAGCGTATTTGCTACTGTCTATAATTTGATAATTAGGATAAAAATGAAACGAAAGAAGGTTCTCTTTTTTCGTTACAAGCGCTATAGTAGTCAAAGATTTTTCTTTCTTATAATGTAAAGAGATTTCTTTATGCTCTTTGCTTGTTAATTTTATAGTAGTAAAATCATTAAGACACACATTAACTTTGATTTTTCCATTATGCAAGCCTATTACATTTTGGTTTTTTATCTTAAAATTTGAAGATTCTTTGATGATGTCAATAATTTTAAAAAAACACCAATAGGCATATAAATCATCAATCTTATTATAGTTTACTGTAAAAAAATCATCCTTTGAAGTTTCAAAATCATTTTCTAATAAGCAATAAATTTGTAAAAAATCTTTGTATCCAGCTGCTTGGGTTAAGGTTGATGAAAAGTAAGTTTCTTTTTCAAAATCACCAACTTTGGTAAATGGTATATTATTTAAAACAGCATGCAATCTACCCGTGTAAGTGGTAATTTTTTGAATTACTTTTTCATTGTTAGAGATGCTGTTTTTATGTAAATCTTTTTTTAAATCAGTCAATCTTATAATTATTTGATGACCCATATATTTTACAAATCTGTTTTCATAATTATCGTAGCTTACCTTTTTTTGTAATGTTAAAGCATGAGAAAAATATTGACCAGAAATTAATTCAATACCATCCTCTTTATTATTTGAGATATACTGTGTGTTTTTATTGAGCCATGTTTTATTTCTTGACGAAGATTTTCTTACTTTATCTATTTGTTTTACTTCTTCTTCGGTGATAATATTGTGTTTAGGATTTCGTTGAATTATTTCAAAACTTTTTATCAAATCTTCAAATAAAGCATCTAAAATAAACCACCACTTCGTATGAGAAGTATTGCCATTAGGTTTTTGTTTTATTTTATTATAAAGGTTTGTTAACAGGTTATAAATTAGTTTATAAACTATTCTAGAACAATCCTTTTGTAGCAATTTATAGTCTGTCTTATAATCTATTTGTTTAGGAAAAACCTCAAAAGATAGTTGTAAAACTTCTTTGCCATTAGGCGATAAAATTTTAATTTCATGCTTCCCTATAGCCCCGTCAAACGATAATTCTATTTCAAGAGTTCTTATAGAATGTAACTTTTTGCTCAATCTTTTAGAATACGCTACAAGTTCGTTATCAAGCCAGAGAGAATATTCTTTTGGATGTTTTATAGGATTTAAAATAGCCATGCAACTAGCAACTTGCCAATCGTATAAATAAATTTTTTCTGAATTTTCTACAGACTGTTTTTGTCCTAAAATGCTAAGCTTAAAGTTTTCTGTTACTATTTTAGAATCCTCTAATTTTTTATTTTCTGATGTGGTAACATCAAAGGTTCCATGATTTTTAATAGCATAACGATATTTTTTTGTTTGATTTTTTATCATACCCAAAAAGAGGTAAATCGATTTTCATCAAAGCGTTCTAACATAAATATTAATTTTTCTGTAGATTTTGGATAGTTTGATTTTTTTAGAATTGATTTTTTATTTTTTTCTAAGTATTCTAAATCTGGATATGAGGTGGCTACTTCTTCATTGGCGAGCAGGTTTAATAAGCCAATAATTACTTTTTGAGTACGGGTAGAACTGCCATGTACCCTTGGTAAAATTTTTTGCATAATTTGAAAGTCAATAGCTTCTTCTTGTTTAAGCAATTGCTCTTTTTTTGCATAAAGTACATAAAAAATAATCTCATCTCTAACTCTGTACGCAAAATGCAGGTTAGCAATTTCCAGTATTTTATTCATTTTTTTTAACATTTCAAGCGCTTCTTCAACTTGTAATTTGTCTGTTTTTGTGAGTTCTATACTTGCTATATATTCACTTTTTAAATTGGCATTTGTAAAATTTGTAAGCTTGTCAACTTTTTGTTTTTGTTTACGAATCCAGTCTAATTCTACTGTATTCATTTCAATAGAATTGGCTCTATCAAGCACTTTTCTTGAAAAAGGATAGGTAGTCTCATCCATGTTTACAGTACCTATTAAGTATAGATTTTCTGGCCAATAGATGTCATCATATAAAAAAGCGTTGTTGGCATCTTTTAATTGATTTTTTAATAGTAAAAAATCGGTTTTAACTTCATTGGTTTTTGTTCTAAAACGGGTTTCTACAATACTTAAAAAATCTGCAAAATAATGTTCTACTCTTGCCAAATTCATTTCATCAAGAATAAAAAAATGGGGCTTATTAATATCTTCTTTTGCCTTTATAATGGCTTCTGTAAGTGGTTTAGAAATAAAGTTTCCTTGTAAAGAAGTGTAACCAATTAAATCTGAAGCATCCGTCCAATCGGGTCTTACAGGAATTTGAATTACTTGATCTTTACTCATGCCAATTGCTTCTGCAAATAGTCTTGGAAGCTGTGTTTTACCAGTACCCGAGATACCTGCTAAAATTACAAATGGTTTGGTTTTTAAGGATAGATAAAAATTGATGATTTCACCTTTATTAAAATAGAATCCCTTTTGTTCTATGTAAGTTTCTATATGGTCTAAATGAGATTTTATATTTAAAGAAGTAGTAGCAGTTAGATTGCTTGATTCAGCTTCGGATATTTTCTTTTCAATATTTGATTTACAGGTATCAAGAATTTTGATAATGCTTTCTTTATTACTTAATGTTTTGAGTTGGTTGATGTTTATGAGGATATTTTTTTTATCAACGATACTTGTACTATTGTCATGTATGCATTTTGCTTCATTATTTTTGATAGAATTCCATTCCCAATTATCTGGTATTGTTAGTATTTTTAAAATTTCAAATCGGGTAATTGAGTTCCACTTACCATCAATATTATCTTTAAAAAGTGTATCTCCTTGTTGAATATTAGATGCTATCTCTTGGGTATTCGATTTTGTAAATAAAACCCACCTACTCTCTTTATTTACAATAAAAACATAATCATCTAAAGTGAGATTTTTAAATTTTTCTTCATTCCAATAGAAGTATTTATCGTTATGACTAAAAAGTTTTTCTGCATTTTTTGCTGCTGCGCTTTCTATTTCATAAACTATAACTTGTGCTGTCATTTAAGGTATTTTATTTTAAGCTTCTTTTTAAAAAATTTAGCGTTAAGGTATCATCGTTAATCAACCTTTTAACTTTTTACAAAAGAATTTTGTTTGTTTGAAGTGAATTTTCTAGGTTAATGGTATATCGCTTGACTATGCAATCTAGGAGGAAATAAAATTCACTGTAATTTTACTTAAAAATAGCTATTATATAATTTTTAATAATTATCTATTTAAAAAAAAATGTGGTTCTCAAAGGTAACAAATAATAACGCTTTCTCATAAAATTTAAGTGCTTAATATCTTTGCGTAACGTCTAGATTTAAAATTAAGGTTATAAATTTCATTATTTAGGCAATAAAAAAAGACAGTATTTTCAAACAGTCTTATTTCAGTTTTGTGTTGTTTTGGAACTACTGGCAATGTTTATGTCTATCGAAAGTTGCGTGTTTGAGTGCGAGGATTTTCCGAAGAAAAATCAGAAGCTAACAAACAAAACAACTCTCATTGGTTAAGCTAAAACTAGCAATTTTTTATATTCGGATAGCACAAGTATTTTATAAAGATTTCAATTGTTTTAAAACATTTTCAAGTTTAAACATTCTACCTTTCAGTGTTTTAATTTTAATTCCGTTTTTGTCTGCTAAGATTAAAGAAGGTAAAGCTTTCGTTTCCTATTTTTTTTCAAATCTTTTATAATCTTTATTCACTTTACTATTTATATCAATTACATTGGGCAAGTCAATTAAGAATATTATTAGATTTTGTTCAGCATACTCTTTAAATTCCGAATTTTCAATTACGTTCTTGTCCATTTTTTTACAAGGAGCACACCATTCACTTCCTGTTAAAATTATTAGAATCTGTTTATTTTCCTTTTGTGCTAATTCTTTTGCTTTATTCCAATCCGTAATCATTTTCACTTCTTGCGAAAATCCAAGTTGAACTAAGTATAAAAAGTATATTGTATTTATTAAGTTTCTCATTTTCTTTTTTGTGCCTAAGGTTCTAACAAAGGATTAATTGCTGCGTTGAAGCACTAAACTTAATAAATAAAAACTAACAAAGAAAATTCACGAGGATTTTAGTAAGTAAACAAAAAGCAAAAAAATAATTTTATAGGGTGTTGGCTTTTTGTCTTAAAATTCACTTTATCTTTCGAATTAAACATATTTATGCTTTATTTCCTCCAAATATTTCTTACTTAATTTCAATGTATTGATATAAAACATTGCCAAAATAATTAATGAAATTAGTATAGAAAAAATAATAAATAACTCCATACTTCAGTGCAAACGCATTAAAAACCATAATAATTGTATTTATATTTTCCATTTAAATTATTGTAAATCAATGATTTATTTATTGTTTTTGTTGCTTTAAAATTGTATACTACATTGATAATCAGTAATTTATATATCTTGAAAACAACAAACAAACTTAAGACCATATTTGGTCAAATACCCGATTTTAGACGCTCACACAAGCAGCTTTACGATTTAGAAAGCATCCTTGTTATTGGAATAATTTCAGTGATTTGTGGTGCAGATAGTTGGAATGAAATGGAAAACTATGCACAATCCAAAGAAGATTATCCGTATCAAAACTTGCTAGTTTAGTAGATAATTCTAAAATTTTACTGTAATTGCTAGAATCGTTGGCTAAGGTTCTTTCTAATTCCTGCCTAATTTGTTTTTCTTCCATCATTACATTGTTTTAATTCTGGCGTTTAATTCGGCTATGCGTTCCATCATTTTGCTAAATGATAGAGTATTACCATAAAACATACTTTCTTGCATGGTTTTATAATCTTTCTCCCAATCTTTAATTGTTTCCTCTGGTGGTAGAATGTTAATTAATTGAGGGTTATGGTTTGCGTAGTCAATTCCTCTTATTGCATTGAAATTCTTTCTGTGTGCTACAATTGTATTGTATAATTCAATAGCTTTCAAAGCTTCTGTGCCATGAATTGTATCCATTAGTTTTTCTAAATCATACAGATGACGACTCATTCTTTCTACTCTTATAAACTGAGTGTCTTTTTGAAATTCCTCATGCAATAGGAATATCTTCTCCAAAAAGGTTCGTTTAGGAGAAACAACAGGTATTGTTATTTCTGTTTCTGCAAAGGGAAGTTCTCTAAATTCCTCAGAAACCATAGAAATAATGGCTTTGTTTTCTATAGGCTCCATTAAGGAACGTGCGCCAACTTCTATCAATACTCTTGGTCTTAAATAATCGGATGTTTCTGTTAAAGATTTATATCGTAATTCAATAATTAATAGATCATTGTCTGTCTCTTTTGTTTCTTGGACAACTAATTCATAATCTTGAACACCTAGTTTAATTAAAACCTCATTGATGTCTTTATAAAATCATTACCAATAAAAGAACAAGATGCTTTACGTAATTTTTTTACTTGAGTTTTACTTAATTCACCTTCAAAGCCTAAATGTTTTCTGTCAATTACTAAGTCAATATCTTCTGAAAAACGTTCAATTAAATTCCATGCTTTACTCAAAGATGTTCCTCCTTTAAAAACAATATATTTTGAATACGGCAATGAAAATATAATATTCAATGATAAAGTTACCCACCAATCTTTTTCAACTGCAGAAGATGGAAGCCCAGTTTTTTCACTGACTTGATTGAATATGTTCAGTTTATCTTTTTCACTAAGTTTTATAAACGTTTTCATATTTAATTATTCTTCAGGATTTTTGATATCCAAACAGGAGCTAGTTTAGCATCATGTTCTACAATTTCTGGTTTTGTTTTTTCAAGATGTATTTTAATTCTTTCTAATTGCTTTGTTGTTACATTGTCTTTTCCAATTTCCTTAAGCGCTTGAATAATTAAACTTGTCATTTCTCCTTTTACTGCTAAGTTTTTTGGAGATGTTCGCTTGAGTTTTATTGTTCTTTTACCAACTACTATACTTCTTGGAGCTCCGTCAGTTAAGAAAACAATATTCATTGGAATTTGAGTTGATAATCCTAATTTATTAAGGGCTGTTGTTCCTGTTGGAATAATTCGTGCTTTATCTCGTTCTGCAATTGCAAGGGCTATTTCTTCTATCGTAGGATATAAAACTCCTAAAAGTTTGTCTTGTTTTGGGTATAAATATATTCCATGAGCTAGTCTTACTAAGAACTTTTTGTTTTCAAGTCTTAATAATGATTTTTTCACAACTTCAACATTTCCTATATCATCAAAGTTAGATGGGAATAGAATACTCCCTCTTTTCATTGATTTTATTTCGTTTTCAATTTTAGTTTGAACTGATTTAGTCATTCCTCACTTATTTATGTCCCAAATTTAGCAATTATTTGGGACAGTTATTTGATTTATGTTGAATATTATTCTTGGAGAGGGCAGAGTTTTAAAAGTACTTGAACGCACGGCTGGCTTTTTTTTCGCTTGTGGCTAAGGCTGTATATAAGTATTGTCGATATATCACATAAATGTTCTCTATTTGAAAAATAGTCTTTTCTAGTAACCTGTCCAGAGTACTTTTTATGTTTTTTTATGAATGTATCCAAAAATGAAAGTATATGTAATGAAACTGGGCCAGTAAGAAATCTAAATATTCTGTTATGATGACTTTTTTATTTTAGTCTCGGTAACGCATTACACAATTTATAGGCATAAAAACTACCAATCAATTTCATTTTTATTTTTAGATTTTAAAAATAAATTAGTTTTCGAAAAATGCTCATTTCCAAACCAATACCCTCTATTAGCACTTAAAGGCGATGGATGTCCGGATACTAAAATATGATGTTTATTTGTATCAATTAGTTTTAATTTTTTCTTTGCAAATCCGCCCCAAAGAAGAAAAACCAAATTTTCCTTTTCATCAGAAATTTGTTTGATCACCGAGTCTGTTAAAGTTTCCCATCCTTGTTTTTGATGACTACCAGCTTCGTGTGCCCTTACGGTTAAAGTAGCATTCAACAATAAAACACCTTGTTTCGCCCATTTTTCAAGATTTCCACTTTGTGGATATTCCTTCCCTAAATCCGTAGAAATTTCTTTAAAAATATTTTTTAAAGAAGGCGGATGCGTGATGCCATCTTTTACTGAAAAGCACAATCCATTTGCTTGGTTTTCCCCATGATATGGATCTTGACCAATAATAACTACTTTTAAATCTTCTAAGGAACAAAAGTCAAATGCAGCAAAAATATTAGATTCTTTAGGGTAACATGAATTATTTTGATACTCTAATTTCACAAAACTAGTGAGTTCTCCAAAATAAGGTTTCTCAAATTCTAATTGCAAAATATTTTTCCAACTATCAGCTATTTTTACTTGCATAGTTTCTTATTTTTGTAAGAATTCCAAAGATAGTATTTTGAACAAAAACATATCAGAAAAAACATTACAAGATTTAGAGTTTTCAACGGTTTTACAGCATATGTCAGAATTCTGTATTTCTGGTTTAGGGAAAGAAAAGGTTTTTGAAATTAAACCCATTCAAAACAAAAAAGAGCTCTTTAAGGAACTTGATTTAGTCAATGAATATCTGTCTTCTTTTCAAAGTGAAAACAGAATTCCTAATCATGGTTTTGATAATATTATAAATAGCGTAAAGCGTTTAGCTATTGAAAATAGTTTTATAGAAACAGATGCTTTCTTAAAAATTGCTACAACTTCACTAACGGTTAATGAACTTATTAAATTTTTTAAAAAGTTACAGGTTCAGTTCCCAACGTTCTTTGCGCTCTCTCAAAAAATTGAGTTCATCACGTATGTAGATGATGAAATTAAGAAAATCATTGATATTTCTGGCGAAGTAAAAAATAATGCCTCATCGGCTTTAAAACAAATTAGACGAGATATTAATAATATTCGGGGTAAAATTGGTGCTAGTTTTTCAAGTGCATTATCAAAAGCTATCTCTGCTGGATATTTAGACGATATTAAAGAAACTGTGGTAGATAATCAGCGAGTTTTGGCGGTTTCAGCTATGCATAGAAGAAAAATTTCTGGTAGCTTGTTAGGTTCTTCAAAATCTGGAAATATCGTATACATTGCGCCTCAAGCAACCCTTGCTTACAGTAGAGAATATCAAAATTTAATCTATGAAGAAAAGCAAGAAGTTGTAAAAATATTAAGAGATTTAGCTACAACAATACGTCCTTTAGTTCCTTTATTAGAAGACTATATTGAATTTTTAATTCATATGGATACCATTGGAGCAAAAGCAAAATATGCGAAAGAAATAAATGCTGTTTTGCCAAAAATATCCAGAGAAAAAAGAATATTTTTTAAGAATGCCTATCACCCTATTTTATGGCGAAAAAATTTTACTCAGAAAATACATACAGTTGCTCAAAGTATTGAACTGAATGAAAAACAACAAATTATTGTAATTTCTGGTCCCAATGCAGGTGGAAAAAGTATCACGCTAAAAACAATTGGTTTACTACAAATCATGTTACAAAGTGGTATTTTAATTCCTGTTGATGAACGCAGTGAAACCTATATTTTTGACACTATTCTAACGGATATTGGAGATAATCAATCTATTGAAAATCAATTAAGTACTTATAGTTATCGCTTAAAAAATATGCGTTATTTTTTACGGACTTGTAATGAAAATACTTTGTTCTTAATTGATGAGTTTGGTACAGGTTCAGATCCGGAGTTAGGGGGCGCTTTGGCAGAAATATTCTTGGAAGAATTTTATTATAAGAAGGCTTTCGGAATTATTACTACCCACTACTCTAATTTAAAAGTACTCGCAAACGAATTAGAGAATGTAACCAATGCAAATATGCAATTTGATGAACGTACTTTAGAGCCGCTGTATCGCTTATTTGTTGGTCAGGCTGGTAGTTCTTTTACCTTTGAAGTGGCACAAAAAAACGGAATTCCTTACAGCATTATCAACAAAGCAAAAAAGCGTGTAGAAACTGAAAAAGTTCGATTAGACAAAACTATTTCCAAGCTTCAAAAAGAAAGAAATACGCTCCAAAAAAGATCTGATAATTTAGAAAAACAGCAAGTTCAAGGTCAAGAACATTTAGATAATTTGCAAGAAAAAGAGCAACGTATTCAAGATAAATTATCTGGCTTTCAAGAGTTATATGATAAGAATCAAAAAATGCTTTCTCTAGGAAGAAAAACAAATGAATTATTGAATAAATACTTTCAAACCAATAACAAGAAAGAGCTAAACAGTAATTTTAATAAATGGGTTAGCGATGAAAAAGTAAAACATCTAAAAAAGAACCCAGATGCCCCAAAAACAAAATCACAAAAACAAAAAGCAAAAATTGTTGAAAAACAAATAGAAGCCGTAATTCAAAAAGTTGAAAAAGAGGTTTTAGAAAAAGTTATCGAAGTTAGAAAAGAGAAAAAAATAGAAGCGGCAAAAGTTGCTAAAGAAAAATCTTTATACATTTATAAAGTGAATGATAAAGTGCGCATCAAAGATTCTAATTCTGTAGGAACCATTGATAAGATTGATAGAAAAAGTGTGACCATCAATTACGGATTTTTCACAACCAAAACATCTGTTGAAAAATTAGAATTGGTGCAACAAGCAAAAAAGTAATTTTTTAAGGAAAATAAAGAATTTATTGAAACGAACTATCCTCAAGGCAGAGTCATACAGGTAACTGCCTTCCGTTAGGTTTCGCTCGTTTCATACTCAATCGAGTTGAGCTCAAGCTTTGACCTAAAAAGGTCAAAAACCTAAATTCTATTATTTAGATTCCCGTTTTCACGGGAATGACAATTTCAACGGAAACCCCGACACACAACATCGAGGAATTCTTTTCGAATAAAAAAAGCCTATCAAAAATTGATAGGCTTTTAAATAAAAATTTAACTACTAGTAATAGATATATATTATAATACTCTAACGTTTACTGCGTTTAATCCTTTTTTTCCATCTTGTAAGTCAAATTCAACTTCATCGTTTTCACGAATTTCGTCAATTAATCCTGACACATGCACAAAATGTTCTTTGTTTGATCCTTCTTCAGTGATAAATCCAAATCCTTTAGATTCATTGAAAAATTTTACGGTACCTTTATTCATTATAAAAAATTATGTTGTTATCAATTTAATTATTGACAACATTTTGAATGGCAAAGATAGGCACAATAACTGGTGAAATAGCCAAAAGATATGTTTTATTTCAGAAATTTGACTTTTACTTAATCGAAACAAAAAAGCATAAAAAAGCCTATCAAATTTGATAGGCTTTTAGATAAAAAATTAACTAGTAATAGATATATATTATAATACTCTTACGTTTACTGCGTTTAATCCTTTTCTTCCATCTTGTAAGTCGAATTCAACTTCATCGTTTTCACGAATTTCATCAATTAATCCTGACACATGTACAAAATGTTCTTTGTTTGATCCTTCTTCAGTGATAAATCCAAATCCTTTAGATTCATTGAAAAATTTTACGGTACCTTTATTCATTATAAAAATTATTGTGTTGTTAAGCTAATTACTAACAACGTTTATATTAGGTACAAATATAACGATAAATAAATTTATTTACATAAAATTAAAAAAATTAATTTAAATTTTTATTAAAGCCCACCAATATTGGCTTTAGCGAGATTAAATTCTTCTAAAATTCCTTTTAAAACCTCCTTTACTGGTTTTATTTGATGAATTAAACCAGCAATCTGACCAATTTCTAACTCTCCTTGTTCTAAATCGCCCTCAAACATCCCTTTTTTGGCTCTTGCTCTCCCTAATAATTCTTTTAATTTTTCTTTGGATGGGTTATTTTGATATAATTCTTGTATTTCTTCATAAAACTTATTCTTTATCAAACGGACTGGTGCCAATTCTTTTAAAGTTAATTGAGTATCACCATCTTTCACAGCAACAATGGTTTGCTTAAAATTTCGATGCGCAGAAGATTCTTCTGTAGCTGCAAATCTACTTCCTATTTGCACACCATCTGCACCTAAAACCATTGCTGCGAGCATTCCCCGACCAGAACCAATACCGCCAGCAGCAATTACAGGAATTTTCACTTGTTCTTTTACCATAGGTATCAATGTAAACGTTGTGGTTTCTTCTCTTCCGTTATGGCCGCCAGCTTCAAAGCCTTCGCACACAACAGCATCTACTCCAGCAGCTTCTGCTTTTAAAGCAAATTTCACCGAACTAACTACATGGACAACCGTAATTCCTTTTTCTTTTAAAAAAGCAGTCCACGTTTTCGGATTTCCAGCGGATGTAAAAACAATCTGAACACCTTCTTCTATAATAATCTCCATGATTTTTTCAATATCAGGATATAACATCGGCACATTCACTCCAAAAGGTTTGTCCGTTGCTTTTTTACATTTCTGAATATGCTCCCGTAATATATCAGGATACATAGAGCCAGCGCCAATTAAACCTAAACCGCCTGAATTAGAAACTGCCGAAGCGAGCCTCCATCCAGAAACCCAAATCATTCCTCCTTGTATAATAGGATATTGTATACCGAATAATTCTGTGATTTTATTTGTCATTATTGTTTGATGAATTTTATCGTTTTTTCCTGATTCCCTTTTTGAATTTTTAATAAATAAATTCCTTTCTCTAAATTAGAAACATTAATTTTATCTGAAATTAATTCCCGATTTTCCAAAATTTTATTTCCTAAAATAGTATAAATGTGAACATTGTATTCCTTAAAATGATCCCCATTACTTAAAATCGTAAAAAATTGTTTTGCAGGATTAGGATAGATGTTAATACTTATTTCCTCAAAATTAGGTACTGACAAAACAGTCTTGTAAGCTGCTTGAAAATTAGGAATTCCATATCCTTCTTGGTCTGTAGGATTTGAAAATCGATCTGAAACGGCTCTAATCACCTCCATGATTTCAAAGTTATTCTTGTTAGGAAAAGCTTGCCAAAAACAAGCTATTACTCCTGCCATTACTGGAGATGAAAAAGAAGTTCCGTTAGAAGTAGTAGAATTTCCAGAAGAAAAATTAATAATAGCTGTACCTTGACCTTGTGCCAAAACATCTGGTTTTATTCTATCGTCTGCTGTTGGACCAAAAGAACTGAAAGAAGCAATATTTCTTGAGGCGTCTACTGCTCCAACAGAAAATACAGATGCTGCATCTGCCGGAGCTCCAATATATTTCCAGGCATCATTACCACTATTCCCCGCAGCATTTACCAAAATCATTCCACGAGAAGCTCCTATCTCTGCTCCTCTTGAAATAAAGGTCGTTTTCCCATCCATATCTGCATAAGAATGGTTGTGATTAGGATTGTCAAAAGTTGTATATCCTAAAGATGTATTTATTATATCAACGCCTAAACTATCTGCTCTTTCTGCAGCTTCAACCCAAAGTGTTTCTTCTAAAACCGTTTCTGTTTCTGCAATTTCAGAAATGAATAAATAAAATTTAGCATTGGGTGCAGTGCCAACAAACTCGTTTTCTAGACTCCCAGCAATTGTTGATAAAACATGAGTTCCATGGCTATGTCTGGTATAATAATTCGAATTTCTATCCGCAAAATTATATCCTCCTAAAATTTGATTGTTATCTCTTATTTTCTGAAAAGCTCCCAATGTATTTACATTCGGAAAACCAGCATCAATAATAGCAATTTGCATTTCATCACCTGTAAAACCAGCCTGATGTAAAAAATCTGCATTTAACATTTTCACCTGATTTTCTGTATCTCCATAAATAAAATCGGTGTTGCCCTTTAAAAATTTATTTTGATGATTTTCTTTTGTCTTTTTACTGCTTAATTTTGCCCCCGAATTTAAATCCTTATTCGCATATTCTACTTTTTCTATAAATGGTAAAGTAGAGAATGTATCTTCAAGGAGCGCCTTCGTTGCTTGTACGTGAATTGCATTGAGCCATTTCGATGTACCAAGAACAGTTATTCCTGCAGTATTTTCTATTTCTTTTAAATATATTTGGTGAATTGGAACATCTTTTTCGTCTAACGTTATATTTTGTTTTGTTCTTCTATCTAAAGCTCTTTGAGAAAGCATCAAAGTTGGGTCTGC
This sequence comes from Polaribacter litorisediminis, assembly GCF_019968605.1. Classification (NCBI taxonomy): domain Bacteria; kingdom Pseudomonadati; phylum Bacteroidota; class Flavobacteriia; order Flavobacteriales; family Flavobacteriaceae; genus Polaribacter; species Polaribacter litorisediminis. The sequence continues at coordinate 1,651,248 of NZ_CP082966.1, forward strand.
TAAAAAATTTGCCGAATTTGGTTTGTCCTTTAAGAACAACCATGCATCTTCTTGCTGTTGAGAAAACAACGAAAAGGTGCATATAAATATAAGAATGAAGCGTATTTTTTTCATGATGTTATGTTGAACTATAAAAATACCAATTTAAAATGCATAAAAAAAGCCTCATGAATTAAAATGAAGCTTTTCAAAAATAATAGTTCTTTAAATCTATCAGCTTAAATAAGCATAAAATTTTCCTCTTTATACAATTTTGATTTAAGAGATTACTCCAGAACCTAAAAGCTCTTCATTTTTATACCAAGCAACAAATTGACCTTCTTGAATTGCAGATTGTTGATTCTCAAATTCTACATACAACCCCGTTGCTACCTTGTATAAAATTGCTTTTTCTAAAGTCTGTCTATATCGAATTCTTGCTTCAACTTGCAGAATTTCTCCTGGTTTTAAAGCTAAATCTTCACGGATCCAATGAAGTTCTTCATTAGAGACAAAAAGTACATTTCTGTACAATCCTCTATGGTTTTTTCCTTCGCCCGTATAGATTATATTTTTTAGAACATCGGTTTCTATGACATATAACGCCTCTTTTGTGCCACCAACATTTAATCCTTTCCGCTGTCCTTTGGTAAAAAAATGCGCTCCTTGGTGTTTCCCAACTATTTTTCCATCATTTTGTAAATAAGAGAACTTTGTTGCAAAATAATGAAGTTCTGCTTCTTTGTTTTTAAACGTTGGCGTTGCTTTTGTGAATTGCTCAAAGTCTGAAGGAATATTTACAATAACACCTTCTTTAGGTTGCAATTTTTGTTGTAAAAATTCAGGTAAACGAACTTTACCGATAAAACATAAGCCTTGAGAATCTTTCTTTTCGGCTGTAATTAAATCAGCGGCTTTCGCAATCGCTCTTACTTCTGGCTTTGTTAATTCGCCAATAGGAAATAATGCTTTTGTTAATTGTTTTTGAGATAACTGGCATAAAAAATAAGATTGATCTTTATTCGTGTCTTTGCCTGCTAACAATTTATAAACAGATTTACCATCGATAATTTCTTCTCCTTTTCTGCAATAATGACCAGTGGCTACATAATCTGCACCTAACTTTAAAGCGATGTCCATAAATACATCAAACTTTATTTCTCGGTTACAAAGTACATCAGGATTTGGTGTTCTTCCTTTGCTATACTCATCAAACATATAATCTACAATACGTTCTTTGTATTGTTGGCTTAAATCTACTACTTGAAAAGGAATTTCCAACTTTTCAGCAACAATCATGGCGTCGTTACTATCCTCTAACCAAGGACACTCATTGGAAATAGTTACTGAATCGTCATGCCAATTTTTCATAAAAAGACCAATAACTTCAAAGCCTTGTTCCTTTAACAAATAGGCAGTAACACTAGAATCTACTCCTCCGGAAAGCCCCACAACTACTCTTTTCATTTTTTAATTTTGAGTTGGCAAAGTTACGGATTTGAAAATGATTTATGGATTGAAAGAATTGATGTGTTTATTGCAGAAATTGATGAATTCTAGTTCGTGTCAATTCTTGATCATTATTTGTAGATTTAAATATGAACTTATAACTTTACCGGTAACAAAATTTCCTTCCAAGAAAATTCTACTTCTCGTTCTTTATGTATTTTTCCTTTTCAAGATTCTCTTTGCTTGTTATTTCTCCATCTAAATAATACTCCCACTTCCCTACTCTTTTTCCGTTTTCATAAACTCCCGTCTCTTTTAAATCCCCATTTAATTCAAAATATTTTGCCTGCCCATTGGGCATTCCATTTTTGAAAGTGACTTCTTCAATTAAAATTCCATCGCTCGAATATTTTTGTGAGATGCCATCTTTTAAGCCATTTTTATATATCGATATTTCTGTAGATTTTCCATCTGGATAATAATTAATAAGTTTTCCTTCTAATTTTCCATCTACATAATTTTCCTCAGACAAAACGTTTCCATTAGCAAAAAAGTAAGTCCATTTTCCAACTCTTTTTCTATCCACCAAAAAACCTTTACTCTGCAGAATTCCACCCAAAGTATAAAATGAAACGGCAACTTTATTACTGCTAGCTGAAAATGTTTTAATAATTGTTGGGTTTTTAGAATCTGAAATGTCATAAAATTTAAAAACACCAACTTCTTTACCATTTTTAAATTGTCCTTGATATCGGATTCTGTCATTTGGATAATATTTTTTCCAAACGCCAGTTCTTTTATTGTTCGCATCAAATTGATTAATTTTTTGCGCAATAACAGATTCACTTAAAAAAAAAGAAGTGAAAAAGATAAAAACAACACAAACCCGTTTTATATTTATCATTTAAATAGAATTTTAGAGTAAATATACATAAATCATTTAAAAATGAGTATTCATAATTTAAAAGAACAACTTGATAGAATGAGTGCTTTAAAAGAAGACCGTCAAAGAGTTGCCAATTTTGTTTTAGAAAACCAACTTCTATTTAAAGATTTGGTTACGATTACTTTTACCGTTGAACAAAAAATTTCCATAAAAGCAGCTTGGGTTTTAGAATGGATTTGCACAAACCATCATTTAGAGTGGATTTTACCTTATTTAGATGAATTTTCCATAAAAATAGCAACCTTAAAATATGACAGTGCGATTAGACCTTGTGCTAAAATTTGCGAACATTTAGCCATTGCTTATCATGATAAAAATAAAAATGAAGTTCAACATAAATTAAAAAGTATACATATAAATGCCATTATAGAAACAGGTTTTGATTGGCTAATTACGCCACAAAAAATTGCCGTAAGAGCGTATACCATGAGTTTCTTATATTATTTTGGTTTAGAAAAAGACTGGGTACACTCGGCTTTAAAAAATTTAATTTCAGAAAAAATTATTCATGAAAGTAAAGGAACAAAAGCACTTGGGAACCATATTTTAACATTGATAAAAAAACAACAAATTATTTTAGGTAGATGATATAGCTCATTGAGAACGTTTTTTTTTCGGTTTAGCTTTGTTTCTTAAACTTCTTTAATATGGAAATTAAGACCTTAAAAATAAAGCACAAAACAAGTTTTCATCTTGTTGATTTTATTAATAGAAAAATTGAAGCTGATAAACACAATGAAATTGGTGTTCCTATTTTGCTCATTATGTATAATACAGGTATCGCTTCTTTAACTGCAGGATTATCACTTTATATCAATATTTCTTATATAATTTTAGCTATTTCAATCATTACAGCAATGTCTGCATTAGTGGCAGTCTTAAATTTAATGAAATTTAAATTTATAGTTTGGTTTTGTTTAATTAGTATATCGATCAATATAATTCTATTAATCTATCAAATAATAATACTGCAATAAACAAGTTTAAGCGTTAAAAAATATGTCATAAAAATTTTTCAGGAATTCATACCAAATTAGACTTTCAAATATTTATTTTTGCAGTTAACAACAGCATAAAAAATGAATTTAACTCAATTAAATGCCATCTCCCCTATTGACGGGCGTTACAGAAATAAAATATCTAAACTTTCTAACTATTTTTCTGAAGAAGCTTTGATAAAATACCGCGTTCGGGTAGAAATTGAATATTTTATTGCGCTTTGTGAAATTCCTTTGCCTCAATTAGCGGATTTTAATGCTGATTTATTCGTAGATCTGCGTAAAATTTATTTAGATTTCTCAACAACAGATGCTCAAAAAATAAAGGATATCGAACACATAACGAATCATGATGTAAAAGCTGTTGAGTATTTTATCAAAGAAAAATTTGATGCGTTAGGTTTACAACAATTTAAAGAGTTTATTCACTTCGGATTAACTTCTCAAGATATTAACAATACTGCCATTCCGCTTTCTATAAAAGAAGCAATTAACGATATTTTTGTACCGCATTTACATGAAGTTATACAAAAATTACAATCCTTAGCAATTGAATGGAAAGACATTTCTATGTTGGCAAGAACACACGGTCAGCCAGCATCGCCAACAAGATTAGGGAAAGAAATTGATGTTTTTGTAGTTCGTTTACAAGAACAATTCAATTTATTCAATAACATACCGAATGCCGCTAAATTTGGTGGTGCAACCGGTAATTTTAATGCCCATAAAGTTGCTTACAAAAATATTGACTGGAAAGCTTTTGGATCTAAATTTGTGCAAGAAAAATTAGGTTTAAAACATTCTTTTCCGACTACGCAAATAGAACATTACGATCATTTAGCTGCTTTGTTTGATGCGTTAAAACGTATGAACACCATTATCATAGATTTAGATAGAGACTTTTGGACCTATGTTTCTATGGATTATTTTAAACAAAAAATTAAAGCTGGTGAAGTCGGTTCTTCAGCAATGCCACATAAAGTAAATCCGATTGATTTTGAAAATTCTGAAGGAAATCTAGGAATTGCAAATGCAATTTTTGAACATCTTTCTGCAAAATTACCCATCTCTAGATTGCAACGTGATTTAACCGATAGCACAGTTTTACGTAATGTTGGTGTACCTATTGGCCATACCATTATTGGTTTTACAGCTACTTTAAAAGGTTTGAATAAATTACTTTTAAACAAACCAAAATTTGAGCAAGATTTAGAGAATAATTGGGCGGTTGTCGCAGAAGCAATTCAAACAATTTTAAGACGTGAAGCCTATCCTAATCCTTATGAAGCTTTAAAAGGATTAACGAGAACAAATGAGAAAATCAATCAAAAAGTAATTGCAAATTTTATTGATACGTTAGAAGTTACATCAGAAATAAAGGAAGAATTAAAAGCAATTACTCCGTCTAATTATACAGGAATATAAATTATGATGAATATAGAACACAGAAAAAAGAATAGAGAGATGTGTACTTTTAAACAATCTAAAGGAATAGTCCTTTTCTTGAGTCTATTTATTCTTCTCTTTACTCTTAATTCCTGTAAATCAGAATTCGAAGATAATTCAGACCGATTTAAACTGGGTGTTTTCGAAATTCCTGCTGGAAAAGGTTTTGTAAAAGAAACGATTATCCGAAAAGACAGCATTCAAATTAGCAAACATGGCGATCATATAGATACTTTGTCTATAAAATGGAAAAATAATTTTTTCTATACCTTAAAGTATATCAATCCTAAAAACGACTTACAAAAAGATCCGATGTTTGTTCAAATTAATAAATTGAAAGAAAATTCTTATGATTTTACAGTGAAAATAGGTTTTTCAAAATTCTCTAAAAAAGCAACAATGTTTAAAGTAAAATAATATGGAAATATTTTTACAAGCAGATACTTGGATTGCTCTACTAACACTTACTTTTCTAGAAATTATATTAGGAATTGATAATGTTATTTTCATTTCAATATCCGCAAATAAACTACCAGAAAATCAAGTAAGAAAAGCTACTTTAACGGGGTTAGCTTTGGCAATGATTACAAGAATATTATTGTTGTTTAGTGTTTCTTATTTAATCGCCTTAAAAGATCCTTTTTTAACGATAGATATTGGTTGGTTTAAAACAGGATTTACGGGCCAAAGTATTATTTTATTTCTTGGTGGTATTTTTTTATTATACAAAAGCACCAATGAAATACGCCAAAAAGTTGAGCATACCAATGAAGAGCAAATTTTAAAAACACCGAAAGTTATTTCTTTTAAAAGTGTTATTGTGCAGATAATTTTAATTGATATTGTTTTTTCTTTTGATAGTATTTTAACAGCTGTAGGTATGACAAATGGTGTTGATGGAGCCTTAATAATAATGGTTATTGCAGTGATTCTTTCCATTATTATGATGATGCTTTTCTCGCAACCCATTAATAAATTTGTCAATAGAAATCCAACGATTCAAATGTTAGCTTTATCCTTTTTAATTTTAATAGGTTTTATGCTAATCACAGAGGGCGCACATTTATCACACACCGAATTTTTTAACAAAACTGTAGGTGTTATTCCTAAGGGATATTTGTACTTTGCGATCGCATTTTCATTAGGAGTAGAAATGTTGAATTTAAAATTAAGAAAGAAAAAAGAGTAATATCAAACCGTTTAAAAAACATATCGTCCTTTTATTTCTGATTGTATTTTTTCTACCATCGGGCGTGCAAATTATGCATGCTTTAGAAAATCACATCCATCCTGTATGTAGTTCTAAAATAGAAAATCATCTTCATGAAGAAGTTGTCAATTGCGACTTTCATTTCTTTAAATTAAATCAAGGTTATTTATTTCCAGATACCTATAAATCAATTTTACCAGTTACAAAAACAGCTATTATTGATGTTCAATATCATTTCTTATTAGAGTATCAACCTTTATCTTATCCGCTTCGAGGTCCACCAGTTTACCATTAATTATTCTTATTAATTATTAATACTAAAGCATAAAAATGACTCGAAAATTCTTTTTATGTGCATTATTTTGTTGTGTAGCTTTTGCGAGTAATACACAAACGAAAGCACGTATAATTTCGCAAGATTGTAAATTTACTTTTACAGGTAAAGTAACTGATTTCCATGACAGTACTCCTATTATTGGTGCATCTTTATATATAGAAAACTTAAATAGATATACCACATCAGATTTAGATGGTAATTTTGAGTTTAAAAATTTATGTAAAGGCAAGTATATTGTTGAAATTAAACATATTTCTTGCGAAACTAAAAGGGTTATAATCAACCTTAATGAGAATTTATACAAAGATATTTTTTTAGAACATCATTTAAATGAATTGAAAGAAGTTATTGTTAAAACAACTTCAAAATCTGAAAAAACGAGTATAGAGCAATCCATTAAAAAAGCAACAATTGATAATTTTACGGATAAATCTTTAGGCGATGCATTAACCAATTTAAGTGGTGTATCTTCTTTAAATACCGGCAATACTATTGTAAAACCCATGATTCATGGTTTGCATAGTAGCAGATTATTAATTATTAATAATAATGTAAGAATGTTTGACCAAGAATGGGGAGATGAACATGCGCCTAATATTGATATTAATTCCAGTGAAAGAATTGATGTCATAAAAGGGGCAAATACATTAAAATTTGGGAGTGATGCTATTGGTGGTTTAATTTTAATTAGACCTAAAAAATACACGGTTATAGATAGTATTTTTGGTAGCACAATAACCTCTTTTAATTCTAATGGTTTAGGTGGCAATATTAATTCTGAAATTGTAAAAACTTACAAATCAGGTTTGTATGCTAAAATTCAAGCAAATTACAAGCAATTTGGGGATTTTAATACCCCAGATTATAATCTTACGAATAGTGGCTTAAAAAACATAAACACTTCTTTAAGATTTGGTTACAACAGTTATGAAAAAGGTTTTAATGTTTATTATAGCTATGTAAATAATGAAATTGCTATTTTGCAATCTTCGCACATTGGTAACGTGAACGATTTGGTGAACGCTATAAATAGTCAAGAACCCAGAGTTATTGAAGATTTTTCTTATGATATCAATTTTCCAAACCAATCTATTGTACATCATTTGGGTAAAATTGAAGCCTATAAACGTTTTAAAAATCTTGGTAAACTATCGATTCAATATGATTTGCAAATTAATAGGCGAAGAGAGTTTGATTTAAGAAGAGGCGATTTAAAAGATACTCCAGTAATTGATTTGAGGTTATTTACAAACTCATTTCAAACTGATTTAGAAATAAATTATTTTGAGAACCTTAAAATTAATACCGGTGTTCTCGCAAGATATCAACAAAATGATGCCATTGCCGGCACCGGAACGAGCCCTTTAATTCCTGATTTTGATAAATACGATGCTGCTATCTATTCTGTAGTAAATTATAATTTAGATGAAACTAGTGAGTTAAGTGCAGGTATTCGTTATGATTTTTCTAAAATAGAGGCAAGAAAACGGTACGATATTGAAGATTGGGAAGAAACCTATAATTATGATGAAATTTTTCCTGAATTTGAGACAGGTACCATTAATGGAACACGAATTTTAACAAAACCAAATTTTACGTTTCATAATATTTCAGCCAGTTTAGGATATTCTAAATTGTTTAAAAATGATGTAGCACTTCTAATTAATTATGGATTGGCTACAAGAGTACCAAATCCGTCAGAATTATTTAGTGATGGCTTGCATCATTCTGCTGCCAGAATTGAAACTGGTTTGTTGACTATGGACAAAGAAACTGCCAATAAATTTATTATTTCTTTAGAGAGAAATAATGATAATTTTGGTTTTGTAATGAGTCCGTATTTTAAACAAATAAGCGGTTTTATGCAGTTAATTCCTGTGGGTATTACCACCACTATTCGAGGTGCCTTTCCTGTTTGGGAGTACAATCAAATAAATGCTCAAATTTTTGGAATGGATTTTGATATCAACAAGAAAATCACCAATAATTTTCAATATCAAGGTAGTTTAAGTTTGTTACGAGGAAATAATTTGACGGATAATATTCCCCTTATTCACATGCCCTCTGCAAATTTTAACAATCGTATTACGTATAAAAATGATCGGTTAAATCAATTATCAATTAGTTTAAAACAAAGAACTGTATTACAACAAAATCAATTTCCAGATTACAATTTTTACACATTTAACGCAATACTACAAGAAGATGTTTTTGTAGATATTAGCGGAACACCACCTAGTTATTCACTATTTAACCTAAACACTTCTGCTGTTTTCAAAACCTCTGAAAAAGGAAGTTTAAAGGTTGAATTTAATGTAGAAAACGTATTTAATGTTGCCTACAGAGAAAACTTAAATAGGCTTCGCTATTTTGCTGATGAATTAGGTAGAAACTTCAATTTAAAAATAAAAATAAATTATTAAAAACACAAATTATGAAAACTTTAAATACAATTAAATTAGTCGCAATATTATTTATTTCAAGCATCTCAATTTCTAGTTGCTCTGATGATCACGACCATGATGATCATGACCATGAAGAAGAATTAATTACAACAGTTACCTACACTTTAACCAGTGATACTGATATTGTTACCTTAGAATTTAAAGATTTAACGGGTGGAAGTATTGATGATGCAACTTTTAATGTTTCTACACCATTAACTGCAAATACTACATATACAGGGTCAATTCAATTATTAAATGAAACTGAATCTCCGGCAGATAATATTACTGCGGAAGTTGAAGCAGAAGGAGACGAACATGAGTTTTTCTATGCAACTTCATTGAGTGGTTTATCAATTACTAAAAGTGATGCTGATGTAAATGGAAATCCAATAGGAATAGAAACCATAGTAACCACAGGCAATGCTGGTTCAGGAACTTTAACCATTATTTTAAAGCACGAACCAACAAAACCTAATAATGGCTCTTCTGCAGACGCAGGCGGAAGCACAGATGCTGAAGTAACTTTTAACATTACAGTGCAATAAACAAGTTTTTTATTCTACTAAAAAGCAGCTATTTCTTTAGCTGCTTTTTTATTTTTATAAACTGAATAATTCTTATTACATTTCAAACAAAATTTTTAAATATGTCTAAAGAACTTCTTTTAAATGATATAATTCTTGGTTACAGAAATTTAATTGCAGAAAGGTATGAATACAAAGATTTAAAAGAAAAATATGATTTTCCAAAAACTATCAATGAAAAAGTAGTAAATGATATAAAAACTTATTTTTTAACGTATATCTATCCTAATTTAGAAAAAAGAGCTGAATTAGATGAGGCATTTAGCACTTTAGACGACTTTATAAAAAACCCTCAAAAGTTATTAAATTTAGTATTAGAATCCTTAAAATTACTTTTTACCCATGGCAGGCATCTTCCCAAAATATTTAATGCGGGTTTAAAAGCGATGAAATCTTTTAGAGGAGCCACAAAATTTGAAAATGCTATTGTACTAATAGCCGCTCAAGAAAATAGCACGCCCCCTTTTACAACCAAAAAAATAAGTAAATTAATTCAACTTTTGCCTTACCACGAAATTGAAGAATTTATGAAAAACACTGAAAATTTTTTCAATATTATTTATGATAAAGAATTGGTTGAGAAGATTAAAGAAATCATTTGCTTTTTAATTTTAAAAATGAAGAAGAAACCTAAAATATTCTCTAAAAAAGAAATTATAGGTTTAACTTTAGCTTTAGAAACTATTTCTAAAGGAGAAGAACTGCTGAATACGTTAACTCAAAAAGATCAAGAAATTTTAATTGCCTTTGTTTTGCAAATAGAAAAAGATTATTTGCAAGAAATATTTTCAAAATAAGCTACTGTACATATTTAGTTTTTTTGATACTGCTCAATGATATAAAAGCACCTAAAAAGAAAATACCTAAAGCTAAAACACTCGTTTGAATTGTAAAAAAAGAAGTTAACAGTCCAAAGGTCACCATTCCTACAACCAAAGCTATTTTTTCTGTAACATCAAAAAAACTAAAATAAGATGCATGGTCTTTTGTTTTAGGTAATAATTTTGAATACGTAGACCTTGCTAAAGATTGAATAGCGCCCATGACCAAGCCAATTAAAGCCCCTAAAACGTAAAAATAAATATCTATGTTAGGAGTATCTTTGGTTAAATTAAAACCAATAAAACAAACCAAACCCCATATTACAATGGCTATTTTTAAAGTTTTAATATTCCCTATTTTGTTAGAAAGTCTTGAAAAAAGAAAAGCTCCCAAAATACCTACAAACTGAACTAATAAAATAGTTCCTAATAGATTTAAAGTAGGCAAGCCAAGTATTGTTCCGAAAATACCCGCCATTAAAATAATCGTCTGAACACCAATACTCAAAAGAAAAAAAGAAATCAAAAATATTTTAAGTTCTTTGTAAGCAAATAATTCATTGGCTACTTTTTTAATTTCTCTAAGACCTTTGATAAAATAATTGTCTTTTGGTAGCGATACTTTTTCTGTGTTTGGCAATTTTGCGTAGGTAATTTGGGCAAAACCCAACCACCAAATACCAACTAAAACAAAAGAAAGCTGAGAGCCAAATTGTTTGTCAAAAAAACCAAAAACTTCAGTTTCTATAAGCACCAAACAAATAAGCAGTAAAATTATAGAGCCTGAATACCCCATCATAAATCCTTTTGCACTCACATTATCTTGCTGTCCTGGATGTGCAATTTCTGGTAAATATGCATTGTAAAAAACAATACTCCCCCAAAACCCGATACTGGCTAAAATTGTAAATAAAATACCGACCCAAAGCGTTTCTTTACCTGTAAAAAAGAATAAACACATGACAGAGATAGACCCTAAGAGGCAAAAACCTTTTAAAAATTTCTTTTTGTTACCAGCATAATCTGCAATACCAGATAACATTGGGGACATTAAGGAAACCACTAAAAATGAAAAAGCTAAAGCATAATTATACAAAGAAGTAGAATTCCATAATAATCCTAAAAATTCTATTTTATTATCAGCATTTGCGAACCCTTCTGAAGTTGTTAAACCGGCATAATATATAGGAAAAACAGCAGTACTAATCACTAAAGAATACACAGAGTTTGCCCAATCATAAAAAGCCCAAGCATTTATCAATTTTTTGTCTCCAATTTTTAACATATATCTATTTTATAAAAAAGCCATTCAAAATTATTTTTTTGAACGGCTAAATATATGAAAACTTATGTTAGGTCTAGTTTTTCATTTACAAATTTCCTTTTGCGTTATATGTTGCTGCATATTTTTTAGCAGTTGGCAAATAATTTTTTAAATCTTGAATTCTAGATTCATTCGAAGGGTGTGTACTTAAAATTTCTGGTTGAGAACCACCTTTAGAGGTTTGACTCATTCTTACCCAAACTTCTGCAGCTTCTCTTCCGTCATAACCTGCCATAAGCATAAAAACAAGTCCTAGTCTATCCGCCTCTTGTTCATGAACTCTGCTAAATTTTAAAACTCCTAAACCAGAAGTAACACCAAAAGCTGTGTTCCAAATTTGCTGGGTCTTTGTACTTTCTCCAGAAGTACCTAAAGCAACAGCCAAACCACCAATTTGCTGCAGTTGTCCTTGAGACATTCTTTCTTGTCCGTGTTTTGCAAACGCATGAGCTACTTCATGCCCCATAACGGCGGCAACTCCGTTTACATTGGCACAAATAGGCATGATACCTGTATAAAAAACAACCTTACCTCCAGGCAAACACCAAGCATTTACTGTTTTATCCTCTATCAAATTAAACTCCCATTTATAAGCATCTGCTTCCGCTTGCATATTATTTGCGCGCATAAAACGATCTACTGCCGCTGCTATATTTTTACCAACTTCCTTTACCTGATTGGTCATTTCTCTATTCGTCGAAAGCTTGTTTTCTTTCAAAAAGCCCTGGTATTGCGCAAAACTTGCTGGCAAAACTTGAGCATCACTTACAAAATTAACACGTTTTCTTCCTGTAATTGGCACTGTACTGCATTCAGAAAAAAGAAAAACGGCTACTACTAAAACTATAATTTTTTTCATTTTTTTTAACTTTTTGATTCTCATTGTAAGACACTAAACCTGTAATTTAGTCACTTACTAAATGGAATATTAATTGCTATAAAATTACATATTCTATGGGTACCAAAAAAATAATTCTCATTAATGCTATTTTTCTCTAAACGCAAGATTTTACCCCCAAGTATACGGATTCCAAAGACGGTTAAATGGGTGTTTAAAATAATCTATTTAATTTCAGAAAGGTTCGCTTTATATCTTGCAGCAAAACTATTCACAACACCTATTGATTATAAAACTCCCAAAAGAGAATTAGGAATGGAAGATGCTTCTCAAAAAAAGTTGCATCATGTTGCATCCATCAAAAAAGATATTCATGTTTTGTCTTATGGATTTTCAGATAAAAAAGTTTTGTTAGTTCATGGCTGGGCAGGCAGAAGCACTCAACTTTTTATGATTGCCAATACTCTTTTAGAAAATGGGTTTATGGTCATTTCTTTTGATGCGCCTGCTCACGGAAAATCAACAGGAAAAACAACGAACTTATTAGAATATATAGAAACCATTAAAAGTATTTGTAAAGAATATGGCCCTTTTGAAGCTGCTGTTGGTCATTCTTTTGGTGCAATGGCAATTATGAACGCCCAAGCAAATTTAGTGCTTTTTAAATGTCTGGTAACCATAGGTTCTGGAGATAAAGTTGCCGATATTTTACTTAATTTTGCGAATAATTTAGGGTTAGATGCTATTTTTGGACAAAAATTAATTGATTCTTTAGAAAAGAAATGGAATATAAATCTAATGTATTATGACACTAATGAAGTTGCTAAAAAAGTAAAAATACCCGTTTTGGTAATTCATGATACCAAAGATGGAGATGTTTTTGTAAGTTGTGCTCTAAATATTCGTCAACATTTAGAGAATGGAAAACTAGATATTACCACTGGCTTAGGACATACAAAAATTCTTCGGGATAAAAATACAACCCAAAAAATAGTTCACTTTATAAAACAAAACACATGAAAAAAATAGCAAGTATTTTAATTTTAGTACTAATGATTAGCTGCGCAGGAAACGCACAAGATACATCAAAAGAAAAAAAAACCTATAAAATTGTAAAAACAGAGGCTGAATGGAAAAAATTACTTTCTCCTTTGCAGTATACTGTTTTGCGTGAAGCAGGAACAGAAAGACCTTTTTCAAGTGAGTTTAATAATAACAAGAAAAAAGGAACTTTTGTTTGTGCCGCTTGTGAAACCCCTTTATATAAATCTGAACATAAATATGATTCAGGTTCTGGATGGCCTTCATTTGATAGAGCTATAAAAGAAAATGTAGCATTAGATGTAGATTATAAAATTGGCTATGCAAGAACGGAGTTAAAATGCAATACTTGTGGTGGTCATTTAGGTCACTCTTTTGATGATGGTCCTAAAAAAACGACCGGAAAACGTCATTGTATTAATGGAGCTGCAATGAAATTTGTGGAGGATAAATAAATTAGCGGATCTCCTTTAAAAGAGTATCTTTAAAAATTTAAAACGATTTTAAAGATGAAAAAGATGAAATTTCCGAGTGCACAAACGGTTTTACTGATAATAGCTACTTTTGTTTCCGTTTTAACTTGGTGCATCCCCTCTGGGCAATATGAAAGATTAGCCTATAATGAAGAAAATAACTCTTTTTTAAAAACAGATAAAGAGCATTCTGTTGTTTTAGAGGCTACGCAAAAAACATTAGACGATTTACAGGTTAATATTCCTTTAGAAAAATTTACTTCTGGCGCTATTTACAAAGCTATCAGTATTCCTGGAACGTATCAAAAATTAGAAGCGAAGCCACAAGGAGTTATTGAACTAATTTTATCGCCTTTAAAAGGAATTATAGCAGTTGCTGATATTATTATTCTCGTTTTATTTATTGGAGGACTCGTTGCTATTGTAAATTTCACAGGTGCTTTTGAAGCAGGAATTACCAGACTTTCTAAACTTTTAGAGGGTAAAGAATATATTCTAATTATTGCGGTAACTTCTTTAATTGCATTAGGTGGCACTTCTTTTGGTTTGGGAGAAGAGACGATTGCCTTCTACCCTATTTTAGTTCCTATTTTTATCGCTGCAAAATATGATGCGCTCGTTGCTTTAGCCTCTATATATGTGGGTACTAGTATCGGTACAATGATATCTACAACAAATCCGTTTAGCACCATAATTGCTTCTAATTCTGCGGGTATTAGTTGGACAACAGGAATTGAAGGAAGAATTATAATGCTGTTCATAAGTTTAATTATTTGTATTTTATATATTATAAGATATGCACAAAAGGTAAAAAAAGATCCTTCAAAATCTATTATTTTTGATCAGAAAGAAAGTATCGAGAAAATATTTACCTTTCAAGAATCATCAGAAACCATCCATTTTAATTTTCGTTTAAAATTAGTGCTTTTTATTTTTGCTTTATGCTTTGTTGTCATGGTTTATGGGGTGATTAGTTTAGATTGGTGGTTCTTAGAAATGACAGGAGTTTTCTTTGTGGGTGCAGTTCTCATAGGATTTTTATGTAGAATAAATGAAACTATCTTTGTAAATACATTTATAAAAGGAGCTAGTGAATTGTTAAGTGTTGCTTTTATTATTGGATTAGCAAGAGGAGTTACTATTTTAATGGAAGATGGTTTAATTAGCGATACATTATTATATTATGCGAGTTCATTTACAGACGGCATGAATAAAGGGCTGTTTATAAACGCTATCATGTTTGTTTATAGCGGATTAGCATTTTTTATTCCTTCATCATCAGGAATGGCAGTTTTAACAATGCCCATTATGTCTCCTTTAGCAGATACGGTCTCTTTAGGTAGAGAACATATCGTAAATGCTTATCTTTTAGGCATCGGTTTATTCAACTTTATAAACCCAACAGGATTGGTTCTAGCTTCTCTTGCAATGATAAAAGTAGGATACGATAAATGGTTGAAATTTATAATTCCTTTAGTGCTAATTTTAATAGGAACATCGATGATTTTCTTGACAATTTCAGTTTATTTATAAGTATTCATTTATCGGTATCCAACGAAAAAAGTAGTTTCAAATTGATAAGCAATCATTTGCAAGTCTAATGAGTATAAAACCTTGTCAAAATCTTACTTTTTTATTTTTTTATTCTAGTTTTTATTCATTTCCTCAACTTTTTCATCAGTATATTTTTAAATAGAGATTAAATCTTTAAAAAGCGAACTCTAATTTTTATATTTGTAGTTCCAAATTAAAGTAGATACAATATGTTTAACAATTTAAGCGAAAAATTAGATAAAGCCCTGCACACCCTAAAAGGTCATGGTAAAATTACAGAGGTAAACGTTGCAGAAACTTTAAAAGAAGTTAGAAGAGCTCTTTTAGATGCCGATGTTAACTTTAAAATTGCGAAAGATTTTACTAAAAGAGTGCAAACCGCTGCTATAGGACAGGATGTTTTAACAACCTTAAATCCTGGGCAGTTATTAGTAAAATTGGTAAAGGATGAACTAACTAAATTAATGGGTGGAGACACGGTTGGTATTAATTTAAGTGGCGCACCAACAGTAATTTTAATGTCTGGTTTACAGGGTTCTGGTAAAACTACTTTTTCAGGAAAATTAGCAAACTACCTAAAAACTAAAAAATCAAAACAAGTTTTATTAGTAGGTTGTGATGTTTATAGACCTGCTGCAATAAATCAATTACAAGTTGTTGGAGAACAAATTGGTGTAGAAGTGTATGCAGAAGTTGGTAATAACAATCCTGTTGAAATTTCTCTGAATGCTTTAAAACATGCCAAAGCAACTGGTAAAAATGTAGTGATTATTGATACCGCCGGACGTTTAGCGGTAGATACAGAAATGATGAATGAAATTTCTAACATTCATAAAGCTGTGCATCCTCAAGAAACCTTGTTCGTAGTAGATTCTATGACAGGGCAAGATGCTGTAAATACGGCAAAAACATTTAATGACATTTTAAATTTCGATGGCGTTGTATTGACCAAATTAGATGGAGATACAAGAGGTGGTGCCGCTTTATCTATTAAATCTGTAGTCGATAAACCAATTAAATTTATTGGTACTGGAGAAAAAATGGATGCGATTGATGTTTTTCATCCTGATAGAATGGCAGACAGAATTTTGGGAATGGGAGATGTTATTTCTCTTGTAGAAAGAGCCCAAGATCAATATGATGAGGAGGAAGCTAGAAAATTACAAAAGAAAATTGCTAAAAATCAGTTTGGTTTCGATGACTTTTTAAGTCAGATTCAGCAAATTAAAAAGATGGGAAGCATGAAAGATTTAATGGGTATGATTCCTGGAGCTGGCAAAGCGATGAAAGACGTAGATATTGATGATGATTCTTTTAAAGGAATTGAAGCTATTATTTATTCCATGACGCCGTCTGAAAGAAGTACACCAAGAACGATAAATGCAAGTAGAAAAAAGAGAATTGCCAAAGGTTCTGGAACCTCTATTCAAGAAGTAAATCAATTGATGAAGCAATTTAATCAAATGAGTAAAATGATGAAGATGATGCAAGGCGGTGGTGGTAAAAAAATGATGCAAATGATGAAAGGAATGCAATAATTCATTGCAATATTTGTAAAACAAAAAGCATACGCAGATGAATTCAGAAAGTCATTAAAATAGATCATCTTGTGAAAATTTAAATAAGAATAGTATCAGAATTTATATTTTAAAAGAAAAATGATTTTATTAGACGGAAAAAAAACTGCAGCAGAGATTAAAGAAGAAATTGCTTTAGAAGTTAGAGAATTAAAAAATAACGGATATGACACACCACATCTTGCTGCAATTATTGTAGGCAATAATGGGGCAAGTATTACGTATGTAAATGCAAAAGTAAAAGCTTGTGAAAGAGTTGGTTTTGAATCTACATTAATTCGATTACCAGAAGAAATTACTGAAGATGAATTATTGAATGAAATCGCTATTTTAAATATTGATAATGATATTGATGGTTTTATTGTTCAATTGCCTTTGCCAAAACATATTGATGAGCAAAAAGTAATTATGACAATCGATCCAGATAAAGATGTAGATGGATTTCATCCAACAAATGTTGGTAAAATGGCTTTAAATTTGCCAACTTTTATTTCTGCAACTCCTTTCGGAATATTAGAATTATTAGACCGATACCATATTGAAACTTCGGGTAAACACGTGGTTGTTTTAGGCAGAAGTCATATTGTTGGTAGCCCAATGAGTATTTTATTATCTCAAAAAAGAAAAGTTGGTAATGCAACGGTTACGATGTGTCATAGTAGAACAAAAAACTTAAAAGAGATTACATTACAAGCAGATATTATCGTTGCTGCAATTGGTATTCCAGAATTTTTAAAAGCAGATATGGTTAAAGATCACGTTACTATAATCGATGTAGGAATTACCCGTTTAGCAGATTCTAGAAAAAAAAGTGGCTACCGTTTAGTGGGTGATGTTGCTTTTGATGAAGTTTCAAAAAAAGCTGACTTTATTACTCCTGTTCCTGGCGGAGTTGGGCCCATGACCATTGCCATGCTTTTGAAAAACACACTACTTGCTTGTAAAAGAAAAAATTAAATGAGAGTCACTAAAGCTAACAATTATTTTTCTGAATATTTTCAAATATTGATAGGAATTGTATTGACTAGTCTTGGCTTAAAAGCATTTTTATTACCCAATGGTTTTTTAGATGGTGGCGTTACTGGTATTGCTTTATTAGTAAGAACTCAAGTAGATATTAACATGTCTTACTTACTCGTTATTATTAGTATTCCTTTTTTAATTCTTGGATATTTTACGGTTTCTAAAGCCATTGTAATTAAATCTATGGTTAGCATACTTGGTGTAGCTTTATTTATTCATTTTGAAAATTTTCAGACCATTACAAATGATAAATTATTAATTTCAATTTTTGGAGGATTATTAGTAGGTTCTGGCATTGGAATTGCGATTAGAAATGGTTCTGTGCTAGATGGTTCAGAAATTCTCGGTGTTTTTATTAATGATAAATTCGGCGTAAGTATTGGTAAAGTAATTATGCTGTTTAACATTGTATTATTTTCTATAACGGCCTTTGTCATATCAATTGAAGTTGCCCTCTACTCTATTCTAACCTATATTATTGCAGCAAAAGTAACGGATACCGTTATAGAGGGTTTTGAAGATTTTATAGGAGTTACTATTGTTTCTAAAAAATACGATTTAATTAAGGTTGCTATTTTAGAAGAAATCGGCGTTGGTTTAACCGTGTATAAAGGAAGTTCTGGTTTTGGAAGCAAAGGACATACGGAAGACTTCGATATTATACATACTATTATTAATAGAATTGATATTAAAAAAATGTATCGAATTATTAACGGTATTGATGCGGAAGCTTTTATTGTTGAGTTTGATGTAAATAATGTAAAAGGAGGCGTTTTAAGACATTACTTAAATAAGAGGAAAAATGCTAAATTTTTAAGTTTAAAAGAATCCGTTTTAAATAAAGAAAAATAGATAAAAGCTTTATTTCATTTGTTACTTAAACACAAAAAACTCTTTCCAATAGAAAGAGTTTTTATATTATTTTTTTTAAAAAGATATACTTTATTTAATATCAGGATTTAAATAATCTGGTAATGTAGGATTGTTAGGATCACTAAAATCATTTGTTGGATCACCATCATTATTAGCGTCTTCATCTGCCGTAAAAACGCCATCGCCATCATCATCTACATCAAAATAATTAGGGAAACCATCTAAATCAGTATCATCATTAAAAAGATTGCCATCATTATCAACATCTTCTTCAATCGTTGGTACTCCATCATTATCGTGATCTGTATCTGGAACAAAATCTAGCAAATCAATGTAAAAAAGCAAATTTGTATCGACTAAAGAACTTGTATAGTTCTGTGGATTAGAAGACGGATATGCCAATCCTGAAGGTATAAAAAGCACTCCTTTTCCTCCATTTAAGTACGTGATTGGACCATTAAAAATACCACCCGTATCTGGATCTTTTTTAAGTTCACCTCCTTTTAAATTGGTGTATCCATAAGACCAACCTTTTATTACCGATAATAAGTTAAACCACAGTCCTCTTGTATTGCTATCAAAATTGGTATCACTAAAGGATGTACCAGACATTGTTCTGCCTGCATATTTCACAAAAACAGAATCTACTTTTGTTGGATACCCCTTATCAGGATCAGCGCCTGCATCTCCTTCTATAGCCACATAAACATATAATTTGTAATCTATAGCATTTTCTGTAACCTCCATCACTTTTAGATGTTCTGTATCATCAAAGATCGCAGTTTTACCAGTGACCAATGGCTTAACTGAATCCACCTCGGTATCATAATAATGATTCTTTAAAAATTTAACTATCGAATCGTTATCAGAAACCGCTAAAGCTATATGATTAACATCAGCAAAAGGATTCACTATAAAATTATTATCATCGCCGCAAGCGTACATTAAAATTGCTACAATTGCAACCGCAAATATATTTTTAATTTTTGCCATTTATTCTCAAAATTTTAAGCGTGCAATTTACCATTTTTATACCTTTGTAAAAAGACAAATTATACATTTTAACTTTTTTTATGAGAATAGATAAATACTTATGGTGCATTCGTGTTTTTAAAACAAGAAGTATAGCCACTACCGCTTGTAAAAAGGGACAAGTAAAAATGGATGGCAAAAATGTTAAGCCCTCTAAAGATATTTTTGGAAATGAATTGATTATCGTTAGAAAAAATCAGATTAATTATCAAATAAAAGTTTTAGATTTACCTGAAAGTAGAGTTGGTGCAAAATTAGTAGATATTTATAGAAAAGATACTACCCCAAAAGAGGAGTTTGCCAAAAATGAACTTTTAAAATACGCTAAAGATTACTATCGTAAAAAAGGAACAGGAAGACCTACTAAAAAAGATCGAAGAGATATAGAAGATTACACAGAAGATAGCGAAGAAAACGTATGATAGCAGAAAACAACATCATCTTAAATACATTGCAAATTAATCAGAAGGTTAAAAGAATTGCTTACCAAATATATGAAAGTAATAGTAACGAAAAAGAGGTTATTATTGCAGGTATTGTTGGTAACGGATATATTTTTGCCGAAAAAATTGTAAAAGTTTTACAAGAAATTTCTCCCTTAAAAGTCATCATTTGTGAGGTGCATATTCATAAGAAAAAACCTTTAGAATTAATTACAACTTCTTTGCAAGTTCATGAATATAAAAATAAATCTTTAGTTTTGGTTGATGATGTTTTAAACTCTGGTACTACCTTAATTTATGGTGTAAAACACTTTTTAAATGTGCCTTTAAAAAGATTTAAAACGGCGATATTAGTGAACAGAAATCATAAGAAATATCCTGTTAAAGCAGATTTTAAAGGGGTCTCACTATCAACCTCCATAAAAGAGCATGTACATGTTGATTTTTCAGAAAATGAATCGAAAGCGTATTTAGTTTAAAAGCTTTTCTAACTCTATAGCAACTTCACTTTTAGTCTTATCGTCTATTTGAATCGTCATTTTTGCCTGTTCGTAAAAAAAACGTCTTTCAAAGAGGTGTTTCGCAACAAATTCAGGAATTTGATCATTGTCTAAAGAAGCTATTAACGGTCTTTTAGATTTCTTTTTGATCAATCTTTTTACCAGCGTAGCAATACTTCCGTTTAAATAGATAGAAATGGTATCTTCTTTGTTTATTTCTTCCATATTATTGCCATAACATGGGGTTCCTCCTCCTAAAGAAAGTATAAAATTTTGGTCTTGAGAAAGTATTTCTTTCAAATATTGATGTTCTTTCAACCTAAAATAAATTTCTCCTTTGTTCTTAAAAATATTAGTAATCGACATGTTTTCATGTTCTATAATGTAATCATCTAAGTCTATAAAATTCATTGCCAAACTTTTAGCCATTTTTTTACCAATACTAGATTTACCAGACGCCATATACCCTAATAAGACAATTTTCATTATTATTTATTTTAGACAAATATCGTTAAAATTTATTCAATTTTATATTTCTATTTTAAACTATAGGTAGTATATTTGCACCTCATTTAATTTAAGACCTGGTAGCTCAGTTGGTAGAGCATCTCCCTTTTAAGGAGAGGGTCCTGGGTTCGAGCCCCAGCCCGGTCACTAAAAAGTTAAGCGCCTGCTTAACTTTTTTCTTTACAAGTATAAAAATGCGCACGTGGCGAAATTGGTAGACGCGCAGCCTTGAGGGGGCTGTAAACGCAAGTTTGTGGAAGTTCGAATCTTCTCGTGCGCACTTAATTAATGTTTTGTTTTTCTGTAGTTTAAAGCTAAAAAAATAAAAACATTTACTTTAAAAAAATCCTCAAAAAAAACTTTCGTACCGCTTTTTACACCCTTTAATAAATTTAATATTTTGTACACAAAGCCTAAAATAGTTATTCTAAAACATTGTTGTCCGATAAAAGATAAAAAGACCGCTTTCGCTGTTAGAATAAAGAACAAAGACTTAAATGTAACTAACTGAAAAACAATATTATTATGATTTTAAATTTTTCGATACATCATAAATTCTAAAGCGGTTTTAAAAGCAAGGTATACTACTTTAAAGGCTCTTCAAAATCAATACTATCAATACTTTAGCTAATTTTAATCGGACAACACTAATTCTAAAAACTAAAAATGAAGCAGGAAAACAAGTACCAGATTTAAATAAATATTGGTATGTTAAGTTTTCTTGCAGAAATCCTAAAACTGGAGAGATGAAGAAATTTCGGTTAAAAAAAGGGATCAATAAATATAAAACGCTTAAAGAAAGAAAATATGCGATTAAACACCTTCGCATAGCTGCGGAACGTGTTTTACAAGATGGTTACAGTCCTTTTCAGCGAAGAGAAATAGATGTCATAAAGAACAAACTTACACCACTAAAGAAGTTATTGAACTGGCTTTTAAAGAAAAAACATGGTTTGGAACACGATTTTTAAAATTAAAAAAGGAATTAAAATTTAGCATAGATTATGGCATCTATTCATTTAGACATATTGCCGTAATTCATTTATGTACTACCTACAAAAAAAAATCGGTTTAACCGATCTTGAAGCGAAAACAAAATGCTACCAATTACAAGGCATAAATCTTTAGACAGCCTTTCAAAATACCTTCGTGATATTGGAGCCAGTCTGACTAAAGACTATAGTGATGATTATAGTTTAGATTTTAAAAACCATTCAATTTTTTTAAACAGGCAAATAACAGCACGGTAATTGGTTTACAGCTTGTAAGCAGCAAGAAGTAATAGGATTCTACAACGGATCATTCATAAATATCGCACTTGTTTGGCAATAAGTGCGATATTTTTTTAAACAAGCAAATAACAGCAAAATTATAGGTTTAAAGGGTGTCAACGACGGCTTGCAATAGATTTACAAAGGATCAGCCACAAATATTGCAATAGTTTTGGAGAAGGTAGCAATAGTTTTTTGAAACAAGGAAAACAACTTTTTAAACCATGTCTATTATTTAAAACTCTTAAATAGCTGTTTTCTGTACTTTTCTGGATATTTAAACTCAGCGGAAAAATCAAATTGATTTTACTATTTTTACAAAGATTTAAAAAAGAAAAAATAATAACAATTATAACTATATGCGATATAACAGCAATGAGGATAGATGATTGTTGTATGCTATAACCACAGACAAAAATCACTATGAAATTAAAAAATTTGAAATTTGAAAATATTATAGAAGATGCAAAGAGTTTTATTGTAACAGAAAATGATAGTTATAGTGAAACTTACCCTGAATTTTTAAAGTATTTTGAAAAGATAGAAATGATAGAAAAACATCATTTAATTATTTCAAGTCATTTTGCTTATGGTTGGATGCCGACAATTATAAATTTAGACACAACACGAATAGATAAAGTTTTGTTTTTGCTAAATGCTGTAAAATCTGGACATTTATTAGATAAAGATGAAATTCTTATCATAAAAAACTGCATCAACAATTCATTAGTCGGTACATCAAAATTATTACACTTCATAAAACCTGAAAATTATGCAATTTGGGATAGTAGAATTTTTAGATACTTAACGGAAAAGAAAAGTGATTATGGAATTGGAAATCCTGAATATTATCTTGAATATATAGACGGATTAAAGATAATTTCTGAAAATGTGAACTATGAAACAATTCACTCTTTAATTTCAAGGAATTTTGATTATCCGTTATATCCAACGAGAGTGATTGAAATAATAATGTTTGAAACTGACAGGAAAAATCAATACGAGTTAAAAAATAATAGAAAATGAGATTTTGGTCTGGATTAGTCTTATCATTATTAGGAGGCTTAGTTGGAATAGGTATTTTTCGTGAATGGATAAAATTAAATTTTCCTGGTTTAGATGATTCAATACTCGATATTGTTTCAGTAATAGTGCTTATAATCGTATTAATTATTACCGCATTTGCCCATTTAAAACAATCAAAAGATTTAAAGAATATAGAAGTCGAACAAAAAGGACGAATTATTGAACTAAAACAGAAAAAAAACTTACTAAATGATTTAAAAAATATTGAAAAAATTAAAGTAATGTTGACAGGAATACAAGGTGACAGAGAGTCCATAAGATTTGCAAATTCAATTAAAAATATTCTTGTTGAGGCGAAATGGGAAGTTGAAGGAGTATGGGAAGATATAATAATTGGAGGTGTAGGTTTTGGAATAACTATACGTGAAAGTTCTTCTGACTCAAACTCTATTGGAAAAATCATGAATGAAATAATGAATAAAAATCAAATAAAGAGTAGAATTATATTCAAAGCTGACCTCGAAACAAATTGCATTGAAATTATTGTTGGCTCGCGTCCTTAATTCAATAATTTGAAACTAAGTTGAATTAAATAAAACTACAACCAATAACCTTCCAATAAGCTAACGCTTTATGCCTTGTTGACTGATCCATTGCTAAGAATAAGGGGAAAACCAACATTTGAGTGTAACTCGTCAGAATGCGCAATCTTAGATCTTAGACATTCGTTGTACTTTGAGTATTCTATAATTAGAAAATATTTTTTAAAATGATTGTTAGTATTTAAAACTTGTAAATAGCAGTTTTCTATACTTTTCGGGATTTTTAAATTCAACGGAAAAATCAAATTGATTTTACCATTTTTACAAACATCTATAAATATCTACAAAGATTTTAAATATAAAAAATAATAACGATTATAGTTACATGCGATATAACAGTAATGAGGATATATGAATGTTGCCAGTAATTGAAAAATCATGTAGACAAAGAACAATCAATATGAAACACTTATATAATTTAGGTAAAACTATGTAATTGAGATAAATCTAAAATATTATATTCCATGTTATTAACTTTAAAGATAACATAAGAAAAAGCATCTAATTCTGATTTCTCGACTTGTAAAATAACTTCTTCACGATTTGGTACAATTACTATTCTATTATTTGATTTTAAAATATTGTAATTAAAGTCAATTAACTCAACACTACCTGACTGTAAAATAAAACTAGCGGTAGATGAGTTATTTATAATAAATTGATTATCAATCTTATTATAAGTAATTATCACATCTCTACTCATTTTAATTATGTTTGAATATCGCCAGATATGATCAGCTTTATCAAAATGCTTTAATTTAAAAACAAGTCTATCAATTGAAACATAAGGATTATTATTAAAAAAACTTTCCTTATCTACTGCCTCTATTCGACTTTTCAATGCATTACTAAATGCGACCATAACATTCTTCGAAAAATCTTTATATTCGAAGTTCTTACTCGAGGTATAAGGTAAATACTTCTTTTCTATAATCTTACCAATCACACAACTTTCTCCGTGGCAATCTAATTCATGAGTCCAAGTTCCACATTTGAAAGTTTTTTTATCAGAATCTCTACATTGAGATTTAATAAATGAAGTCGTGCAATATTCAAAATGCATTAAAATCCATTCTTCAAATGATATAGATGAAAAACCAATATTAACAGTTTTTTTACATTCTACTTTATTCTTGGATAATAAATATGCATTAGAATGATCTGAATGTCCATCTTTATCATATACTGCCCATAATTCCGAATATTTTTTTTCAAAATATGCTAATTGAGCCTTTCTTATATAACAAGTAGGTTGAGCTTTATATTTATCTTCTATTATATAATCCAGTGGTTCCTGTATAATAGCCTTTCTAATTGATCTTTTTTTTGCTCCTTTTCTTAATTTGAAATTAGCAACTTCTTCATCAATTTGCAGCTGTTCTTCTTTAGGAATTGGTAAAATTGTAATAAAAATATTTTTATTATTTTCTAGAGTTTCATTTTTTAAATTATGGAAATAGTCAGGTTCAGATCTTTGTCCTTCACATACAATTAAAATTGTTTTTCTAAATTCTTGTGACATAAATTAAAAGAATTCTTTTAATGATTTTATTTGTGGCACACCTCCAAATTTGCCCGACAAATACCATTTATCAAAAGAAGTATCTTCTCTTAAATTTTCAAAATCTTGTAAACTATATAAATCAGTTTCTCCTTTTTCACTCTTTTCAGTAATCCATACTTGATCTTTTCTAATTAAATCTTTATCTAAAAGAGAAATGTCATGAGTTGTAAAAATTAATTGTGCATGATTTTTATTAATAACTGAATCTTGAAAAAGCATTACAATCATTTTTGTTATAAATGAATGTAAACTAGTGTCTAACTCATCAATTATAAGAACAGAACCATCTTCCAATGATTCAATAATTTTAGCACCTAATACAAATAAAGATTGTGTTCCTATCGATTCTTCTAATAAAGATAAGTTAGTAGAACCTATTAAATCATTACCATCATATAAATCATGAACACCACTAATATAAAAATCACTTTTTTTCCATAAATAGTCTATTTTTCTTTCAGGAGATTTACCTTTTTTATTAATATTGATACCTGTTATTTTTGTGTCAGCATAATTAATTAATTTCTCCAGTTTAAATTTTAAAGATTCATTTTCTAACAAATCTTCAGAAACCTTATCATTTAATAATTCATAATGAATTTTATTAGTGCTATTGTAAACATACATTTTTTTAAAATACAAATAAACGTCACTAATTACTTCATGAGGTTCATCAACTCCAAATTTTGATAATAATAACTGATTTTTAAAAACTGTAATTTCTTTCTTGCCAAATTTATCACCCAAGAATCCTTTTTGTATGTTTTTATCAGTTTCAGTGCGTCTCTCAAAAAGTACAACTTCTCTTTTTTGAGGATAATAACACAAAGATTCTTCTAAAACATTTTTATGTTCTATTTTAGTTACATACTTATATTTAATAGAATCTATTAAAAACTCAATTGCAATTTCTACTGGAGAAGTATTAGTTTCCTTATTAAATTTAAAAGGATCATAAATTAAAAGAGAATCATCAACAGCTGGTTTTTTTAAAATTAGATTTCTTAATTCAAAAAAAGCTCTTACAATATTAGATTTACCGGATGCATTTGCTCCATACATTAATGATGTTTTTAAAACCTTAAAATCATTAATTTCGAAATAATTAAAATCTTTAGCTTTAGAACTACTCGCTTCTAAAGTATAAATTACTTCCTCTTTATAAGATCGGTAATTCTTTAATTTTATATTTAAAATCATCTTGTTGTAATTTTTACGCAAAAATACAAATTAAACACGTAAAAAAATCCTTTTAGCCTTTGTATTTTACGTAAAACATTCAAAATAAAATTTCTAAAAAAATAAATTTCAAATTACTATGATTACAGTTTGTTCTTTTTTAGTGAATAATTAAATAATTAATAAACTATTGTTGACTGATTGAACCAAGAACTAAAATTATAGGAATATATAAAATTTCGAAATAAAAACTACTGGCAGTTAAGTAAGTAAGGGGAATTTCACCCCAAACTTCTCACAGGACCTTACGTGAACCTCTCAATTCATAAGGCTCTTATTATGCAGTCAATAGTTAGGTTAACTGATAACTCAACGCCCAATGATAAAACATATTTGGATAATCTTTAGTAATACGTCTTAACCATTTTATGGCTAAAACTCGACTTCTTTTGAAGCGTTTATACTTGTTCAAAATCCATTTAATAAAGGGATGATGGAGATAATAAAAAACAGGTTTTAGAGAGTTACGCTTTATTTTCCCATAATAATTTATCCAACCCCTAATTTTAGGATTTAGCATAAATGCTAGGTCTTGGAAATTAGATTAAGTTTTGTTATGAATGTTCAATTTCCTTAATTTTTTTAGAATTCGCTTCTTAAATTTTCGGCTCATCTTATAATCCCATTGAAACTTACTAATGGTTCAAAGCGTTACCCTTGCCCATAAGGCACTTGCATCCTCTAGATTAATTATTTACCTTTCGATAAATTAAAGACGCCCATGCTGGGCACACATAATAGCTAAAAAACATAGGCAGACAGTGGTTTCAGCAAGTTCCTGCTTCAATACAAGCTTAGTCTCTGTGGACAAGTTTGAAACTTCGAAATGCTCTACGTTTCTTAGCCTAAACGTTAGGAATAATTTAGTTGTATAAAAAAGAATGGAAGGAACAATTGTACTTATTTTAATAATTATAGCGTTTTCCACTAGTCGAAGTATAATGATTAGGAGGCTCCATAAAGATCTCAGAAAACCGTTCCCTCAATTCAAAAAACAGACCTTTGGGTATTATATGTTTTTCGATGTCGAAACAACAGGACTACTTCCACTTATTATAGACTACAGAGTAAAGAAAAACAGGCTTCCCAATGTAGTGCAAATTGCATGGTTAGTTTTTGATTCTGAAGGAAGTTTTATAAAAAGGGAAAGCTTTATTATTAGACAAGATTACCCCATACCAAGGTCATCAACCAGAATCCACGGAATAACTGATAAAAAAGCTGCTGAACAAGGTGTAGAATTTAAACATGTCGCTGAACTTTTTCTACAAGACTATTCAAATGCCGAAATAATTATAGCACACAACGCCCGGTTTGACGTTCTAGTAATGCAAGGAATGCTTGTGAAAAACAACCTGTATGTAAATCTAAACAGTAAAACAATACATTGTACAATGTTGAACACAACTTCAATGTGTAGATTACCTAAAAAACACGATTATCCAGGATATAAATGGCCTACTCTTGAAGAATTAACAAAGCAAGTCTACATTGGTTCTCAACGATATTCTCTAAAATTAAAAGGTTTTCATAATGCGAGTAAAGATGCCTAGTTAACAGCGAAATGTTATTTCAAATTAAAGAATCAAAATTTTAAGTTTAAGAACAATAAAGGAAAAGTATGGGAAGGAGTCAATCTTTCAGATAAAATGAGGACCTTAGAATTGCGTGAAGATGTTTATGCAATCTTAGATAGACCGAGAAAGAATCAAAAAATTGAACCTTATTATGAATACCATATTTTCAGAATATCTATAGTACTTATTTTATTTTGGATACACTTTATGATGTTTAATATAGATGATTCAAGTGACGAAAAAGGTGAATCTGTGAATAACTATTCTACACTTGAAGATGTCAACTTAAGACTAGAACCAACTTCAAAATCACAAATTATCAAAGTTTATCTTAAGAACACTGAATTCTTATCTAACGATTCCATTTCAAATGGATTCATAATGGTGGTTTCAAAAGAAAACAAAAAAATTGGATGGATACACAAAAAACATACAAGATAAAGTGAATCAACTATTGCCAATTACTAAGCATATGGCGTGCAGATAGGCCAACGCTATATGGCTTATTGTCCCATCAATTACTAAGGATAAAGGGGTAAAACAATCGTTTAGGTTTGGGTTTTAAAAGAAGTGCGACTTGGGAAAGGAGGTTTTTTTTAATATTTCTATTGCATACGAGCCATTTATAATACGTTTTTAATTTAAACGATTTAAATAATAGCTTTCCTTTTACATCATTTTTAAGTGTGTTTCCCCAATAGTTTTCACTAATTGATTTGCCACAGCAGCTTGTTTAGCATACAATTCCCAATTGGCTATCACCTCACTACTTTTTCGTATAATTTCATCCGCTTTTTTAATATTATTTGCCTTGGCAATCGTCATTAAATCAGCTTTTGTTATTTCTTTGTGTTTACCATTAATACTCAATGTGTGTTGGCTTACCCAACTATTTGTTGGGTCGTAAGAGAAACAAACATCATAGGCTGGCGCTAATTCCCATTTTTGCCCTTTTTTTAATCTGAAAGAAAAATTCTTTGTATGGTCATCATAATTAGTCGCTAAAACATTAAATACCATTCTCCTAAACATTTCTTCTGCTTCTGGATATGGCAATCGCAACAATCGCATGGTTTGAAAGAGTTGCTCATAACTATACCCATACAAATTATTATAATCATAGTGCTGTAAACCACACCAGGTTTGAATGTGATGTTTTGTATTCCCGTCTCTATCGAAACGTTTGGTCATAAAATGTGCTCTACCATTTTCTTCCAACAACTTACATTGCATCATATCTATACCACAGTCTTTTGCCATCAAATAATACGCATATTCTACACGACCCCAACCATGAGTTTCACCAAATTGCGCATCACTAACACCGTCTAATTTAAGCAACCAATGCTCAAATCCTTTTGGAACAGTTGTTTGCCCTGATTTTACAGCACCCGTTTTTTCATTGTAAGCAATTACTGCTTTTGGGCGCGCACCACCTGCAGAAGTTCCTACTTTTAAAACCTCGGTTAATGCTTTTTTTTCATCATCATGTAAATTGGTATTTAAATGTACTTTCTTAGACAACATTTTATGAGCCGATGCTACCAAACTACTTACCTCAATATCAAAACTTTTTTGTGGTGCTATTTGCGCAGGTTCAAACTCTAAAGCGCCCATAGTTCTAGTACCAATAAAACAAAGTTGTTCTACAGGATTCATGCTATCTGCTGGTCGTCCATTTTTTGCCAACCATACATTTATTAATTGATTTCCATAACGATCTGGCAATGCATCTGCTAACAAACCTGGCAACCCTTTAAAAGTGGCTATACTGTCATTTTTACCTTTTCGTAATTCTGGAAATGAAAAGATACGTGAACCTTCTGAAGTAGGCATTTTAATAGGCGAAATGTCCCATTGTTTTTTAAGAAAAGTTGGGCTGTATTGAAAACTTGCTAATTGCTGCTCCGTATCCCAACGAACAGCGCCCACCAATTCTCCCCATATTTTTATTTCTGCTACATCTACCATCCTAAATCATCTTCTTTTTCTGTTCCTTTTTTTACTTTGCTACTGGCACGCTCACGTTGTTCTTTCTTTAATTTAGCATACGCCAAAGGACTAATTTCTTCTACTACGTTAAACGCATCTAACACATAAAAAGCATCTAAAGCTCGCAACACTTGTATTAAACTGGATAATGTAATGGATTCTCCGTTTTCAATTTTACTAATCGTCCAACGATTTAACCCTGCATCTTCAGCAACTTGTTCTTGGGTTTTATTGAGTTTTAGTCTTGTTTTTTTTATAAAAAAACCGATCTGCTTTACAATAGCAGCATCTGTCATTTGAATCCATTCTGTGTTAGCATTTCCCATCATTGTGTAGGTTTTTAAAGTATTTTGCGAGCATTTACTAACAAATGTACAATTATTATTTAACATGTAATGATAGTATATACTATCATTGATTAATAAATACTCTATTAATGATAGCTTTTACCAACATTTTAAAAATCTCTTGCGATTGATGTATTGGAATGGTGTGAAAAATTCTAAAATCCATACTTGATGATGTAACTCCTAAGAATAAAACAGCATCCTTTTTAGCCGTTTGAAAAAAATAAAAAAACACTAGAATTTTAATAAAAAATGTGATTGTAAATCATTGTTGTCCGATAAAAGATAAAAAGACCGCTTTCGCTGTTAGAATCAAGAACAAAGACTTGAATGTAACTAACTGAAAAACAATATTATTACGATTTTAAATTTTTCGATACATCATAAATTCTAAAGCGGTTTTAAAAGCAAGTTATACTACTTTAAAAGCTCTTGAAAATCAATACTATCAATACTTTAAAACACTTTAGCTAATTTTAATCGGACAACACTAATTGTAAACATAGATTCACCAAAAAAAATATTTATTCTTTCTTTTTCATAGCAATTTACCACCTCTCAACGATGTGGTTTTTTTTTTGAAAAAACTGAATTAAAGTACGTAGTCCGCTGCCAATGGCTATTTGCTTTTTTATTGTTCTAATTTTTAAAAATAACTAGGTTTACATAAAATAAGCAATGTACCATTAGAGCTTTGGCTACAAGTATTATGACAAAAAACCAACTATTCGGCTGGCGCGCGGAATACCACAAAAGACTGAGGTGTATCGGCACAGGAAAGCTGTAAATGAAAAAATTAAAAAAAGGATTGTAAAAATAGATTGGAATTTCATCATTGGGATGGACACGGATTACAAATCCGCGTCAGCGGGGGAAAAGTTGAAATTTGCATCTTGTTTATTTTTATTATTGAGCCAATTATAAACTTCTTTTTCATATTCCTTGTATTTAATCATAAGTACAAACTTTTTTCTCTTTTTATTTAACAATCAATCCATTCTCCCAAAGTGCCAAAATAACGTCCATTTGAGACCCAAGAAAAAAAAATTTTACAAGCGTAGAAGATGACGTAAATTGGTTTTAAATATACTGAATTGCAAAATAATCGTAAAAATATATGTAACTTTAACCGACCTTTAAATCATTGAAAAACAATTATTTAATAAAAACGTCAATGGTAGTGATTCCGATTTTTCATCGGAATTGTATCGAGAACTCATTGAAATTGTATCGAGAACATTTTAGAAGTAAAGAAGTAAATAGAAATTAAAAGCTTCTCGATACAAAATTTATATTCTCGATATAATTTATTCTTATTTTAATCGAATAAATCACTCGAATTGGAAGAAATTTCACTCGAAGTGACAATCGGTTTATTAAGAATGATCATATTCTTTGTCAGTTCGAGACCCAAGAAAAAAATTTTTACAAGTGTAGAAGATGACGTAAATTGGTTTTAAATAAACTGAATTGCAAAATAATTGTAAAAATACAAGTAACTTTAACAGATCTCTAAATAACTGAAAAACAATAATTTAATAACAACGTCAATGGTAGAATTAGACCTTTTATTACCAAGTTCTAATTTGTCCCAAAGTTCTTTTGGGCTGTATACCCTATTTGGATTATTTTTTAAAATTGAAACTGCTTTTAAAGCATAGTTTTTATTTTTTTCTGACCTTGTATACTTTCCTCTAGGAATACCTTTTACCAAACCCTCTTCACACAAACCTAAAAAAGTACCTTTTGGACAGCCTTTTTCTTGTGAACTTTTGGTGTAAAAAACTTCTTTTGCAGATCTTGACCATATTTCTATTATTGAATAGGAATCCCTATAATTTTGAACACTTTTTAAAGCTGTTAAACCGTATTTATTCTTCTTTTTCATAGTTAAGATCATTCTCAGCAACCAAACCCAAACTCTCAACTTCTTGCTCTGCATAACCAACACTAACCTGCCCATTCATTAACATAGGCAACAACCAATCTCTTAATTCTGATAGTTTTTGGTTTTGTCTTGAATTTAATTCTCTTTTATTTCTATGATTTGACGAAATTTCTTCAAACTTATCTTCCAAGTCTTTTGGAGGTTTTACTAATAAAAGTTCTTTAATTCCTCTTACGTTTAAACTCTTAAAAAACGAGCCTGTATCCGTGTTCAACTTAATTTGCCTTTGCATTTCTGCTCCTTGAAAAGTGTAATATAAAAATGTAGGGTTAATTGTTTCTGGTCTAATTGCGGTAATATTTCTTCCAATACCAGCTTTAACTCCTTTTGGGATTTGAGCCAAACCTGCAACTCTACCTGCATTTGTAATTACGAGATCATTTTCTTTTACTTCAATTCTAGTTGTCCATCGTTTATATTCTTCCTTTGAAACAAAATATTTCTTTGACAAATCTATTAACCCATCTTGTTTTATGTTTTCTAATTGTAGTAAATAATATTCTCTATTTTCAAATAAATAATCTGATTTTTTTGAATGCAAACAATCTACAATTTTACAAAAAGAAGATAATTTCTTTACCTCCCAACCCTCAGGAATCTCACGCTTCAATTCTTCATTAAAAACCATTTCACCACCAGAAGACTTATAGGGTTTGCCATTTTTATCAGGAAAATCGAACTGTACAAACCAATAATCATAGAGCGTTTTTGCCATCGCTTCTAATTCTTGGTTTATCTTATTGTTGATTTCTATTTTAGTATCTAAATCTGAAAGAACTTTGGCGATTTGTTTTTGGGTTGATAGTGACCTGCTGCTAAACTTTAAATCTCCCAATAATCCTAAGTTTAAATTAGGTTGTGAAGATTGTGAAGAAAGATTATTTATATATCGATTTATATTATTTTGGGAGAAAAAATAATATAAATAGTGAACATCAGCTTTTGCCTTATCTATTCTTACAATACCAACTGCTTGATTTGTGTTTGCGGGTAAATCTTTTTTTCTAACAATACTTAGTTTTCCGAGATATGCACCAGCAATTGAAAATAGTAAGTCATTTTCTTTTAATCTAGATCTTTTAAGTTTTTCATCTGTTTTTTCATCAATAAATTGAAATAAACTATTATCTAAATGTTTAAACTGACCAACACTATCAGATTTTACAAAATTCACTCCTTTTGATGTAAATTTGCCTCCAACAGTAGTTGGTGTTGTACCTTTTGTTATAACTTTTGAAACACTTTCTAAATTAGCACTATTCATACTTCAAACTCTTTAAATTATTCTGAATTTCCTTTTCCAAACTTTTAGATTCAGAAAATAAACTTTCTAAATTGTTTTCAAAGGTTTTCATTTTAGCAGCAAAATCCTCCGCAGAAATGTCTATATATTCAATTTTTACTTCAAAATATTGTCCTGCACTTAAACTGTAATTTTTAACTTTAATATCCTCATAAGAAACCACTACCGAAAAATCTTCTTTTGCTTCTTTGGTATTAAAAACATCAATGATTTGTTGTTCTTCGGCATCACTTAAAACCGTTTTTTGGTTTTTACCGTCTTTCACTTTGGTGCCTAAATTAGAAGCATCCACCAACACCACATCTTTGGTATTTGCTTTGTCTAAAAACAAAATACTTACATTGGTGCCCGTAGTTGCAAAAATATTAGAAGGCATAGAAACCACGCCTGCTAACATTTTACTTTCTACTAATTTTTGGCGTATTTTTTTATCAATTCCACTTTGAGCAGTTATAAAACCTGTAGGTACCACAATGGCTGCTTTACCAGTTGCGGGTTTTAGGGTGTGCATAATGTGCTGTATAAACAACAAATAAATTGCCATAGAGTCTTTCTTGCTTTTCGGAATGTTTGGGATTCCTGCAAAAAAGCGGTCTTTGTTGGCTTTGTTATCTAAATCTGCGCTGTAATCAGAAAAGTCTAATTTAAAGGGCGGATTCGAAACAATATAATCAAAGGTTTCTAACTGTCCGTTTTCTTGTTTATGATACGGACTTAAAATGGTATTCCCTTGAATAATATTTTGGATAGAATGTACGAGGTTGTTTAAAATTAAATTCAAACGCAACAAGGCAGAGGACTTTTGAGAAATATCTTGCGAGTAAATGGTACATTTTTCTTCGCCAATGGCATGTGCAATATTCATTAACAAGGTTCCAGAACCTGCACTTGGATCATAACAGGTGGCATTATTTACATTTTTGTCTGTTACCAAACAAGCTGCCATAATTTTTGCAACTGCATGAGGTGTAAAATACTCTGCATATTTTCCGCCAGCATTGGTGTTGTAATCTTTAATTAAATACTCGAAAATAGTAGCGAAAAAATCGAACTTCTCTTCAAAAATTTGCTCAAAACTAAAGCTCACTAATTTATTGACCAAGGCTTTGCAAAAAGCATCTCTGTTGTCTGTTACGTATTTACTAATATTCTCGAACAATACTATACGTTCTCCACCTTGTGTTAACACTGAGAAAATATTATTATTTGCTCTGGCAACATCTAATAAGGTTTCATCAAAAATATCTGCAAATTTGTCTTTGTTTTGTTGCTCAAACAAACGTGATAGTAAATTTTTAGGCGCAATTAAAGCCGTGTTTTCGCTAATTTGCATACTTAATAGTTCTAACTCATCATCAGAAAATTCTTTAAGCGCATCATCTATATTTTCTGCTTCGGCTAATTTGGGTTCTATTTTTTTAAGTTCATATACATATTTATCATTCAAGAATTTATATAAAAATACTTGGGTGATAATTTTAAATTCATTTCCATCATTGCCTAAACCATAATTGGCACAAACGCTTTTTAAATCGTCTATTAATGCTTTGGTTTTGGTTTCAAATTGTGCTGTTTTTGTCATGCTATTTATGTACTTACTTTTTTTAATTGATTCTATTTCTGTTTAACACGCTAATCACTAAACGAGTAACGGTTTTCATTTCTTCTGGCTTACTAGAAGCTATAAAAAGCGTTAAACTCGCTAAAGTATCGTTGCTAATTATGGGTTGGTTATCGCTATTAAAAAGCAGCTTATTTTGTTGTAAAAACTTTAAAAAACAAGCTGCTGCAATCCGTTTGTTTCCATCTACAAACGAATGATTTTTTACTACAAAATATAAAAGCATGGTTGCTTTTTCTTCTATGGATGGATAAAAATCGTCTTCTCCAAAACCTTTTCCTATTTGAGCAACAGAACTTTCAAAACTTTTATCTTTTTCTTTTCCAAAAACATCCGAATCAAATTCGGTAAGCATTTGGTTAATTAATTCTTGATACTCAATTAAACTAGGGTAATTTGCTTCTTTAGTAGTGAACCCTTTTGCATCTAATTGTTCGTGATCATAATCATCTAACAAACTTAAACCCTTGGCAAAAACTGTAAGCCATTGATTGTCTTCCGTTTTTTCCTCAATAGCTCTACTTAAAATCTGAATACCACTTTTTAAGACTTTTACTTCTTGCTCTTTTTGATCTAATCGTTTTTGATTAATGGCATAACCTTGTACTAAGTAATCTTTTAAAATACTGTTTGCCCATATTCTAAATTTTGTGGCTTGTTGTGATTTTACTCTGTATCCAACAGATATAATAACGTCTAGGTTGTAGTATTTTACTTCTTTTGATTGAACTTTTCCCTGTATAGCTCCATGTTGAGTGGTGTGTGCAAATTTTGCACATACCACTTTTTCATCTAGTTCTTCTTCTTTAAAAATATTACGAATATGCCTACCAATAACTGTTCTGTCTCTTTCAAATAAAACAGATAACTGCTCTTGAGTAAGCCAAACAGTTTCCTTTTCAGATTGAATACTTACTTCAATTTGATTGGTACTAGATTCGTATATAATTATTTCATTCATTTTATACCATTTATCAGCGAGCGCCTTTTTTACAATCTTTTTTCTTTTCCTTTAAGCAACATAGCCATTATATTCGTTGATATATTCTTTTACTAGAATATTATTAATGCGTTTTACATCGGTTGCATTGATGTTGATGTTTTGTTTATTTTTAAATTGATTGATCACCAAACGCATCATCATTTTTTCTACATAACTTTCATTTTCTAAAATTTTAGCGTTTTGTAGAATCTCATTGTCAACATCTGACTTTAATCCTTTTAAGGCTTCAAACAATTTACGCTCGCTATCGGTTAACGGATCTTTTTCTAATAAGCGTTTATGAATACGTGCATACTTTGCATCATAATCGTATTTCGCTTTTAAAAGTTGATTTTCTCTTTCTAACTTTTTTGCGGCATCATAAATTTTATTTAATTCTTTGATGTTGGCTTCCATTTCTTCTTTAGAAACTTCACTTAAATTTTTCTTCTTAAACAAGCGTTCTAACTCCTCTCGTAGAGAAATAAATTCAGGGTCTTTTTGATCGAAATTACCACCCAACATTTCACGAGTTTTACCTAGTATATCTTTTAACTCGTCTGCCAAAACCATTTCTTCCTCTTTTATTTTCGTAAAGGCAAAAATGATATCTTCTAAAGCCGTATTTAAAATATTGTTGGTTTCGAGGTTGTTTTCTAGTGCTATTTTTTTGTTGATGAGTGCCAAACGATCATTCGTTATTCTTGATAAAACCGCTAATTTTCTAAAATCTAGTTTTTCTAACAATTCAAAATTACCAGACAAACGGATTAAATTATAGAGTTCTTTAGCGTTGTTTAAAACCTTGGCAATTTCTCTAATTTCTGTACGATCATTAATTTCTGTTATTTGCTGATTAAATACTTCTGCATTATTGGTATCAAACTTAAAAATAACATCTTTTATTTCTTCGATCTCTTTTTCTATTTCTTCGGATGATTTAAACAGGTTCGAATAATGTTGCATTTCATCGCCCAACTCACTTTGCAACTCGTTAAAATAATCTTGATTTGTTTTATCGAACTCTTTTTGAATATCAGCAAAATCGACCACAAAACCATATGTATGATTTTTATACGTTCTGTTAACTCGGGTTAAGGTCTGCAATAAATTGTGCGATTTTATTTTACGACCAATGTATAATTTCTTCAATCTTTTGGCGTCGAAACCAGTGAGTAGCATATTGTACACAAAAAGTAAATCGATGTTGCCTGCTTTAAAATCAGACACCCAATCTTTACGATCTTGTTTGGTGCCAACATCGTGCAAAATTACAGTAGCCTTATTTACTTTACTTTTCTCTAAACGCTGTTTTCCATATTTTTCTGGATCTTCTGCTGCTTGTTGAAAGTAGGTTTCTGGTTTGATGACATATTTTTTATGAAAGATTTCTTGCATCATTTTAGCTTGATCCGAAGAATCACAAACGACCATTCCGCCAATAGTAGCATCATCCATAGAAATTCTTGCTTTTTCCAAATCCTGAATGATATAATTAAGCATCGGTTCTACAAATTTATGGTGTGCATAGATTTTCTTTTTATCTGCATCCCCTTGCAATACTTTAATTTGCTCTAAAGTTTCTTGAAGTGTTAGTTTGTATTTGGTTTCTATTTCTTCACGAATTAAGCGTAAGGTATATCCATCTTTAATGGATAAATTATAGTAATATTTATGAATATAATCGCCAAATAAGGTTTTAGAATTGTACTCTTTGCCTAAAAGTGGCGTTCCTGTCAATCCTATTTTAATAGAATGTTTGTCTGCTAATTCTAAATTTGCTAAAAAACTTCCTTTCGGATTGTAACTTCTATGCACTTCATCTAAAAAGAAAATACGCTGAACATTTAAATTGTAATCGTTGTTTTTAATCACATCAGGATCGTCTTTAAACTTCTGAATATTAACAGCCGTAATTTCTGCTTTACCTGAATTGTTATGAATTACGTTGGTCGATTTAATATCTCTTGTAAAAGCTTCTCTACTACTAATTTTATGCACAGTTAATCCACGAGAAGTAAATTCTTTTGCAGCTTGATTCAACAAATCAATTCTATCAACAATAAAATAAAATTTAGGAATGATATTTTTTTGCTGATAGTAATCTGTTAAATGTTTTACATTAAAATACGCCAAGGCAGTTTTACCTGAACCTTGTGTGTGCCAAATGATCCCTTTTTTAATTCCGTTTTCTAACTTATTCTCAATGGCTTTTGTTGCAAAAATTTGGGGGTAACGCATTACATGTTTTTCCAAACCATTTTCTTCTTCTACATAGGCAAAAGCATATTGTAAGATAAATTGCAAACGTTCTTTCTGGAATAGCGAAGTACTTATGGAATTTGTGGGTGTATTTGGATTTTTATTGGAGGCAAATTCTTTTGAATTTTTAATACTGATAAGATTGTTGTCTTGCAGTACAAAGTTTTCTATTTCTTGGGATACTGGAGATAGAATTTTATTTAAATCAAACTGTTCTTCTTCTCTAAAATAATTGAATATTGGTTTTCTGTAATTTGTTGTGCTATAAAAAGCACCTTCTAGCATTTGAGTATCATTATCACTATATGGCATATTGTTAGAGAATACCATTAACTGTGTTAAGTTGATAAACTTTCTGAATTTCTTATTCTGAAAACGTCGTTGCATTCTTTTATGTTCTGCTAAAATTCCATCTCTGTTGTTTGGTTTTTTAACTTCAATAAAAATTAATGGCATACCGTTTATTAAGAGGATAATATCGGGTCTAAAATTATCCTCGTCTTTTTCATAAGGTAGTTCTGTAACTATGTGAAAAGAATTGTTTTCAAAATTCTTAAAATCGATGAGTTTAATTCCAGATTGATCAATCAGTTTCTTATAAAAAGCTCTTCCTAAATCTTCGTTTTCTAAGGTGAGCGAAATTTCTGTATAAAATTTTTCAGCTTCTTTTTGAGAAAGGTTTGTGTTTATTTTTTTGACTTGTGTGTAAAAAATATCCTTAAAAATATTAGTGCTAGTATCCCAATGTTGTTCTTTTAAAGACAGGTATTCATATCCTAGTTGGATTAAATGGAGAATAGAAGGTATTTTTACTCTAGAATCTTCGTTGAATTTCATAGCAAATGAATGTGCCTCCAATTTAAGAAAATTGCTTCATAAAAAAACTAATTTAATAAAATAAAGCAATCTTTTTAGGATATCTCTAATTATGTGAACACAGAGATACAGATTGTTTAAGGAGTGTAAAAAAAGAATAGCCAACCATATATACTATAAACCTCTTAAAATGAATATCTAAAGGTTTAAATTTTGCTTAAATAAAACAAAAGGGTGTCTCTTAACTTTTAAACGGCAGTTTATTTCCTAAATAAACTACCCTATTTGTATTCAAATCAAAATAAGGAAACTGCCCCATTGAATTTGGTGGTAAATTTTTAATTTATATTGCAATAGTTTTTTAAAATTATTGCACTAAATAGCTATCATGTGTTTTGTAGTAACAGATTACTCATAGTTCCATAGCCTTTCCCGAATTTCTGTTTGAAAGCGTTATTGCAATATTTATTTTGCACAGTAACCCCAAAAAGCTAAATTTGTAAGGGTAAAGGCAGTAAATTATTTAAAGCACGAATCTAATAGGATGATAGGCATTTTAATCGAAAAGAATTCCTCGATGCTCTGCGTCAGGGTTTCCGTTGAAATTGTCATTCCCGTGAAAACGGAAATCTAAATAATAGAATTTTGGTTTTTGACTTTTTTATGTCAAAATGCAACAAGCGAAACCTGCAGGTAAGCAGTTACCTTTATGGCTCTGCCTCGAGGAGAGTTCACTTTAGATTTTTTTTCTACTTCTTCACAAATTATTAACCTTTCTAAAAAGTTTTATACCTAAATTTGTTTATATGCAAAGAGCTCTATTCATTCTGTGCTTATTTTTAAGTTTAAGTGCATTTTCTCAAAAAGATAGTATTCGTACTACAATTTTAAAAGGTCAAATTATTCATGCAGAAAATAATACTGCATTAAGCGCCGCTCATGTTTTAAACCTAAATACGGTGGAAGGAACAATAACCAATGAAAAAGGTTTTTTTGAGCTACCGACAAAAGTAAATGATACTATTTTAGTCTCTTATTTAGGGTTTTCATCTATCAAACTAAAAATCACAAACGATTTATTAAAAAGCGGAAATGAGCTAGAAATTGCACTCTTTGAAAAACCTGAAGAAATAAGAGAAGTGATTATAAAATCTACCAATTTAATTGGTGTATTAGAGATTGATATCAAACAAGTTCCTAAAGACCGATTTACGAGAATTCATATCAACGGTTTGCCGCAAACTTACGAAGTTGGTAAGCCTAACAAAAATGATTTCTCCTCTCCTATTGCTGCGTTGTTTCAGCCCGTAGATTTTTTATATAATTTATTCGGAAAAAAACCAAAGCAACTAAAAAAATTACAAAAGCTTAAAAAAGAAGATAATTTGCGTAAAATGTTAGCGGGTAAATTTGATAGAGAAGTAATGATGGAATATCTACAAATGGATAGACAAGAATTAACGGAACTATTATCAGATTGTAGTTACTCTGAGTATTTTATAAAAAAAGCATCTGATTTACAAATGATTGAAGCGGTATTAGATTGTTACGAAAACTATAAGGCTATGAAAAAAGGAAAAATTGAACGCAATAGAATTCCTGAAAAAAACTAGTTTTTATTATAAATTCTTTGCGCTATACTAATTTTCCAACGGGATGTTCCAAAAAAGAGCTTTAATGACTTTTTTATAATTGAAAAGAGCCAAAAACAAATATGCTTTTGACTCTAATCAACTATTAAAACTAACTAAATAATATTAAAATACGGTGGTAATATATTTGTAATTATATCTTCTTCTAGAATTCCAAGTACTTCTCTTTGATTGAAAAATCTCTCCAGAATTATTATTTTTTTTCTCTTCGTTATTGGTGTCTTTTGACTTCATTATTGATTGTTTTTGTTTCTTATAAGACGTATATTAAATTGATTCGTTACAAGTTTTTTTTTGTTTAACACAATTTTAAGAAATAACGAATACCAAAAAAATGATGCAAAATTAAATCTCTATATATTGATGAGTTCGTACCCTTTCATATCAATGAAAACAAACGTCACGAAAGCTGTAATCTATTTTTCACCTTCTTATACCGAAAAAATTATCGTTTTCTTTTGCGGTAATTTTAAACAATAAAAAGAGAATATTAGGGCTAAAAAAAAAGCATCAGCGATTTACAAATATGTTCTTCTGGTGTATTCTTCTTATCGAAAAAAGAAATGATAAAATCCATATAAAATTCCATGAACCACACCTTATTGGTTCAAAAAATAGAAAGTAAAAAGTCTAAAATAATGCTAAGAATGGGCATTTATAAATTGGAGGAATTTAAAGACAGACATTCTATACATTTCATCAAATACCGCCGTAATAAATTGTTGCTTTTCGCTTACTTGTTATCAAGAAAATTACTGTAACGAAGGCTATGTCCTTTATTTTTAGTTCAATTCAGCAAAAATAATTTAAAT
Source organism: Polaribacter litorisediminis (assembly GCF_019968605.1). Classification (NCBI taxonomy): domain Bacteria; kingdom Pseudomonadati; phylum Bacteroidota; class Flavobacteriia; order Flavobacteriales; family Flavobacteriaceae; genus Polaribacter; species Polaribacter litorisediminis. The sequence continues at coordinate 1,693,664 of NZ_CP082966.1, forward strand.
CATACTACCCTATTTTAAAATTAAATGGATGTAACTTACTGTTAATGTTACTGTTAATGTTACTGTTACTGTTACTGTTGCTGCTGTTCTTGTTTTTTAGTTAAGGTATTACTTAAGGGCGTTTGCTCTTGATTTTTAAAGACACTTAAAACAACCTTTTTATCCGTATTTGGGATTTTTTTTTCTAAATTAATTTTTAATGATTTTTTACTAGTATTCATACAAAAAATTTTAACAAATATACAATTGCAAAAATAAAGTGACTTTTAAAAATTAGAAAACCTCACAAAAGATGAAATAAGTTCAACTTTAGTGAGGCTTTAAAACTAAATATATTTAAACTTTAAAACTATGATGCTTCTAAAACTTCTTTTACTTTATCTGCAGCTTCTTGAAATTCTGTAGCTGAAATAATTTCCATTCCAGAATTATCAATTAACTCTTTTGCTTCTTTAGCGTTTGTTCCTTGTAATCTGCATATAATTGGAACATTAATTTTGTCTCCCATATTTTTATAAGCGTCTACAACTCCTTGAGCAACTCTATCACAGCGAACGATTCCTCCAAAAATATTGACTAAAATTGCTTTTACGTTTTCATCTTTTAAGATGATACCAAAAGCAGTTTCCACCCTTTGTGCATCTGCAGTACCACCAACATCTAAAAAGTTAGCAGGCTCTCCACCAGATTCTTTAATTAAATCCATCGTTCCCATCGCTAATCCGGCTCCGTTCACCATACAACCTACATTACCATCTAAATCTACATAATTTAAACCAGCAGCTTTTGCTTCCACTTCAATTGGGTTTTCTTCACGTAAATCGCGCATTGCAGCATAATCTCTATGTCTATACAATGCATTTTCATCTAAAGAAACTTTGGCATCTACCGCCATTATTTTAGAGTCAGATGTTTTTAAAACAGGATTAATTTCAAACATTGAAGAATCAGAACCAATATAAGCTTTGTATAAATTCATCACAAATTTGGTCATTTCTTTAAAAGCCACACCAGACAATCCTAAATTAAAAGCTATTTTACGAGCTTGAAAAGGCATCATCCCAATTAAAGGATCTATTTCTTCTGTAAAAATTAAATGCGGTGTTTTTTCAGCCACCGTTTCAATATCCATTCCACCTTCAGTAGAATACATAATCATATTTTTACCCGTTGCTCTATTTAACAATACAGACATGTAATATTCATCTGGTTCTTCGTCTCCAGGATAATATACATCTTCGCAAATTAAAACCTGATTCACTTTTTTACCTTCTGCAGAAGTTTGCGGAGTAATCAACATCATTCCAATAATTTCATTGGCAATGCTTTCCACCTCTTTTAAGTTTTTGGCTAATTTAACTCCTCCACCTTTTCCACGTCCACCAGCATGCACTTGCGCTTTGATAACGTGCCAACCAGTTCCGGTTTCTGCGGTTAACTGTTTTGCAGCATCAACAGCTTCTTTATGGTTACTGGCTACAATTCCTCTTTGAATTCTAACGCCAAAACTATTTAAAATTTCTTTTCCTTGATATTCGTGTAAATTCATCTGTATCGTGTTTTAAACGGAAACAAAAATACAAATTCAAAGAAGAAGTTTATAAGTTTTTTCATAAAATTATTACGGGTTAAAAAACAGCTCATTACCGAGCATTTCCCTAAGATAGTTAGAGCGCTTTTAATCCTATTTTAATCAACTGAAATAATTTTAAGAATTTATTAACATTTATAGATGTTACATTTCTGCAACAGGCATGTCTTTATATTGGTCCTTTCTACTATATATCAAATAAATTTTATTAAAAATTTCATTTTATTCATGATAATAATTTGAACAACATTTTTAAATCATTCCTCCAATGTTAATAAATCGGATATGCTTCTTAAGTATATCCGATTTTTCATACTTTCGTATTTCGATATATAAAATATGATTGTAACCAAAAATATCCATAAATATTATGGTGATGTTGAAGTTTTAAAAGGTCTTGACTTACATATTAAAAAAGGTGAAATTATTGCTATTGTTGGGCCTTCCGGCGCCGGAAAAACAACACTATTGCAAATTTTGGGTACCTTAGACAAACCGAACAAAGAAGAAGATTTTGAGTTATTAATCAACAATATTTCTTTAAAAAATCTTTCTGACAAACAACTTTCTGAGTTTAGAAATAACCATATCGGTTTTATTTTTCAATTCCACCAATTATTACCAGAATTTACAGCCTTAGAAAATGTATGTATTCCTGCTTTTATCGCAAAAAAATCAAAAAAAGAGGCAGAAGCCAAAGCCAAAGAATTATTAGAATTTTTAGGGTTGTCCCATAGAATGAATCATAAACCCAATGAACTTTCTGGCGGAGAACAACAAAGAGTAGCTGTTGCTAGGGCTTTAATTAATAATCCTGCAGTTATTTTAGCAGATGAACCTAGCGGGAATTTAGACAGTGCTTCTGCAAAAAATTTACACGAACTCTTTTTTAAATTACGAGATGAATTCGGACAAACCTTTGTTTTAGTAACACATAACGAACTTTTGGCAAATATGGCAGACAGAAAGTTAACTATGAAAGACGGAAAAATTATTTAAATATTGTAACAATATTCTCTTTTTAACAAGGGGTTAAAACGCCTTGCAAACAAAAAACATGAAAAAAACTTTTTTTGAACTGATTAGTTATCTTAAAAATCCTATTTTAGAGAAAGATTCGAATACAGATTTTATTTATCGAATTAAAAAATTTGGATTTATACTGTTAATTTGCCTGTTATTGGGAATGGCATTCACTCCAATATTTTCAATTATCGAAGCTTTGGGCTTGGTAAATATGGAAGAACATGCCATGGAAGATATGATGAAAATGTTTTCTAAACCCGTAATTTTTCTTTTTGCTGTAATCATAGCTCCTATTTTTGAAGAACTAATCTTTAGAGCACCTTTAACCTTATTTAAAGATCCTAAAACTTTTAAAATTGTATTTTATGTTTTTGCAATTATTTTCGGATTCATACATATTAGTAATTTTAATATTACACAAAATGTTTTAATATTAACGCCAATTTTAGTGGCTCCTCAAACAATTTTAGGAGGTATTTTTGGCTTTATAAGAGTTCGTTTTGGTTTGGGCTGGAGCATGGGTTTACATGCCTGTTATAACGGAACTTTAATGTTGCTTACTTTTTCTGCTGATTTATTTTAAAATGAAAAAAGGAGAAATTAAAGAATTTTTAGACCAAAAAGTAATTTTATACAACAACCCTAAATTTATAGAATCTGATCCGATTCAAATTCCGCATTTGTTTTCTAAAAAAGAAGATATAGAAATTGCAGCTTTTTTAACAGCCACCATTTCTTGGGGAAACAGAACGATGATTATTAAAAATTCCTATAAAATGATGGAATTGCTAGACAATTCTCCGCACGATTTTATTTTAAATCATCAAGAGCAAGACTTAAAAACATTGGATAGTTTTGTGCATAGAACGTTTAACGCCATTGACTTTAAACAATTTATAAAATCTTTACAACATATTTATCAGCAGCATCATGGATTAGAAAAGGCTTTTGTCATAAAAGACAACACTAAAACATATCAAACTGCCATTCATCAATTTAAAAAGTATTTTTTTGAGGTTCATCATCAACAAAGAACTCAAAAACATGTGTCGGATCCCTTAAAAAATTCTGCTGCAAAACGCATTAATATGTTTTTACGTTGGATGGTAAGAAATGACAATGCTGGTGTAGATTTTGGAATCTGGAAAACACACTGTGCTTCAAATTTATCTTGTCCTTTAGATGTACATTCGGGCAATGTTGCTCGTAAATTAAAGTTATTGTTAAGAAAACAAAACGATTGGAAAGCACTAGCCGAATTAGATACAAACTTAAGAAAACTAGATAAAAACGATCCTGTAAAATATGATTTTGCTCTTTTTGGATTGGGAGTTTTCGAAAATTTTTAAACAGAAATAAACATCATATTAATAGTTATTTTTTGTAATAAATTAGATAACTAAGCCGTTGTAGATTTTGGAATCTAAAAAATACACAGTGCTTTAAATTTTTCTTGCCCGTTAAATGCACTTTTTGGCAATATTGCGTGTAAGTTGAAGATATTGTTAAGAAATCAAAAACGATTAAAAAAACACGTGTGGAATACTATAAAATTTGAGAAATCTAGATAAAAGCAATGCTGTAATTAGAGTTTTGCTCTTTTTAAATTGAGGGTTTTCGAAAAGTTTTAAATAGAAATAAACAACAGCCCAATAATTATATTATTTGTAATAAATTGGTCTTCTAAAACTTAAAGTAATGAAAAAAACACTTTTTATCATAGCAATCTTATATCATCAACTAAATATTGCTCAAGACCATAGAATCCCATTAGACACCACAGTTATCACTACAAATTCTGTTGTCATTAAAGGAAAAACTGTACCCTATAAAGCAACGACCGGTATGCAACCAGTTTGGAATGAGACGGGTGAAATTATTGCCTCCTTATATTATACCTATTACAAAAGAACTGATATTAAAAACGATGAACAAAGACCTATTGTCATGTCTTTTAACGGTGGTCCAGGATCAGCTTCTGTCTGGATGCATATTGCCTATACTGGCCCTAAAGTTCTAAAAATAGATAAAGAAGGGTTTCCTATACAGCCTTATGGCGTAAAAGACAATCCAAATTCTATTTTAGATGTAGCGGATATTGTTTATATAAATCCAGTAAATACAGGATACTCAAGACCTGTAGTCGCGAAAGGTAAAAAGCTTGACAAATCAAAATTCTTCGGAATTAACGCAGATGTTAAGTATTTGGCAGGTTGGTTAAATACCTTTATCACCCGAAATAACCGCTGGAAATCTCCAAAATATATTATAGGAGAAAGCTATGGCGGAACCCGTGTTATGGGTTTAGCGGCAGAATTACAAAATAGCCAGTGGATGTATTTAAATGGTGTTATTATGGTTTCGCCTGCAGACTATAAAGTTTTAAGAACAGAAAGCTCTGTAGATTATTCCTTAAACCTCCCCTATTTTACAGCTGCAGCATGGTATCACAAAATGCTACCCGAAGCACTGCAAAGTAAAGATTTATTAGAAATTTTACCTGAATCAGAAAAGTATGCCATCAATAATTTGTTGCCCGCGATTGCCAAAGGCGGATTTATTTCAGAGGATGAAAAAAATAGCGTTGCCGAAAAAGTAGCCTATTATGCTGGTTTAAGTAAAAAAGTGATTCTTCAAAATAATTTGGAAGTTGCACCAAGTTTCTTCTGGAAAGAACTTTTAAGAGACAAAAACGGACAAACTATTGGTAGATTAGATTCTAGATATTTAGGATTAGACAAACGTGAAATAGGTATACAACCTGATTATAATTCGGAGTTAACTTCTTGGTTGCATTCTTTTACCCCAGCCATCAATTATTATATTAGAGAAGAGTTAAACTTTAAAACCGATGTAAAATACAATCTTTTCGGGTCTGTTTCTCCTTGGGATAACACCAACAACAATGTACGAGAAGGTTTGCGACAAGCAATGGCTCAAAACCCCTATTTAAAGGTGCTCGTGCAATCGGGTTATTATGATGGTGCAACCACTTATTTTAGCGCAAAATATACCATGTGGAAAACAGATCCTAGCGGTAAAATGAAAGATCGTTTCTTTTTTAAAGGATACAGAAGCGGACATATGATGTATTTACGAGCTGAAGATTTAGAAAAAGCGAACAACGATTTAAGAACATTTATAAGCAACAGCTTGTCTAAAAACAGCTCTGCCAAATACTAAATAAATGCAGTTTAAAAACCCAGAAGTTTTATACTTTTTAGCCTTGCTAATTATCCCTATTTTAGTACACCTTTTTCAGCTACAAAAATTTTTAAAAATACCATTTACAAATGTTGCTTTTTTACAAAAACTAGTGCAACAAACTCGTAAAAGTTCGCGCATAAAAAAATGGTTAATTTTAGCCACAAGACTCTTATTATTTTTAGCGATACTTCTTACTTTTTCGCAACCTTATTTTAGTGATAAAAAGACAGAAACGAATCAACATACTTTTATCTATTTAGATACTTCTTTAAGTACAAATACCGAAGGAGAAAAAGGAAATTTACTACAAATAGCTGCACAAGAAATTATTGAAAATGCTTCTAAAAAAGATAACTATTCCTTACTAACGAATTCTGATTTTGATGCAGAAATTACGTATGATGAACTTAAAAACAAGCTACTAAACGTTAAAAATAGTTCTAAAAAAATCGATATAAAGACAGTTTTATTGAAAATAAACACGTTAACAAAAAATAAAACAAATACTTTATATAAACATATATTAATATCTGATTTTCAGAATACTTACACAGACGAGTTTACAAATGTAACACCCGCAATTTCAGGAATAAAACTAACGGCTAGTAAAAAAAATAATCTTTCTATAGACAGTGTTTTTATCAACAATACAAATACATCAAAGTTAACCGTAAACATTCTTGTAAAAAATCAAGGTCCGGCTAAAACCAATATCCCCATTGCTATTTTTAATGATGAAAAACTAATTAGCAGACAGTCCTTCTCTATTGATAAGAATACCCAAAAAATTGTTTCATTTACGTTTCAGAATCAAACAAAATTCTTTGGAAAAATAAACCTAACTTATAGCGATACTTTTGCTTTTGATAATGTCTTTTATTTCAGTTTAAATTCGGCTAAAAAAATAAACGTTTTAAGCATCGGAAAAGCAGCTAAATTCTTATCGAAAATTTACACTAAAGAAGAATTTAATCTCACACAATCATCCTTACAAAATGTTAATTATAATGCCATAGCAAAACAACAAATTATCATCTTAAATGAGTTAGAAGAAATACCAGAAAATATATATAAAAGTCTGATTAATTTTTCTGAAGGAGGAGGAACTATTGTACTCATTCCGAATACAAAATTAGAACTTAAATCTTATAATTTATTTCTAAATAAAATTGCCGATGCAAAAATTGAATCTAAAATTGTAGACACCTTAAAAATTACAACTATCAATTTTGAACATCCTTTATTTAAAAATGTGTTTTCTAAAAAAGTAACTAATTTTCAATACCCGATGATCAAGAGCTACTACCCTATTCTTTCTAAAAACAAGAGTACAATTATCTCCTTTGAAAATAATTCATCCTTTATAAGTCAAATTAAAGAGTCTAACGGCAATATTTTTTGGATATCGAGTTCCTTATCAAAAGAGAATAGTAACTTCTTAAATTCGCCTTTAATAGTGCCTGTTTTTTACAATTTTGGAAAATTAAGTTTTCAGCATTCCAAATTGTACTATTATTTAGATGAAATAAACACAATTGATGTTGAAACTGATATGAATAAAGATGAAATTTTATCCATTGTAAACTCAAAATCATCTTTTATTCCGCCACAACAAACGTTTCAAAATAAGGTAACTATCTCTACAAAAAAGAACCCCTCTAAGGCTGGATTTTATCATATTATAAGAAAAAAAGACACCTTACAAACTATTGCTTTTAACAATCCTAAAGAAGAAAGTATGCTTTCTTTTTTAGACATAAATGGCTTAAGGGAAGTAAATGGGTCTAGTAATTTTTATGCTTCTATTGAAGATTTTTTTACCGATTTAAACGAAAAAAATGAAGTTCAGTGGCTTTGGAAATGGTTTTTAACCTTGGCAATTGTATCTTTGCTTTTAGAAATTTTGATTTTAAAATTCTATAAACCATGAGTACCCTTCTTAAAAATGCAACGATTATAGATGCCACAAGTCCTTATCACCTTCAAAAAAAGGATATTTTAATTCGTGATGGAAAAATTGAAAAGATTGAAGATTTTATTCTTGAAAAAGCGCAAGATACTATTGTCAATATAGATAATTTACACGTCTCTTGCGGTTGGTTTGACACAAGTGTTTCTTTAGGTGAACCTGGTTTTGAAGAGCGAGAAACCATAAAAAATGGGTTACAAGTTGCTTCAAAAAGCGGGTTTACAGCTATTGCAGTAAATGCCAACACAGATCCTGTGATTGATTCTAAATCTGATGTTGCTTTTTTAATCAATCAAGCTACCAATAGTGCCACCAATTTATATCCTATCGCTGCTTTAACTCAAAAAAGTGAAGGTGTAAATATGGCTGAATTGTACGATATGCAACAAGCTGGCGCCATTGCTTTTGGAGATTACAAAAAACCTATTAAAAATGATAACCTAATGAAGGTGGCACTTTTATATGCACAAAACTTTGATGGTTTGGTTTTAAGTTTTCCCAAAAATAATGCAATTGCTGGTGAAGGCATTGCCAACGAAAATGTGAACAGTACAAAATTAGGACTTAAAGGAATCCCAGCTTTAGCGGAGCATATTCAAATAGCAAGAGATTTATTTTTATTAGAATATACAGGAGGCAAATTGCACATTCCCACAATTTCAACTTCAAAATCTGTCGATTTAATTAAGGATGCGAAGAAAAACGGATTGCAAGTAACCTGTAGCGTTGCCGTGCATCACTTGGTTTTAACCGATGATGAACTGCATGGATTTGATAGTAATTTTAAAACAAACCCACCTTTAAGAACAAAAGAAGACATAAAAGCGCTCCAAAAAGGTGTTAAAAATGGTGTTATCGATATCATTACTTCAGACCACGATCCTATAGATATAGAACATAAAAAAGTAGAATTTAGCGAAGCAAAAGATGGCATTATTGGTTTAGAAAGTGCTTTTAGCGCTCTCAATACTGTTTTACATGTAGCGGATTTCATCGACTGTTTAACTGTAAAACCAAAAGCTATTTTCGGAATTAAAAATCACACTATAAAAGAAGGAAATATTGCCGATCTTACTTTGTTCAATCCAACAGAAGAAATAATTTTTACCAAAAAACATATTTTATCCACTTCTAAAAACAGCGCTTTTATCGATAAAAAATTAAAGGGTGTCGTGTATGGTATTTTTGCAAATCATCAACTTATTTTAAACGCTTAATAGTATGGAAAACTTCACCGCTAAGGAAGGAAAGACCATGGCAATTGTTAGTTATTTTACCATTATAGGTCTTGCTGTTTCCTTTTTTTTAAATAAAAATAAAGAGAATTATTTTACAAGCTTTCATATTAGACAAAGTATTGGCCTGCATCTTTTATACTTTGCAAATAAATGGATTGTTTATGAATATATTGCATATAATGTTGGTTGGGGTTTTAGAATTTTAATTTTAGGACTTTTTATCTATGCAATTTTGGGTGCCTTGCAAGAGGAAGAAAAATTAGTTCCTGTTTTTGGTGAGAAGTTTCAAGAATGGTTTAAAAATATTTAAAATAAGAATTTATTTACTATGAATAATAATTTAAAGTATATCGTAAGAAAACCCTTAAAAGAAGTAGCCAATCCGCCTCTGCTAATATTACTGCACGGTTATGGAAGTAATGAAAAAGATTTATTTTCTTTTGCCGAAGAATTACCAAAAGAGTTGCTTATTATTAGTTTGCAAGCTCCATACGAAATGGGTTATGGTGCCTATGCTTGGTACGCTATTAATTTTGATGATATTCAGGGAAAATTTTCTGATTTAAAGCAAGCCAAAGAATCTGTTGATAAAATTGCCTCTTTTATAGATGAAATAAAAATAAAATTTAACACCAATACAAGTAAAACATTTTTATTAGGTTTTAGTCAAGGTGCTATTTTAAGTTATTCGTTAAGCTTCTTTTACCCTAACAAAGTAAATTACGTTATTGCTTTAAGTGGCTATATAAACACGGAATTATTACCAAACGAAATTTCTAAAAACATAGAAACGGCATATTATTGCTCGCACGGTGCTGTAGATCAAGTTTTACCTGTAGACTGGGCTAGGAAAAGTGCACCTTTTTTAAATAATTTAGGTTTACAAAATGTGTATTCTGAATATCCGGTAGGCCATGGAGTGGCTCCACAAAATTTTTATAGTTTTAAATCTTGGATTGAAAAACGATTATAATACCACCCTTTTTCATTATGGTTTATACATGAGAACTTTAAGTTTTCTATTGAAAATAAAATCCGTTTAAAAATTTAATAATATGGGTATTTACAACTCAAAAAAAATCCAGCTAAAAAGCTGGATTTTAATTTTATAAAAGTTATTATTTCTTACTGATTTCCTAATATAATTGGTAAACCGTCTTTACCAGAACCAATAACAACTACTTTACTATTCGGAGACTTCGCCAACTCTAATGTTGCACCAATTCCTTTTTCTTGTAAGATTTTGTCCGTTAAAGAAGCACTTAAAATTTTGTTTGCAATTGCTTTTCCTTCTGCATCAATTTTTTGTCTTTCTGCCTCTTTTTTTGCTTTTGTAAGTCTAAATTCGTATTCTAGAGATTCTTGTTCTTGTTTTAATTTTGTTTCAATAGCGATTCTTATAGTACTTGGTAATTTTACATCCTCTACCAAAACTCTTTTTACTGATAAAAACTGATCTTTTAAAACCAACTGTACTTCATCTAAAATTTCTTGCTCAATTACATCTCTTTTACTTGAATATAATTGCTCTGGTGTGTAACGACCCACAACACTTCTGGCCGCTGCGTTTATTGCCGGATCTAACAATTCGCGTTCATAATCTTCACCTTTAGTTTTTACTAAAGAACCCAAATTTTCAAACTCTGGTTCATACCAAATTGTACCATTTACCTTCACTTCTAGCCCGTTAACAGAAAGCACATTCATTTCATCAGATATTGATTGCTGACGTACTTTTAGTACAATCATTCTATTCCAAGGTGCTACAATTTGAAAACCTTCTCCGTACGTTTTTTCTGTATTAATACCATCTCCTAAAGTTTCAAAAAGTACTCCTCCTTCACCTGGTCCTATAGTAACTGTAGACTTTGAAAAAAGAATAATCGCTGCCACAGCAAGTATAATAAGAAAAACCCCACCTTTTGGAAACTTTAATTCCATTTGATTATTTGCCATTTTATTTGTTTTAAATTTCATCAAATTTACAACTTATAAACATCAATTACAATTGACTTGAATTATATGTTTCTTAAATTTTTCCAAAATACTTTCTAACAAACCACTCGGCTGTCAATAAACCAAGAATAACAAAAACAATCCATTGCCAATCCATTAAGTTTTTTTGTGTTGTTGCTGATTTCTGAACCGTATAATACGATTTATTTTCTAGCAGTTCTTCGATAAGTTCATTCTCTTGATTTTTAAAAAACAACCTCCCTCCTGTTTTGTCTGCTAACTTCTGCAACTTATTTACATTTGCGTTTGTAAACTGCTCTTCAATATCATATTCCGTAATTTTAAAACGACCGTATCTATTGATTTTCTGTCCTAAAACTGAAACTTTATAAGTATAATCACCAGAAATAAGGTTCTCTATTGCTGTTTGATACGATTTATTTACGAGAGAAAAAGGAAGACTCGTAACCTCTTTCGTTTCTATATTTGTCAAAGCAATTTCTAAAGAAGCTCTCGCATCAAATTGATAATTTTTATCCGTATAAAATGCAGAAATAGTGATGGTAGCATTTGCAGGATACAAAGTTTCTGCATTGACAACCAGCCGATCTCTCTTTTTATTAGAAGCTAAATACTGTACTAAATTTCCTATGAATTTATCAAAATCTTCAAAAGAATTCGAATTTAAAAAACTGGTAGCTCTCCATTTCCAGATTCCTTCTCCCAATAGAATAGCAGATTTTTGATTGTTTACATCAAAAGTTGCCAATAAAGGTTGCTGTGTTTCAATTCCGTTGCTGCTTTGATACACCAAAGTTTGATGTTCTTTCGTCATAAAAACCTCTCCAAACTTATCTTTTAAAGGCGGATAATTATTAAAACCAATATCTTCTTGCAAGAAAGTTAAAAATGAATCGTTATAAATTGCACCATAATTTTCCGTTTGATTGATGGCATTTTTTTGAAAACCTAGTTCTTTTTGATTTAAAAAAGTCCAATCTGTTTGTGCACCAGAAACCACTAAATAATTACGATTAGATTGTTTTAATTGCGAAATAATTTTCTGAAATTTATTATTAGGTTGATATAAAATTACCAATTGATAGTCATTTAATTGATTTTTAAAGGTATCAATCTTAAAAACCTCCACAGAACGCTGTTTGTTGCTTTCAATTGATTTTTTAAAAGCACCAATATCTGGATGCACCATGGATGTTAAAAGAAGTACTTTGGTTTGTTCATCAATAACTTCTACAGAGAAGTTTTTTGTATTATTTTTTATATTTTTTTCGTTCTCAATTTTTGAGATCGAAGCCGTATAATACTGCAAACCTTGTTTTAAGGACGTTAAATTTGCGACTATCGTTGCCGATTTTTTAGAGGATGAAAAAGACACGTTTTTTCTAAATAAAGTTTTTCCGTTGCTTATAATTGAAAATTGAGTCGTAACATTTTTATCACCTTCATAATTTAGAAGAACTTCTACAGGAAATTTATTTTTTAAATAACTGTATTTATTCACATTTAGCTGTGTTATTTTAATATCTATATATGTTGCAGTATCACCAATTACTAAAGGGTACATCGCTGATTCTAAATTGATAAACTCATAATCTGAACCGATTGTCTGGTTACCATCAGATATTAGCACAATGGGTGAAATTCTATTTTTTTGTAGATTTTTAATACCAATAATAGCTTCTGATATATTCGTTTGCTTATCTGAAAAAGACAAACTATCGAAGGCTTGTAAAGAATTTCCGAAAGTAAATTTCTGAATCTCAAACTTATTTTTTAACTCACTATTTTCTTCGATTCTTTTGATAATATCGATCACATTTTTATCTTCCTTAAAATAAGAAGTCGATTTAGAATTATCTACCAAAACAGACAAAACTGGTTTTATATTGATTATTTCTGTCTTTTTTATGGTTGGGTTTATCCACAAAAGAAGCAACAGAAAAAGGCTTAATCCTTTTAAAACAAATAAAATAGGTGTTGCACCAATTCTATTTTTAACCTTAAAATAATACTGAAAATAGGCTACTGATAAACTCAATATCAGCGCTAGAAAGATGTATAAAATTACAGTTAATTGCAATACTTTTATTTTAAGGGAAAGATATAAAGAACTATCTAAAAACAGAAAACCTATAACGTTAAATGTTATAGGTTTTTAGTAAATTATTTAATTTTTGGTTTTATATCTTTTTTCCTGAAGCGCTAAAAAAATGAAAAAATATATGCTATAAATTTATCCTATACAATGATATCTTGTATTTTCTTTTACATAACTATGTACTATTCCCATACTTTTAAGTTCATCTAAAATATGATAAACAACCAATATTCATAAAATATTATGCATTTTCTTTAGAATTTGAAAGCTTGTTAAATGCTCTTTTTTTAGTTCGTTTATAACTTTTTGACGTGTGATAGAAATTTCTTTAGTGCTCATAAGGTTTTTGTTTTATGAAGCAAAGACAACAACTAAATGGAAATCAATCCTTTACTATCGAATAACTATCAATTATCTTTTGACGAACTGCTTACCTCCTTAGATAAGTTGTAACTCCTTAAAGCTGTTAAACGCCTGATTACGTTAACATTCCTCCATCTACAGACAAGGTTTGGCCTGTTATATATGCGCTCATATCGGATGCTAAAAACACACAAGCATTTGCAATATCTTCTGGTGTACCTCCTCTTTTTAACGGAATTGAATCTCGCCATCCTTGCACTACTTTTTCGTCTAATTTATCCGTCATTTCAGTTTCTATAAATCCAGGGGCAACTACATTACTCCTTACATTTCTAGAACCCAACTCTAACGCTACGGATTTAGAAAAGCCAATGATTCCTGCTTTTGAAGCCGCATAATTTGTTTGGCCCGCATTTCCTTTTAAACCAACCACAGAGCTCATATTTATAATAGAGCCTGCTCTTTGTTTCATCATGGGTTTAATTACTGCTTTGGTTAAATTAAACACCGATTTTAAATTTACTTCTATCACTTTATCAAAATCCGCTTCCGAAATGCGCATTAACAAATTATCTTTTGTAATTCCTGCATTGTTTACTAAGATATCAATAGCACCAAATTCTGCCAATACAGCTTTTGCTAATTCTTGTGCTGCATCAAAATCTGCTGCATTTGATTGATATCCCTTTGCCGCAACTCCAAAAGCTTTTAACTCTTCTTCTAAGTCATTTGCTGCATCAACAGAAGAACTGTATGTAAAGGCAACATTTGCGCCTTGTTTTGCAAACTCTAGAGCTATTCCGCGCCCAATGCCTCTAGTTGCTCCTGTAATTATTGCTGATTTATTTTCTAGTAATTTCATGATGTTTATTTAGTTATTTTCGTCAGAAAAGATAATTCTGATCAAATATAAAAAAGAAACTCCCGAAATATTGAAATAAATTCAATATAAACGGGAATTTATATACGTTAATCGTTTAAAAAATTATTATTTCTTTAAAACACTCGCTACCATTTCTCCAATTTTTGCAGGCGAACTTACTACATGAACACCATTTTCTGCTAAAATTTTCATTTTTGCTTGTGCAGTATCATCTGCTCCACCAACAATAGCGCCGGCATGTCCCATGGTTCTTCCTGCAGGTGCAGTTTGACCAGCGATAAAACCAACAACTGGCTTTCTATTTCCATCTGCTTTAATCCATTGTGCAGCTTCTGCTTCTAAATTACCACCAATTTCACCAATCATTACAATTGCTTCGGTTTCTGGGTCATTCATTAACATTTCTACCGCTTCTTTTGTGGTGGTTCCAATAATTGGGTCTCCACCTATACCAATAGCTGTTGTAATTCCGAATCCTTGTTTTACTACTTGATCCGCGGCTTCATAGGTTAGCGTTCCTGATTTAGAAACAATCCCTACTTTTCCTTTTTTAAAGATAAAACCTGGCATAATACCCACTTTTGCTTCCCCTGGTGTAATGACACCCGGACAGTTAGGGCCTACTAATCTTGTATCTTTATTCGCAATATATGCTTTTACTTTTACCATGTCTGCCGTAGGAATTCCTTCAGTAATACAAATTATTACTTTAATACCTGCATCTGCAGATTCCATAATTGCATCTGCAGCAAAAGCTGGCGGTACAAATATAATGGAAGTGTCTGCTCCTACTTTTTCTACAGATTCTGCAACTGTATTAAAAACTGGTTTGCCTAAATGTTCTTGACCACCTTTTCCTGGAGTTACACCTCCAACAACGTTTGTTCCATAATCAATCATTTGACCAGCGTGAAAAGTACCTTCACTACCTGTAAATCCTTGTACAATAATTTTTGAATTCTTATTTACTAAAACACTCATGGTTTGTCTTTTTTATTTGTGAAGCAAAAATAGTTCTTTGTTCGTTTTTAAAAAAAGAAAATAAATACTTTCTTTTATGAGTTTTTTCTTTCTTTTAAAAAACGTTTAATTTCTGCCATTTCTTTTAATTTTTCTCTAGATTCCGAAACCGGAGTTCCGAAATAACTTTTACCTCCTAAAACTGATTTCGTTACGCCTGTTTGCCCCAAAATTACAGCGCCTTTGCCAATAGTAATTCCACTATTTGTGCCAACTTGTCCCCAAATAGTAACCTCGTCTTCAATAATTACACAACCGGCAATTCCGGTTTGAGATGCTATCAAGCACTTTTTACCAATAACGGTATCATGCCCCACATGAACTTGGTTATCTATTTTTGTTCCTTCTTTGATTCTGGTATCACCCGTAACCCCTTTATCAATAGTACAAGATGCACCTAAATCTACATAATCTTCTATGACAACTCTTCCTCCTGAAAGGAGTTTATCAAATCCTGTTGTTCTATTTTTATAATAAAACGCATCGGCTCCTAAAACTGTATTTGCATGAATGGTTACATTATTTCCAATAACTGAATTATCATAAATGGTTACATTTGGGTGAATTACACAATTCTTACCAATGAGAACATTATTACCAATAAAAACGTTTGGCTGAATAGTCGTACCCTCACCAATAACAGCGCTTTCAGAAATACTTACTTTGGATGCTATAAAAGGATTAAAATGTTTCGTTAATTTATTGAAATCCCTAAAAGGATCATCAGAAATCAGCAAAGTTTTACCTTCTGGGCAATCTACTTTTTTATTAATTAAAATAGTAGTTGCGGCAGATTTTAGTGCTTTATCATAATATTTAGGATGGTCTACAAAAACAATATCTCCTGGCTCAACAACATGAATTTCGTTGATACCAGAAATCTGAAAATTTTTATCACCAATAAAATCTACTTGTAATAGTGATGCTATTTGCTGAAGTGTCTGTGTTTTTTTGAATTTCATATTCAATAGGCGCTATTAGCTTATGTTCATGTATGATAAGCTAAAATACTAAAGCAACATTGCTTTTATTCTTTAATACGTTCTTGGTAAGTTCCTTTTGTAGTTTCTATTTTTATTTTATCACCTTCATTAATAAATAAAGGCACGTTTACAGTAGCTCCGGTTTCTACAGTTGCTGGTTTTGTTGCATTTGTAGCTGTATTTCCTTTTATACCTGGCTCTGTATGAGTAACTTCTAAAATAACACTTTGAGGCATTTCTACGGAAAGCGGCATGTTATCTTCAGAGTTTATAATAATAGTTACAATCTCTCCTTCCTTCATTAATTCTGGAGTGTCTAAAGCCGCTTCTAATAGCCTTATTTGTGTGTAATCAACTTCATTCATAAAGTGATAAAATTCTCCATCATTATATAAAAATTGAAATTTGTGTGTTTCTACTCTCACATCATCAATTTTTCTTCCTGCAGGAAATGTGTTATCTACAACTTTACCATTTGTAACACTTTTTAATTTTGTTCTTACAAACGCCGGACCTTTACCTGGTTTTACATGCAAAAATTCAATAATTTTATAAATATCATTGTTATATCTAATACACAATCCGTTTCTAATATCTGATGTTGTTGCCATTTCTAACTTTAATTTTTTAATTTGATTTAAAATATCCTTTCATAATACCCCTGTGAGAATCTTTAATAAATTGAATAATTTCATCACGCTCATGCGTTGCTTCCATTTCTGCTTCTATAATATCAATTGCTTGAGAATTGTTATAGTTTCTTTGAAAAAGGATTCTAAATATATCTTGAATTTCTCTAATTTTTTCTGTTGAATAACCTCTTCTTCGCAATCCTACAGAGTTAATACCCACATAAGATAAGGGCTCTCTAGCTGCTTTTACATAAGGTGGCACATCTTTTCTAACCAAAGAACCACCTGTTACAAAAGCATGTTTACCAACCGAAGCAAATTGATGCACTGCTACCATACCTGCTAAAACAACATGATCGCCAATAGTAACGTGACCCGCCAATGTGGTATTATTTGAAAAAACACAACCTTCTCCAACAAAACAATCATGAGCTATATGGCAATAAGCCATAATTAGGCAATTATCACCTATCGTTGTTTTCATTCTGTCTGAAGTTCCTCTATTGATGGTAACACACTCCCTAATGGTAACATTATTACCAATTTCTACAATAGTTTCTTCGTCATTAAACTTTAAATCTTGAGGAATTGCAGAAATTACCGATCCCGGAAAAATTCTACAATTTTCACCAATTCTGGCTCCTTCCATGATGGTTACATTAGAACCAATCCAAGTTCCAGAACCTATAATAACATTATTATGTATGGTTGTAAAGGGTTCTATTACAACGTTTCTCGCTATTTTTGCTTGAGGATGCACATAGGCTAAAGGTTGATTCATATTTTATTTTTTTCTAGCTATTTGCGCCATTAATTCAGCTTCTGCAACTAATTTTCCTTTTGCATACGCATAGGCTTGCATATGACAAATTCCCCTTCTTATTGGCGTAATTAATTCGCATTTAAAAATTAATGTATCTCCAGGCAATACTTTTTGTTTGAACTTAACATTGTCCATTTTCATAAAATATGTTAAGTAATTTTCTGGATCCGGAACTGTGCTTAAAACTAAAATACCACCACATTGAGCCATTGCTTCTACCTGTAAAACACCTGGCATTACAGGAGCTCCTGGAAAATGCCCCACAAAAAAACCTTCGTTCATCGTGACGTTTTTCATACCAACCACATGTTTATCTGAAAGCTCTATAACTCTATCTACCAATAAAAAAGGTGGTCTATGAGGTAAAATATCCATGATTTGATGAATATCTAATAACGGCGGTAAGTTTAAATCGTATTGAGGAACGTAGTTTCTCTTTTCTACTTTTATAATTTTTGCCAATTTTTTTGCAAACTGTGTATTGATTAAATGACCCGGTTTGTTAGCAATTACTTTTCCTTTAATTCTAGTACCCACTAAGGCTAAATCACCAATAACATCTAATAATTTATGACGAGCAGCTTCATTTGCCCAACGCAACGTAAGGTTGTCTAAAATTCCGTTTGGTTTTACAGAAATATTATCTTTTTTAAATGCTACTTTTAATTTTTGCATTGTACTCTCTGACAATTCTTTATCAACATAAACAATTGCATTGTTTAGATCTCCTCCTTTTATCAAATCGTTTTCTAATAACATTTCTATTTCATGCAAAAAGCTGAAAGTTCTAGCATTTGCTATTTCTTCTTTAAAATCAGACATTTTGCACAAAGTAGCATTTTGGGTTCCTAATATTTTAGTACCAAAATCTACCATGGTTGTTACTTGATATTCCTCTGATGGCATTAAAATAATTTCGCTTCCTGTAATATCATCTTTATAAGAAATAATTTCTTTAACAACATACTCTTCTATATAAGCATCTTGTTCTTTAATGCCAGCTTTTTCTAAAGCTTCTATAAAATACTTCGATGAACCATCCATAATAGGTGGTTCAGAAGCATCTACTTCTATTAACAAATTATCGATATCCAAGCCAACTGCCGCTGCCAAAACATGCTCTGAAGTTTGTATTTTAACTCCATTCTTTTCTAGGTTTGTACCCCTCTGAGTTGTTACCACATATTCCGCTTTCGCTTCAATTGTTGGCGCCCCCTCTAAGTCTACTCTGCTAAAAGCAAAGCCATGATTTACGGGCGCTGGCTTTAATGTCATAGAAACTTTATTACCAGTATGCAAACCTACACCTGTTAATGTAATTGCTGTTTTTATTGTTTTTTGTTTCTTACTCATTGTTTTTTATTTTGAGTCTTCAACTCTTTTTCTAGTTGATTAATTTTTAATACTATGCTTGGTAAACTTTTAAAAAGCGCATAACTTTTATTAAAATCTTGTACTTTAAAAGCAGGGGTACCATTTACAATTGTATTCTCTTTTATATTTTTTGAAATTCCGGCTTGTGCTAAAATTTTAACGTTGTTGCCTATCTTAATATGGCCTGCAATTCCTACTTGACCGCCAATCATGCAATTATCACCAATTTTTGAAGAACCTGCAACACCTGTTTGGGCAGCAATTACAGTATTTTTACCAATTTCTACATTATGGGCAATCTGTATTTGATTATCTAGTTTTACGCCTTTTCTTATAATGGTTGCTCCTAAAGTAGCTCTATCTATCGTTGATGCAGACCCTATATCTACATAATCTTCTATAATTACGCTTCCGATTTGAGGAATGGCTGTAAACTCTCCTTTGTCATTTGGCGCAAAACCAAATCCGTCGGCGCCAATAATACTGCCCGCATGTATATTACAATGCTTCCCTATTTGGGTTTCTGAATAAATCTTTACCCCAGAAAAAATAGTGGTATTGTCACCAATTACCGTATTATCACCTATGTAAACATGGGGATATATTTTAACATTATTCCCAATAACAACATTGTCTCCTATATAACAAAACGCTCCTAAATATTCATCATTACCAATCTTTGCAGACTTTGATATAAAATGAGGTGTTTCCCGACCTATTTTATTATTTTTTACTTTATTGTAAAATTCTAATAATTTTGAAAAAGATTGATACGCATCTTCTACTATTACAAGCGTTGCATTAATTTCTTTTTCTGGCTTAAAACTCTTATTTACAATAACAATTGAGGCATTTGTTGCATATAAAAATGAATTATATTTAGGGTTTGATAAAAAGCTTAGTGAACCTTTTTCCCCTTCTTCTATTTTAGATAACTTAGAAACTTCTTGATCAGGATTCCCTTGAACCTCTCCCTCTAAAATATCGGCTATTTGTTGTGCTGTAAATTTCATTAAAGGCAAAAGTATAAAAATTAAAGGTATTTGGCTAATATCATTTTACTTTGGGTAACAAATAAAGTATTTTACCACAGGTTTTGTGAGTGCCTGTAGATTTAATTGATCAGAAGCTTTCGCAATATCCTTTATTTTTCCTTTTTTATTTAAGATAAAAATAGGTTCGTCTAAATTGTAGGCTTGGTTTTTAATTTCTTGAGAAAACACAAAATAATTTATTTCATCTTTAGAAATGCCCAATCTTTTGGCAAACTTATCTCGCTTTTTATCTATCCTTAAGTCATCAAAAAAATCTTTCTGAATTTCTACACGCAATAATTTTCTATCTACAATCATTTGAGATAATAAAGAAAGTACTTTATCACTATGATTGGTCCATTCTTTTATGGCAGATAAAATATCATAATCATCTAATTTAGAAAACATTTCTAAAGTTTCATCTGTAAAATTTTCTTTATTTATTTGATGGTATAAAAAATATTTTAAAGACGTGCTTGCAAACAAATCGATTCCTTTTTCGGCAAGTTCTTTTGCTCGCCTTAACACATTAACCAACATATTTTCTGCAACTAAACCCGTTTTATGCAAATATACTTGCCAATACATTAATCTTCTTGCTACTAAAAATTTCTCTACAGAATAAATACCTTTTTGCTCAATTACTAAGGCATCATCTTTTACATTCATCATCACAATTAATCTATCTGATGAAATATTCCCTTCAGCAACACCCGTATAAAAACTATCTCTTTTTAAATAATCTAATCGATCTATATCTAATTGACTAGAAATTAATTGACATAAAAATTTACGTGGATATTTCCCTTCAAAGATCTCGATAGCCAGTGTTAATTTTCCATCAAACTCGTTATTTAAGCTGTTCATAAATTTAAGTGATATTTCTTCATGAGAAATTCCACTAACAATACTGTGTTCTAAGGCATGAGAAAAAGCACCGTGACCTATATCATGCAATAAAATAGCAATACACAAAGCATTTTCTTCTTCTTTAGAGATACTAATTTGTTTAAATCGTAAAACCCTAACTGCTTTTTGCATTAAATGAATACAACCTAAAGCATGATTAAAACGTGTATGATTTGCTCCCGGATATACTAAATTAGAAAAACCCATTTGTGCAATTCTTCTTAAGCGCTGAAAATAAGGGTGTTCTATAATATCAAAAATTAACGAATTCGGAATTTGAATAAATCCATAAATCGGATCATTTAAAACTTTTAATTTATTTGGTTTTTTTTTGTTCAAAAGACTTGTTTTATCAATCTATCGCAAAGTACGAACAATATTTTTTTTGGCAATATTTTATCATTTTAATACACTTCAAAATAGAACAAAACTGTACATTTAGGCATAAATAGAAAATCTAAAATTGAATTATGAGCGGTATACAAATTTTATGGGTAGATGATGAAATAGAGTTATTAAAACCTCATATCCTTTTTTTAGAACGCAAAAATTATAAAGTTACCACCTGCACAAACGGCGCTGATGCTATTGATTTAGTAGCCAAAGAAAATTTTGATATCGTTTTTTTAGATGAAAACATGCCAGGATTAACAGGTTTAGAAACACTTGCTGAAATTAAACAAAAACAAGCTAATTTGCCTGTAGTGATGATTACAAAAAGTGAGGAAGAATATATTATGGAAGAAGCCATTGGCTCTAAAATTGCAGATTATTTGATAAAACCTGTAAACCCAAGTCAGATTTTATTGAGTTTGAAAAAGAATTTAGATCATTCTAGGTTAATTTCAGAAAAAACCACTTCCAATTATCAGCAAGAGTTTAGAAAAATATCGATGGATTTAGCTATGACAAACTCTTATGAAGATTGGATTGAGCTTTACAAAAAATTGATTCATTGGGAATTAGAATTAGAAAACATTAGTGACCCAGGCATGTTGGGTATTTTAGAAAGTCAGAAACAAGAGGCTAATAGTCAGTTCTTTAAATTTATAAAAAGGAATTATGAAGATTTTTTAACCGCTCATGATAAACCTACTTTTTCTCATACCTTATTTAAAGATTATATAGTCCCAGAATTAAGCAAAGAGCAAAGTGTTTTATGGGTGGTGATTGATAATTTACGCTATGATCAATA
The DNA here is from genome assembly GCF_019968605.1 of Polaribacter litorisediminis. Classification (NCBI taxonomy): domain Bacteria; kingdom Pseudomonadati; phylum Bacteroidota; class Flavobacteriia; order Flavobacteriales; family Flavobacteriaceae; genus Polaribacter; species Polaribacter litorisediminis. Next base: position 1,715,986 of record NZ_CP082966.1, read on the forward strand.
TAGAATTTTAGAACCTTTAATTAACAATCATTACAAAAAAGATCGAGAACATTCTTATTTTTCTATTTTGCCTACGGCAACTCAATATGCTAGAAATGCTATATTTTCTGGATTGATGCCTTCTGAAATGGAAAAAAGACATCCTAATTTGTGGAAAAATGATACCGATGAAGGGGGCATGAATTTGTATGAAAATGATTTTTTATCCGCTCAAATAAAGCGTTTAGGATTGGATATAAAACATGAATATTATAAAATAACATCCCTTAAAAGTGGTAAAGAATTAGCTGATAATTTTAATGGCACGAAACAAAACGATCTAACGGCATTGGTGTATAATTTTGTGGATACACTCTCTCATTCTAAAACAGAAATGGAAGTTATTAAAGAATTAGCTGGTGATGACAAGGCTTACAGAAGTCTTACTTTAAGTTGGTTTAAGAACTCTCCCCTATATGAAATCATTCAAAAAGCGCAACATTTAGGACAGAAATTAATTATTACCACAGATCATGGAACGATTAACTGCAAGCACCCAACGAAAGTAATTGGAGATAAAAACATCAGCTCTAACCTCCGTTATAAAACAGGTAGAAGTTTAAGTTATGAAGAGAAAGATGTCTATGCTGTTAGGAATCCTAAAGATATCTTTTTACCAACAATTGCAATGAATGCACCATTTATTTTTGCCAAAGAAGATCTATTTTTCGCCTACCCAAACAACTTTAATCATTTTGTAAAATATTACAAAAACACCTATCAACATGGCGGGGTTTCCTTAGAAGAAATGATTATTCCTTGTTCAGTGTATAGTCCGAAATAAAAAGCCCATCTTAACCTTCATATAGGTTCTATGAAAAAAATCACCAAAAATCCTAAAGAGTATCTTCCTGAAGATATTTTATTTCCTAGAATTTAGAAGAAGTAATAACTCACAAAGGCATTGTATTGCATAAGAAATATAAAGATTAAAAACGTTTTCTTATTGTTCATACTATTGATGCTAGTCAAGTTTTAGAAGATTGTTTGTTCGATTTTAAAATAATTAGGAATTTTAGATATTAGGAATTTGTATTCAATAAAAAACCTCACAAATTTTTACAATCTGTGAGGTTTTTAAAGGCAATGTAGCTTTTTGTTTAAAAAGAAGTTCTTTAATCAAAACCTCCACCTACTGGATCTGGGCTAGATGCTTGTGCTTTTTTCGGGTTTAAAATTATATACGTTCCAATGGCGGTTAAAGCAGCATATTTGCTGTAATTACCTATTTTTTTTATAGCTTCTTTTCTTGAAATTTCTTTCTTATTTTCCATTTGGTTTTCTTATTTAATTACTATTTTTTTGGATATTGTTTTATTCTCTGAAATCAATTTAACGGTATAAATACCTGCTTTTAAACTCGCTGGTAAATCGATTTTCTGATCTTTAGTGGATGCTAGTTTAAAGACTCCTTGTCCTAAAACATTGTACAATTCTATAGCTGCTGCTTTATCATTTAAGCCCTGTACATATAAAGTATTATTCGCTGCGTACATTTGAATTTTATCAACTATTGAATCATCAGTACTTAATGCTTTAGAATAACCAATATGCAAGTACAATGTTTTTTGAGTGTTTATGGCATCATCAAAAGATATTTTATAAGTACTGGTTGTATTCGTGATATCTGTAAAAACATCATTTTCTCTGTCTTCAAGCAGTAAAACTATATTTTCTGGTAAGTTTTCATGAAGTGATGAAAGTTGAACTTCGGCTTTATTTGAAAGTACAGTAATCGGAATGATAACTTCTTCTTTATCCTCTAAATTAATAGATTGAATTGCATACTTGTTTGTATTACTTTCATCTACTAAATGAGAATAAAAATCAAAAGAAGATGTACTAAAGTTCCCTAGATCTAAACCAATGTCAAAACCTTTTGTTGCATGGCTAAAAAACTTGATATCTGTTGTTACCGTATGAGCACCATTATTGGCTGATAATTTTATATATTGATGCACTTCCTTGCTAAATGTATTATCGCCTGTTGTTGGTTTTAAACTACGTTTTGCTTCCTTAAATTCAATGGAATTCTGATCGGCTTTTACTTTTATAAAAAATCCTTGTCCTGGTGTAAATGAACGATTTTGAATATCTAACTCACTAACAACAACATATTTATTTTGTGTGCTATTCCAAATGTATAAACCTTTAAATTCATCCTCTAGAATATCATAATTATCATTTATAAAACTGCTAGCACCATTTTTATTTGCTGGATAATAGGTTGTAAAAGGGTTTCCAATGGCATTCCACTCTCCCGGTTTTAATGTTTTAACGTTATTAGTGGTTGTTAAGGTACCCGTAAAACTAACCGAACCATCTGTACTTCTAGAAAGTGCATAGCTTTCTCCTGATGTAAATGTTAAACCTGCATCTAAATCTTCTGTATAATAGTTCCATTTTTGACCTGCTTCCTGACTATCATCATAATACCCTATGGCATATCTACCTGGACTCACAGCCGCATTTACACGAATATCATTATCTGTATTTAATGCAAATTCTTTAATATTTTGACCAGATACTGGTGGTGTAACCAAACTCCATAAGTTTGCTTTTAAACCTCCACGTGAATATTTAACATCTCCCGTAGCAGTGCCTACAACAAATAATACAGAACTATCTTCGTTATCAGAATTCATAATGATAGTACCATTGTTTACCATATTAGTCTTCGACTTTAAAGAAAACGTTGAATTGATAATAATTGTTCCTTCATTTTCCAACGAATTTATTTCTGAAATATCAGCACCAATTTGTAAAGTTGTACCTGATGGAATAAATACATTGTCTGTTGATGTGGGTACAATACCACCTGACCAATTGGCGGGATCACTCCACATGCCACTTACAATTGCAGTGTTAACACCGCATACTAAATTAAAACTCGCCGATGCATCTTTCTGAAAATTAGTAGTTGCAAAATCAATATCAAAAACTCTAATACACGTTAAATTATTATTTCTACAATCCAAATCTTGTAATTTCGTATTGTTACTAACATCTAGTACTGTAAGTCCATTATTAGATATCTGTAATATCTCTAAATTTGTGTTTTTACTTATATCAATACTTATTAAATTATTATTACGTACGCTTATACCTTTTAATTGCGTTAAATTTTTAATTACAGAAGGAATTGTACCATCTAATTGATTAGAATTTAACTCCACTTTGGTTACGTGTTTTTGCCCATTAATTATTCCTGTAGTAACCCCAAACCAAGCCCCAACATTTCTTTTTTGTGTGGCATCTGCTACCCAAGTAACTCCAGTATAACCACTAGATAAATCATTGCTCCAATTAGCACCTTTTGTACTATTGTATAAGGCGATTAATGCTTCTCTTTCTGCATCTGGAATAGAATTATTTGTAACTGCACTACAATTGTCTGAATAAACTACGCCGTTGTCGATAACACCTCCTTCTTCTTGGTAATTGGATAATTGCCAAGCTACTAATTCATCTGTTGGAACTTCTATACAACCTAATGCATTTCTATTTAAGCGTAATCTATTTGCAGTAGGATTAACATTTGTTCCAAAAATAGTTGGAGATACAGCAATTTTCAATTCTGAAATATTATTATATCGTGCTCTAAAATCTCTCAAAACTTCTGAGTTACTTAAATCTAAAGAGTTACTTATTTCATTGAATTCAATATTTAAATTTTCTAAATTTTCTAAATTAGTAATCGTTAGAGGTAAGCTTCTTAAATTATTATACTGTAATTGTAATTTCTCCAAACTAGTAATATTTCCAATTTCATCAGGTAAACTTGTTAAAGTATAAGTTAGTTGAGATCCTACTGGCCTTGTTCTTTGATAAGAAACATTAAGTTCTTTTAAGTTGGCGAAGTTTCCAATTCCTGATGGTAAACTCTCTAAGCCATTATAACTTAAATTTAGTTTCTCTAATGTTGCTATATTTCCTATTTCATTTGGTAAACTTGTTAAGGTGGCTGTATATTGAACTGAATTTATAATCTCTAATTGAGAACTTAAATTTAACTCTACCAAACTTGTGAAATTTCCAATTCCTGCTGGTAAACTCTTTAAACGATTGTTAGATAGATTTAAATACTGTAACTTACTTAAATTCCCTATCTCTGTTGCTATAGTCTCTATACTTCCATTTAATAAATCTAGTCTCGTTAATTCTGTTAAAGCTGCAATTTCTTTTGGAATATTTCCTGATACGTTTATGTAATAAGTTAACTCAATCTTTGTTACATGTTTTTGCCCGTTGATAATTTCTGTTGTAACACCTTGCCAAGAACCAACATTCGTTAATTCTGCAGCATCTGTGCTCCAATTGGTTCCAACCCAAGTGACTCCTGTTGCTGCATCTATTTTATCCCCTCCGTTAGTTGCTATATAAAAAGCAATTAATGCCTCTCTCTCTGTTTGCGGAACTCTAAATCCGGTACAACTATCACTAAAGGCAATCCCATTGTCCGCTGTTTGTGGTCTTTGCGCATACCTTGTATCCCAATTACTTACTTCTGCTATAGGTACTTCTACACAACTGATAAATGGATTGCTACTTATATTAAAATGGTATGATGGACTACTGGTACTAAAATTAGAAACTGGGGCATCTATTCTTAAGTCTGTGATTTTATTATTATTTAATTGTAATCTTGTTAACTTAGTTAAGTTCGTTAAATCTACTAAACCTTCTATGCCACTATACGAAGCTTCTAAGACTTCTAAATTTAATAACTTATTCATTGTTGTTGGTAAACTTCTCAACGTATAAGTAAGAACACCTCCTGTAGTTGCATCTCTTATTTGCATATTCTCTATATACAACTCTTTCAAATTACTTAAATTTCCAATCTCATCTGGTAAACTTGTAATTTTATTATTAGAACTACTTTGTGATAAATACAATTTTTCTAAACTCGTTAAACCACCTATTGTTGTAGGTAATTCCGTTAAATTATTTGCCTCTAATCGTAACTCAATTAAACTCGTTAAACCATTTATTGTTGAGGGAATTTCTGTTAATGCATTATAATTCAGATATAATTTTTCAAGACTAGCTATATTTCCTATTTCATCAGGCAAATTAGTTAAAGTTAATATGTGAACATTTCCTGGTCTTGTCTCTTGATAAGTGATTCTTAACTCTTTTAAATTTGCAAAATTTCCGATTCCTGATGGTAAGCTCGTTAAGCCATTATAACTTAAATCTAACTTCTCTAAAGTCGCTATATTACCTATCTCATCTGGTAAACTTGTTAAAGGCCTAACATAATTAAAGTTACCTAATCTATCTTTATATTGATAGCTTAAATTTAACTCTATCAAACTTGCAAAATTCCCAATTCCTGTTGGTAAAATCTCTATGTTATTATTTGATAAATTTAAATATTGTAACTTACCTAAGTTACCTATCTCTGTTGCTATAGTCTCTATACTTCCATTTGATAAATCTAGTCTCGTTAATTCTGTTAAAGCTGCAATTTCTTTTGGAATATTTCCTGATACGTTTATGTAATAAGTTAACTCAATCTTTGTTACATGTTTTTGCCCGTTGATAATTTCTGTTGTAACACCTTGCCAAGAACCAACATTCGTTAATTCTGCAGCATCTGTGCTCCAATTGGTTCCAACCCAAGTGACTCCTGTTGCTGCATCAATTTTATCCCCTCCGTTAGTTGCTATATAAAAAGCAATTAATGCCTCTCTCTCTGTTTGCGGAACTCTAAATCCAGCACAACTATCACTAAAGGCAATGCCATTGTCCGCTATTTGTGGTCTTTGCGCATACCTTGTATCCCAATTACTTACTTCTGCTATAGGTACTTCTACACAACTGATAAATGGATTGCTACTTATATTAAAATGGTATGATGGACTACTGGTACTAAAATTAGAAACTGGGGCATCTATTCTTAAGTCTGTGATTTTATTATTATTTAATTGTAATCTTGTTAACTTAGTTAAGTTCGTTAAATCTACTAAACCTTCTATGCCACTATACGAAGCTTCTAAGACTTCTAAATTTAATAACTTATTCATTGTTGTTGGTAAACTTCTCAACGTATAAGTAAGAACACCTCCTGTAGTTGCATCTCTTATTTGCATATTCTCTATATACAACTCTTTCAAATTACTTAAATTTCCAATCTCATCTGGTAAACTTGTAATTTTATTATTAGAACTACTTTGTGATAAATACAATTTTTCTAAACTCGTTAAACCACCTATTGTTGTAGGTAATTCCGTTAAATTATTTGCCTCTAATCGTAACTCAATTAAACTCGTTAAACCATTTATTGTTGAGGGAATTTCTGTTAATGCATTATAATTCAGATATAATTTTTCAAGACTAGCTATATTTCCTATTTCATCAGGCAAATTAGTTAAAGTTAATATGTGAACATTTCCTGGTCTTGTCTCTTGATAAGTGATTCTTAACTCTTTTAAATTTGCAAAATTTCCGATTCCTGATGGTAAGCTCGTTAAGCCATTATAACTTAAATCTAACTTCTCTAAAGTCGCTATATTACCTATCTCATCTGGTAAACTTGTTAAAGGCCTAACATAATTAAAGTTACCTAATCTATCTTTATATTGATAGCTTAAATTTAACTCTATCAAACTTGCAAAATTCCCAATTCCTGTTGGTAAAATCTCTATGTTATTATTTGATAAATTTAAATATTGTAACTTACCTAAGTTACCTATCTCTGTTGCTATAGTCTCTATACTTCCATTTGATAAATCTAGTCTCGTTAATTCTGTTAAAGCTGCAATTTCTTTTGGAATATTTCCTGATACGTTTATGTAATAAGTTAACTCAATCTTTGTTACATGTTTTTGCCCGTTGATAATTTCTGTTGTAACACCTTGCCAAGAACCAACATTCGTTAATTCTGCAGCATCTGTGCTCCAATTGGTTCCAACCCAAGTGACTCCTGTTGCTGCATCAATTTTATCCCCTCCGTTAGTTGCTATATAAAAAGCAATTAATGCCTCTCTCTCTGTTTGCGGAACTCTAAATCCAGCACAACTATCACTAAAGGCAATGCCATTGTCCGCTATTTGTGGTCTTTGCGCATACCTTGTATCCCAATTACTCACTTGTGCTGTTGGTACTTCTACACAACTGATAAATGGATTACTACTAATATTGAAATGATAGGTAACACTAGAACGTGCATTAAAATTAGCAACTGGGGCATCTATTTTTAGGTCTGCTATTTTATTATTATTTAATTGTAATCTTTTTAGCTTGGTTAAATTGGTTAAATCTACTAAACCACCTATTCCACTATTCGATGCCTCCATAACTTCTAAATTTAACAACTTATTCATGGTTGTTGGTAAACTCGTTAAGTGGTAAACATATTGGCTATTCTCATAGGAACGCATGTTCTCAAGATACAGTTCCTTTAATGCCCCCAAATCACCAATCTCATCTGGTAAACCTGTAATTTTATTATTAGAATTACTTTGTGATAAATATAGCTTTTGCAAACTCGATAAACCGCCTATAGTTGTCGGTAAACTAGTTAAATTATTTCCCTGTAACCTTAATTCTAACAAATTGGTTAATCCATTGATTGTCAAAGGAATAGATGTTAATCTATTATTGTTTAGTTGTAAAGAAGTCAACTTATTCAAATTCCCAATATTAGTAGGCAACTTTTTTAATTGATTATTATACAAAGTCAACTCTTCCAAATCTACCAAATCACTCATATCTTCCGGTAAATCAGTATTAAAATTAGGGTTATCTTCTCCTAATCTGTTATTGTGTAACCGTAAGAATTTTAGTTTTGTAAAACCACCTAAACCGGCAACTACTTGTAATTCGTTATCATTTAAAAACAAGGTTTCTAAATTGGTCAAATTTGCAAAAGCGGCCGGCGTATTTGATAACTCACAATTGGCAAAATCTAAAAATTGTAATTTGGTTAATTGTCCAAACTCACTGGGTATACTTGCAATATTATTAGGAGCTGCAACCAATCTTGTCAACTCAACCAAACCACCAATTTGAGGAGGCAATAAAGATATTCTTGTACTTGCAAATTCTAAAGTTTGTAACTTTTTTAAATTACCAATAGTTGTGGGTATTAAATCTACTTGAGTATTGCTAAAATATAATTGTTCTAAATCTAAAAAATTACCTAATCCAGCGGCTATTGAAGGTATTTGATTGTTATTAATGTTTAGTATTTTTAGTTTTACTAAATCGTAAAAATCATTTGGTATGGCAGTAATCGAATTATTATTCAAATACAATTCTTCTAATTTTGTTGCATTTTTTAGTTCTGTAGCGATGGTATTAATTCCAGAATTGGGTATATGTAAATGAGTTAACTCTGTAAAAACACCAATTTCTGTTGGCATTGGTCCATTTATTGCTAAACTTGTGGTATGAATTTCTGTAATTCTAGTTTCTCCATTAATAACTTCAACCTCTAACCATTCTGTATCATTTACTCCAGATTTTATAGTACTTGCATACGTGTAAGATTTATTTTCGTACAGTTTTTTTAATGCCTCTCTTTCTTTAGTATTTGGTGTTGCTGTTTTATCTGCTTGGTCGTAAGCTACTATTTTTAAACCCAAATCAAATGAACTACTCCTCAAATTTGTAAAACTAGATACATTTGGTACTTCTATAAATGCCAAGTTTGGCATATCTTTTACACCAAAAGAAGTATTTGAATTCATTACTGATGAAATAATACCATTACTAGGAAGTTTTAGAAAGCTAATATTAGATTCTGAAGTAATTATAGTTCTCATATCAGGAAAAGAACTAAAATCTAATGTTCCTGAAATATTGTTATATCCAATTGAAATAGTTTGTGTTGACAAAGGAAATAGACTTTCAGAAACATTTCCTACAAATTTATTTCGAGTTAGTTGTATATGCAATAAATCACTAAAAGAAGTTAAATCTGGAATATTACCTGAAATATCATTCGTAGATAATTGTAAAACTTGCAGTGTTGATGGTAATTTATTGACATCAATCTCACCAGATATACTATTATTTGCGATTTCTAAACGTAATAATTTGGTTAAATTTTTAAAATCTGGTAAACCACCAACTAGGTTATTACTATTCAAAAATAGTCTAGCAACATGTTTTTGACCATCAACATTATAAGTAGTTACCCCAAACCAAGTAGAAACATCAGAAGTTGAGTTTGGGTCTGTATTCCAATTGGTATTATTGGTCCAGTTATCGCCATTTGTGGCATTGTAAAAATCGATTAAAGCTTGTCTTTCTGCTTGTGATACTTGTGCGTTTATAGCAAGGCTTAAAAATGTAAAAAATAAAATTAATTTTGTTTTCATAATATTTTATTATAATTATCTAATTTTGCAATATAGTTCACATATAAAAGCAATAAAATACCTACTTGTAGGTATTTTTTCAAAAATATTTGTTTCATCATAGTTTTGTAACTGAATCTTTTTTAATGAGAATTAGTGAATTATTTAATAATATATCTTTATTATTTTTGCAACATGAATAAAAACTATTCTCTAAAAGAGCTTTCTAAAATTTCTTCTGAAATTATTTCAGCAGCAAAAAATAAAACACTGCTTTTTTACGGCCAGATGGGTGTTGGCAAAACCACACTCATCAAAGAAATTTGCAAACAATTGAAGGTTACAGATACCATCTCGTCGCCTACATTTTCTTTGGTCAACGAATATCAAACATCAAAAAATAGTAAAATTTTTCATTTCGATTTTTATAGAATTACGCAGGAAGAAGAGGCTTTAGACATGGGGATTGAAGAATATTTTGACAATGATGCTTGGTGCTTGATTGAATGGCCAGAAAATATAGAAAATTTATTACCTTTAGGTGCTGTAGAAATTCATTTAAGTATTTTAGAAGATGGAAACCGCAATATTCAACTAATACAATAACATAAACTATAATTTATGAGTCAATTTTCTCCTTTTAGTAAAGAAGAACTACTACCGCAAACCGAAATGCTGGAAATTAAAAAGAGAAAAGGTGAATTATTTATCGGGATCCCTAAAGAAACTTACACGGGTGAAAAACGTATTTGCTTAACGCCAGATGCCGTTACAGCGCTTTCTGCAAACGGACACAGAATCGTTATCGAAACTGGTGCTGGTGATGGTGCTAATTTTACAGATAAAGAATATTCCGAAGCTGGTGCAAAAATTTCGTACGATTCAGAGGAAGCATTTAAATGCAACATTGTTTTAAAAGTTGCGCCACCAACTGAAGAAGAAATTAGCTATCTAAACCCGCAAACAATTTTAATTTCATCGCTTCAGCTAAAAACACAATCTAAAAAATACTTTGAAAGTTTAGCTAAAAAAAGAATTACAGCGGTGGCTTTCGATTACATTAAGGATGACCAGGACACCTACCCTATTGTAAAATCTTTGAGTGAAATTGCTGGTACGGCATCTATCTTAATTGCTGGTGAGTTGATGAGTGGCGTAAATAAAGGAAACGGTTTGTTATTCGGAAATATTGGTGGCGTGCCGCCAACAAGTGTTGTTATTTTTGGAGCAGGAACTGTTGGAGAGTTTGCCGCCAAAACTGCTTTAGGTTTTGGCGCTAGAGTGAAAGTTTTTGATAACTCAATTACTAAATTAAGAAATTTACAAAGGTATTTGCCCGGACCAATTTATACCTCTACAGTGCAACCAAAATCAATAGCAAAAGCAATAATGCGCTGCGATGTTGCTATCGGTGCCATTAGAGGAAAAAACAGATCTCCTATTGTGGTAACAGAAACGATGATTGAGCAGATGAAAGAAGGTGCTGTTATCGTGGATGTTAGTATCGATAGAGGTGGTTGTTTTGAAACCTCTAATGTTACTTCTCATAACTCCCCAACCTTTGTAAAACATGGTGTTATTCATTATTGTGTGCCGAATATTCCTTCGAGATATGCTAGAACAGCTTCCGTTTCTATCAGTAATATTTTTACACCTTATTTATTAGATATCGCCGCAGAAGGTGGTTTTGAAAATGCTGCACGTTTTGATAAAAGCTTACGAAACGGCATGTATTTTTATCACGGAATCTTAACGAATAGAACGGTTGCAGATTGGTTTGATTTACCTTTTAGAGATATTAACTTATTAATCGTATAAAGAGATAACTCAAATACAAAAAGCGTTTGGGATCAGAACTTGTAGTATAAAAATTTTGTTTGATTTTTTTTAAACTAGATTCAAGTAATAATAAAATTTAACTTTACAAACTCTTTAAAATAAGTTCTCATTAAACAGCAAGAAACAACTCAATTTCCATAAATTTGCAATTCAAAATTTTAAAATGCTTCTTAAAAGAATAGGGTATTATTTAGTAGGTTTTTCATTAGGTGCCGTAGGTGTCTATTTCTTTTGGCAGAAAAAAAATGCAACTTTCGATTACGGACCGGATGCCAGAACCTTAAAAACGATCAGAATTAGAAAACGAGTATTTTCTGCTGAAGCTAAAAAATCGATGGAAAAATATAATATAGATACCACCAAAGTTTCTACTATTTTATATTTGGGTGATGTTGATTTCGGAAAAGGGAAACCTAGAGAAAAACCCTGCGCAGAATACTACGTTACAGGTAAAGACGCGTTAAAAAATGTTCATTTGTATGTTAAGCGTTGCGACTCTACATCCACTATTGAGAAAGTAATGGTAGACTAGTTTTTAGATTGAATAGATCTCAACGATCAATAAGCTCCTGAAACTTCTAATTCATTTTGTAAAAAACTCACTCCTTTAGATTACGATAATACAAGTCCTCAATTTTATCAACATTTTTAATTGTTTTTTTTAACCAATCAAAATATAAAATCTCCTTTTCTTGTGCTGATAATTGCCAATCTATATTGGAGCCTCTTAACTTTGTTGTTACCTCTTGAAGAATAATCGCTGCCGCAACTGAGATATTTAAGCTTTCTGTAAAACCAACCATCGGTATCTTTAGAAATCCATCGGCTTGGTTTTTTACAGTTTCCGAAACACCCTCTGCTTCTGCTCCTAAAATAAATGCCGTTTTTTTATGGATATCAAAATCTTGTAAAAAGCAAGAATCATTGTGTGGCGTTGTTGCTATAATTTGATAGCCATTTTTCTTTAAAGCATGGATACATGATGCTGTATTGTTACCATCTGAATTGTAGCGCGTAGAAGTAATCCATTTTTGGGCACCTTTTGCAACGTGTCTGGAGACTCTATTTACATATTTATTTTCAATAACATGTACATCTTGTATTCCAAAAATATCACAAGTTCTAACCACTGCACTTGCATTATGAGGCTGATAAATATCTTCTAAAACTAAAGTAAAATGCTTGGTTCTATTCTCTAAAACATTTTTAAAGGTTTCTTTTCGTTTCTCTGTTAAATAGCCTTCAAAATAATTTAATAGGTTTTTATCAATCATATTTACAAACTTATCATTTATTTATTATATTTTCGAAATATCTAAAAATATTTGGTTGTATATTCTTCAAAATTTTAAAATTAAATCTTGTAAGCCTCACATCCTAAAAACTATAAAATAGATGAAAAAACTTGTTGTGTTAACTGGTGCAGGAATTTCCGCTGAGAGCGGCATCAATACTTTTAGAGGTAGCAATGGTTTGTGGGAAGGTCATGACGTTACTAAAGTTGCGAGTCCTGAGGGTTTTGCTAGAAATCCTCAATTAGTTTTAGATTTTTACAATCAACGCAGAAAACAATTGCTCGAGGTTTTACCCAATAAAGCGCATTATAATTTAGTGGATTTAGAAACCGATTTTGATGTTGAAATAATTACCCAAAATATAGATGATTTGCACGAACGAGCCGGAAGCTCTAAAGTAATCCATTTGCATGGAGAGCTTCTTAAAGTTAGAAGTTCTATTGATGAAAACCTGATTTTAGATTGGAGAAAAGATTTATTTTTAGGCGATTTATGTCATAAAAAAAGCCAATTAAGGCCTCATATTGTGTGGTTTGGTGAAATGGTGCCGATGTTAAACAAAGCAGCTGAAATTGTTCAAAAAGCGGATGTTTTGATCATTATCGGAACGTCAATGCAAGTATATCCTGCTGCGAGCTTGATACATTATACACAACCTAATATTCCGATTTATTTTATTGATCCTAAACCGGCGGTTTCTGAAAATAATTTTGAAAATTTAACCATTATTAAAAATGTGGCAAGCTCTGGAACTACTGAGCTACTTCGCTTATTGCTTTAAGACCTTCCGAAGAGTATTTGATTTTAAATTATGATGATTCACTATTGCATTTATTTTATAAAAAGATCCATTGTTGTCCGATAAAAGATAAAAAGACCGCTTTCGCTGTTAGAATCAAGAACAAAGACTTGAATGTAACTAACTGAAAAACAATATCATTACGATTTTAAATTTTTCGATACATCATAAATTCTAAAGCGGTTTTAATAGTAAGATGTACTACTTTAAAAACTCTTAAAAATCAAGACTATCAATACTTAAAAAACACTTTAGTTAATTTTAATCGGACAACACTAAAAAAGATCTTTTTTAAAACGCAAAATAGCATTTAGAACTATTGTAAGCAAAAGCATTCCTGTAAATTTAGATTAAGAAGGAGTTAATCCTTTAGTATTCAAAAAAATTTAAACCGTTGGTCTTATTTTTTTAAGGTAAATGTAAAAGTTGTTTCAATATTTAAGGTTGATTTTATAGAAATTTCACCTTCATAAGCTTCCACAATTTTTTGAACAATTGACAAACCTATTCCTGCAGATTTAAAGTCGTCTTCCAATTTTTGAAAAGCCATAAAAATTTTATCAAAATAATTTTTTTCAATTCCTTTTCCGTTATCTTTAATTGAAAATTTCCAAAAATTAGGTTCTTCATAACATTTAATTTCTACGAAACCTTTTTCTCCTTTGTCATTAAATTTTACAGCATTTTCAATTAAATGATAAAAAAGTAACTCTAACCTATGCTTATCTCCATAAATGGTTGGAAATTTATCTAATTTTAAAATTTTAACATCATTTGGGTTGTTAATTTTTAAGATTAGACCAGCTACTAAACTATTCAAGTCTACTTTGTAACGCTCTTTTTCTGTTTTACCAATTGTTGAATACTGTAAAATACCACGAATTACGGTATCCATTTTCTCTACATTCTCTCTAATTAAATTGATAATATTTCTTCCGTCTCCCCCCAATTCATTTTCATAATCTGCTTTCATCCAACTAGTTAAAGCATCTATACTTTGTAGTGGTGTTTTTAAATCATGAGAAACCATGTGTGTGTAATCATTTAATTCCTGATTTTGACGCTCTAAGCTAGCGACTAATCTATCTTTTTGTTTATTAATTTCAAGAATATCTTTTGTTTTATCGTCAATAAAACCTGCTAATGCCAAAGAATCTAAATTTTCTAAATTTTTTGCTTCATCTAAATCATAAAACTTTAACGTATTTACAACATTATTTAATTTAGAAATTATTTCTTTTTGCGATTTCGACTCTTGTTTTAACTGTTTATTAGATTCGTAAAGTTCTTCAGAACTAATAGATGCTGCTCTTTGTAATAATATAAACTGATCTTCTGAGTTGGTATAAGATTTATCTACAGCATTTAAAAAAAGATCTAAATCCTTATTAGCTTGTAGCTCTTTTGGCAAATATTTTCTTAATTGTCTTTTTAATAAAGAGTTCATTATTCGCTAATTAGAGTAATTGCCATTGTTTGGTTGTGCAATTGGCAGTTCATTTCACTATTAAAAGGGGCAATTTCTCCATAGGAATAGAATCCACAAACTGTAGTTTCTTTACCAATAACCTCTATTACTTCCTCTACCTCTTCCTCTACTCTTTGATCTAGAACTAATTTTCTACCAATACAACTTACTAAAATTGCTAATTCTGGCTTATTATTTCTATGCTCTAATGCCTGCACTGCTCCAATTTCTGCCGCACTTATAATGTTATCTACATTCGTCATCATCAGCTGCACATAAGAACCTTCTACAATATCACCTGCTAAAATCATCGAGTTTTCTTTTTCATCAATCGTTAAAATTGTTCTTACAATTGATTTATTTTTATCAGAAAATTTTACATTTAAAGGAAACAACAATGCTGCTCCTGGTAATTCTTTAGATTTATCGCCTAAATATTTTTTATATAAATCTAGAGCAGGTTTACCGTCTAATTCATACAAAATATTGTCTTTAGATTTGGTAATTAATCGTTCTGGACCAAAAGGAATCCAACCTCCGTTGGATGCAAAAGAAACTTCTAAATGATCTCCATATAAACCTACAGCTACAATTTCTCCTTCTTTAGGAAGTTCATTGTAAGAAGAAAAAGTTTTCTCAAATCTTTCTGAATCCCCACACAAGCCCCCAGTAATTAAAAGATTATTTTTAGTTGCAGCGTTCATTCCCAAAGCGAGTTGACTTCCATTTATAAAGCTACCTTCAGAAACTACAAAAACATATTTTAAGCCTTCTTCTGGAAATTGTTCTATTAATTGCCTACCAACAGTAAAGCTATCAATTTGATTTCCAGCATCTAAAACATTCGATTTTTTTATAGTAAAATAACTTTTTTCAAATTCAATTGCGGTTATTGTAATAGACTCCTCATCTACAGATTCTGAGGTAATATCTCCAGCAGTTGATCCAAAAACAAGATGACCGTCTTTAAAAACTGCTCTTATTTCATCAAAAACATTTTTGTCTTGCAACATATATCTATCCCCAAAAATCAGAACTAAAGGAGCCTTTAAGTTTTGTTTTTCTGATACATATTCTATGCTATTATGTTTATTTTTCTTTAATTGAACAGTTTTCATTGTTTATTTCTTGAGGGTAGTAGACGGTTCCATGTAAATATTTAGATTTTTCACATAAAAAAATCTCTATAATTGTAAATTTACAAATTTTTAACTAAAAGCTCATTAAAACGTAACAAATTTTAAATTGCCTTTTTTCTTAAATAATTGTACCCTTTTGCTAACTAAATTATTAAAATAATTGACTAACTTTAGTCTCATCACCATTTAAAAGCAGGAGCTTTTTTAAAGTAGTTCCGAAAAAATTTTCAGGAATAAATAGGTTTGTTTTGAAACGTGATACAAATAAATTTACTTCTAACTAAATGAAACCGAGATTCAGATTACTAAAACCTCTTCTAATTTTAAATTTTAGTGTTTTCTAGAAAAATTGTTTTAAATTATTTTTACCAGTTTTTTGTTAAATCGAATTGTGGTAAAACAATATTTTCTTAACTCACTAATTTTTATTAATGACGAATCTAACTTCAGTGCCATCTTCATTTATTTTATGAAGAGCTATCGTTGCTGTGGCATTAAAATGCTCAAATGTTTTATTCATTAAACCCAATCCAAAATGATGCATGGCTCTGCTAGATTTGTATAGCATTGTTAAAGATTTTTCATCTTTTTTTTCTACAATAAAAGTAGGCAATTCGGCATCTGGATATATTTTTCTAACCTCTATATGAATATGATTTTCAATAGATGAAAGCATTTCTATAGGATCTTTATAAGTTGCTAGTAAACCTGGATAACTTGTTTCTATGATTGAAAAAAAATGCTCACCATAAACCAACAATAAATTATCGATAGAAACACTGGTATGTTTACTTAAACTTTGAAGTAATTGTAACATTTCAGAGAAACTGTAAGTACCCACAGATGTATAAATACCGCCAGAATCTAATTGAGATTCTGTAATAATTTTATCTACCGTTTCTAAACCAAATTTATCTTCAACTAAATCTAAAAATTCGGTAAATACAATTCCTTTCATATTATAATTTTCTTAATTCATTTGAACTCCAATATGCTAAAACAGTTTCAATTTTTTTTACATAATCTTCGTACTTTAAAGGCTTTAAAACATAACCAGACATCCCTGTTTTATAACATTCTAATAAATCTTTTTGATTGTTAGATGTTGTTAAAATTATGGTAGGAATATGTTTTAAATCATCATTAGCCTTCAAAATTTTAAGAAACTCTATTCCATTTATTTTAGGCATATTTAAATCAAGAAGAATAATATCTGGAATATTAGCTTTATCCTCTAAAAATTGCAAAGCTTCTTCACCGTTTTTGGCTTCATGTATGGTATGTTTTAGCTTTAATAATGAAATGGTTCTTTTCATTTTCATTATCTCTATTAAATTGTCTTCAACCAATAAAACCTTCAAAATTTTCTCCATTATTACTGTAAAGAATTAAATAAATAAAAATACAAAGCAAAGTAAGTTTAAAATAACTTAATTTTTATTAGAACCTGTTTAAAAGATAAAATGGTTCGTTAATATACCAAAAAGTATCGATGAACCGTTTTTTCTATTTCTATAAGTTAAAAAACATTACCCAACCAATTGACTAAAATAGTCAAAAATTTCACCTTTTGAGATGCCGCCTCCCTTTTCAATTAAATCAAAAACTTCTTGATTTCTTTCTAAATGATAAGGTTTTGAACCTTTAAAAATATCTACTGAATTATCCATAGGATTTTTCATCAACCACTCAAATCCTTTTTGATCTAGTAAATTGATATCCCAATTTACTTTAATCGCAATTCTATGAATTTCTTCTGCATCACACTTAAACAAATTAACCGTTGTTTCAGAAAAATGTTCTACATAGTTCGTTTTAGACATTACATCCTCCCAAACAACATCAGAAAATAGGTTCATCTCTTCTTCTGCCACATTGGGCTGTTCTTTTTTTATCTGATTCCATTCGGTTACATCTATTTTTTGACTTGCTAAAAACAGTGCAAATTCTTTGTGTAAATTCTCAAATTGTTCTTTGGTAAGTTGCCTATATTTCATGGTTCAAAAATACAATTTCAATATTAATTTTAAACCATCATCCTTAAAAAAACATGGATATCAATGTGCTCATAATTCTTACAGTTTTACAAGTGATAATTACACCTATTTAAACCGAACACCATAAGAAACGCCAAAAGATCCGAATACAAAATATTCTCCTTTTGCAAAGGGTTTTTCTTCTCTAAAACCCCCCGTTGTAAATCCCCAAATATTCTTTTTACTTTTTGATGTTAAAAAATACCCGAAATTAATACTTTGAGAATCTAATCTAAAAATTTCTGAGTCTTTAATTTCTATGCCATCAGAATTAGGAACGAAGCGGTCTACTGCTGGTGATGCTCCATAACCAATTTCTACATTTAAATAGTTTTGGGCATCACTTCTATACTTTCTATAAATAACCTACCAGAGGCACTCGTACCAGGAAAACCTGGAGTTACATAAGATCTTAACGCCCAATAACTATTGCCTGTATACCAACCTAAAGAACCTGTGTAAATAGTAGTTTCTGTAGAAAATTTTAACCATCTAAAGCCTAACGAAGCTTCAAAACTTTTTGGTAAAGATTTAAACAATTCTGCTCCATATCTAGCACTAGGGTTTAACGGACTTTGAGACCAACCTCCACTAACGTATGCATACAAACCTTTTACGATTCTAGGATATAAATCTATTTCTAATTGATAATTATCGGTTAAAAATCTATTTGTATAATTTATTTTTGCATTGATACTTCCGTATTTAGTTTGCCTAGCATATTGCACAGTTGTATAGTGCATATGATCTCGATCTTTATTCTGATACACTTCTAAAGAATAATCTATACTTAAGGTATTGAAACTTAAATCGCTCTCTAAAGAATTTTTATAATTTAAAACTTCTTCATTATCAGGATGCAATTTTACAGCCTGTTTCATTGTAATTAAGGCTTCTTGACTATTATTAGAATTTAGTTCTGCTTTTGCTTTTAGTTGCAAAAGATCGGCATCACCAGGGAAAACTAGTAATGCTTTTTGCACTAATTCTAACGATTTAAAATATTTTTCTGCGTACTGTTCATTTTTAACATAGGCGATCCAATCTGTTTTTCGTTCCTTGTCTTTATTTAAAACAATTCTTAAGATTTCATCAAACCCCATAACTATAATCTATAAAATGAATTATTTTATTGTGAGCTTCATCTTCTGATTTTTTTTCTAATTTGTCATATAAATTGACATCTATTTTTTTCAAAATACAGAGCGCCTTGTATCTAATCTCAAAGTGATCATTGTCTATATGACTCACAGCAAATAAAGTATCTTTTTTTGTTGCTGTTTTTTCTAATAAATTAAAAAAAGCTAATTTTTCTTTTATCGTTAAATCGCTATATCTATTTTTCAGTATTTCTTTAGCTTCAACAATCTCAAAATATGTTAATGTTTCGATTGTTTTCAACTTTATCTCCAGGTTCGCATGGTTTAATAGTGATAACATAATTTCTTTCGTGTCTAAAAGATTAAAATGTTTAACAAGAGTTAACACAAATAGTACAACATATTCATTTTCAGATTTTAACCATTTTGAAATGTCCTTTATTTTACGATCTTCAATTTTTTTTATTTCACCTAATAATTGTATTTGATCCCATTCTGATAAAGGCAATTTTAAATCATCTAAAAAATTTAATCCTTCCAATTCAAATAGTTCTAAGAAATAAAGGTGCGCCTCTCGCCTAACTTCTTCTCTTTTATGGTTGATAAATTTTTTTATTAAAGGTGCTACTTTCGTAACTTTAAATTGCCTTAAATCTCGAATACCTTCAACTACCAAGTACCAAGTACCATTTTTTACTTTTTAACTTTTTAACAGCATACTCTAATAAACCTAGCTTGTAGACTAATTTTTGCATTGTAACCACCATTTCTCCCGAAACTTCTTGCCTTAAATCAAAAAAAGTGGCAGTCATTATTTTTCTTTTTCTTTTACTTGGTAGCCCTTTTTTAAACTTCTTTAAGATCTTTTTTTGCTCACTGCTAAATTTTACACCTTCTTCATCTGCGTATAAAAATTCAATAAGCAACTTTTCTACGAATTCTGTATGTTTCAAGTTCTTTTTCACGATTTTCCGTGTATGATTTCGTACTACTTTTAGAAAGATAACTAAAAACACGATGATAATAATTAATAGTACAACTAGCGTCCAGATTAACTTCTCTACTATGGGAAACATCATAAAACCAAAAATAATGAACAATTAATTTACAGCAGCATTCTTTTTACTCTAATTAAAAGTTCACTTAAACTTAAGGGTTTACACATAAAATCGTTGGCTCCTAAATTAAATGCCCTTAAGACCATATCTTCTTGTCCGGATGAAGAAAAAACCAATATTGGTGTTTTACTATTTAACTGATTTCTTACATGACTAACCACTTCTAAACCCGTCATATAATCCATCATAATATCCGTTAAAATAAGGTCAGGATTTTCATTTTCAATAAATTCTATAGCCTCTTTTCCGTTTTTAGCCATCAGCATTTTAAAACCCTCTTTTTCTAAACGTGATTTTAAAAGGAGAGATAAAACAGAATTATCTTCTGCAAGCACAATTTTATTTTTATTTTTCACACCAAATAGTTTTCTAAAAAACAAATTATTTTAAACAAACTTAATAAAATATAAGTAAAAGCTTAGTAATAGTTTTTATTTATATTTGTATTTTATTTAAAAACAGAATTAGCCTCGCAAAACAAGCAAAGTAATATGGAAATTGAATCAATTTTAAAAAGTGATGTTGTAGACTTAACCTCTATAAAAAGTTTTTTTGCTTCGGATAAAGATATGCTCATTCAATTAATTAATGTGTATTTATCGGATACAATTCCAAGATTAGAAACTTTAGAAAAAAGCCTTACTGATTTAGATTATGAAGCAGTTAGAGGTATTTGTCATTTTTTAAAATCGTCATTAGGTTTAATGGGAGTTAGCTGTTTAGAAGAAGTGGCTATCCTTGAAAAACTAGCACAGAATAATGAAGATGAAGCAATTATTAAGCAAAAACTGAGTGCTATTATTCCTGTTATAAAAGAAAGTATTACCGAATACAAAATGATTTTAAACAAACTTGATGCTTTATAAGCTATCAATTTTATAGATGATAAAAGAAATACAATTACGCGTAAATTTAATTGAGGAGCGCCAAGAAAATAACCTCTTATATAAGGCTTCTAAACAATTAGGGATTGATAAAAATAAAATTTCTGCTGTAAAAGTTCTCCGTAAATCTATTGATGCTCGTAAAAAAGACATCATTTTTAACTACAAAGTTGCGGTTTATATCAACGAAGAAGTTCCTGAAAAACCTGATTATATTTTTGAATACCAAGACGTTTCTAACGCCAAAGAAATTCATATTATTGGTTTTGGTCCGGCAGGAATGTACGCCGCTTTGCGATGCATTGAACTAGGGTATAAACCGATTGTTTTAGAACGCGGAAAGAATGTTCAAGACAGACGAAGAGATTTAAAAGCCATCAATCAAGATCAAATTGTAAACGAAGATTCTAACTATTGTTTTGGTGAAGGAGGTGCAGGCACTTATTCTGATGGAAAACTCTATACAAGAAGTTTAAAACGTGGTGATGTTCGCAGAATTTTTGAAAATCTTGTTTTTCAAGGTGCAACCTCTCAAATTCTAGTAGATGCGCATCCGCATATTGGCACCAATAAATTACCCAAAATAATACAAAACATTCGTGAAACTATTTTAAAATTTGGAGGTGAAATACATTTCGAAACTAAAGTAATCGATTTTGTGGTGAATAACAACAAACTACAAGCTATTCAACTTCAAAATGGCAAAGAAATGACTGTAAATGCTGTTATTTTGGCAACGGGTCATTCGGCTAGAGATATTTACGAATTATTGCATAAAAAAGATATTGCTCTTAAAGCCAAATCTTTCGCAATGGGTGTTCGAGTGGAACATCCGCAAGAAATCATAGATCAAATTCAATACCATTGTTCTGGAAAAAGAGATGAACTTTTACCCGCTGCGGCGTATAGTTTAGTGCATCAAGTAAATAACAGAGGTGTGTATTCTTTCTGTATGTGTCCAGGCGGATTTATTGTTCCGGCAGCCACTGCAAACGGAGAAGTTGTGGTCAACGGAATGTCGCCTTCTAGAAGAAATAATAAGTTTGCCAATTCAGGAATTGTTGTAGAATTAGATATTGATAAAGATTTTAAAAAATACGAGAAATTTGGCGCTTTAAAAGGATTAGAATTTCAAAAAGATTTAGAGAAAATTGCTTTCTTTGCAGGCGGAAGAACACAAACAGCCCCAGCACAGCGGTTGGTAGATTTTGTTGATGGAAAACTCTCACCAGAATTAAATGATACTTCATATCAACCTGGATTAAATTCGGCTCCTTTACATTCGCTTTTACCAAAAATAATAGGAAGTAGATTGCGAAAAGGTTTTGTGGCTTTCGGACAAAAAATGCATGGTTATTATACCAATGAGGCCAATATTGTTGGGGTAGAATCTAGAACATCATCACCCGTAAATATCCCAAGAAAAGAAAATTTAGAGCATATAGAAATAAAAGGGTTGTTTCCTTGCGGAGAAGGTGGCGGATATGCAGGTGGTATTGTTTCTGCTGCCATGGATGGAGAACGGTGTGCAGAAGCTGCTATTTTAAATTTATAGAAGAATTGCAATGCCAATTCAGTAACAATCTATAACTTTACAGCTTATACCTTAAAACAACTGCATGAAAATTACTATTGGCCGAGAAGATAAAGCTGATTTTCCTGAATTTTTTTTAGAAGACATCGACCTTAAAATAGATTCAGGTGCTTATACATCTTCTATACATTGCTCAAATATTAAAGAAATTGAATTGGATGGAAAAAAAGTACTTAAATTTACACTTTTAGATCCAGAGCATATATTGTACAATAATAAAGAATTTATTTCAGAGGATTACACCTCTAAATTAGTAAAAAGTTCAAATGGAATTTCTGAAATGCGCTTTCGTATTCATACAAAAATCATCATTTTTAATAAAAATTTTCCTATTTATTTAACATTAAGCGAACGTAAAGACATGAAATTCCCCATACTTTTGGGAAGAAAATTTTTAAATAAAAAATTTATCATAGATACTGTAAAGAAAAATTTATCCCACAAAATAAAATATAATAAAATATGAGAATTGTAATTCTATCAAGAAACCCAAAGTTATACTCAACAAGAAGGTTGGTTGAAGCCGCTCAAAAGAGAAAACATGAGGTTTTTGTAGTAGATCACTTAAAATGTAATATTGAAATTGAGAAGAAAGCTCCTAAAATATATTATAAAGGTGAATATTTAGAAAATATTGATGCTATTATTCCTAGAATTGGTGCTTCTGTAACTTTTTATGGTACAGCAGTAATTCGCCAATTTGAAATGATGAAGGTTTTTACAGCTGTTTCTTCTATTGGTCTGGTAAGATCTCGAGATAAATTGAGTAGTTTACAAATTTTAGCAAGAGCTGGTGTTGGTTTGCCAAAAACAGTTTTTACAAATTATACAAAAGATGTAGAACACGTAATAGATTCTGTTGGAGGCACTCCTCTTGTCCTAAAGTTATTAGAAGGAACCCAAGGTTTAGGAGTTGTTTTAGCAGAAACTCAAAATGCAGCAACTTCGGTTTTAGAAGCTTTTAATGGCTTAGGTGCTAGAGTTATAGCACAAGAGTTTATCAAAGAAGCTGGCGGAGCAGATATTAGAGTTTTTGTAGTTGATGGCAAAGTGATTGGTGCGATGAAAAGACAAGGTAAAGAGGGTGAATTTAGATCTAATTTACACAGAGGAGGAAACGCATCTATCATAGAATTAACCGATGACGAGGAAAGAACTGCCTTAAAAGCTACGAAAGCAATGGGGTTAGGTGTTGCAGGTGTAGATATGCTGCAATCTTCTAAAGGACCTTTAGTTTTAGAAGTAAATTCTTCTCCTGGTTTAGAGGGTATAGAAGTAGCAACTGGTAAAAATATTGCGAAAGAAATCATACGTTATTTAGAATTAAATGTCGAATAAACCTTTTATACTTTTAGGAAAAGTAATTCCGGAAGGAAAACGTACTGTAATAGATTTAAAAATCGCTAAATTACATACAAGAACTACCGTGAATGTTCCTGTAATTATAGAGCGATCTCAAAATCCTGGTCCTGTAGTTTTACTACTATCGGGAATTCATGGAGACGAAACAAATGGAGTTGGTATTGTTAGAGAAATTATCAATCTAAAATTAAACAAACCCAAAAAAGGAACTATTATTTGTATTCCTGTTTTTAATATTTTTGGGTATTTAATACAAACTAGAGAATTTCCTGATGGTCGTGATTTAAACCGAATGTTTCCAGGAACTATTAATGGTTCTTTAGCAAGCCAATTTGCCTATCAATTTACAAAAGAAATTGCTCCTTTAGTAGATTATGTAATCGATTTTCATACAGGTGGCGGTGAGCGCGACAATATTGCACAAATAAGATGCAGTAAAGATGATGAAAAAGCGCTAGAACTAGCTAAGGTTTTTAACCCGCCGATGATTGTTTTCTCTGAAAATATCACAAAATCGTTAAGAGAAACTTTGCATAAAATGGGGAAAACCGTGTTACTTTTTGAAGGAGGAAAATCTAATGAATTGAATCCTACTATCATTAATGAGGGTGTAAACGGAACTAAAAATATTTTAATTCGACTTGGTTTAATCGAAGGAGAAATTACAGTGAAAGCAGTACCTGTTTTTGTTTATAAATCGAAATGGTTAAGAGCTTCAGATTCTGGCATGTTTAAAATAATGGCTAAAAATGGTTCTTTTGTAAAAAAAAGAGAGATTTTAGGGGTTATTCAAGATCCTTTTGGCGAGTTTAAAAAGAAAATATATGCACCTTTTAACTGTCATATTTTTTGCATTAATAAAACCCCGATTGTAAACAAAGGAGACGCTCTCTTTCATGTAAGTATTACTGATTAACCTATCATACCTGATTTCTAAACATATCGTACCGAAACTTCATAAAATTGTACGACTAAATAGTATATGTAGATTTAGAAAAATCTATATTTTTTTAGTAATTTTAAAGAATTCTAAAAATTGTATTTATCAAAAATGAAATCTTCAAAAGTTCATTTTTAAAAAAGTAGATAATCATGTCTAAAAAAGCAAAAAAGGATTTAGAAGTTCAAGGTCTTACCAATTTAATTATAGATGCTACTTTGGGTGTTACAGATGTGGTGGAAGCTATGCACAAAAAAATTGTACATCCTCCATTTTTACCGTCTACACCCATTCAAAACTTAATTACCAGTATTGCTACTATCACTTATAAAAACATCCGATGGAGTACGTTATTCGTGGGTAAAAATCTACATAAAATACTTGGACAATTAACCCCTACCATTGGTAATTTAAAAACTTCTGATAAAAAAGAAATCATACTTTCTGCTTTAAATGGTGTTATTGGTGATTATTTAGAGGATCAAGAAAATCCATTAAAAATAGAAATGCAATTTCGGTTTCAATCAAAAGCATTAAAGGTTTGTTCTGAGGATTTGAAAGCTACTTACTCAAATATTAATGGTAAAATTCTTTTGATGATACATGGATCTTGCATGAGTGACATTCAATGGACGCGAAAAAATCATAATCATGAAAAAATTTTATCCAAAGAGTTAGAAAAAACACCTGTTTACTTGCATTACAATTCGGGCAAACATATTTCTGCCAACGGTCAAAATTTAAATACTTCTTTAGAAGAACTATTAAAAAATTGGCCTGTTCCTGTTGAAGAGCTTATTATTATAGCGCATAGTATGGGTGGTTTAATTGCGAGAAGTGCTATATATTATGGACAACAAGAACAAAAAAACTGGACTAATCTGCTGAAAAAAGTAGTTTTTTTAGGAACTCCTCATCACGGATCACAGATTGAAAAAGCAGGCAATTATTTAGATATTATTTTAGAAACGGTTCCGTATACAAAACCTTTAGCTAGATTAGGAAAAATACGAAGTGCTGGTGTAACTGATTTACGATATGGCAATCTTGTAGATGAAGATTGGCAAAATAATGATCGCTTTGAGCTAAAAAGAGACCAAAGACAAAATATTCAGTTACCGAAAGAAATTGAATTTTATAGCATCGCAGCAATTATAGGAGAAAAAAAATCTTCTGCATCCTCAAAAATATTAGGAGATAATTTAGTTGATGTAAAAAGTGCATTAGGTCAACATAAAAACCCTGATAAAAACTTATCTTTTAAAGAGGAAAATACTTGGATTGCTTATGAAAATAATCATTTAGATTTGTTGAGTAATCCGAAAATAACAGCTAAATTAAAGAAATGGTTACTTTAGAAATTTCATTTATTTTAAACCGTAAAAATTCATTTTTACAATAAAACTTGTGAACTCAATTAAAATAAATCATTGTAAGTTAGCAAAATCAACTAAAAAGGGTCACTAAAGAACCGTTAAAAAACATACATTTACAACATGCGAATAGACATTATTTCCGTAGCACCTAATTTGTTAGAAAGTCCTTTTAATCATTCGATTATAAAACGTGCCAAAGAAAAAGGTTTGGCAGAAATTAAAGTTCATGATTTAAGAACTTATGGTTTAGGCAATTACAAACAAATTGATGACACCCAATTTGGTGGTGGCGCAGGTATGGTAATGATGATAGAACCGATAGCGAATTGCATTAAAAAACTACAATCTGAACGTGTTTATGACGAAGTTATTTACATGACCCCAGATGCCAAAACATTAAATCAAGGAACGGCAAATACGCTTTCTTTAAAAAAAAATATACTTATTTTAACAGGTCATTATAAAGGCGTAGATCATAGAATTAGAGAATTATTTATCACCAAAGAAATTTCAATTGGAGACTATGTTTTAACGGGTGGTGAATTAGCTGCCGCTGTTTTAGTAGACGCTGTAATTCGTTTAATTCCTGGTGTAATTGGTGATGAGCAATCTGCATTGACAGATTCTTTTCAAGATAATTTATTATCTCCGCCGGTGTATACAAGACCTTCGGATTATGAAGGAAATAAAGTTCCTGACATTCTATTATCGGGTAATTTTCCTAAAATTGAAGATTGGAGAAGTGACCAAGCTTATAAAAGAACAGAAGAAATAAGGCCTGATTTGTTAGATGAATAAAACGCACAAAATTTTTGAATTATGTATTGTAATTCCCTGTTATAATGAAGGCAAGCGCTTAAAATTTCATGAATTCAATCTATTTTTAAAAAAACACAAACAGGTACTTATCTGTTTCGTTAATGATGGTTCTTCGGATAACACAAATGTTGTTATACAACAATTTAACGCTTCTTTTTTAGAAAACAGCACACTACTCTCTTTAGAAAAAAACCAAGGAAAAGCAGAAGCCGTTAGACAAGGAATATTATTTGCAAATAAAAACTTTTCTTTTAAAAATATTGCATATTTAGATGCGGATTTATCAACCTCATTAGAAGAATGTTATAGAATTAGCCAACAAATTAAAGAGGAAACTATCTTTGCCTTTGGTTCTAGAGTATCAAAAATAGATACAAATATAGAACGAAAAAAATATCGTTTTTTAGTTGGACGATTTATTGCAACCTTAATTTCTATACAATTAGATTTAGCAGTTTATGATACGCAATGTGGTTGCAAAGTTTTTAAAAATGAAATTACAGCCCCTCTTTTTAAGGAGAAATTTATTTCTAAATGGCTGTTTGATGTTGAAATTTTTCATCGGTTAATTGTTCTTTATGGAAAACAAAATATGAAAATAATCTGTAAAGAAGAATCTCTAAATTCTTGGATTGATACTGATGACAGCAAAGTAAAAATGACTTATTTCTTAAAACTTTGGTTAGATTTATTAAGGATTAGAAATAGATATAAATCTGTAAAACAAATAATGAAATGAAACATTCATGATTAATTTTTAAACACACAGCGGAATGATTATTTTGCGTTGAAAACACAGACCATGGATAAATCAATCAGTTTTGAGCAAGTTGTAGAAAAAGGTTGTGGTATAGACATCCACAAAAAGATTTTAGTAGCGACAATTCGAGGGACAAACATTACAGAAGAGACTCGTAGTTTTGATAGTTTCACAGAAAACATAGAAGAACTTCGAGATTGGCTTTTGAAAAATAAAGTTACTCATGTAGCTATGGAGAGTACAGGTGTGTATTGGAAACCTGTTTTTAATATTTTGGAAGAAAACTTTGAGGTTATTTTAGTCAATGCCCGCCATATTAAAAATGTGCCAGGTCGTAAGACCGATAAAGCAGATAGCAAATGGATTACAAAGTTACTTTTGAGTGGTTTGTTACGAGGCAGTTTTATCCCTCCCAAGCACACCAGAGAGTTACGAGATTTAACAAGGTACAGGAGAAAACTTACGGGTTATATTGCTTCGGAAAAAAATAGACTTCAAAAGATATTAGAAGATGCGAATATAAAGTTATCAAGTGTTGTCAGTAGTATGAGTGGTGCTACAGCCACAAAGATTATCAATGCAATGATTGATGGCGAGGATAATATAGATGAGTTAATGAAATTTCGTCATGGAAAACTTGCTTGTAGCAAGGAAGATTTAGCGAAATCTTTAAAAGGGTGTTTAACCGAACATCATAAATTTATGTTAAGTACTATTAAGTCTTGTATTGTAGAAAAACAAGCCACTATAGAAATGTTGGATTCACGTATCGATGTCCATTTAAAGAATAACGAACAAAATTTGTCTCTTGAATTGTTACAAACAATTCCAGGAGTAGGTAAAGATGCGGCATCAGGAATATTAGCAGAGATTGGCAATAATATGGATCAATTTCCAAGCGAAAGGCATTTAGCTTCTTGGGCAGGAATGAGTCCAGGAAATAATGAAAGTGCAGGTAAAAAAAAAAGTAGTCGCACAACCCATGGCGATAAATATTTAAAAGTATTATTAGTACAATGTGCATGGGCTGCAACAAGAACAAAGAACACTTATTTAAGAAGTAAATACGACAGTTTGGTAGTTAGAAGAGGTAAAAAAAGAGCATTAATAGCAGTAGGACATAAGATCCTTGTCGCAGCCTATTTTATACTAAAAGACCAAGTGGCTTATAAAGATTTAGGTGTAGAGTTTTTAGACAATAAGAGAAAAGTAAATCAAATACAACATCATATCAAGCGATTAAAGGAGCTAGGTATTGATACAGAACAATTACAAGTTGCATAAAGGTCGATTTTTACTGGAGGTTGAAATATCCTATCAAAAATAGGAAACCCCGAAAATGAAACTGACAACAAACGCTAAGCACACAGCAGTAAGCCATAGAGCTTGAAGATGAAAATTTAACTTTCTTGGTGTTTGCAACTATTTTTTAAAACACTCATTATGAGAATAAAACAGAATTATAAACAGATGAAAAAACTCATCAACAAAAAACATTTTTTTTTGATTTCAATTATCATTTTAATTATTTGGCGAGCTTTTTTAAATGGGGCAATTCCATTAATGGATAAAACAGAAGCACGTTATGCAGAAATTGCCAGAATTATGGCAGAAACAAACGATTATATTACACCTCAAATAGATTACGGAATTCCCTTTTGGGCAAAACCACCGCTTTCAACTTGGCTCTCGGCATTAAGCTTCGATGCTTTTGGTGTTTCAGAATTTACTGCCAGATTACCTTACCTTTTATTTAGTATTTTATTAGTTTTTTTAATAGGAAAATACGCCACAAGGGAGAAACTTCCATTTTTTCTACCCGGCTTTATAGTGCTTACAATTCCCCAATTTTTTATTCATGCGGGCGTTGTTTCTACCGATACTTTACTAGCTTTTTCTGTAGCATTAGTCATGCTATCTTTTTGGGAAGCCATCACCAATCCTGAAAATAAAATCTGGAAGTATGCAATATTTGTTGGTTTCGGTATTGGTTTATTAGCAAAAGGCCCTATCGTCTTTATTTTAACCTTACCCCCTATTTTTATGTGGGCATTAATTTCAAAATCATTTAAAAAAATATTTTCTACAATTCCAATTATTTTAGGAATATTAATGATTACCGCAGTAGCTGGTCCATGGTATTATTTAGCAGAACAAAAAACTCCAGGTTTTATTGATTATTTTATTGTAGGAGAACATTTTAAACGTTTTTTTGATAGTAGTTGGTCTGGAGATAAATATGGTTTTCCAAAACAACAACCTTTGGGAATTATTTGGATTTTTCTTTTGCTATTTGCGATGCCTTGGATACAGGTTGTAATAGGTAAATTATGGAAAAACAAAAAACAATTATTTTCTAATAAATGGATTCTTTTTTTGGGCGCTTGGCTAGTTTGGACACCTTTATTTTTTACGGTTTCCAAAAGCTTAATTCATCCTTATATTTTACCAGTTATGATTCCCATTGCACTTTTAGCCGTTTATTTTTGGAAAGATATAAAACAAAAAGCATTCATTATTACGGTTAGTTTAATTGTTCCTGTTGCATCAATGATTACTTATAGTATTGGTTTATATGATAATAACATTGAAAATTATGCCAATTCAGATAAATATTTAATACAACATTGTGAACAAAATAGCAGTGAATTATACCATTTTAACACTAAAAGTTATTCAAGTCAGTTTTATAGTTCAGGAAAAGTAAAATCTATTCATTTGAATGAATTAAAGACCATCATAAAAGAAGAAAATAGATTCTATTTTATTATTTCTAAAGGTGATGAAGAAAAAATGAAGTCCTTATTATCTGAAAACTTTCAATTAATTGATGGAAATAGAAAAAAAAGGCTTTATTTACATCCATAAAAAAGTAAAATCAGAAGCTTAAATTTTAAAATGCAAATTCATTATAGTTTATGATGCATATAAAACATTCGGTAAAATAAATTTAAATAATTTTACTCTTATTTTATAAACTTTTTATTACTTTTGCAACCGGAAAAATAACCTCTGACGAAAAAATCGTGAACGTTGTTTTACAAAACTATAAATTATAAGATATGGAATCTTTAATAAAATTTGTTCAAGACGAATTTATAACAAAAAAGGAATTTGCAGAATTTACTGCGGGTGATACAATTACAGTGTATTACGAAATCAAGGAAGGCGAAAAAGTACGTACTCAGTTTTTTAGAGGTGTAGTAATTCAAAGAAAAGGAGTTGCAGCTTCTGAAACATTTACAATCAGAAAAATGTCTGGTACTGTTGGTGTAGAAAGAATTTTCCCTGTAAACTTACCTTCTATTCAAAAAATTGAAGTTAATAAAAGAGGTAAAGTACGTAGAGCTCGTATTTACTACTTTAGAGGTCTTACTGGTAAAAAAGCTAGAATTACTGAAAAAAGAAGATAATCTCTTTTTAAAAAGTTATATGATAAAGCGTTGTGAAATTCACAACGCTTTTTTTTTATTCAAACAACGTTGCGTTTACATTCCTTTGTTCACAAATGTTCATAACTATGGTTAATATTATGTTGATTTCTAGTTAATTAAAAAAAACTGCTAATTCACATACGCTGATTCCATTTATATTGATTTTACAATTTAACTGAATGAATTCCATTTTGGACATATAATGCCGTAATAAATCGTTTCTTTTTCGCTTTCTTTTTTAAAAAAAATTATTGTAACGAAAGATATCCAATTATTTAAACGCCATCATAAATCTAAATCGATATAACAGATCATTGTTGTCCGATAAAAGATAAAAAGACCGCTTTCGCTGTTAGAGTAAAGAACAAAGACTTGAATGTATCTAACTGAAAAACAATATTATTAAGATTTTAAATTTTTCGATACATCATAAATTCTAAAGCGGTTTTAAAAGCAAGGTATACTACTTTAAAGGCTCTTCAAAATCAATACTATCAATACTTTAAAACATTTTAGCTAATTTTAATCGGACAACACTAATAATACCATTTTAGACATCTAATGCCGTAATAAATCGTTTCTTTTTCGCTTACTTTTTATTAAAAAAAATGACCGTAACGAAGGCTTCGCTAATTGTTTTTTAATTTCAATGAACCAAAAAATAATTCAATTTATTTACACGGCATTTAATAACTAAATTGGTATAAAAGATATAAAATTGAAAAAATGTAAATTTATACGTGAACGTTCTTTAAATTGATGCTCCTTAATAGTGCATTTTTGAAAGATGTATCACTTTAAAAAAGAATTCTTTTACAAATGTTATTAAAAAAATAGAGAAAGATAATTTCTTCCGAAAAAAGAATTGTACCTGTATTCTTATCTATTTTAAATTCTTAGAAAATAATCTCAAAACTATTTAAAAAAAATTATATCGTGACCAGTATTTGTTTGATATGGTTTTATATTTTTCACTTCTTCGAAATCGATTTCAAAAATTATAATAAATGCAATAAATCGCCTTAATTAATAGCATTTTACCAATAAAAATGCCAACTTAAATTCATAAATTTGTTCGCTTTCAAAACAATATAGTTTTCTTTAGAAAGTATATTATTCTTACAATTATTTAAAATACAATTTACATGAGCAAAACAGCTAAAATTATATATACAAAAACAGATGAAGCTCCAGCTTTAGCAACCCGTTCTTTCTTGCCAATTGTAAAAGCATTCACAAAATCTTCTAACATAGAATTTGAAGTTAAAGATATTTCTTTAGCAGCTAGAATTCTTGCAAATTTTTCTGATTATTTAACAGAAGAACAAAAAGTTGAAGATGCTTTAGTTATTTTGGGAGATTTAGTTAAAAATCCAGAAGCAAATATTATAAAATTACCAAATATTAGCGCTTCCGTAGCACAATTAAAGGCAGCTATTGATGAATTACAAACCTTAGGGTATGCTTTACCTAATTTCCCTGAAGATCCTGAAACAGAGGAAGAAAAAAATATTTTAGCAACGTATAACAAAGTAAAAGGTTCTGCCGTAAATCCAGTCTTAAGGGAAGGAAATTCAGACAGAAGAGCTCCAAAAGCTATTAAAAATTACGCTCGTAAAAACCCACATTCTATGGGTTCTTGGAGCCCAGATTCTAAATCGCATGTAGCAACCATGTCTACTGGTGATTTTTTTAGTAACGAGAAATCGATTACTATAAAAAAACCTACATCTATAAGCATACAGCATATTGCAGAAAACGGCGCAGTAAAAGTTTTAAAAGAAAGCTTTGCCTTATTAGAAGGAGAAATTATTGATGCTACTATAATGAGTAAGAAAGCATTAATCGATTTTTTAGAAGAAGAATATGAAGATTCTTTAGATAAAAATGTATTGTTTTCGTTGCACATGAAAGGTACAATGATGAAAGTAAGTGACCCTATAATTTTTGGTCATGCAGTAAAAGTATTTTTCTCTGACCTATTTAAAAAACATGGAAAGACTTTTAAAAAAATCGGTGTTGATGTTAATAATGGTCTTGGAAATCTGCTCAGTAAATTAAGTGAATTACCAAAAGAAAAACGAGATGAAATTAGAGAAGATTTAAGATATGCTTTTGATCACGGCCCTGAAATAGCGATGGTAAATTCTGATAGAGGAATTACTAATTTGCATGTACCTTCAGACATCATTATAGATGCTTCTATGCCTGCCATGATAAGAACTTCTGGTAAAATGTACAATTCACACGGAAAATTACAAGATACCAAAGCAATTATTCCTGATAGTTCTTATGCCGGAATTTATGCAGCGACGATAGATTTTTGTAAAAAGAACGGCGCTTTTGATCCCACAACTATGGGAACAGTTCCTAATGTTGGTTTAATGGCTCAAAAAGCAGAGGAATATGGTTCTCATGATAAAACTTTTGAAATTGCAAAAGCAGGAAAAGTAATTGTGGTAGATGATACCACCGGAAAAACTTTAATAGAGCATGCCGTAGAAGAAGGAGACATTTGGAGAATGTGCCAAACGAAAGATTTACCAATTCAAGATTGGGTAAAATTAGCAGTTACAAGAGCAAGAGCTTCTAAAACTCCCGCGGTTTTTTGGTTAGATAAAGACAGAGGTCATGATGCAGAAGTGATTAAAAAAGTTAAAAAATATTTACAAAATCATGATACCGATGGTTTAGATATCCGAATTTTATCACCGATAAAAGCTACCGAGTTTACCCTAGAAAGAATTGTAAAAGGACAAGATACGATTTCTGTTTCGGGTAATGTTTTGCGTGATTATTTAACAGACTTATTCCCTATTTTAGAAGTAGGTACTTCTGCTAAAATGTTATCAATAGTTCCTTTAATGAATGGTGGCGGTTTGTTTGAAACTGGCGCTGGTGGTTCTGCTCCAAAACATGTACAACAATTTTTAGAAGAAAACCATTTACGTTGGGATTCTTTAGGTGAATTTTTAGCACTAGCAGTTTCTCTAGAACATTTAGGAAACACCACGAATAATCCAAAAGCGCTCGTGTTGGCAGAAACCTTAGACGAGGCAACGGATACGTTTTTAGAACATAATAAATCACCATCAAGAAAGGTAGGTGAAATAGATAATAGAGGTTCTCATTTTTATTTAGCATTATATTGGGCTCAAGGTTTGGCGAATCAAAATAAAAACATCGAACTAAAAAATGAATTTACGAAGTTAGCAGAATCTTTAAGTAAAAATGAAGATAAAATAGTTTCTGAATTAAATGAAATTCAAGGTAATCCTGTAAATATTGGAGGTTATTTTATGCCCAATGAAGAACTAGCCAACCAGGCTATGAGACCCAATAGCACTTTAAACAGTTTTTTTTAGTTAAAGTTTTACATAAATTTTCTTAAAATATTAACAAAAAGAGTGCTATTTAGCACTCTTTTTTTAGTTAGTTTTGAATCCTAATCAATCTATGAACCAATGAACAAGAAGCGTATTGCCATTTTTACTTCTATAGGATTAATTCTAATTTACTTTATTTACAGCTATTTTTCACCCGCAAAAGAAGGTGATATTTACATTACTACAAAAGTAAAAAAGGGAAATTTTATTAGTGAAGTCATTACTTCTGGCGAAGCACAATCAACTAGCCTGAAAAAAATTAACGGTCCAAGTAATCTTAGAAAATTCCGACTCAATAATATTAAAATTCAAGATTTAGTGGCTGAAGGTAGTATCGTTAAAAAAGGTGATTATGTTGGAAGGCTAGATCCTAGTGGCGTAAATGAACAAATTTTAGATGCGCAATTAAATTTAGAAACAGCCGAATCTAAATTTACACAACAACAATTAGATACGACTCTTTCATTAAAACAAGAAAGAAATGCCATAAAAGATTTACGTTTTAGTATGGAAGAAACCTCATTAGAACTAAAACAATCTATATATGAGCCACCAGCAACTATTAAAAAACTAGAAATAAATCTAGAAAAAGCTGAGAGAGATTTAAAAGAGAAGCTAGAAAACTACAAGATTAAAAAGAGACAAGCCAATGCAAAAATGGTTGAAGTAGGTACACAAGTATCTAAAATTAGAAAAAAATTAGATGATTTATTAAAATTACTAAAATCTTTTACCATTTATTCTGATGGAAATGGTATGATTACTTATGATAAAGAATGGGATGGTACCAAGAAAAAAGTAGGTTCTGATATTAGCCCTTGGAATCCTACGATTGCCAGTTTACCAGATTTAACAAAAATGGAATCTAAAACCTACGCAAATGAGGTTGATATCAGAAAAATAAAAAAAGATTTGCCTGTAAAAATTGGTTTTGATGCATTTCCTGATATAGAAATGGATGGAATTGTAACTGATGTTGCTAATGTTGGTGAAAATAAAAGAGGTTCAGATATAAAGGTTTTTCAAGTTTTGATAAAATTAAATGGATCTAATACCAATATAAGACCTGGCATGACAACCTCAAACAAAATATTAACTTTTGAAAGAAAAGATGTTTTAAGTGTTCCTTTAGAAGCTATTTTCTCTAAAGATTCAATTACCTATGTTTATAAAAAGACTGGGTTTTCTGTAGCTAAAAAACAAGTGAAGATTGGCGATTCTAATAACGACTCTGTTATAATTTTAGAAGGCTTAACAGCAGAAGATGTTGTATATTTAAACAAACCAGAAGGTTTAGATGATGATCAAATAGCAAAATTAAATTAGTTTTTTTATGATTGATAAAATCTATATAGAAAAACTAAAATCTAATTTTAGCGAAGCTGTACGTGTAATTTTAGCCAATAAAGTAAGAACCTTATTAACATCTTTAGGTATTATTTTTGGTGTTGCTGCAGTGATAACAATGCTTGCAATTGGTAGTGGTGCAGAAAAAGAAATTTTAGCACAATTAGAGTTGGTGGGTGTTAACAATATTGTTATTACCCCGATTCCGGATGAAGCAGAAAATGAGAATACTGAAGATGAAACAGATGCCGGTGGCATTTCTCCCAAAAGGTTTTCTAAAGGTTTAGATATGTTAGATGTGAATAGCATCAAAAAAAATCTGCCCTCGGTAAAAAAAATAAGTCCAGAAATTATTCTAGAAACCTACGTGATTAAAAAAGGAAGGCAAAGTCCTGTAAAATTAATTGGTGTTTCTTCAGACTTTTTTGCTACCTCAAATATCGATATTGAAAGTGGTAAAAACTTTTCTGATGCACAAATAGCGTATTCTTTACCCGTTTGTATTATTGGTAAAAAAATTGAGAAAAAACTATTTACTGGAGAAAGTGCTATTGGCAAACAAATAAAAGTGAAAGATGTTTGGTTACAAGTTATTGGTGTTATCGAAGAAAAATTTATATCAGAAAATGCTCAAGAAAATTTAGGAATTCGAGATTTAAACCAAGATGTTTATATACCCATTACTACTTTCTTAGTGCGTTATAAAGATCGTAAAATTATTAGTGATAAACCTATAGAAACTGGAGGTGGTATGATTTTTATCAGTGGAGATCAACAGGGTCCAAAAAAGAAAATTCCTAGAGGTAATTATCATCAAATCGATAAATTAACGATTCAAGTAAATAATTCAGCAGAATTAAATTCAACTGCAGATGTATTAAGCAGAATGCTTAAAAGAAGACATAATGATATGTTGGATTTTGAGATTTCTATACCCATCCAACTTTTAAAACAGCAACAAAAAACCAAGCAGATATTTAATATTGTTTTAAGTATTATTGCTGGTATTTCTTTATTAATTGGCGGTATAGGAATTATGAATATTATGTTGGCGTCTGTTTTAGAGCGAACAAAAGAAATCGGAATTATTAGGGCAATCGGCGCTACCCAAGAAGATGTTATTCTGCAGTTTTTAACAGAATCTGTTTTGGTAAGTATCGGAGGCGGTATTGTTGGAATTTTACTAGGCATTTTTGCCTCCTATATTTTAGAAATAACCACTGGCATAGAAACTATTTTAACTTTAAGTTCCATTCTACTTTCTTTTTTTGTTGCCACCCTTATTGGATTAATTTTTGGCATTGCGCCTGCAAAATCTGCTGCGAGTAAAAGCCCTATTGAAGCTATTAGACACGAATAACTATGAAAAATATTTTAATTACTTTTTGTTTTTTACTATCTATTTACACACATAGTCAACAACAAATTACATTAGACCAAGCTATTGAAATTGCTCAAAAAAAATCTCCTGAATACAAAGCGCTCATCAATCAAAACCAGGCTAGTTATTGGAGATTTAGAAATTTTAAAGCTAGTTTTTTACCACAATTGCGTTTAGATGCTACTTTACCTTCATACTCTAACTCTATCAATAGGCTTACCAATGATCAAGGTGAAGATATTTTTGTACAAACCAATCAATCTAGATTGCAAGGAAATTTATCTTTAAACCAAAATTTAGGTTTTACAGGGGGTACATTATCTTTTAGTTCTCAAGTAGAAAGAGTCGATCTTTTTACAAATGATGCAACTAGATTTGCAGTAGTTCCGTTTTCTATAAACTACAGGCAAAATTCTATCTTTTACAATGAGTTTAAATGGAATAAAAAGATTGAACCCTTACTTTATGAAGAAGCGAAAAGAGATTTTATTGAAGGTATGGAAGCTATTTCTCTTAACACTACCAGAAGGTATTTTGCTTTACTAAAAGCACAAGTTCAAGCAAAAATTGCACAATCTAATTTTTCTAATCAAGATACTTTATTTCAAATTAGTAAAGGAAGATTTAAAATGGGTAAAATTGCTGAAAATGATTTATTGCAAATTGAATTATCCGTTTTAAATTCTAAAAATGAAGTAACCACTAACGAAATTGACATCAAAAGAACCTCGCAAAACTTAGCCCGGTATTTAGATTTAGAAACGGAAAACCTTTTGTTAAACGCCCCCAAAGAATTATCAATATTTACAGTTACAGTAGAAAAAGCTTTAGAGGAAGCTAAATCGAATAGAAAGGCAGTGATTGAATTTAGAAGAAGACGTTTGCAAGCCGAACAAGATGTGGCAGAAGTAAAAGGTAATAATAGACTGCAACTGCGTTTAAATGCTAATTTCGGAATTTCGCAACAAGGTGATGATTTTAATAACTTGTTTCAAGATTATAATCAACAACAAAATGTATCGATTTCTGTGGGAGTTCCTATATTAGATTGGGGGGTTTCTAAATCTAGAAGAAAATTAGTAGAAGCGAACAAAGATTTAGTAAACACCAATGTTGAACAAGATGAACAAGAATTTGAACAAGAGATTTATTTACATACGTTAAACTGGAAAAATCAACGTAACTTTTTAGAAATTGCTCAAAAAGCACAAGAAATAGCTACAAAAAGATACGATATTACTAAAAAGCGTTTTATTTTAGGTAAAATTACGATAACAGATTTAAACATCGCTTTGCAAGAAAAAGATAGAGCTGCTTTAAGTTATTTGAATTCTTTAGAAAAATTTTGGACTGATTACTATACCTTAAGAAGATTAACATTATATGATTTTATCAAAAATGAAAAAATTGAAGTTGCGGATTTAATATATGATTAATCTCTTTATTTTAACATTTTCTTACGATTTTATAATAGTATTTTTGTAGATAAATTCAATGAATTCATTCAACAAAAAATAACAATTTGAAAAAGATTTACTTTCTATTTTTTTTACTATCGCTTTCTATATATAGCCAGGAAAAATTTACAGTCAGTGGCACTGTTTACGATGATATCAGCAACGAAACCCTCATTGGAGTATCTGTATATTTTCCAGAATTAAACGCAGGCACAACCACGAATGAATATGGTTTTTATTCGATCACAATTCCTAAAGGCACTTATAAAGTTCAAATTAGTTACTTGGGTTTTACGACCATTATTGAAACTATCAACTTATCAGAAAAATTAATCAAAAACTTCAATTTAAAAGAGGCATCTGAGAGTTTAGATGAAATTATTATTGAGGCTGATATTGAAAAAATAAATGTTCGTTCTCCTCAAATGAGTGTCAATAAATTAACATCGGCAACCATTAAAAAAATTCCCGTTGTTTTGGGCGAAGCTGATATTATTAAATCTTTGATTTTATTACCCGGCGTTACGAGTGCTGGTGAGGGCGCCTCAGGATTTAATGTAAGAGGCGGAGCTGCAGATCAAAACTTAATTTTATTAGATGAAGCTATTGTTTTTAATTCTTCACATTTATTTGGTTTTTTCTCGGTTTTTAACCCTGATGTAATTAAAGATGTTAAACTATATAAAGGAGGAATTCCTGCTCGTTTCGGAGGAAGATTATCATCCGTTTTAGATATTTATCAGAAAGAAGGAAACAGTAAAGAGTTTAATGTAAATGGTGGCATTGGCTTGGTTTCTTCAAGATTATTAATAGAAGGCCCCATTGAAAAAGAAAAAAGTTCTTTTGTTGTGGCAGGTAGAGCCTCTTATGCGCATTTATTTTTACCGCTTTTTGACAATGATAATAAGGCCTATTTTTACGATTTAAATGGTAAATTCAATTATCGTATTAATGATAAAAATAATGTATTCTTATCTACTTATTTTGGAAAAGATATATTTGGAGTGAGTGATAGCTTTGTGAATGAATATGGTAATAATGTCTTAAACTTGCGTTGGAATCATCTTTTTTCTGATAAAATTTTCTCTAATTTATCTTTAATCTATTCAGATTATTTCTACGGATTAATTCTTGACTTTGTTGGTTTTGAATGGGATTCTGGTATTACAAACTACAATTTAAAATATGATTTTAAACATTATTTAAATGATAAATTTACATTGAGTTATGGTATCAATAATATATACAACAGATTTAATCCTGGCGAAATTATTCCTAATAGAGAAGATTCAGGCATTCAGCCAGAAAAATTAATAGACAAATATGCCAACGAGTTTGCAGTTTATTTAGATGCTGAGCACAAAGTAAGCAACAAATTAAATTTACAATATGGTATTCGTTTTAGTAATTTTACACGTTTAGGGCAAGATGAATTAAATGTTTACGAAAATAATCAAGCGGTTATTTATAACGCAGAATTTAAAAAATATGAGTCCGCAGAAGCAATTGCCACAGAATCTTTTAAAAGAAGCGATGCATTAGCGACCTTTAGTAATTTTGAGCCAAGATTTTCTTTGTCTTATGTGCTGAATGATGCTACCTCAATAAAAGCAAGCTATAACAGAATGGCGCAATATTTACATTTGCTAACCAACACTGCCTCTCCTACTCCATTAGATGTTTGGGCGCCAAGTGGTCGTTTTATAAAACCCCAATTATTAGATCAATATGCGTTAGGATATTTTAAATCCATCAAAAACAGTGATTATTCTTTAGAAACTGAAGTTTTTTATAA
The DNA here is from genome assembly GCF_019968605.1 of Polaribacter litorisediminis. Classification (NCBI taxonomy): domain Bacteria; kingdom Pseudomonadati; phylum Bacteroidota; class Flavobacteriia; order Flavobacteriales; family Flavobacteriaceae; genus Polaribacter; species Polaribacter litorisediminis. Next base: position 1,756,665 of record NZ_CP082966.1, read on the forward strand.
AGATATTCAAAATAGAATCGATTATATAAACGGTGCAAATTTAGTTGCCAATAACGAGATTGAAACTGTAATTTTAAACGGACAAGCAAGAGCTTATGGTTTAGAGGTTTTATTCAAAAAGAATGTAGGAGATTTTCAAGGTTGGTTTGCATACACTTTATCAAGATCAGAACAACAAACTTTAGGCAGAACAGCTAACGAGCCGGGTATTAATAATGGTGAATGGTATCATTCTCCTTTTGATAAAACACATGATATTTCTGTAAATACAAGTTATGAGTTGTCTAAAAAATGGTCGTTAAATGCCAACTTTTTACTACAAACTGGCCAACCTACAAATTACCCTGTTGGGCAATATGAAGTGCAAGGTTTAAATGTTCCTATTTTTGATGATAATAGAAGAAATGCAGATAGATTGCCAGCCTATCACAGATTAGATGTATCTGCTACTTTAACCCCTGATAAAAATAAAAATAAAGAATGGCAAGGAGAATGGGTTTTTGGCCTCTATAATGTATATGGAAGACAAAATGCGGCTTCTATCAATTTTAGACAAAATACAGAAACCTTTAGAAATGAAGCAATTCAGACTTCTATTTTTGGTTTAGTACCCTCTGTAACCTACAATTTTAAATTTTAAAGCCATGAAAAAGAGATATATACTACCTTTATTAATGCTAATCTTTTTTGCTAATTGTGAAAAAGTAGTTGATATTGATGTACCTTCTATCGAACCAAAATTAATTATAGATGCTTCTTTTGAAGTGTATTTTGATGAAAGTCCAGTAACAGCAAATACAACTGTAAAATTAAAATTATCTGCCGATTATTTTGATGAAGTCATTCCAACCGTTACCAATGCTACTGTTTTTGTGACCAATTTATCAGACAATACGATTATTAACTATGCTGATACCAATGCAGACGGAAGTTATGAACCCATAACAGCGTTTATCCCACTTGATAATACAGCGTATGAATTAACTGTAATTCATGATAATGAAACCTACAAAGGAAAAGCTACAAAAATAAAATCTACGCCGTTAACAAGTGTTGTTCAAGGAGATGAAACTTTATTTTCTGGAAATGAAACCGAATTAAAAGTAGATTTTACGGATGTAGGACCCGAAGAAAATTTTTATTTATTCGACTTTACAAATAATTTATTTACCTCTATTGAAGACCGTTTCTTTAATAATGTGGATTATAATTTCTCTTATTTTTATGGTGAGGATGATATTGATTTACCAACTGTGGTCACTATAAAAATGTCGGGAATGTCTAAAGACTATTACACTTATTTTAGAATTTTGGTAGGTCAGAGTGGTCAAAATTCTGGAGGTCCTTTTGAAACTGTTCCATCTTCTTTATTAGGTAATATGATCAATACCACAAATGACGATAATTTTCCTTTAGGCTATTTTCATATTGCAGAAACTGATACTTTTACCTTAGTTTTGGTTGATAAAAATGAATAGTAACGAGCTGTATCCTTTAAATATTATCCGCTTAAAGTACTTCGATATTTTATATTTTAGAACATATTTTTTTTACTACTACTTTCTTAAAAGGTTTTTAAAATTTTAAGCTAAAATTGTAAAAAATCACTATTTTTGAGAGATGACTTTTATAAAAACAACAGAACAAGATTCTAAATACAATCATCTAGAAATGATGTCTGTATCTTCATTATTAAGAAATATAAATCATGAAGACAAGGAAGTGCCTATGGCAGTTCAAAAATCTTTACCACAAATAATAAAATTAACGGAACAAATTATCGCTAAACTTAAAAACGGCGGAAGACTTTTTTATATTGGTGCTGGTACTTCGGGTAGATTGGGTATTTTAGATGCTTCTGAATGTCCACCAACATTTGGCGTTTCTCATGAATTAGTCATCGGATTAATAGCAGGAGGCGATAATGCCATTAGAAAAGCCGTTGAATTCGCTGAAGATTCTAAAACACAAGGTTGGTTAGATTTACAAAAACATAAAATATCAGATAAAGATGTGGTGGTTGGTATTGCTGCTTCAGGCACAACCCCTTATGTAATTTCTGCGTTAGAAAAATGTAATGAACATCATATAATTACGGGTGCTATTTCTTGCAATACCAATAGTCCGTTATCTGCCGCTTCGCAATTTCCTATTGAAGTAATTGTAGGACCAGAATTTATAACAGGAAGCTCTAGAATGAAAGCAGGAACCGCACAAAAACTCGTTTTAAACATGATTTCTACCGCAACCATGGTTCAGCTTGGTAAAATAAAAGGCAATAAAATGGTTGATATGCAATTATCTAATGATAAATTGGTAGATAGAGGAGAAAAAATGTTAGTTAATGAGCTTCATATCGACCAAAAGACGGCAAGCGACTTGTTAAAAGAGTTTGGAAGTGTTAGAGAAGCTATAAAAAATTATCAAAAATGAGTACAGATGTAAATTTATTGGGAAAAGCCTTGATTAAACTTGGCTTTCTTTTATTATTATTTATTGCTTCGCCAGTTTTATTAACAATGAGTTTTAAAGCTATTGATAAATTTAATGAAGCTCCAAACCTATATTTTGCATATGTATTTGTTGTGTTTAGTATTTTACTCTTGATTTTTACAATTTATTACGCTTTTAAAACTTTTAAAACTTTGCAAGACGCTTTTTTTAATGACGATAAGAAAATTAATGGTTAGTAATTGCTGAAGTTCAAATCAAATTCAAGTGAAGTTAATGATGCAACTATAATAATTGGGGTATCCTGATACGATTGTTAGACCCGCTTATTGGTGAAATTCTAGTAAGGGTTTACACAAATTTGGTATTGGTGAAGAACATACTATTAAAGCTAGACATTCAGCACTTCTTTTATTAAAAAAAAGTAAAAAAGATTTTGAAAATATAATTATCTCTGAAAATTCACTATTTAATATTCTAAAAAAAACATCAATTTATATACCCAACAAATTGTAAAGAAGTTTTCCTATCTTAAAATAATTTCAAGTTTAATTTTAAAACTTTAATTTCATAATCTACTTACTTTAGATTTTCTACATTCCACAAATCAAATAACACCTTATTTATTAGTTATTTACACTTTTATATTATTTCTGCTTAACCTATATTATATTTTTTGGCATGCTCTTTGAAATTACAATATCCAAACGCGAAAGTCGAAAAGCATAAAGAGTAGACAAAACCTTAAAACCAGATATTATGAAAAAAGGGATACTTATTTTACTAGCAATGTTCATGATGGTTTCTACTGTTGAAGCCAAAAAAGACCACAATTTTCCAAACAACAATAGGTTTTATTATTCTTATGACAATGCCGTTAACTTTGTTGAAAGAGATGTAGAATTCTTCATATTTCCGAATGGTGAATTTGATTTCGATGTATTAAGCAATAATCGATTCAATTTAAATATTGATAGAAATTTTAGAGGACAAATTAGAAGAATTGGTACAGTTAGAATTTCTTATGATCGATTTAATAATGTAACTAGAATTGGAAATATATTTTTAAGTTATAATAGAGGTCGACTAATTAGAGTTGGAAACTTAAGAGTTAATTATAATAGATGGAATGAACCAATTTTTAGCGGATTTGTTAGAGACAACTATTATTTTGATAATGGCATAAGATTCAACTTAAATCTTGGAGTAACCTATAATTTTAACGATCGTTTTTTCTATGGAAATAACTTTAGGACAAATTACACTCAATTTAGAGAAGATAGAAATTTCTATTATTACAAATCAAATCCGAATGCAAGCATAGGAAAAAGAAGTACTATTTTAAAAAGAAGAAAACAAGTTTCTGTAAACAATGGTGCAAGAAGTACAGCCACTAGAAATTCTAATCAATCTTACAGAAAACAGACAAGAGGCATTGCTATAAAAGAAGGTAGAAACGAAACTACCGCTGATAAAAGAGCAACTAGAAACTCTGTTACACCAGGTAAACAACCTACTATAAAAAGTAAAAGAGAACCTATAAATCGTGAAAATAGAATTAAAAAAGATGCTAGAAACATCCAACCGACTAAGGGTAATTCAAATAGAAAAATAGAAAGAAAATCGATACATAAAAATACAGAAGTTAAAAAAAGACTGCCTTTTTAGGCAGCCCTTTTTTAACTTTATTTATATAATGCTTTTATTGTTTAAAGGTATACGAAACGCCAAACTGAATCATACTTGTAGTCATTTCATACCCAATCATACTTCCAGGAATAGCTCCTAAAGGGTTGGTATTTGCATTCCAAGGACCTCCCATAACATCTGGAGTAGGATCTAGCATGCTCCCTTCAGTTTTACCATCACTCGTTCCATAATGATATACACCATTTAACATTAAACTATCCGTTAATGGATAACTAAAGCCAAATTGGAAAGCATTTGCAATGACAGCCGTTGCAGGAATAGAGAAAAATGCCAATTCGTTGGCAATAGGATTGCTACTATTTGTATATCCTATTCTTAAAGGTAACTTTTCAATTCCTTTATATTGTAACCCTATTGAAATAATATTGATATTTTCCCATCCAAATCCTTTTACTGCTCCTGTTGGAAAATTTGCGCCAGGACCACTTGTTGCAATTTCCCATCCATTATCTGCAAAACCATCAGTGTTTTCATAATCTACCATTCTATAATCAATAGCGAAATCAAAATCACCTTTTGAATATCCTAAACCAAATGATAAAATTGCCGGATAATCCATATTGAATGCTGTATCAGGCGCTGAAGTGCCATTTAAATAGGTGTTCTTAAACTCTAAATCTGAAAAAGATTGTGCAGTTTTATAGGATGCTCCTAACTTAAATCCCTTTGGAGAGTTGTAAAACATTCCAAATTGCGCTCCAAAACCAAGCGAACTCGCTTTATCAGAAGTTGGATATCCCAAAGTTTGACTTGGAGATGATAGCGGACTAGGAGCCAATTCTAACGCCGCATAATTAAATGTAGGTTGTACACCAATAGAAAAAGTTTCAGTAATTTCATAAGACCACGTAAACCCCACTTGCAAAAGCATATAATCAGATTCTACATGACCAAAACCTCTGGCCGCCTGAGGATAATTAACAGGATTTGAGTTTTCTAATGGATTAAATGCAGAACTCATCGGATTGTTTGCCTCTTCAGGAAAAGTAACTCCAAAACCACTAATACCAAAAGCAGAGACACCAAAAGTATGCTTGCTATCTTCTTTTCCCCAAACCATAGCGATTGCAGGCATAAGAGAAATACCTCTATCATCTTCTGTAACGCCAGATACACCAGGTGCTCCAGGGCCTAACATTCCAGCTGGTAGGCTTGAACTTAATTCTGGCGAAGAAGAAAAAAATCCAATATTAAAATCTATTATTTTACGATCAAAAGTAGAAATCGTTGCCGGATTCCATTGCAACGCTCCAGAAATATCTAGCGGCTGCGCTGTTGATGCACCTCCCATAGACATGTTTACAGCTCCTACACCTTGCATAATATGACCAGTTTGTCCATAAACTACTGCTGAAAGAAATAAAAATGCACATTTTAAAAAATATTTTTTCATAATTTCATTGTTTTTAAAAGTTAATTAAGCTCTAAATTTACTTATTACTATTCAACTTTTATATGACAATCATCATGAAAAATGATATGATGCAAATAAGAAAAAATAAGACAAACTAAACTACTATGACCTTGAAGTCCATAGGTTTAAAATCTGACTAAAGTCAGCAATACGTGATTACTCGAATGAAAGCAACCTATTAGTGAGTTTTTATCTATACTTTTTTAACTGAAAGAAAACTCAATAAAGGTTTTTAGAAGCTAAAGCGAGATGCACACTAAAGTACATAGTTTTAACCATATTTGAGACTAATAAAAAGTTAACGAATCAATTTTTTATATTTTATACGTTTCGGCATTAAATCTCCACCCAAGCGTTTTTTCTTATTTTCTTCGTAATCAGAGAAAGAACCTTCAAAGAAATAAACTTCACTATTGCCTTCAAAAGCTAAAATATGAGTACAAACCCTATCTAAAAACCATCGATCGTGACTAATGACCACGGCACAACCTGCAAAATTTTCTAAACCTTCTTCTAATGCTCTTAATGTATTTACATCTAAATCGTTTGTGGGCTCATCTAATAAAAGCACGTTTCCTTCTTCTTTTAAAGTCATGGCTAAATGCAATCTATTTCTTTCTCCTCCAGAAAGTGTGTCCACTTTTTTATTTTGCTCACTTCCAGAAAAATTAAAGCGACTTAAATACGCTCTAGAATTTACTTGCTTCCCTCCCATCATGACTAAATCTTGTCCGTCAGAAAAGTTTTCCCAAATAGATTTATCAGGATTTATATTTGAATGTGCCTGATCTACATAGGCTATTTTTACTGTATCACCGACCTTAAAACTTCCTTTATCAGGCTTTTCTTCACCCATAATCATTTTAAAAATTGTGGTTTTACCAGCACCGTTTGGCCCAATAATTCCAACAATTCCTGCTTGTGGCAAATTAAATTCTAAATTATCATATAATAATTTATCACCAAAAGCTTTAGAAACACCGTTTGCTTCAATTACGTTGGTTCCTAAACGAGGTCCATTAGGAATATAAATTTCAAGTTTTTCATCAACTTGTTTTTGATCTTGGCTCAATAATTTATCGTAGTTCTTCAAACGAGCTTTTTGCTTTGTTTGACGACCTTTTGCTCCTTGGCGAACCCATTCTAGTTCACGCTCTAATGTTTTTTGACGTTTAGAAGCCGTTTTACTCTCTTTCGCCATTCGTTGAGATTTCTGATCTAACCAAGAAGAATAATTTCCTTTCCAAGGAATTCCTTCTCCTCTATCTAACTCTAAAATCCAACCCGCAACATTATCTAAAAAATATCTATCGTGCGTTACGGCAATTACGGTTCCTTTATATTGCGCTAAATGGTGCTCTAACCAATGCACAGACTCTGCATCTAAATGGTTTGTTGGCTCGTCTAACAATAAAATTTCTGGCTCTTGTAATAATAATCTACACAATGCAACACGTCTTTTTTCACCTCCAGAAAGCACACTAATTTTTTTATCAGGCTCTGGAGTTCTCAAGGCATCCATGGCAATTTCTAATTTGGTATCTAATTCCCATGCATTTGCAGCCTCAATTTTATCTTGTAATTCTGCTTGTTGGTTCATTAGTTTTTCCATCTTATCGGCATCAGAATACACTTCCTCTAAACCAAACATGTCGTTTATTTTGTTGTATTCATCTAAAATTGCAACCGTTTCAGCAACCCCTTCTTTAACAATTTCTAAAACTGTTTTCTCAGGATCCAATTTTGGTTCTTGCTCTAAATAACCCACATTATAACCTGGAGAAAAAGTTACATCACCTTGAAAATTCTTTTCTACACCTGCAATAATTTTTAATAAAGTTGATTTCCCAGATCCGTTTAAACCAAGAATCCCAATTTTTGCACCATAGAAAAAACTTAAATAAATATCTTTTAAAACTTGCTTCCCTGTAGATTGGTAAGTTTTAGAAAGTTTATTCATTGAAAAGATTACTTTCTTATCATCACTCATTATTGTTATTTTTTATAAAATTTAAATTAAAAATTGCTACCGAAAACTGTAGACTTATTTTATACTCTTCCTTTTAAGGCATTAAAAACCCACGCGATACAGAAAAAGCCAATTCCTACGGTTGCAAAACCCCAACCAGCAACATCTTTGTATCTATAGGCACCCAATAAGATTAATACTACCCCCATAATAAGCATTAAAAGAGTTGCCCAACCAAGGACTGTATTTTTATTCATTCCCATATTTCCTAATTCATTAGTTTATTGGCAAATATCGTAATTTATATGATATCGTCAAATTATAGATTTGATTAAAAATATTTAAACTTAAAAGGAAGTTAAAGAATTAATAACCAGTAATTTAATTTCTTGCAAGCGTACGCAAAGCTACCCATTGCTTCATCTTTTCTCTAGAATCGCAAGCAGGATACCCTACGACTGATTTGCCAGCTGCAACATCACTTATTACCCCAGAGCCTGCACCTACTTTAGCCCCGGCATGTAGGGTAACATGATCTTTTATCGAAGCACTTCCTCCAATAATAACACCATCTCCCAAAGTTACAGAACCAGCCAAACCACTATTTCCTGCCATGATACAGTATTTTCCTAAAACCGAATTATGCCCAATTTGCACTAAATTATCAATTTTGCACCCATCACCTAGAATCGTAGAACTAAATTTTCCTCGATCGATACATGAATTAGCACCTACCTCTACATCATTCCCGATAACAACATTGCCAATATGTTTTATTTTTACTAAACCTCTACCGTCATTGGTTGGTCTATATCCAAAACCATCAGCACCAATACTAACATTCGTATGAAAAATACATCGACTTCCTATTTTACTTCGCTCCCGAATAACGGTTCCAGACCAAATAACGGTTTCATTTCCAATGACAGTATCATCAAAAATAGATACATTCGGATAGATAATTACATTTTCTGCGATGATAACATTTTTACCAATAAAGACATTCGCCCCAATTTTACATCCGTTTCCTAAAATAGCAGTTTTGTCTATGACCGCTGTAGGATGGATATCTGTTTCAAAACAAGGGGATTCTGGCTCAAAAGCATCTAATAAAATTGCCATGGCTAAATCAGGATTTTTAACTTTTATAAATGCTTTTCCTTCTTCTGGAATGATCTTTATTCCGTCATAAACAATGGCTACACTAGCATTTGAGTTTTCCCATAAAGCGGCATATTTAGAGTTTCCTATAACGGTAATATGTCCTTTTTTTGCATTTTTAATGTGCTCTGGCGCAACTATTTGGTCTTTACAATTACCAATAAGTTCACCGTTAACCAGCGAGGTAATTTCTTCAACAGGGAATGATTTCATACGTAAATTTAAAAAGTTTGGTTAAAAATACTATTTTTAACGGTTAGTTCTTAAATATTATAAATAAAATTCAAAAACTAAGAAGGTTTTATAATTCTGCAGCCAATCTAGCCCCTTGATCAATTGCCCGTTTTGCATCTAATTCTGACGCAAAATCTGCACCTCCAATAACATGCACACTTTTACCTGCATCGAATAACGGTTGATACAGTTCTTTAAGCGGAGTTTGACCCGCACAAATAACAACATTGTCTACCGCTAATATTTTAGCTTCCTCATTTTGAGTATAATGCAATCCTTGATCGTCTATTTTTGTATACGAAACCTCACCAATAAACTGCACTTTTTTCTTCTTTAAAGTAGCTCTATGAATCCAGCCGGTAGTTTTACCTAGATTGCCACCAAACTTACCTTTGCTTCTTTTAAACATAAAGATTTCTCTTGGTGATGGATGAAATTCAGGTTGAACACCTTCTGTTCCACTTCTTGCTTTTAGCGTTTTATCGATACCCCATTCTTTTAACCAAACATCAATATTTTCTGCTGATGATTCCCCTTCGTGTGATAAATATTCTGAAACATCGAAGCCAATACCTCCTGCGCCAATCACAGCAACTCTTTTACCAACAGGTTTTTTATCTTTTAAAACATCAATATAACTCAATACTTTTGGATGCTTACTGCCTTCAATTTTTAATTCTCTTGGTTTGATTCCTGTGGCAATAATGATTGTATCAAAATCTGATTTTAACAAATCACCCGCAGAAACTCGAGTATTTAAATTTACGGTAACCTTGTGCAATTCAATTTGTTTTTTGAAATAACGAAGGGTCTCGTAAAATTCTTCTTTACCCGGAATTTGTTTTGCCATATTAAATTGACCTCCAATTTCTTTATCAGCATCAAATAGCGTAACTATATGCCCTCTTTGAGCCGCAATTGTAGACGCTGCTAAACCTGCAGGTCCTGCGCCAATTACGGCAATTTTTTTCTTATTTTTTGTTGGATAATAATTCAATTCTGTCTCATGACACGCTCTAGGATTTACCAAACAACTTGCCACTTTACGCTGAAAAACATGATCTAAACACGCTTGGTTGCAACCAATACAGGTATTTATTTCATCACTTTTATCTGCTTTCGCTTTGTTTACCCACTCTGGATCTGCCAAAAACGGACGTGCCATAGAGATCATATCTGCATCTCCTTCCGATAATATTTTCTCAGCAGTTTCTGGCATATTAATTCGATTGGAAGTAATTAACGGAACTGACAATTCTTCTTTCATTTTTTTTGTAACCCAAGTAAATGCTGCTCTTGGAACTGATGTTGCAATCGTAGGAATTCTAGCTTCATGCCAACCAATTCCCGTATTGATAATCGTTGCCCCTGCTTTTTCTATTGCTTTACCTAATTGAACCACTTCTTCCCAAGAACTTCCATTCTCTACCAAATCTAACATCGATAATCGATAAATAATGATAAAATTGGTTCCTACAGCTGCTCTCGTTTGTTTTACCAATTCGATAGGTAAACGCATTCTATTCTCGTAAGTTCCGCCATATTTATCAGTTCTTTTATTGGTTCGTTTTGCAATAAATTGATTGATTAAATACCCTTCTGACCCCATAATTTCAACACCATCATACCCAGCTATTTTTGATAATTTAGCACTTTTCACAAAATCACGGATTGTTCTATTGATGCCTGATTGCGTTAATTTAAATGGTTTAAAAGGAGTTATTGGCGATTTAATCTTTGATGGCGCTACATTAAAAGGATGGTATCCATAGCGACCTGAATGTAAAATTTGCATACAGATTTTACCATCTTCTTTGTGAACAGCCTCTGTTATTTTTTGATGCTCCTTGGCGTGTTTTTTAGAAGACATTCTCGCCGAAAAAGGTCCTGTCCAACCTTGTATGTTGGGTGAAATACCGCCAGTAACAATTAAACCAACTCCGCCTTTTGCCCTTTCTGCATAATATTTGGCTATTTTATCAATTCCGTTTTTTTCTTCTTCTAACCCTGTGTGCATAGAACCCATTAAAATTCTGTTTTTTAATACAGTAAATCCTAAATCTAATGGCTCAAAAATGTGCTTATATTTCATTCGTTTTGTCTTAAATTTATTATGCATGCATAACAGTTTGCAATATATACTTATTTTTCGAAAAGAAAAAGCCAAAGAAATCGATTCTTTGGCTGATTATATTTTTAAAATTAGTGTGTCCGATTAAAATTAACTAAAGTGGTTTAAAGTATTGATAGTATTGATTTTCAAGAGCTTTTAAAGTAGGACACCTTGCTTTTAAAACTGCTTTAGAATTTATGATGTATCGAAAAATTTAAAATCATAATAATATTGTTTTTCAGTTAGTTACAGCCAAGTCTTTGTTCTTGATTCTAACAGCGAAAGCGGTCTTTTTATCTTTTATCGGACAACAATGTTTTAAAATAGTAAGTATAATTTTGAATGCTAACTAGAACTTAAAACAAGCATCTTGCTAAAAAAGGATTAATTCATGGGAACATCAATCACTAACAATTTACTTTTTATCGTTGCTTTAACAGGAACGCTCTCGACGGCAGAAATTCCAACGGCATCTCTTTTTTCTAAAGTTTCATCAGCAATGGTAACATTACCTTCTATTAAGAAAAAATAGGCGCCATTTTTTAGGTGATATTGAGTTTCAAAACCTTCTTCTAAATCAATCATAGAAATATAACCTTGCTGATTGATGGGTAAAGAACCTGCGACAAAATTATTTTTTGGAGAAACCAAAACTTGAAAATTATTTTTACGTGCTGCTTCATCAAACTTTTTTTGATTGTAATACGGCGTTACATTTTCTACTTCTGGAAAAATCCAAAGTTGTAAAAAATTAGAGGCTGTGGTTTTACTATCGTTAAATTCTGAATGTGTTACGCCCGTTCCTGCGCTCATTACCTGGACCTCTCCTACCTCAATAGACCGTTGGTTATCCATACTGTCTTTATGAGAAAGTGCACCAGAAATAGGAATTGATATGATTTCCATGTTTTTATGTGGGTGTTTCCCGAAACCCATTTTAGGTTGTACAAGGTCATCATTTAAAACACGTAACATGCCAAAATTCATTCTGTTGGGATTTTGATAACTTGCAAAACTAAATGTATGGAACGATTTTAACCATCCATGATTTGCGTATCCTCTTGATGCTGCTTTGTGTATAACTTTTTTCATTGTATGTTTCGTTTTTATTGTTTAATTAGAGTTTTGCTTTAGGGATTGAGGCATTTGTTGAAGCTCATTTTCTTTTTCAGAAAATAGCGACTGCCGAAAGCCCGACCCTTTTCGGGGAAAGCCCAAATATTAATATAAGTACCCCATTTTGCCCTGTTGATAATCTCTCATGGCTTCTAAAATTTCGGTCTGCGTATTCATCACATAAGGACCATATTGGGTTATTTTCTCTTGAATAGGTGCTCCTGACAAAATTAAAACGGTACTTGCCTTTGTAGCTTCAAATTTAATTGTGTTTCCGTCTTGATGAAACGTAATCATTTGATTTTTTCCTTTCTGAAGAACTTCTGCATTATTGACTAAAATTTCACCTTCTAAAAGATAGATTAACGATTGATGATTTTCTGGAATATCAATTTCCATACTTCCGTTGGCATCTACATTTGCTGTAAAAACATTGACGTCTGTTTGGGTTTTTATCAATCCTTTTTGGTCTAATTGATTTCCTGCAATCACATTTAACAGTACTTTTTTATCGTCTGAAAAAATCTTCGGAATTTGCTCATCCTCTAAATGTTGATAATTTGGAGTCATCATTTTATCTTTCGCTGGCAAATTTAACCACAATTGAATGCCCTCTAAATCGCCGCCTTTTTTAACAAATGCTTTTGTTGGTCCTTCGGCGTGCACAATTCCACGTCCAGCAGTCGTCCATTGAACTCCGCCCGCTTTTACCACCATGTCATTTCCTAAAGAATCTCTATGCAACTGTTCGCCTTTAAACAATAAAGTTATTGGCTCAAAACCTCTGTGTGGATGTGGTCCTAAATCAAAAGGATTCGAAAATTCGCTAATGGCGTAAGGCCCATAATGATGTAATAATAAAAAGGGATCTACATTTTCTATTCCCTCTGTAGGAAGTGGTTGACGCAATTTTATGGGCCCCATATTTACTAACGGACTTGCTACTTTGTGCTGTACTGTTTTATATTTTTTCATGGTTTGTAGTTTATCACTATGCTCTCGATACCATTCAGATGAAAAATCGGAATCAATCGAACTAATATTTTATTCCTATTCTTCTATTAAAATACTTTCCAAGGAAACTAATTTAGTAAATTTTTTTATCTTATTTTATCTAACAAATCACTTAAAATAAGTGCTTCCTCTGCCGTTATGTTTTCTAAAAAAGATTTGTTTTTATTTTGGTCTATGACCGATAATAAATCTAATCCTACATCATTAATTTTAACATAAACGACTCTTCTATCTTGTTCGCAACGTTCTCTTTCAATGAGGTTTTTATCACATAACTTATCCATTAAGCGCGTTGCATTTGGCGCTCTTTCTATCATTCTATCTTTTACAATTTGTACTTTAATCTTATCTTTTGCCCCGCGTAATATTCTTAAAATATTATATTGCTGCGGCGAAATTCCGTAGGGCTTAAAAAATTCATTTTCTTTACTATTTAACCAATTGGAAGTATATTTTATATTGATTAATGCTTTTACTTTATGGTTTTCAAATTTTGATGCTATGTCTTTAGAAATGTCTCCCATTTTTGCGTATTCTGTGTTTAATTGGCTATATTCGATGTTAGCGCAGTCGAAAATTAAAAAAGATATTCTTTTACAAGTAGAATTACTTAAAATTTTTCGTTAATTGTTTCTTTATTCTTTGCTATCCTTGTTGTTGTTTGTAAAAAAGTAACCAAATAGGCATATCAAAAAATAGGTTTCGTATAATTTCCATGCTTTTAAAATCTAAAACATTTTAAGCTCTTAATTTTAAATCTTGCATTATTTTATTAAATTCTTCTGTAGTTGGTGTTAAAAAGATTTTATCATCCACAAATAAAGTAGGATATTTAACTGCTCCATTATACAAATCTTTACTATGTTCCCTTGCTGCGGTATCTTGCGAAACATCTTTATAGATATAAGGAACGTCTGTTGAATTTAAGAAGTTTTTAAAAGCTACCGTGTAAGCATGCCCTTTTCTTCCATATAAAATTATGTTCATTTTTACTGATTTATAGCCTGTTCAAATTTTTCCACTTGTGCTTCCAATACACTAAATACATCTTTATTTATAATTTGACCATCTTTAAAATTATCATAAAAACTTGATAATGAGAAATCTGCTACAATATTTCCTCCCATAAATGGAAATCCGCTTTTTGCAATAGCCAAAACGGTTGCTCCTCCTCTGCCTCCTGGAGATGTTGCCATCAATAACATCGGAATATTCTTCCATACCTTCTGCTCAATTCTAGAGCACCAATCATACACATTCTTAAAAGCTACCGAAAAATTACCGTTGTGTTCGGCCAAGGATAAAATAATGCCGTCTGCGCTATGAACCGCCTTTAAAAACTCAATTGCCTTTTTAGGAATTCCGTTTTTTGTTTCTTCATCAATCCCATACATCGGTAACTCAAAATCATTTAAATCTAAAATTTCTAGTTCAACATTTTTAACCAAACTAGCTGTATATGTTGCTAACTCCTTATTGATTGATTTTTTACTATTACTACCGGCAAATACAATTACTTTTTTCATGATTTTTATATAATTTTTGATTCTATTAAGGTTTCTCCTTTTACCATTTTTGCAACAGGACATTTACCTGCAATGATTAATAATTTTTTTCTTTGTTCTTCGGATACTTCTTTTTCAAAGGATATTTCTTCTGATAAATAGGATTTATTATTTTCTTTAATTTGAAAAACGTTCACCGTAATTTTACCAACATCCCAACCTTTTCTTTCGGCATACATTCTTAAAGTAATAGCAACACAACCGCCAATTGCAGTTAATAAATATTCTACCGGAGTTGGTCCAGTATCACCTCCTCCAGATGGAACAGGTTCATCTATCACAGCAAAGTGATTTCTCATTTTAGCTTCTGCCAAATAGTTTTTTTCAAATAAAGTAACGTTCGATGCTGTTTTCATGGTTTGATTTTAAATCCATGGCAAACTTACAATAAATATTTTTATTTTCCAAGGGAAATAAACCCGATACATATTTATTCGTTTTTTCGGATAGAATCTATTTGCTTTTGCAGTCTTTGTATGTCTTTCATTTTTTTTTGCTGTGCAGATAAAAGCTGAATAGAATCTAATATTTCTCTATTTTTCTCTAAAATGGTCTTCTCTTTTTCAAAATAAATATTAATATGTTCACTAGCCCTCCATGCTTCATGCAATTGGTTGTAGATTTCTTCGTTCCAAGTGCTTGGTTTTTTTGCATTAATCCATATAACATCTCTGTATTCACTATCTACCAGCGCCAAATCTGGTGTTGCGGAGCCATCAAACTGCGTCGGATTAGTATTGCTAATTGTAGAGATTGTTCCTAAAAAAAACATCCGTTTTCTACCCGCAATGTTTTTAATATACGGTCTAAATTCTACCGGACTATTTAGGCTCCAATCGTATTCTTTCTTCGATTCCTTTACTTTTAAAGGCATGGCGGAAATACCTGCATATCCTTGTTTTTTGGAGGCATGATCATAATAATAAATTTTATCTGTACCATCTGCAGGAATAAAAACACTGTAACTTAAAGTGGTTCTTTGTTTGCCAATTGGCTCTAAACCAAACCAATGATACAAGCCTGAATAGGCTCCGGTTTTAGTATCTTCAAAATTAAAATCTGTTACATAAGGTTGGTTATTTTGATCATTTGGCATGGATGGAATTTTTACAGCACTATTCATATTCCATGGTAAAGGATCCGAAAAGCCTCCTAAAAACTTTAAACTTTCTGCTTGTAACCGTGATACTTTTTCTGACAAAATATTTTGTCTGGTTAAATATGGGTGGTTTTTCATTTCTTGGGGAGAAATAAAAGTTCCTTTCCCAATCGTAATTCGCTCTAAATAATCGCTAAAATCATGCGCTCCTTGATTAATAACCATTACACCTCCAAAACTTGGGTATGGAAAAAAGAAACCTTTCCACTGTATTAAGCTGACTACTTGCACCCAAATACCTTGATCATTTTTCATGTAATAAGTGTCACTTGGTTCGTAGTTAAACAACATCCAAGGGTTTAAACGCTGTACAACAGCATTGTAAGTATTTCTACTAAATCTTAGAGATTCGCCAATCGAAAATGTAACTGAAATTCTATTTTCACTAGCAAAACGAGGAAAAGGAGTCGTACTAGAAACCGAAAAAAGCTCTTCAGTATTCTCTTTTATTCCTTGCCAAATATATTTTTCTGTTGGCTGAATTGCCATAGTCCATTGGTTTGAGTCATCTACTCTTACCAAATGAGGCAAAGAAATATCTTTGGTTTCGCCCACCGACTCATTTGCCATTGAAAATATATTTCTTAGAGGTTGAATTCTTTCATTTTGAGTTAAAGGCAATTCTACAATTTCATAGCGATTTAAATTATTGAATACATTGTATGTTTTCATGTAATTGTACAGATCATAATGAAAAACACTAAAATAAAGTGCTCCATAAAAAAATACGCTAAGCAATAGCGACCCTATTTTTCTTGCAATACCCGCAGACTTTATAAAACTTCGAAGACCTAAAAAAAGAATTGTAAAACAGAGTACAATGATAAAAATATATTTTCTAAAAAATAATAAGGCAGGCTGATAGTTATCTCGTAAAAAGAATAATAACCCCACTATAATGAAACTAAAAAAGAGAACTCTCTTTTTTTGCTTTGCTCCTTTTTTCCAATAATTTTTAATCATATCTATTTATTTTTTTGACCTCAACTCACGAATTATATCCTTTCTCCTTTTTGAAATTAAAATACATCATTCCTTGAATACTCCATGAATTTGTAAATATTGCAACAACATTATTGTTCTTACATCAATTATATGTGCTGTTTCAATCATTTTTAAAGCATCTTCAAAGCGTATTTCTAACACTTCTATTTCTTCATTTTCTGATGCCAAGCCTCCCCCATTGTCAATTTTACTGTCCTCATTATAGGAGGCTATAAATAAATGAGTTTGTTCCTTCATTAATCCAGGGGATAAAAAAACGGTACTCACTTTTTTTAATTCAGAAATTGTATATCCTATTTCCTCTTTTGTTTCTCTTATTACTGTTGCTTCTGGTGATTCATTTTGATCAATCGCACCTCCACAGACTTCAACTGAAAATCCGTTGTTTACACCTGCAACATATATCGGTATTCTAAACTGCTTCGATAAAAGCACTTTTTTCGTTTCTTGATTATAAAGTAAAACAGCAACACCATCGCCTTTTCCATAAACCTCATGGGTTAACCGTTTTATTTTTCCATTTTTAAAACTAAAATCGAAACTTACTTGTTCTAATTTAGCCCAAAAATTTGAAATTACTTTATAAGATACATTACTAATTTTCTCTTTATTTTTCATTTTTCAAACTTTTTCTTGTTTCTTAATTCTATGCCTCTCTTTTTTATCTCAAAGATAGTATTTGAAATATAAATATATTATCAGGTTTTATAAATCATACATCAAAAATAATATTTTTGATGTTGAAAATCAGTAATTTTAGAGCCGTAATTCCGCCGTTTTCAAATATTTAGAAATCTTAATTTTTCTGCATAAAATAGGTACTTTACTCGCTCTTAATCCATTTTATATTGGTTGTTAAAAAAATATACTATTCATACTTTTTAAATATATTTGACAAAACTTATTCAAATACTCCTAAATGAAAAAATTATTACCCGTTTTAATTCTTTTTTTTACATTATATTCATACTCTCAAAAGGAAGCTAATTTTTGGTATTTTGGTAATAATGCGGCTTTAGATTTCACTTCTGGAGAACCAGAACTTGTATCGGGTAGTCAATTAAACACTACAGAAGGCTGCTCTTCTTTTTCTGACTCTCAGGGCAATTTACTATTTTATATAGGTGCTCCTACAACAGAAACTAGAAATTTAACAATTTGGAATAAAAATAACCAAGCGATGCCTAAAGGCACTGGTTTACAAGGTGATGCTTCAAGTTCTCAGTCTGCGTTAACAGTACCAGCCCCAGGAAATCCAAATATTTATTACATTTTTACGGTCGGTGCTCAATCTAGTGGTAATGCTGGTTTTTGGTACTACACTTTGGACATGGCCGAAGAAGGAGGTTTAGGAGATATTGTAGATGGTCCAATTGTTTTAGGAGATGGCCTAAATCATCCACGTTGGTCAGAAAAAGTTACGGCTGTAAAAGGAGAACAATGCAATACTTTTTGGGTAATTTCTGCACTTGAAAATAGGTTTTATGCTTATAAAGTTGATCAGTCTGGGGTTGATATCACCAATCCAATAATTAGTACTATTAATGGCTTTAATGCATCAAACGACCCTAGAGGGTATTTAAAGGTATCACCTGATGGTACAAAATTAGTATCTGCTAATATGTCGAGTGGTACTTTTTTATTCGATTTTAATAATGAAACGGGAGAAGTTACCAATTTTAATAATTCAACCTTAGCAAATAGCCTTATTTTTGATGGCAATGCTTATGGAGCAGAGTTCTCTCCTTCTAGCAATAGATTATATATTTCTACGGGAGGTTTTCAGCAAAACACTGAAGAAAACTTGTATCAATTTGATCTGTCACAACCCACCATGACGGCTATTAATAGTTCTAGATTTTTAGTTTTTAACTATAGAAATACAAGAAGTGCTTTACAATTAGGCCCTAATGGTAAAATATACTGGTCTTCTGATGGAGGGACAGGTTCCTTCGGAAATATCGGAAACAATACCACTAATAGTATTAGCGTCATTAATAGACCTGAAGAATTAGGAGCCGCTTGCGATTATTCGCATCAATCTGTGCTCGTGGGTAAAGGAAATGTAAACCCTACGCAGGGTCTGCCTCCTTTTATTTCCTCATTGCTTTTACCTATCGAAATTATAGACTCTGAAACAGGTAATGTTATCAATAACGAAGACTTACAGTTTTGTGTAGGGGATGATAAAACAATTATTCCTGAAACCGTAACAGGTACTAATATAACTTACGAATGGACTTTTGATAACGGCGCAGCAACAAACGTCATAAGTACAGACCCTGAGTTAGTTTTATCCAATTTACAAAAAATTAATTCAGGTACATATGCACTTAAAATTGAGTTAACCGATGCATGTGGAAATGTGACCCAATTTAATGGAGATTTCAATATCGAAATTTTCGAAGCTGCAGTTGCCAACAAGCCATCAGATATTTTTTTCTGTGACACGGACAGAGATGGTTTTAATACATTTGATTTACAAGCAGCGAAAACAGATGAAATTTTAAACGGTTTAGATCCTGCTATATTTGAGGTTTTATATTATCTAAACCCGGCAGACGCAGACTCTGGTGCTAACCCATTACCTAATCCATACACAAATCCAACTGCTTTTAGCTCACAAACTATTTATGCAAGAGTGCAAAACAAAAATGCTCCCAATGCTTGTTTTGAAATTACCGAATTTATTTTAGCGGTAACCGACCTACCCATTCCTACCCAACCTGAACCTTACAGAATTTGTGATAATTTAGAAAGTGGAAGCGATACAGATGGCATTGTAAATACCTTTATTTTAAGTGATAAAGACAATGAAATTTATGGTTCTTTAGACACAACACAGTACAATATTAGTTACCACACAACCCAAAATGGTGCGGAAACTAATGATGCATTAACCATCATTAATAAGAATGAAAATTACACGGTAACAAACACTAAAACCTTATATGTTAGAATAGAAAACAAAGACAATACAGACTGTTATGATGCTGGTGTTACTTTAGAGTTAGTTGTAGATGCTTTGCCTATTCTGAAAGCAAATCCTGAAATTGATCAATGTATCAGCGAAGACAACACAAACCCTACCGTTAATTTAACAGTAGCTGAAATTAATATTTCTAATAACTATGAAAATGAAAATTTCGAGTATTATGCAGATGCAAATGGCTTCAATCTAATTGCTAATCCGACTTCATACCCTGTTCAAGTAAATACACCTTCACCTCAATCTGTATTTGTAAAAGTTATTTCTGAATTTGGGTGCTCTAAAGGTTTAATTGAGTTAAAACTTAATGTTGGTACAACTGTAAATAACGCTTTTAATGATCTTCAACTTCCTGAATGTGATGATTTTTTAGATGTAAACGGGAATAATACTACCGCTAATGATGACACAGACTTTACTACCAATTTTCGCTTAAATAAAGAACAAATAGAAATCGACATCAAAGAAAATATACCAGATTCAGAAAATACAACCATTTTTTTCTATGAAAACGAACAAGACAGAACAAACTCTTTAAATGAAATTGATATCTCAAATTATAGAAACAACATTGATAAAATTGATGTTACAACGATTCCCGAGGGAATTCAGTTCCCAATCTATTATAAAATTCTAAGTAATATCAATAACAATTGTCAAGGTTTAGGTGAATTTAATGTACAAATTAATGCCGTTCCAAGGGTTAATTCCACTCCAATTTTTCCTATAATAGCATGTGATACGGGTGATGGTGACGGAAATTACTTAAATGGAAGCAATACAAATATTGATTTAACTCAAAAGATTGATGAACTCTTTCTTGGCACCAATCAAAATAAAGAAAATTTTGAAGTCACTTTTTACAAATCCGTAAATGCGGCTCTTGCTGGAGATATAACGAATCCAGATTTTATAAGCAATCCAAATGAATTTACAAACGATATTCCTGCTGGATTTTCCGAAGGAGACATTGCAACACAGACCATTTTTGTGCGTCTTCAAAGTACAATAACAGGTTGCGCGAATGCACACGCAAGTTTTGAGGTAATCATTAATCCTTTGCCAATTATTGATGATGAAATTCCGGTTTTAGCAGTTTGTGATACTGGCTCAAATGATGGTAATGCTAGAAATGGATTCGCTCAAAACATAGATGTTTCTATCAGAGATTTAGATATTTTAGGGAGCAGAAATCCTAATGATTTTACAATTACGTACCACAAAAATCAATTAGATTTAGAAGACTTAACTTCTCCCGGAATTGACAAAACTAACTATGATTCAGACCCTGACAGAATAATATTTAATCCAATAACGAGCATAAGTGAGGAAAATTTATTTGTCAGAATTATAAACAATGCTACCGGATGTCTTTTTTAT
The DNA here is from genome assembly GCF_019968605.1 of Polaribacter litorisediminis. Classification (NCBI taxonomy): domain Bacteria; kingdom Pseudomonadati; phylum Bacteroidota; class Flavobacteriia; order Flavobacteriales; family Flavobacteriaceae; genus Polaribacter; species Polaribacter litorisediminis. Next base: position 1,777,945 of record NZ_CP082966.1, read on the forward strand.
CAGGCTACTTTAACCATTATTGTAAATCCTGAACCTTCTTTCGAAATCATTACTGACCTTCAGGAATGTGACAACAATAATGACGGTGACGATGCCAACGGAATTGTGCAAAACATTGATTTAAATAGTAAAATTCCTGAAATATTAGGAAACACGCAAAACCCTGATAATTTTACTGTAACTTTTCATGCTTCGCAAGCGGAGGCTACGAATGGAAATAACCCCATAGCATCGCCTTATGAAAACACAAACCTTACAGAAACGATCTATGTGCGCATTGAAAATAAAAATACTTTATGCTTCAATGATGAAGCCACTTTTAATGTAATTGTAAATCCGTTGCCAGATTTTACAATCACCACTCCTCAAATTATTTGTTTAAAGGATACACCTTTAAACCTTGTTGTAGAAAGTCCAAGAGATGTGTATACATACATTTGGAAAGACGAAAAAGGGAACTCTTTAAACACAACTTCTGTTGACAATATTGATATTACAACGGGAGGAATCTACCAAGTAACAGCAACTACAACAAACGGAACTTTCTGTAAGAGAACTGAGTTTATTACTGTAAATGAATCGGACCCAGCAATTTTAGACAGCAGTTTTGTAACCATTATTGATGAAGGAAATAATTTAAGCAATGATGGTAATTTATCAATTTCTATGGATACCATAACTAATAATTTAGGCTTAGGAGATTACCAATTCGCTATCCTAAATACCGACAATGACCAAAGAATTCCTTTTATAGGTTTTCAAGATGAACCTCTTTTTGAGAACTTAGAAGGTGGTATTTATCAAATTATTGTCAATGATAAAAATGGCTGCACGCCAGATACTACTTTGTTGGTTTCTGTAATTCAGTTTCCAAAATTCTTTACTCCAAACGGCGATGGCCAAAATGATTTTTGGGTGATAAAAGGTGCTAACAAAACGTTTTACCCCAATGCAAGCATCAACATATTTAATAGGTTCGGAAAATTAGTAGCACAAATTCCGATTGACAGTCAGGGATGGAATGGACTGTATCAAGGTAAGCTACTTCCTTCAGATGATTATTGGTTTAACGCGACACTCGTTCCAGCCGATCTTACAAAACAACCCATCAATAAAAAAGGTAATTTCTCATTGTTAAGAAAATAAAAAAAGCAAAACCTCTTTGAAATATTCAAAGAGGTTTTATCATAAATCCAATAACTGCATTAGGCCACTATCCCTATATTAACTACAATTTTTTTAGCTGTTTTAGAAGTTTCAAACTGATTTGAAGTATTATTTGTTCCGCTTGCTTTCAATGCTTTATCACCTGCAAAAAATGTTTTATGAGCATCCCCTAAATCAGAACCCGCCATTCTTTGATGTTTTACACAGGAAACTCCTTTTCTAATTTCTTGCCGTTGAACACCTTTTACATAGGCTAACATTCCTTCTTCACCAAAATAACCTTCAGTAAGCTCATCCATATGCAAAGCTGTTGTATGATAAGTTGGCAACGTAATTAAATGATGAAAAATACCCGCTTCTCTGGCTCCATCTTTTTGAAAAGTTTTAATCTTTTTATCCGCTCGATAACTTAATTCAGAAGTATCATACATTTCATCCATCAAATTATTTCGATCATAGGCTGTCATATTTTCTCCTTCTGCAATCATTTCATCGTACACCTGATTTCTAAAATTTAACGTCCAATTGAAAGAAGGAGAATTGTTGTACACCAACTTTGCATTGGGCACTACTTTTTTAACTCTGTTTACCATGTGTGCAATTTGCTGAACATTTGGAGTCGGAGTTTCTATCCACAATAAATCTGCACCATTTTGCAGACTTGTAATACAATCTAACACAACTCTATCGATGTTTGAACCCTCTTTAAATTTATACAATCCGTTTGGCAATCTTAATGGTCGTAATAATTTTCCGTCTCTTTTTAATAAAACATCATCCTCGTTGGCTTCTTTTAAGGTAATTTCTTCTGCATCTACAAATGCTAAATATTGAGAAGCTAAATCTCCTGGCTTTAAACTTACCGGTAATTTTTGCGTTAAACCAGCTCCTTCAGAATCGGTTCTAGCAACAATAATACCTTCATCCACGCCTAATTCTAAAAATGCATATCGAATAGCATTTAATTTCGCAATAAAATCTTCGTGCGGCACTGTTACTTTTCCATCTTGATGCCCACATTGCTTTGCATCAGAAACTTGGTTTTCAATTTGAATTGCACAAGCGCCTGCTTCTATCATTTTCTTTGTTAACAAATAGGTTGCTTCCTCATTCCCAAAGCCAGCATCAATATCAGCAATAATCGGCACAATGTGCGTTTCAAAATTATCTATCTCATCTTGTACATCTTCCCCGTTCTCTAATCTTTTAAACAAATCATTTAATTCAATAGCATCTGCCTGACGAAGAAAATCATAAATTTCACTTATCAAAGAAGGAACCGCAGTTTTTTCATGCATCGATTGATCTGGTAAAGGTCCAAATTCTGAGCGCAATGCTGCCACCATCCATCCTGAAAGATAAAGATAACTTTTGCTAGTCGTTTTGTGATGCTTCTTTACAGCAATCATTTTTTGTTGCGCAACAAACCCATGCCAGCAACCTAAAGATTGAGTATAATTTGAAGCATCAAGATCATACGCGGCCATATCTTTTCTCATAATAGCAGCTGTATATTTCGCAATATCTAAACCTGTTTTAAAACGATTTTGGGCCATCATTCTGGCTGAATTTTCTGCGCTGATTGCATTCCAAGAAGTGCCATATTTTTCTTTTAGATTTCTTACGGTTTCTAAAGCCGAGCTGTAGTTGCTTTTCGCTAAATTTTTCATAATTTCGTGTTTTAATTGTTAAAATTTTCTTGATTTTGATAATTTAGTCTCGCATGCTATTGCCGTAGTAGCGAGACATTTTTGTTTTTAAATGTAATTATAGGCTGATAATGTTAAAAATTCTTGATACTCTTTTGATAGCACTAATTCATCAAATAAAGTAATTGCTAATTCAAATTTTCCTTTGGAAAAATGATGTTCGCCAACTAATTTTTTAATTTTTATCAATTCTTCTTTTTTTAATTGTTGATACATTTCTTCTCCAAAAAAACGTCCATCCTCTAATTGAACCTTATTGTGTAACCAAAGCCAAACTTGTGTTCTAGAGATTTCTGCTGTTGCAGCATCTTCCATTAAATTATAAATTGCGGCGGCTCCATTTCCTCGCAACCAACTTTCCAGATACAAAATACCTACGTTAATATTTTTACGAACTCCATCTTCTGTAATGGTTCCTTTTGGCAACTCAACCAAATCCTCAACACTTACATGTACATCATTTCTTTTTACATGAATTTGATTTTTTGTCACCATATGTTCATTAAAAACATTCATTGCCACCGCAACCAAATCTGGATGTGCTACCCAAGTGCCGTCATGACCGTTTTTTACTTCTTGCTCTTTATCTGCTCGTACTTTTGCAAAAGCAATATTATTAGCAATTTCATCATTTTTAATCGGAATTTGTGCTGCCATTCCACCCATTGCATGGACATTTCTTTTATGGCACTTTTGAATAACGCTTAAAGAATATGCTTTCATAAAAGGTGTTTTCATGGTTACTTGATCTCTATTAGGTACCATAAAATTTTTATGATTTCTAAACTTTTTGATGTAAGAAAAAATATAATCCCAACGGCCACAGTTTAAACCAGCCATGTGATTTCTTAACTCATAAATAATTTCATCTAATTGAAAGCTTGCGGTAATTGTTTCTATTAAAACTGTTGCCTTAATGGTATTTTGCGGAATATTTAAATAATTTTGCGCAAATACAAAAACATCATTCCACAATCTTGCTTCTAAATAGTGTTCTAATTTTGGTAAATAAAAATAAGTTGCCGAATTTTGGGCTTGTAACGCTTTTATATTATGAAAAAAATACAATCCGAAATCTACCAAAGAACCAGACATTTGCTCACCATGAATCAAAAAATGTTTTTCATTTAAATGCCATCCTCTTGGCCTCACCAATAAAGTTGCAGTTTCTTTGTTTAATTGATACGTCTTGTCTTTTTTCTCATTGTAGAATGAAATAGTTTTGTTGATGGCATCCCTTAAATTAATTTGACCCTGTAAATTATTATGGATGTTGGGCGAATTACTATCTTCAAAATCTGCCATAAAAGTTTTGGCGCCAGAATTCAAAGCATTAATCACCATTTTACGATCTACAGGCCCTGTAATTTCTACTCTTCGGTTTAATAAATCTTCTGGTAACGGCGCACAAACCCATTCAGATTCTCTAATATTTTTGGTTTCTTCTGGAAAAGAAGGATAGTTTCCTGCATCAAAATAAGCCTGCTCAACCTCTCTTTCTTCGAGTAACTTGAGTCTTCTTTCATTAAATTTTTCGTGTAGTTCTAACAAAAATAATTGAGCTTCATTTGTTAAAACATCTTGATAATCATCAATTTTAAAACCTTTAAAACTGATTTCTTTTGTACTAATATTTTCCTCCATAATTAGATTTTTTTAATTTCTACACTGCAATAGTATAAAATATTTTTAAACTCCACAAGCGAACGTTCGCTAAATTGTAAAAAAACTTTATTTTAATTCATTCGCTATTTATTCATATCTTTGATTTTATGATAATAGAAGACGAATACATTCGATTAATCTTTGGTTTAAAACTGAAACAAATTAGGACAGAGAAGAATCTTTCTCTTTTTGGTTTGGCAAAATTATCTGGGCTTTCTAAGTCTTATTTAAATGAAATTGAAAAGGGAAAAAAATACCCTAAAACTGATAAAATCTTATTGCTTTCTGAAAGCTTAGAAGTTCCTTATGACCATTTTGTCTCCTTAAAATTGGATAAAAATCTTGCGCCAATTGGCGAAATTTTACAATCTAAAATTTTAAAAGAAATTCCGTTAGAGCTCTTTGGTATTAAAGAAAACAACTTAATTGATATTATTGCAAATGCCCCTGCAAAAGTAAATGCATTTATAAGCACCATTATAAAGATTGCTCAAAACTACAACTTAACAAGAGAAAGTTTCTTTTTAGCGTCTTTGCGCTCTTACCAAGAAGCGCATAATAATTATTTTGAAGACATTGAAATCGCTGTTGAGAAATTTGCTAATTCGTATCATATAGACTTATCAAAAAGAATAAAATCTGTTGATTTAGAAGAAATTTTAATCGAAGAATTTGGCTATACTATTAATGATCATGAACTTTCTAAATATGATAATTTAACTGTTTTAAGGAATATTTATATCCAAAAAAAGAAAATACTTTTAATAGACAGAAATATTTCTGAAGCACAAAAAACATTTATTTTCGCTAAAGAATTGGCGTATAATCATCTAAAAATTAAAGATAGACTTTACACCTTTCCTTGGATTAAATTTGAGAATTTTGACCAGGTTTTAAATAATTTTACAGCTTCTTATTTCGCTGGTGCTTTAATTATTCCTAGAGAAATTCTAACAGAAAAACTCACAAATTTCTTTGAACTTAAAGAGTGGAAACCTTTAAAATTACATCAAATAATTAATCATTTTAATTGTTCTCAAGAAACTTTTTATCAGCGTTTAACTAATATTTTGCCCAAGTTTTTCAAAATCAAAAACTTATTTTTCCTGCGCTTTACGCACAAAGAGCATCAATCGGAATACAAATTAAGTAAAGAACTACACATTACACAGCAACAAGCTCCGCATGCCAATAGAAATAATGAACATTACTGCAGACGCTGGGTCGCTATTAAAATGATTCAAGATTTAGAAAACTCATCAAAAGAAAGAGCCACTTTTGGCATTCAAATTTCGTCCTATGAAAATCAAAAAAACGAATATTTGGTGCTTTCTTCTGCAACACCAGATCCTTTTAAAAAAGACATCAACAGAAGTGTAACCGTCGGAATGTTGCTTTCACCTCATTTAAAAAAGAAACTTAAGTTTTTAAATGAAAACACTTTTCAGAAAAATATTGTTGGCGTAACTTGTGAGACTTGTGGGGTAAAAAATTGCGCAGAAAGAATTGCAGCACCCATCCGTTTAGAAAAAGAAAACGAACATAAAGAAATTGCCGAAACAGTTGACAATATTATTAATTCTTACAATTAAAATTTTCTTATTTTAGCCTATACTAACAAAAATTTTTTATGGATATCAACTTCAATAAAAACGAAGATTACAACAAACTTTTAGTGTCTGATTTAAAAAGACGTTTTGCCAAAGTAAAATTAGGCGGTGGTCAAAAAAGAATAGACAAACATCACGAAAAAGGAAAAATGACTGCTCGAGAAAGAGTTGATTATTTATTAGATAGCAAAGCTAAATCGATTGAAATCGGTGCTTTTGCAGGTCAAGATATGTACGCCGAACATGGCGGCTGTCCTTCTGGAGGTGTTGTTGTTAAAATAGGATACATTAAAGGTAAGCAGTGTATTGTAGTTGCCAATGACGCTACTGTAAAAGCAGGCGCCTGGTTCCCTATTACCGGAAAAAAGAATTTACGGGCACAAGAAATATCCATAGAAAATAGATTGCCAATTATTTACTTAGTAGATTCTGCTGGAGTTTATCTACCTATGCAAGATGAAATTTTTCCTGACAAAGAACATTTTGGACGTATTTTTAGAAACAATGCTGTAATGAGTAGCATGGGAATTACACAAATTTCTGCTGTTATGGGAAGTTGTGTTGCGGGTGGTGCTTACTTACCAATTATGAGCGACGAGGCTTTAATTGTAGATAAAACTGCTAGTATTTTTCTTGCTGGAAGTTACCTTGTAAAAGCTGCTATTGGCGAATCTATTGACAATGAAACTTTAGGAGGCGCCACGACACATTGCGAAATTTCTGGGGTTACAGATTACAAAGCCAAAGATGATAAAGATGCTCTTGATAAAATAAAATTTATTGTTGATAAAATCGGCGATTATGACAAAGCTGGTTTTAGTAAAACCGAATCTTTTCCTCCCAAAGAGAAAGAGGATGATATTTTTGGAATTCTGCCAAAAGAGCGAAATGCTCAATATGACATG